>JAYVEV010000056.1:0-50624 GCA_043773745.1 Burkholderiales bacterium | reverse complement strand
TTACTAACGTAGTAGCAAGATGCTGCTACTAAGCCTGGTCAACCTAGCTTTAGAGTCTGGCGACTTTCAAGCTCCGTCCTTTAGGGCGGGGTAGTTGACGGGTTACTCCTTAATACCAATAACAACAACCACAACCACAACGAATCAAAACCAACGGTGCGTACTAACGGTGCCGCCGGATAGTCTGCAAATCAAACATGCGTGCATTACCAGGTTACGGGCGGCGATTGTTTTTGCTGCAGGCTTAGCTGGCATAACGCGATGACTTCACGCGCATGCTTTAAAGTGAGATCGCTATCAAATATTTTTGCGGCGGCGCGGGCATGATTTAGTTGATCGGTTGCGGCTGTCCAAAGTGCGCGCCGGACGCGGGTTTCAATAACGGTTTGTTCGGCAGCTTTGAGCGCGTTATCGGCATCAACACTTAATGCGGCTGGCTTCACCGATACAGGCTCGGCAACAACGGTTGGTGCTACAAGCGGCGGCGGCGTGGTCGCACAGCCACTGACGCCAACGGCGATACCAGTCCACAGTGCAGCGATAACCGAACTAAACCAATCATGGTTTAGCTGTCCCGCTGCTGCGGAGGCAGTGTGGTTTGCGGTGTCATGCACAGCGCTTATATTACGGATGAACATTTCATCAAATCGGCGTAAAAATTTATTTTCATCAATGGGTTAGGTCAATTACTTCACTTTAGTTCGCTAAATTAGCGGTAAATACAGGCTGAGTCAATGAATATGGCCAATTTTGACTAAAAAGTTAACAGTGTAGAAAAGGTAGCTTTAAAGGCAGATTTGATACTAAAAGTACCGAATTTTTAGGCACTAGCTTTGCTCGATGCGGGGCACTCGCGTATAATCCGCTTTTTGCCGGAGCCCCTTCTGTGAAACTCGTCAAAAAAGCATTGACGTTCGACGACGTCCTTCTTGTTCCTGCCCATTCCCAAGTACACCCGCGCGACGTTACGCTCGCCACCCAGCTAACCAAAACAATTCGGCTCAATTTACCGTTGGTATCGGCTGCCATGGATACGGTAACCGAGGCGCGTTTGGCGATCGCCTTAGCCCAAGAAGGCGGCATCGGCATAATTCACAAGAATTTATCGATTCGCGCTCAGGCAACTGAAGTTGCGAAGGTCAAGCGCTTTGAGAGCGGCGTGGTGAAAGATCCGCTGGTGGTCACCCCCACCATGCTGGTGCGCGACGTGATGGCATTGACCCGCCAAAACAATATTTCCGGGTTGCCAGTCGTCGAGGGTAAAACCCTAGTGGGTATTGTCACCAACCGCGATTTACGTTTTGAGACCGAGCTTGATCAGCCGGTCAAAAATATCATGACCCCGCGCGACAAATTGGTGACGGTGAAGGAAGGTGTGTCACTCGACCAAGCGCAGGCACTGCTGCATAAATTCCGCCTAGAACGGGTGCTGGTGGTCAATGATGCGTTTGAATTGGTCGGGCTTATTACTGTCAAAGATATTCAAAAAGCCAAGGACCATCCGGATGCCTGTAAAGATGCGCAAGGCAGACTGCGCGTCGGCGCGGCGGTGGGAGTCGGTGGCGATAACATGGATCGCACCGCTGCATTGATTGAAGCCGGTGCCGATTGTCTGGTAGTCGACAGCTCGCACGGCCACGCGCAAGCGGTGCTCGATATGATCAAAGCGGTAAAAATTGCCTATCCCGCTGTGCAAGTGATTGGCGGCAATGTGGCTACCGCCGCCGGTGCGTTGGCGATGGCTGATCACGGTGCGGATTGTGTCAAAGTTGGTGTCGGCCCTGGCTCCATTTGCACCACGCGTATTGTCACCGGGGTGGGTATGCCACAGATCACGGCGGTGGCCGAGGCCGCCATTGCGCTCGAAAAATTGGGTATCCCCTGCATCGCCGATGGTGGGATTCGTTACTCCGGTGATGTGGCCAAGGCGATTGCTGCCGGTGCCTCCTGCGTGATGATGGGCTCGATGTTTGCGGGTACCGATGAAGCGCCCGGTGAGATCGAATTATTTCAGGGCCGTTCGTATAAAAGCTATCGCGGCATGGGCTCATTGGGTGCAATGCAAAAAGGTTCGAGTGATCGCTATTTTCAGGAAAACATCAGCAATGCCGACAAGATGGTGCCCGAAGGCGT
Source organism: Burkholderiales bacterium (assembly GCA_043773745.1). Taxonomy (GTDB): domain Bacteria; phylum Pseudomonadota; class Gammaproteobacteria; order Burkholderiales; family Usitatibacteraceae; genus UKL13-2. Next base: position 48,491 of record JAYVEV010000056.1, on the reverse strand, counting down.
TGAGGGCCGTGTGCCGTACAAGGGGCCGGTTACTGCGATCATTCATCAGCTCATGGGCGGCGTGCGCGCCTCAATGGGCTTGGTCGGATGCCCGACCATAGCCGAGATGCGAACCAATGCGACCTTCGTCGAAATCACCTCGGCGGGCATGCGCGAATCGCATGTGCATGATGTACAGATCACCAAGGAAGCGCCAAATTATCGGGCGGATTAATGTTGGTTTTCTCTTCGGCCATGTTGGCATGCGGGTCAGTCATGATTGGCCGAACTGGAAAGCGCAAGGGTTACAAAATTTTGGAGCAAAACTTTGTCTGATTCAGTTGGTGTCGCCGCTTTAAACGCAGTCCCTGATGAGAATAAAAAACCGGTCAAACCGGTCGGCCTGAATTTTATTTTGGCGGTTGTTTTTATCGACATGCTGGGTATTGGCCTGGCGGTCCCGGGGTTGCCGATGATTGTCGGTGAATTCGTTGAGGGGCGCGACTTGCAAGCCTATTGGTACGGCATTCTCGCGACCGTGTTTGGTTTGCTGCAATTTCTGTGCATGCCACTGCTGGGAGCAATGTCCGACAAAGTGGGCCGTCGTCCGGTGATGCTGTTCTCCATGGCGGGTATGGCATTGAATTTTCTGTCCACCGCGCTGGCGACCAGCCTTGCTATGCTGTTCATTGGTCGTGTGATTGGCGGCATGTCATCGGCCAGTATTTCAGTTGCCAATGCGTATGCATCGGATGTGACCACACCCGAAACCCGTGCGAAAGCGTTTGGCATGATCGGCGCCACATTTGGGTTGGGCTTCATTTTTGGGCCGGTCATTGGCGGATTTTTAGGCAGCATTAATTTGCATTTGCCGTTTTATTTAGGCGCGGTTTTGTGCATATCAAATTTTATTTTCGGTTATTTTTTCGTGCCTGAATCGCTGCCGCCGGAAAAGCGCAATAACTTCACTTGGAAAAAAGCCAATCCCTTTGTTTCACTTTCCACCTTGGCGCGTCGCAAAGATATTCGTGGCCTGGTCGCGGTTTTTGCGCTGGTCAGCATGGCACAAATGCTGTTGCACACCACTTGGGTGCTGTACAACAATTTTCGTTTCGGTTGGGGAACGCTGCAAAACGGCCTGTCACTTTTTTTCGTGGGACTGACCGCGGCGGTGGTACAAGCAGGCTTGCTGGGTTGGCTGCTTAAAAAATTTGGCGAAGTCCGGCTGTCTCTGCTGGGCCTGACCTCGGGCGCCATTGTCTATCTGCTCTATGGTCTGGCAACTGAAGGCTGGATGATGTATGTGTTCATACTTTGTAATGTGCTTGCGTTTGGTGCCGGACCGGCGCTGCAAAGTATTGTCTCAAAACAGACCGACCCCAAAGAGCAGGGCGCGCTGATGGGCTCATTGCAAGGGCTCAGCAGCCTTGCCGTCATCATCGCGCCGATGATCGGCACCACCATTCTGGCAAAAGTCAGCCACTATCCAGCAGGCGATTTCAGGATCGGTTCAGTGTTTTTCCTTTGCTCGGTGTTGAGCGTGGCGGCCGTATTTATTGCCTGGCGGTATTTTAAAACCCATCCGAGTTTCCATCTGAATTCTCATGTCCAGTCGGCCGACAAATAATACAAGCTCAACTTTAACTGCCCAATCATGTCCGACAAAATTCTCATCCTCGATTTCGGTTCTCAAGTCACGCAGCTGATCGCTCGCCGGGTGCGCGAGGCCGGTGTGTACTGCGAGCTCCACCCGTTTGACATGAGTGCGGATGATATTCGGGCCTATGCACCGAGCGGCATCATCTTGTCGGGCAGTCACGCCTCGGTGACTCAGGAAGACACTGCACGGGCGCCGCAAATCGTGTTTGAATTGGGCGTACCCGTACTTGGTATTTGCTACGGCATGCAGATCATGGCCGCGCAATTGGGGGGCAAAGTCGAGAATGGCTTGGTGCGTGAATTTGGCTATGCCGAAGTGCGTGCGCGTGGCCATTCAAAATTATTTAACGGCGTGCAAGACCGCAGCAACAGCGAAGGACATGGCCTGCTCGATGTGTGGATGTCGCATGGCGACAAAGTGACTGAGCTGCCGCCCGGCTTCAAAGTGATTGCCTCTAACGAGACCACCCCGTTCGCCGGTATGGCGGATGAAGCGCGTAAATTTTATGCCGTGCAGTTCCACCCGGAAGTGACCCACACCACGCAGGGCCCGGCGATTTACAGCCGCTTTGTGCACGATATTTGCGGTTGTGAGGCGCACTGGAATATGCCCGAATATATTCCGCAGGCCGTTGCCAGAATTCGTGAGCAGGTCGGCAGTGACGAAGTTATTTTGGGATTGAGCGGCGGTGTCGATTCATCAGTTGCCGCCGCGTTGATTCACAAAGCGATTGGTGAGCAGCTCACCTGCGTTTATGTTGATAACGGTCTGATGCGATTAAATGAATCTGAGCAAGTCAAAAAAACCTTCACTGACAATCTGCACATGAAAGTGATTTACGTCAATGCGGCAGATGATTTTTTGAATCAACTCAAAGGCGTGAGCGACCCCGAACAAAAGCGCAAAATTATTGGCCGCGTATTTGTTGAGGTGTTTCAGCGCGAGGCTGAAAAATTGCCAAAGGCCAAATGGTTGGCGCAGGGCACCATCTACCCCGACGTGATTGAAAGTGCGTCCGCTAAAACCAAAAAGGCCCACACCATCAAGTCGCACCATAATGTCGGCGGCCTGCCCGATACCCTGCATCTGAAATTGCTTGAGCCATTGCGCGAGCTGTTTAAGGATGAGGTTCGCAAACTTGGCGTGGCACTCGGCTTGCCCAAGGAGATGGTCTATCGCCATCCGTTCCCCGGTCCCGGTTTGGGGGTGCGGATTTTGGGTGAAGTCACCCAGCTAGCCGCCGATTTATTGCGCCGTGCCGATGCAATTTTTATTGAAGAGCTGCGCGCCACCAAAGATGAAAAAGGCGTGAGCTGGTACGACAATGTTGCTCAGGCGTTCGCCGTTTATCTGCCGGTAAAAAGCGTCGGCGTGATGGGCGATGGCCGCACCTATGAAAACGTGGTCGCACTGCGCGCCGTGCAGACAACTGATTTCATGACCGCGCACTGGGCTGAGTTGCCCTACTCGCTGCTCGGCAAAGTCTCGAGCCGCATCATCAACGAAGTGCGCGGATTTAATCGCGTGGTGTATGACGTGAGTGGCAAGCCGCCAGCGACGATTGAGTGGGAATAGTGCATCGCAAAAACATCTCCTCTGGAGCACCATGGGAATCCATCGTCGGTTATTCGCGCGCTGTGCGCATCGGCAATCATATCTGGGTAGCGGGCACCACCGCCACGGATGAGCATGGCCAGGTGGTGGGCAAAGGCAATGCAGCAGAGCAAACCCGGTATGCGCTGCAAAAAATTGAGCGCGCATTGGAGGAAGCGGGCGCATCGTTGACGGCGGTTGTCCGCACCCGCCTGTTCGTGACCCATATTGCCGATTGGGAAACAATCGGTCGTTTGCACGGTGAATTTTTTGGTGAGGTTCGTCCTGCTGCGACTATGGTTGAGGTGGCGCGGCTGATTGACGCCGAACATCTCGTTGAAATCGAAGTGGACGCGTATATTGCCGACTAGGCTATCGGTGTTTTTGCCACATTTTTTTCGTACTCGCCCCGCCGCTGCGCGCATATTTCCAACAGACAGGAATAAACAACATGTTTGAGCACATCTCTAAACCGCTGATCCCCATTCATCAATTCAAATCGCGCCTGATCCGTAGTTCGTTAATTGGCATGGCGATGGTTGTTGTATCGCTGGCGATCGGGATGTCGGGTTACCTTTATTACTTCCCCAAAATGGATTGGGCTGATGCATTCGTTAATGCGTCGATGTTGCTGGGCGGCATGGGGCCGCTGGCATCGCCGGAGACCACTGGCGCGAAAATATTTTCGGGCCTGTATGCGCTTTACTGCGGGCTGATGGTGGTGATGACCGCGGCCGTGATTTTTGCGCCAGCCGTGCATCGATTTTTACATGCGATGCATAGTGACGAAGGCGATGATGCCGACGCCGACTCGGACACAAACACAAATGAGCCAAGCCCCAATAAGCCGCATAATTTATCAGGCAAACACTAGCATGGGCGGGCATTTCAGAGAAATTTTGCCTCAAACGCCTCGTCAGTGTTGGGTTTTTGTTTTTGGTTTATGCAATGGCTAGTCAGTCTGTTAGCGATGAAGCATTCATGCGCGAAGCGTTCGCGCTCGCGCAACAGGCTTGGAACTTGGGCGAGGTGCCCGTCGGCGCGGTGGTGGTAAAGGACGGCGTCATCATCGGTCGCGGTTTCAACCAGCCAATCACTTCGCATGACCCCACAACCCACGCCGAAATTGTGGCGCTACGCGACGCGGCCAAAAATATCCAAAACTATCGGCTCGTTGATTGTGCACTTTACGTCACGTTGGAGCCCTGCATGATGTGCGTTGGCGCACTGCTGCATGCGCGGGTCAGTCGCGTGGTGTTTGGTGCAATGGAGCCAAAGACGGGTGTGTGCGGCAGCGTGATGAATTTGCCGAACGAGCCGAAATTAAATCACCACGCCCAATTTACCGGTGGTGTGTTGGCCGAGGAATGCGGAGCGCTGTTAAAGGCTTTCTTTGCGGCGCGACGTCAAAATAAAAATAGCGATCAAACCGTGCCAGAATAGCCGTGCCGTCGGCCTTTAACGACAATCACAACAACGCGGTATTGGGGAGAAACTGGTGCAACAGTTAAGCGCGCTTGACGCCTTGTTTTTGTATCTCGAAACGCCGGAAACGCCGATGCATGTCGGCAGCCTGATGCTGTTCCAAAAGCCGCAAGGCCATCGCGGCAGCTTCTATCCCCATCTTCGCCGCCACATTGAATCACGAATGCATTTGGCGCCGCTGCTGACGCGCAAGCTCGCGTTTATGCCGCTCTCGCTGGCAAATCCCATCTGGATTGACGACCCGGATATGGATCTTGACTGGCATATCCGCACACTGAAATTGCCCAAGCCGGGCACCCAGGCGCAGCTGGAGGCTGCCGTTGCAAAATTGCATGAGCCGATGCTTGACCGTGATCGTCCGCTCTGGCAATTCACGGTGATTGAAGGCCTGCAAAGTGGTGAAGTCGCGCTCACCACGCGCCTGCATCACGCCGGTATGGATGGTCAGGCGGGTGTTGCACTATCGCAGGCCTTGCTCGACATCGAAGCGAATCCGCCCACCCGCGCTGCATCAGAAAAAGCCAGCCATAAACGAACCGTGCCACTCTCTGCTACTAGCATGCTCACCTCCGCGATTCGCAATAGCGCCGCGCAGTATGGAAAAATTCTAAAAGCCGGTTTCAATGCGGGCTCGGGCGCAGTGAAGTCCATCGCAGGCTCGGTATTGTCGAGCAGTGAAGCCAAAGTTATGGGTGCGCCAAGCGAGCAGCTCAGCGGCATGGCCAATATGATGGAGCTTGCCGGAAATTTGGCGACGCTGAAGTCGAGTGACACGCCACTGCAGGCAGCTAAAAAACTATTGCCCAGCGGCATCAAGCTCGGCCCGCGCACGCCGCTCAATGTCGCCATCGGCGCGCGCCGCAGCTTTACCACGGCCCGCATCCCGTTGGCGGAGGCCAAAGCGATTGGCAAACACTTTGGGGTTACCCTGAATGATGTGGTACTGGCCACCGTTGCCAGTGCGCTGCGCCACTATTTTGCCAAGGATAAAGCCATCCTCGCCAAGGCAATGGTGGGCGCGGTGCCCGCCAGTCTGCGCGCAGCCGGTGACACCACGGCGAATAATCAGGTCACGATGATGCTCATCAATATGGCCACTCATTTGGCCGACCCGATGAAGCGCCTGCTCGCGATTCGCGATGCCAGCACTGCGGCTAAATCCCTCACCGGCAGCATGAAAGGCGTGATGACTACCGCCACCACCGATCTGCCGTCGCTTGGCATCCCGTGGCTGATGAGCGTGATTACGCCGCTTTATAAAACAGCGGTCGCCTCGAATCGTATCCCGGTCGTTGCCAACATCCTTATTTCAAATGTACCCGGTCCACCAATCCCGTTGTACATGGCGGGTGCACGCATGATGCAAAATTATCCGGTTTCGATCGTCACCCACGGCATGGCGCTGAATTTGACCATCCACTCTTATGACGGCTCTCTTGATTATGGCCTGATCGCCGCGAAGGATGAAGTGCCGCGCCTCGGTGAGTTTGTAAAACATTTATATGCAGGGCATCGCGAGCTGGTGGGCTTGATGATGGCGGATATCGGCAAGCAGGCAAATCAAGCCAAAGCGCCCGCAACGGAAGCAGTAGCAAAAAAACCGGTGGTGAAAAAATCGATGGCCAAAAAAACTGTAGCGAAAAAACCACCTGCAAAAAATTCACTGACCAAAAAAATTGCGTTGAAAAAGCCGATGGCAAAGAAAGTAGTATCGAAGCGGGTCATCAAAAAGAAATCCCCGACATCTGCCGTAACAAAAAAACGCGCCTAATCTGAGCCAATCATTCCGCATGAAAAACACCAACAGCACGTCATCGCCCTTCGATTTTCTGGAAAAATTTCGCGCCAGACAAAGTGAATCCAAGACAAAAAATCCAGATGCCGCTTCCGCCGCCGCTGCGGATTCGGACGCATCGCCTTTTGATATCGAAAGCATGGCCGAACAACTGCGAGCACCGGGTGCCCTGCTCATCGCACTTGAAGGCCGCGCGCCGTGGGAACTGGGCGCGACCCTTGCAGCATGGCCGTTATTAAAAACCGCGCCTCAGGGTGACGGTCATCCGGTCATTGTGTTCCCTGGACTTGGCGCAGGAGATTTTTCCACCGCGCCTTTGCGCAGTTTTTTAAATTCGCAAGGCTATGAAACCCACGGCTGGGATTTGGGTTTCAATTTCGGCCCGCGTGATGGCGTATTGAAAAAAAGTGTCGAGCGCATCATGCAAATTCATGAAACCACCAAACGTAAAGTAAGCCTTATCGGCTGGAGCCTGGGTGGCCTATATGCGCGTGAATTCGCCAAGGCGTTGCCGAAGCAGGTGCGCAGCGTGATTACCCTAGGCACGCCGTTTGCAGGCGATCCTAAAGCTACCAATGCATGGCGATTTTATGAATTCGTCAGTGGCCACAAATTGCAGGATAAGCAAATGCTGGCGCATATCAAGGCCGCGCCGCCGGTGCCCACCACCTCGATTTTCAGCCGCACCGACGGGGTGGTCTCGTGGCCATTATCGATACAAAAAGAATCCAAGACGGCTGAGAATATCGAAGTCATCGCCAGCCATGTCGGCATGGGCATGAACCCGATTGCGCTCTACGCGGTGGCAGATCGTCTGGCGCAGGCCGAAGGCCAATGGAACAAGTTTGATCGCAGCGGTTGGCGACAATATTTTTATCGTGACCCTAACCGAGCGGAATAATATCCATGCCCTCCATTCAATCCAACGGCCTCACACTCGAATACGAAATTCTCGGCCCCGCCGATGGCCCGCCGCTACTGTTGGTAATGGGGCTGGGGATGCAGATGATCGCGTGGCCAGATGCGTTTTGTGCGCGGCTAGTTGATAAAGGCTTTCGGGTGATTCGGTTCGATAATCGCGATGTTGGTTTATCGACCAAACTTGATCAGCTTGGCACGCCCAATGTGCCGCTGGAATTTATCAAGCACATGATGCGGATTCCGCTGAAAGCGCCGTACTTTATAAACGATATGGCAACCGATGCCGCCGCTTTGCTCGACGCCCTGGGCATTGAGCGTGCGCATGTGGTTGGTGCCTCGCTGGGTGGCATGATCGCGCAAAACCTCGCCGCGAATTTCCCCGACAAGGTTGCCAGTCTGACATCAATAATGTCTACTACCGGCCGTCGCAGTTTGCCTGGCCCCACTCGCAAAGCACGCAACGCTGTTTTACAGGTGCCCGCCCGGCGCGGCGATATTGAGGGCGCTGTATCGCGGATGAAAAGTGTGCTGCGCGCCATCGGCAGCCCCGGTTTTCCTGAAGATGAAACCATTCTCAATCTATTTTGTGAGCGCCATGTGCGCCGCAACTACCATCCGCCTGGTGCCGCGCGGCAACTGATCGCGATAGCCGCCAGTGGCGACCGTACCAAGGCCGTGCGCCGCATCACCGCGCCCACGCTGGTCATCCACGGCAAAGATGATCCGCTGGTGCCGGTGGCCTGCGGCATCGAGACCTCGCGCGAAATTCCCAACGCGAAGTTATCTGTCATTGCGGGCATGGGCCATGATTTACCGACCAGCCTGCATGAGCGGCTGGCGGATGAGATCGCGGCGCATTGTTTACAGCAGCCTCAATCATAAACAATGCGCAGTGAGTCTGATAAGGAAATGGCTCATCGCAGGCCACATCATTGGCGGTGGGTAGCCATCGGGTTAATCTGCGCTGTGGCTGTTTTGTTATTCATGCGCAGTGGTTCGTTCGGCACTTCTGCGTCCGCACTCTATGCGGTACTTGGGACTCATTCAGCATCAGCCAATCAAAAGACGCGCGATTACTCCCGCGTGATAGCGCTTGCGCCAGGGTTTTCGGATAATCGCCATCGAGCCGCGTCCAATTCAACCGCCTTCGAAGCGCCCTATGTTGAGGTATGTGGACATGGCTGGCAACGAGCTACAGACGAGCCATCTATCGTCATACAAAAATATTCTGATTCGCCAGGTGAGGCGATTTCAAAAGCCGTCACAGCATTAACCCAAAGCCCCATTGAAAAAAAGCGCGCGCTTGGTTTTTATTTACAAGCCGCTAATGCTGGCTGGGCCGAATTGGAAGCCTTTTCTAAACAATATCCCGAATGGCATGGCGATGAAACTTATAGTAAAAAATACACTGAAATTAGCGACCGTTACTATAGTAGCGTTAGCCCCGAGTTAATCAAACTGGCAGAGACAACTAACGACCCTGATGTATATGCCATGGCCTTTCACCAGTGCCAAAAGAAAAAAGCCGCGGGATGTTCGAATGTCACTGCCGAACAATGGGCAAAGCTTGATCCAGACAATGCCGTGCCATGGCTTGCTATCGCGGGTGGAGCGATTCAGCGAAAAGATGCTGTGGCCGGTGACGCAGCGCTTGAAAAATTTGCGAGCTTGCCAAAATTGAACTCTCGAAAGCCGCCCTTGGCGGACGTACTTCAATCAGAACAAATCCAAAGCCTTGCACCGATGACAAAAGCTAATGTTGGATTCAATTTAATGGCTACTAATGGTTCGCTAATGCTCTATGATCTTGGTCGTTTCGGTAAATATTGCGGCTTGGAATTTGCAAGCAGCGATAAGCGTAAAGAAATTTGTGGCCTTGTTGCCAATAGATTCGCCGATCAAGATGAGGATTGGGTTACTAAAATGATGGGGAGAAATATCGGCGAACGGGCGGGCTGGTCAAAATCTCGTACCGGGGCAATTAAGGCGGAATTTGAAGAGTATATTAGCCTCGCGATAGAAGAAGTTAGTGATCCGAAAATGCTCAGCTGTGATGGGCTTACCAGGTTAAATGAGCGGGCAATTGATATGCTGAAATTAAGCGAAATTGGCGCTTTCAGAAAAAAATGGCTACAAAAAAATCACGATTGAAAAATTAGCGCAAGCACAAAAAAAGCGAACCGCTTAATTACATTCCATTGAGTTCTGGGTTGTTTTCAATGAGAGCGCTATCGAATTCATTAGATGCTCAATGCGATAGCCGCAGGTGGTAAAATTGCACTCGCTATTTGAACGCCCGCAATGACCACTCCTATCCCTTTCGCTCATCTCCGTCTCCATACCGAATTTTCGATCACGGATTCGATTGTCCGCATCGACGAGGCGGTGGCGAAAGCGAGTGCTGACAAATTACCCGCGCTGGCGATTACCGATATTGCCAACGTGTTCGGGGCAGTCAAGTTTTTTCAAATGGCGCGCGGGCGCGGCGTGCAGCCGATCATCGGCTGCGATGTATTTATCGAAAACGAAAAAAATCGCGATCAGCCCGCGCGTTTGTTACTGCTTTGCCGCAATGAAGCGGGCTATTTGAATTTATGCCAATTATTGACACGCGCTTACCGTGAAAACACCTGGCGTGGCCGTGCCGAGCTGAATCGAAAATGGCTGACGCACAATGCCACCAATGGCCTAATCGCCTTATCTGGCGCGGCGTTTGGTGATGTTGGCCAGGCCTTGATGCAGACTGATACCAAGCGTGCGATGGAATTGGCCAACGCCTGGAGTCAGTATTTTCCCGGCGCGTTTTATATTGAGTTGCAGCGCGCTGAACGGGATTTCGACGAGCCTTATAACGCTGCCGCCATGAACCTGGCGAGCGTCTGCGATTTGCCGGTAGTGGCGACTCACCCGATTCAATTCATGACGCCCGATGATTTCAAGGCGCACGAGGCGCGGGTATGTATTGCGCGTGGTGAAGTGCTGGGCGACAAGCGACGCACCCGCGATTTCACGGCTGCCCAGTATTTCAAATCGTGCGCCGAAATGGCGGCGCTGTTTGTCGATATTCCCGAGGCGTTGGAAAACGCAGGCGAAATTGCGAAGCGTTGCCACTTTGAATTCTCGCTGGGCAAATCAAAGCTGCCTAATTTCCCCACACCCAACGGCGAAACCATTGAAGCCTATTTGCTCGACTCGGCCCAGGCAGGTCTCGACCAGCGGCTGGAAAAAATATTTCCTGATGCAACCAAGCGCGCCGAAGCCTATCCCCGCTATCTCGAGCGTCTGGAGTTTGAGGTTAAAACCATTATTCACATGGGGTTTCCCGGCTATTTTTTGATTGTCGCGGACTTCATCAGTTGGGCAAAAAATAATGGTGTACCGGTAGGGCCGGGCCGCGGTTCGGGCGCGGGCTCGCTGGTTGCCTATTCACTCGGCATCACCGATCTGGACCCGTTGGAATATCAGCTGCTGTTCGAGCGCTTCCTGAATCCCGAGCGCGTCTCGATGCCTGACTTTGACATCGATTTTTGTCAGGAGGGCCGCGACCGGGTTATTGATTACGTTAAAAATAAATACGGGCATGATTCGGTTTCGCAGATCGTCACGTTTGGCACGATGGCGGCAAAAGCGGTAATCCGCGACGTCGGCCGCGTACTCGGCATGGGCTACAACTATGTCGATCAAATCGCCAAGCTGATTCCGAATGAACTCGGCATCACGCTGGCCGGCGCGATCGCGGCAGAGCCCCAGTTTTCTGAGCGCATGCGCACCGAGGATGAGGTAGCGCAGCTGATGGCGTTAGCGCTAAAGCTCGAAGGCATTACCCGCAACGTTGGCATGCACGCGGGTGGGGTGCTGATTGCGCCTGGCCCGCTGACCGATTTCACGCCGCTGTATGTGGCCGATGGCTCGGATTCATTTGTGAGTCAGTACGATAAAGATGATGTGGAAGCCGTCGGTCTGGTGAAGTTCGATTTTTTGGGTTTGACGACGCTGACGATTCTGGCAGAGGCCGTCAAGCTGGTGCATGAGCGGCCCGGCGTGCAACCGGATGGCAATGAATATGCAGGCGAGGAAAACGCAAAGTTTGAACTCTCCACTATTCCACTGGATGATAAAAAAACCTACGAAATTTTTTCCAAAGCCAACACGGTTGCGATCTTCCAGTTTGAAAGTCGCGGTATGCGTGATCTGCTGGTTAAAGCCAAACCATCGAGACTCGATGATTTGACCGCGCTGAACGCACTCTATCGCCCCGGCCCGATGGCGCTGATCCCCGAATACACCCAGCGAAAAAGTGGGGCTGAAGCGGTCACCTATCTGGATGAGCGGGTGCGACCGATTTTGTCGCCCACCTGCGGCATCATGATTTATCAGGAACAGGTGATGCAGATTGCGCAGGTAATCGGCGGCTATTCACTCGGCGGTGCTGACTTGCTGCGCCGCGCGATGGGTAAAAAGAAGGCCGATGAGATGGCCAGGCACCGGGCGATTTTCAGCGAGGGCGCGCTACAGAATGGGGTGAAGCCCAAAGTTGCCAACGAGCTTTTCGATTTCATGGAAAAGTTTGCCGGTTATGGTTTTAATAAATCACACTCGGCGGCATATTCATTGCTCGCCTATCAAACGGCTTATTTGAAGGCACATTACACCGCCGAATTTATGGCGGCAAACATGTCGGGGGTGATGGATTTCACCGACAAGGTACAAATTGTTTTTGATGACACCAAGGCCAACGGCATCACGGTGCTGGCGCCCGATATCAATTCCAGCACCTATCGCTTCAAGCCGGTCGATGCCAACACGGTGCGCTATGGCTTAGGAGCCATCAAGGGTACCGGGCAGGGCGCGATCAACAATATTGTGGCAGCCCGCAGCGCGGGTGGCCCGTTCAAAGATTTGCTTGATTTTGTAAGACGGGTGGATCGCCACACCGTGAATCGCCGCGCGATGGAAGCGTTGATTCGCGCTGGCGCATTTGATGCGCTGGAACCCAACCGCGCCATGCTGATTAAATCGCTGCCCAAGGCCGTCGAGATGGCCGAAAAATCTGAGCGCGACGCACAGCAGGTTAGCCTGTTTGGCGAAGCCACCGGCGGCAGTATGGATGTGCTGGAGCTGGTGACAACCCAGCTATGGAGTGAACGCGAACGCCTGAACAATGAAAAACTGGCGCTCGGTTTTTATCTGTCCGGCCATCCGTTCACCACCTATGAAAAAGAAATCCGCCAGTTCGCCAAAGCTGCGCTGGCTGATCTGGAGCCTAGGAACGAACACCAGATGATGGCGGGTATTTTGTACAGTCAGCGTGTAATCAACGGCAAGCGCGGCCGCATGTGCGTGATCACGCTCGATGACGGCACCGCACGAATTGAGGCGGTGCTCTACACCGAAGTATTCGACAAATGTCGCGCCTCGCTGGTGGATGACCAGCCGCTGATCGTGCGCGGCAAAGTCAGTCTCGATGAGCGTACCGACGGCATGCGCGTGATCGTCGATGAGGTTCGCACCATGGACGAAGCGCGCAAGCACGCCAAAATGATGACGCTGTCAATGAATGGCCAGGCTGATAGCGGCAAGCTGCGCAACAAGCTGGCACCGCACCTGGCACCCAATCAAGCCAATAGCTGCCCGATTCTGATTCGCTATAACAATGGCGCCGCAACCGTCGATGTGCCACTGCCGGAACATTGGCGTGTGCGTTTGTCAGAGGATCTGCTGCAATCTCTGTATGAATGGCTCACACCAGAGAATGTTGATCTGCAATTCGATACCGCAAACCTGATGCCGCCGCCGCCCGCAGGACGAAGCTGGCGGGACGGGTTTCAGAGTGGGGGGCAGTTTGGTGGAGGTGGGGGAGATTATTAGGTATTTTTTGAGGATGGCTCTGGGAGACGAGCTTGGGGCAAAAAGCCGTCAAAAACCGCGCCAGTATTGCACTCCACTCGCTAATAAAACATCCGTAACGCGCAACGTGGATTTTTATCGCCTTTAAATAGATTGCACATGGCTCATCGTTTGTGATTTATATTTTGGGGACGCCATGATGAAATACTTGCTCTCATGCCGCTGAAAAATTTAGCGACCCCGACTCATTTTCTGCTAACAAAAAGCCGCGATGATGAAAGCTGGGAACGTGATGGGTATTCTCGATATCGTGAGATTGAATAATGAATTGGAAGACTGATTAGCGATGAACGAACTCACTCTGGAAACCATCCACGCGGCTCACGCCCGCATCAAGCCGTACATTCACCGCACGCCGGTATTGTCCAGCAGCATTCTCAACAAAAAACTCGGCGCTGAAATTTTCTTCAAGTGCGAAAATATGCAGAAAGTCGGCGCGTTCAAGGCGCGCGGCGCGTGCAATGCGGTCATGTCACTCAACGATGAGCAGATGAAGCGTGGTGTGGTCACGCATTCCTCCGGCAATCACGGCGCAGCGCTGGCGTGGGCGGCAGGACTGCGCGGTATCAAGGCTACCATCGTGGTGCCGACCAACGCGCCGCGCCCGAAAAAATTCGCCATCGAGGCCTACGGCGCGACCATCGTCTATTGCGAACCCAATGTCGTTGCGCGTGAAGAGGCGGTGGATAAACTCATCGCTGAGCAGAACCTAGAGCTTGTGCATCCGTTCAACGACTATCGTGTGATGGCCGGGCAGGGCACCGCTGCGCTGGAGTTTCTGGAAGAAGTGCCGGGCTTGGATATCATCATGTCGCCACTCGGCGGCGGCGGCTTGCTCTCAGGAACCGCAGTCGCCGCCAAAGGCATCAAGCCGGGCATCAAAGTTATCGGAGGCGAGCCCACCGGTGCGGATGACGGCTATCGCTCCTTGCAGAGTGGAGTGCGCATTACCGACGCGGTGCCGAACACCATTTGCGATGGTCTGCGCACGGGCTTGGGCGACAAGACATTTCCGGTGATCCGACAAAACGTTGACGGTATCGCATTGGCCTCGGAAGAAAACATCGTCAAGGCCATGCGCATAACGTGGGAATTATTGAAAATCGTCTGCGAGACCTCGTGCTGTCCGCCGCTCGGGTCGATTCTCGAAGGTAATCTCGACGTGTACGGCTACAAAGGCAAACGCGTCGGCATCATCTTGACTGGCGGCAACGTAGATATGGACAAACTCCCATGGCAATCCTGAAAAAACTGACCGCAGAAGACGTGATCGGCGCGGCAATTGAGTTAGTCGCGTCGGTGCCCGACGCGCCGCCACCTGCCGGCCATTACTCGCTCGCCGTGATTCACAACGACACCGTCTATGTCTCCGGCCAACTCGCGCGCGTGCCAGGCAAGGCCGCAGACTTTGTTCCCGAAGGTATCGCCGCACAAACCACGCAATGCTTGTTGAACGCAGAAGCCATCCTGCGCGCGGCCGGCTCAGATCGCCATCACGTCATTCGCGCCACGCTCTACATTTCTGATATCGCCGACTGGGGCGCGGTCAATGGTGCCTTCATCGAATTTTTCGGCGAGCACAAGCCAGCGCGTTCGATCATTCCAGTGAATAAATTCAAGGGTGGGTTTTTGATTGAGATTGATATTGTGGCGGCTGTGGTGTAGCCGCAAAAAAGGACGGCATGCTTTTTTCTAACAATCGGAACATGGCCGACCTTACCCAGTTGAGATGCAAAAGTTGCGCGCACTAAGTTCATGACATATAGTGCACTTCATGCTTTGTCCGCTCAGGGTGCAGCAAGTTGGAGTCTGTTGCCGCTTAGACCTCAGCAAAGAAAGTTCTACCGTATAGTTGTTTACCCCAACTTCCGAGGTGCCCCATGCCTACGCCCACCGCAGCAGACGAATACTCCGCACACGAACAACAAGAAAAGCGCTGGCTTGCTTCGGGTATGTCGCGGCGCTCAATGCTGACGGCATCAATGGCGCTGGCCGGAGCGGCGCTGACGGGCATGTCGCCCGCTTTTGCGGAGCGCCGTTTGCGGCCGACTGACGATGATGCGCTCGGGCCGTTCTACCCGCTTACGGTACCGGCGGATACGGACTTCGACATGACAATGATCCAAGGCAATAAGGAGCGTGCGAAGGGGCAGTTGCTGTATCTCAGCGGGCGCGTGTTGAACACTAACGGCGAGTCCGTCTCGGGCGCGGTACTGGAAATATGGCAGGCCAACGCGGCCGGGCGCTATGCGCACCCGGGCGACACTAGCAAAGCGCCGTTGGATCCGAATTTCCAAGGCTATGCGCGCATCGTTACCGGCGCGGATGGCGGCTACCGCCTGAAGACCGTCAACCCCGCTCCGTACGGCGGTCGTACGCGCCATATTCACTTTGATATCAAGGGTGCGAAGAGTCGCGTCATCACGCAGATGTATTTCGAAGGCGAGAAAAGAAACGCCAGCGACGACTTGTTCAAACTTCACAGTGAAAAAGACCGTAAGACCGTGCTCGCCAAGCCCATGTCGCCGACCGGTGAGCAGGAAAAAGATGCGCTGGTCGTGGGCTGGGATGTTGTGCTGACATTTGGTTGAACGTTGTCAGCAGCTACCGTGCAAGGCGACTTCGGCGCCGGATTAACGGGGGCGCTCGATATTCTTTAAATTTTTTTTACACCGGCACTCATGGCACTACTTTAAGTGGCCGCGCCATTTTTAGCGGCACATCATCAGAAAAAAAACGGGCAAGCTAGGCGTAGCAAAAAATAAACACCAGCATACACGCGGCGTTCAAAGCGAAAAGCCATCAAATGCCCCGCCAGTTTTAGAGTTTCCCTTCCACATATTTATCGCTCTTCATTTGGCCGTCTCGAAAACGCCATAAAATTTTCATCTGTCTCAAATAAATTCGCGTTCACATATTTCACATTCGCACCCGGCGGCCCGTTGTGGCACCAGCCGACCAGTTGTTCCACCGCATCTTCATCGCCCTGCACCACGGCTTCAACGGTGCCGTCTTCCCGGTTGCGTACCCAGCCGGTGACGTTGAGTGCGTTGGCAATCAGACGCATCGATTCGCGAAAGCCGACATCCTGAACACGACCAGTGATGTTGAGGTGCAGCGTGATCAATGCGGCACCACGGGAGCATTTAAATCAGTCATCAACGACTTTCTTGCTGCGGTTAGACTTGACCACCGCGCGGGTTTTTTTGCCCTCAATGCGGCGCTCTTTGGAGGCGCGGGTAGGTTTGGTGGCTAGGCGTTTTTTTGGCACGTGATTGAGTTTTATTAATTTTTCGATCAGCCGTTCAAACGCGGTTTCTTTGTTGCGGAATTGCGATGAGGAATCTTGGGCGATAACAACGACGCCCGATAGCTCATGGGTAATACGAATCGCGGAATTGGTTTTGTTGACATGCTGCCCGCCGGGGCCAGAGGCGCGGTAGGTATCGATGCGCACTTCGCCTTCAAGGGTTTCGCGATCGGTGGAAAAAACAACGCGAGCGGTTGGCGCGGCCGTAGCAGGCACGGTGGACGTTCGCGGAGCTGAGGGAGGCGGATTTTCGGTAACCATAATTTAAGCCTTTAAATTTTCTTCAAAAGCTTGTAATGAGGGTGATGCAGGTAAGGATGGCGCTACTTAATCCGCATCCCCGGCACCGCACCTGAATCAGGGCTCAGCAAATAAATGCCCGTGCCATCGCCTGCGGCCAGCACCATACCCTGCGATTCACCAAAGCGCATTTTGCGTGGCGCCAGATTGGCAACGGTAACGGTCAGACGCCCGACCAAATCCTTGGGGTTATACGCTGAGCGGATACCGGCAAACACGGTGCGGGTTTCGATGCCCAGGTCGAGCGTTAGCTTCAATAACTTGTCGGCCTCAACCACCCATTCAGCATCCAGAATTTTGGCGACACGTAAATCAATGCGGCCAAAATCATCAATGGAAATGGTTTCGCTGATCGGTTGGATGACAACCGGTTTGGGTGCCTCAGGTGGGACAAGGGCAAACTCGCCATTGGCAGCCTCAGTCGTTTCGGCTGATTTACTATCGGCCTTTGCGTGCGCTTTGGCAGCCTCCTTGGCGTTTTCCTTGCCGGCCTCTAATGCAGGCTCCAGCAGGGCATCCATTTGCTTGGGGTCAATTCTTGTCATCAGATGTTTGTACGGTTTGATTTCATGGCCAGCAGGTAATAATTTGGCGAGTGCTTTCCAATCGGTTGCGTTGAAGTTGAACATCTCGCCCGCGTTCGCAGCAAGTTGCGGCAGCACAGGAGCAAGATACACCGTTAAGTCGCGGAACATCGAAATGCATGTTGAACAGACGGTATGCAGCTCGCTATCCTTGCCCTCTAGTTTAGCGAGTTCCCACGGTTTGTTGGCGTCAACATACTGATTAGCCAAATCGGCGAGCGCCATGATTTTACGAATCGCTTTGCCAAATTCGCGGCCATCGTAATAGGCAGCGATTTCGGGCGCGGCGGCGGTAAACTCTTTGGCGATATCGGCAGGCAGCTGCGGCTTGGCGAGTTTGCCGTCAAATTTTTTGCTGATAAAGCCGGCTGCACGGCTGGCGATATTCACATACTTGCCGATCAAATCGCTATTGACGCGGGCAACAAAATCATCCGGATTGAAATCGAGATCTTCGACCTTGTCGTTTAATTTTGCAGCAATGTAATAGCGCAGCCATTCGGGATTCAGGCCCAACTTCAGATATGCCTGCGGCGATATACCTGTGCCGCGCGACTTGGACATTTTCTCGCCAGAAAAACCGATGAAGCCGTGGACAAAAACATTGTTTGGTACTTTGCGCCCGGCGAAATGCAGCATGGCAGGCCAGAACAAAGTGTGGAAATAAATAATGTCTTTGCCGATGAAGTGATATTGCTCGACGGTATCATCCGCTAAAAAATCATCGAAACTGCGCGGCTCGTCGTTGAACTTGGCCTTGCCGGATTCAAAATAATTTTTGAGACTGGCCAAATAACCCACCGGCGCATCGAGCCACACATAAAAATATTTGCCCGGCGCATCGGGGATCTCAATACCAAAGTAGGGCGCATCACGTGAGATATCCCAGTCATTGAGATTCTTGCCGCCGTCACCTAACCATTCAGCCAGTTTGTTTTTAACTTCGGATTGCAACGGGGTGTTTGCAACCCACTCATTCAAAAATTTTGCGCAGCGCTTGTCGGAAAGTTTGAAGAAAAAATGCTCCGATTTTTTTAAGACTGGTTTCGCACCGGTAATAGCGGAGTAGGGATTTTTTAAATCAGTGGGGGAATACACCGCCCCGCAAACTTCACAGGAATCGCCATACTGGTCCTTCGCGCCGCATTTGGGACATTCGCCTTTGATATAGCGATCTGCCAAAAACATGCCTTTGACAGGATCAAAAAGCTGTTCAATCTCGCGCGAGCTGATGAGCTTGTTGGCCTTCAGTTTTTTGTAAATGTCGTGTGACAGTGCCACATTCTCGGGCGAATGGGTGGTGTGCCAGTGGTCAAAGCTGATATTGAATTTTGGCAAATCGCCAGCGCGCTCTGACGTCACTTTTTCGACCAGTTGCTCCGAGGTGAGCCCTTGCTTTTCCGCATTGAGCATGATCGGCGCGCCGTGTGCATCATCAGCGCAGACAAAATGAACCTTGTGGCCTTGCAGACGCTGGAAACGCACCCAAATATCAGCCTGGATGTATTCCATAAAGTGGCCGATATGAAACGGCGCGTTAGCGTAGGGGAGTGCGGTGGTGACGAAAAGTTTGCGGGGCATCAATTTTCAGGCGGCATCGGAGATGCCAGCGCTATTTTGGTTAAATAAATAAAAGTACGGTAAAAGTATGGCGAATTATTCATACAGATTGTACCAAGCCCAATATCAATTTGATACGGAGTCGCCTCTCATTTCCGATAAAATGATGGATAGTTTAAATGTAGTCCTCAACTGATTTTATTTCTAGTTTCCCATAGCATTGATTGGCACACACATGAGCATCACCACAGAACAAGTTCAAAACGCACTTCGTGAATTGATTGACCCGGTCACGGACGAAAATTTTATCGACAGCAAGTTCGCTAAAAATATCAAAATCGACGGTAGCATGGTCTCGCTGGAAATTGTCCTGCCGTATCCCGGCAAGAGTGTGACGGAAGGAATTCGCAAGCAGGTGGTTGAACGCCTGAAGAAAATCGACGGCGTGGAAAATGTTTCCGCCAATGTGTATTCCAAAATTGTTTCCCACAGTGCGCAGCGTGGGGTGAAATTAATCCCCGGCATTAAAAATATTATTGCCGTCGCCTCCGGCAAAGGCGGTGTGGGTAAAAGTACTACTGCCGTCAATCTGGCGCTAGCGCTGGCTGCAGAGGGTGCCGTGGTGGGCATGCTCGATGCTGATATTTATGGTCCGTCACAACCGATGATGCTCGGCATTACGGGCCGCCCACAGTCGCGCGACGGCAAAACCATGGAGCCGCTCGAAGCGCACGGTATTCAGGCGATGAGCGTGGGTTTTCTGATTGACCCGGAAACGCCGATGGTCTGGCGCGGCCCGATGGTGACGCAGGCGTTGGAACAACTGCTCAACGAGACCCGCTGGAATGATTTGGACTATCTGGTGATTGATCTGCCGCCGGGCACCGGTGATATCCAGCTAACGCTGGCACAAAAAGTGCCGGTCACCGGTGCGGTGATTGTCACCACCCCGCAGGATATTGCACTGCTCGATGCGCGCAAAGGTCTCAAAATGTTTGAGAAAGTCGGTGTGCCTATTATTGGTGTGGTGGAAAATATGGCAATGCATATTTGCACCCATTGCGGCCATTTGGAGCATATTTTTGGCGAAGGCGGCGGAGCCAAAATGGCAGCAGACTACAACATCGATATGCTCGGTTCACTGCCGCTGGATATCAAAATTCGCGAAATGGCCGACAGTGGCAAACCCACGGTGGTGTCTGATCCCGATGGACCAATTTCAACCATTTACAAATCGATTGCTCGCAAATGTGCGGTGAAAATCGCCAAACAATCGCAAGACCGATCTTCTGCTTTCCCCAAAATCGTGATCCAGAATACCTAGGTGGCGGACATTGTGGCAAAGTCTGCTCTCGAAAATGCTATCAAGCGCGCCGTAAAATGTCGGCATGCTTCGCAATTGACGGAAGCAATGGCCATATTGCTGGATTTGCATAAAGCCCATCCCCACGACGCGCAAGTTAATTACGAGCTTGCCTGTACCTATGATGGGCAGGGTATGGAAGAGGATGCGGTGGGTTTTTATGAGCGTGCCATTGAGTCCGGTTTACAGGGCGCAGAACTGCGCGGTTGTTTGCTGGGCTTGGGTAGCACTTATCGTTGCCTAGAGCAATATTCAGACTCAGTCAGAACCCTGCAAAAAGGTTTGGCCGCGTTTCCTGATGCGGAAGAATTCAAAGTGTTTTTGGCGCTGAGTCTTTACAATCTGGGTCGCAATCGTGAAGCCGTTTCAATGTTACTGACACACATCGCAGAATACACACGGCACGCTGAAACGAAAAATTTTCGGCGCGCTATTTTGCAATACGCGGATCAACCCGATCCTCCGTACGATCATTAAAATACACCACAGAAATACAACACAAAAATGGCGGCATTTTTAACCGGACATATTCGTATTCGCGATGCTGAAAAATGGCATCAATATCTTGCCGCGGTTGATGCGACCATCATCCAGCACGGTGGCGAAATTTTGCTGCGCGGTTTGCAAGATGAAATGATCGGCAACGAAAGCGCGTTTGATACACGCTTTGAGCGGCTGGTGGTGCTGCGGTTTGAGGACATGACCGCGCTGAAGCGTTGGTATGATTCGGTTGACTATAAAAGTCTGCGTGCACTGCGTGCCGCCGCTGCCGATGTCACGGTCATTACCTATCAAAGCGATAGCCATCGCCTAAATTAATGAAGTAACCACAAGCGCCAACACAGGAGAGCAATTCGTGAGTATTAAAAGCGATAAATGGATCCGCAAAATGTCACAAGATCACGGCATGATCGAGCCTTATGAGCCAGGCCAGGTGCGCGAGGCAAACGGCCAGCGTATTGTCAGCTACGGCACCTCAAGCTACGGCTACGACATCCGCTGCTCGAATGAATTCAAGTTGTTTACGAATATTAATTCCACGGTAATCGACCCGAAGAATTTCGACGATAAATCGTTTGTTGATATCAAAAACGATTTTTGCATCATCCCGCCGAATTCATTTGCGCTCGCGCGTACGGTCGAGTATTTCCGCATTCCCCGCAATGTCTTGACTATTTGTCTTGGCAAATCCACTTACGCGCGCTGCGGCATTATTGTGAATGTCACACCATTCGAGCCGGAATGGGAAGGCTATGTGACGCTGGAGTTTTCCAACACCACGCCGCTGCCCGCCAAAATTTATGCGAACGAAGGGGTGGCGCAGGTACTGTTTTTTGAGAGCGATGAGGTGTGCGAAACCTCATATAAGGATCGCGGCGGCAAATATCAGGGGCAGAAGGGCGTTACTCTGCCGAAAATGTAAAGGTCGTATTCAATGAATGCAGTTGTAGACGTAAACAATAATGCCGCCCCGGAAGTCCGAACACGCTTCGCCCCCAGTCCGACTGGCTTTTTGCATATCGGCGGTGGTCGTACCGCGCTGTTCGCCTGGGCCTATGCGCGCCGCTTCAAGGGTACGTTTATTCTGCGTATTGAAGACACTGATGTGGAGCGTTCCACGCCCGAAGCGGTGCAGGCCATTCTGGAAGGCATGAAATGGTTGGGGCTTGATCACGACGAAGGCCCGTTCTATCAAATGCAGCGCATGGATCGCTACAAAGAAGTCATCCAGAAAATGCTCGCAGAAGGCAGCGTTTACGCTTGCTATTGCACGCCCGAAGAGCTGGACGCAATGCGTGAAGCACAGCGCGCGAATCATCAAAAGCCGCGTTACGATGGCCGTTGGCGTCCTGAGACTGGCAAGATCTTACCCGTCATTCCCGCAGGCATTAAGCCTGCGATGCGTTTCAAAAATCCCCTTGATGGGGTAGTCGCTTGGGATGACCGCGTGAAAGGTCGTATCGAATTTGATAACGGTGAGCTGGATGATTTTGTGATTGCCCGCTCGGACGGCACGCCGACTTATAATTTTTGTGTCTGCGTCGATGATTGGGATATGCGAATTACGCACGTTATCCGCGGCGACGATCATGTCAACAATACCCCGCGCCAGATCAATGTGCTCAAAGCCCTCGGCGCGACCTTGCCCGATTACGCGCATGTATCAATGATTTTGGGCGACGATGGTCAAAAACTGTCGAAACGCCACGGTGCAGTGAGCGTGATGCAATACCCCGAAGAAGGTTTTTTGCGCAATGCGGTGGTGAACTACCTGGCGCGGCTGGGCTGGTCACATGGGAACGAAGAAATTTTTTCCACACAGCAATTTTGCGAATGGTTTGATCTCGACCACATCACCCCATCGCCAGCCCAATTCAATACGGAAAAACTAAAGTGGTTGAATCACGAATATATTAGGCGTACCGATCCGGCCATTCTGGCCGAAATGCTCGCACCATTTTTGATCAAGGCAGGTCTCACCGCTGCCGGCGGCCCGGCGATTGCAAAAGTGGCTGAATTGCTCCGTGAGCGCACACCTACTCTGGTCGAGATGGCCGCAGCGGCACATTATTTTTATGCGCGTCCGCAGGTTGACTCAGCACTGCTCGCGCAGCACCTTGCCGACGCTGCTAGGCCAGCCTTGACGGAATTAATAGCAGCGCTACCAACGATCAATTGGGTAAAAGCAGAAATAGGCGCCGTGGTGAAAGCGCAAGCCACCAAGCACGGCCTAAAAATGCCCCAGCTCATGATGCCACTCCGGATTTTGCTAACGGGCCAAACTCAAACCCCGGCGATCGACGCCATCATGGAAGTGCTAGGCCGTAATGAAGCCATAGCGAGGCTTCTCAGCTAGCCCGCAATGAAACACGTGGGCGATAACGCTATAAATCCATAAAAATTAACATCGAGCTTGGCAAAACCAGTACCAACGGCTATAATCCGCCTCTCCATGTGGGGGTATAGCTCAGCTGGGAGAGCGCTTGCATGGCATGCAAGAGGTCAGCAGTTCGATCCTGCTTATCTCCACCACAGAATTAGCAGTAATGTAGTAACCAGTATTAGTCCCCATCGTCTAGAGGCCTAGGACACCGCCCTTTCACGGCGATAACACCGGTTCGAATCCGGTTGGGGACGCCAGTAAATCAACCGCTTGCAGATGCAGGCGGTTTTTTTTTGCCTGAATAGGCAAAAGAATAAAGGCTTGGACTGGTACACTTTTATTCCGCGTTTCTTACGAAATTCAGCGCACTTCAGTGGTACATTTTTACACCGCAATTCTCACAATCGTCTTGACGTTGGCCGTTAATAAATCATGGACCCGGAGAATTTGATGAGCATTAAAAATCATGTTCCGCAGCACGTTCCTTCAGGGGAGAATAATCCAGCTGATTTGGTGAGTGAACCGATTAGTCACAATATCGAGACTATCCTTGAATTCTATAAACGCGAGGAAGAAAAGGTTAGTGGTTCACAACGGCTAGTTGAAGTCGTGAGTGATTTTATCGGGCGCCCCATTTTTCTGGGCTTGATTTTTGTGTTTGTCGTGCTCTGGATACTCGTCAATGTCTGGGCTCATCAATTGAATTTACCGCAATTTGATCCGCCGCCGTTCTTTTGGCTGGTTGGGGTCGTTGGTCTCGCCGCATTGTTGATGACAATAGTGGTCTTGATTAAGCAAAACAGACTAGCTCTTTTTGAAGAGCAGCGCGCGCATCTTGAGCTGCAGCTGCATCTCTTGACGGAGCAGAAGACGACCAAGCTTATCCATTTGATAGAAGAGTTAAGGCATGATCTTCCTATGGTCAAGGATCGGCACGATCCTGAAGCGGAAGCATTAAAGCAGGCTACAGACCCCCAACAGATGCTTGATGCCATGGACGAGATGCGTGAAGCTGGGGGGCAGGCAAAGCCCGCGGGCCGCCTTGACGCAAGCAGCTTACCTACTCAAATAGGCGAGTGAAGTCACTGGCCGCTGCGCCTGGATTGTCGGCCAAATAAACGCTGCTGATCGCTGCCACCATGTCAGCCCCTGCAGCCACCAGAGGGGTTGCATTATCCGGTGTCATGCCGCCGATTACGACAATCGGTAAGGCAATTTCTGCCTTTGATTGCGCAATGATTTCGGCCGATGTGGTGACGGGATATTTTTTTACACGAGAAGGGTAAAACCCGCCAAACGCAACATAGCTTGCCCCTGTTTGGTATGCAGTACGTGCCAACTCCATGCTGCCATAGCAGGACGCGCCGACTATCTTGCTTGGCCCTAACGCCGCACGTACCTGCGCTACCGATGCATCGGTGCTGCCGACATGCACGCCGTCTGCATCGAGTGCCTGACACAACTCGACATAATCGTTAATGATGAGGGGCCGCTGATAACGGCGGCATAACGCCAGTAGTTGTGCAGCCTGCTCCTGGCGCAGTTCAGCGCTCGCGCTCTTGTGCCGATATTGAACCAGTGACGTGCCACCATGCAACGCCAGCTCGGTGGTGGCAACCAGCTTTGCGGTGTCGTCCCAGTCGGGCGTGACCAAATATAGGCCCTTCATGCAAGTTCCTTCAAAAATAACGCTGAGCGATTCGGAATACGTTGTCCGTCTGCAATTGCATACGATGATATTAATGATTGATGGCAATACGCCTGCGCGGCCTCAATGGCTTCAACCATATTGTTCCCATATTCATTTTTTGCCAACAAGGCCGCAATCGCCGCGGCAAGTGTACAGCCGGTGCCGTGAAATGCGCCGGGTAGGCGGGGCCAATTC
This sequence comes from Burkholderiales bacterium, assembly GCA_043773745.1. GTDB lineage: Bacteria > Pseudomonadota > Gammaproteobacteria > Burkholderiales > Usitatibacteraceae > UKL13-2. The sequence continues at coordinate 23,265 of JAYVEV010000056.1, read as the reverse complement.
CAGGTGCGTGAATCGCCTTGGGTAAACCAGCGGTTCACGATAGCCGCATCGGTACTATGCCCACCCTTGATCAACACATGCTGGCAGCCGCGACGCAATAAAGCGGCTGCCTGTAAATCGGGCTGCGGGATGTCACCACATAGCGCGGCTGCTTCGGGCAAGTTCGGCGTAATCAGCGTCGCCAGTGATAGCAGCGGTGCGATGGCATCTAGTGCATTTTCAACCGCGAGCGCATCGCCGTGACCACTCGCGAGCACCGGATCCAGCACCACCGGCAACTGCGGTTGGTGCAGGCGCAGTTCTTTGACGATCTCGGCAATTGTTTCGGCGTTAGCGCGATTGCCGACGACACCGATCTTGACGGCGGAAATCTTGATCTTGTTGATCAGCGCTTGCGCTTGCTGTCGCACCAGCATCGTGGCAACTGGATGCACCGCATACACACGATTATTGTCCTGAACTGTCAGCGCGGTGATGATCGGCAAGGGGTGCGCGCCCATCGCTGAGATGGATTGAATATCGGCTTGAATACCGGCACCGCCACTGGGGTCAGAGCCGGCAAACACCAGCACACTCGGCTTGGTCACGCAGCGCAACCCGCCATGGGTGAGGAGGGTGAGGCAGCGAATTTTTTAGGAATGCGTCCGGCCAAATAAGCGGCGCGACCAGCCTCCACAGCTAGGCGCATCGCATGCGCCATCAGTATTGGATCACGCGCACCGGCAATGGCGGTATTCATCAGCACGCCGTCACAACCTAGTTCCATCGCGATCGCCGCGTCGGACGCGGTGCCAACACCCGCATCGACCAGCACCGGCACTTTTGCGGCCTCGATAATGAGTGATAGATTCCACGGATTGAGGATGCCCATACCGGAACCAATGAGGGAAGCCAGCGGCATGACCGCAACACAACCGATTTCTTCCAGCATCTTGGCCTGGATGGGGTCATCACTGCAGTACACCATCACATCGAACCCGTCCCGCACCAGTATCTCGGCGGCTTTCAGGGTTTCGGGCATATTGGGGAACAGGGTTTTTTCATCCCCCAGCACTTCGAGCTTGACCAGTTTGTGGCCGCTCAATAATTCGCGCGCCAGTTGCAGCGTGTACACCGCATCTTTCGCGTTATAGCAGCCAGCCGTATTCGGGAGGACGGTGTATTTCGATGGCGGCACCGCGTCGAGCAGGTTGGGGGCATGCGGATCCTGACCAATATTGACGCGCCGAATCGCGACCGTAATGATCTCGGCACCGCTGGCCTCAGTGGCCTCACGAGTTTGCTCAAGATCGCGATATTTACCGCTGCCAACAAGCAGGCGCGAACGATAGGTTTTACCGGCGATGGTTAAACCTTCCTTGTGTGATGTGTTCATGCGGCTATCATCCAGACTCATTTATGGCCCCGTCATCAATTCTTTTCGCGTAACAAAATATGGCATGCACTCAGCCGCCACCGATGGCGCGCACGATGTCAACCCGATCACCAACCTGCAGCACCGTGTGCGGCCACTTTGGACGTGGTACCACTTCTCGATTAACCGCCACCGCCAGCATTTGATTGGTTAATGCCAATGACACAATCAGCTCCTGAAGCTGCTGGTTTTCGCTAATGCGATGCGGCGCACCGTTTAACTCAATCTCCATCATCGCATTACTGCTTGCGATAAATTTCCGCGCCGCTTTTGATGAATTCGACGGCCTTGAATTCCATGCCTTGTTTGATCGCGGCAACCTCAGAAATCCCTTGCTTGGCGGCATAGTCGCGCACCTCCTGCGTGATTTTCATCGAACAGAAATGCGGCCCGCACATCGAGCAAAAATGCGCCACCTTGGCAGAATCCTTGGGCAAGGTCTCATCATGGAATTCACGCGCCTTGTCGGGGTCAAGACCAATATTGAATTGATCTTCCCAGCGGAACTCGAAGCGCGCTTTTGACAGCGCATTGTCGCGAATTTGTGCGCCCGGATGTCCTTTGGCAAGATCAGCCGCATGCGCGGCAATTTTGTAGGTGATGATGCCGTCTTTCACATCAGCCTTGTTAGGCAAGCCCAGCTGTTCCTTCGGCGTGACGTAGCACAGCATGGCGGTGCCATACCAGCCAATCATCGCGGCGCCAATACCGGAGGTGATGTGGTCGTAGCCGGGCGCGATGTCGGTGGTCAATGGTCCAAGCGTGTAGAACGGTGCTTCGCCGCATTGTTCCAGTTGCAGATCCATGTTTTCTTTAATGAGGTGCATCGGCACATGGCCGGGACCTTCAATCATCACTTGCACATCGTGCTTCCAGGCAACCTGGGTTAACTCCCCCAGGGTTTTCAATTCGCCGAGTTGTGCTTCATCATTGGCATCGTAAATCGAACCCGGGCGCAGGCCATCGCCCAGGGAGAACGACACATCATAGGCTTTCATGATGTCGCAAATATCTTCAAAGTGCGTATACAAGAACGACTCTTTGTGATGTGCAAGACACCACTTGGCCATGATCGAGCCGCCGCGCGAGACAATGCCGGTCATGCGTTTGGCCGTCATCGGCACATAGCGAAGCAGGACGCCCGCATGAATGGTGAAGTAATCGACACCCTGCTCGGCCTGCTCGATGAGTGTGTCGCGGTAGATTTCCCATGTCAGGTCTTCAGCTTTGCCGTTCACTTTTTCCAGCGCCTGATAAATCGGCACGGTGCCGATTGGCACCGGCGAATTGCGAATGATCCATTCGCGGGTTTCGTGAATGTGTTTACCAGTCGAAAGATCCATCACGTTATCGCCGCCCCAGCGAATCGCCCAGGTCATTTTTTCAACTTCCTCGCCAATCGATGAAGTGACGGCTGAATTACCGATATTGGCGTTGATCTTGACCAAAAAATTGCGGCCAATGATCATCGGCTCAATTTCAGGATGGTTGATATTGGCAGGAATAATGGCGCGACCACGGGCGACTTCTTCACGGACGAATTCCGGTGTGATTTCAGCTGGAATGGATGCCCCGAACGATTGGCCCGGATGCTGGCGTCCCATCAGCTCTGCCAGCTTGTTACCCATAGGGCCAGATGATTTCAGCTGTTCCAGATATTCGCGACGGCACATGTTCTCGCGTATGGCGATGAATTCCATTTCGGGTGTAATGATGCCCTGACGTGCATAGTGCATTTGCGAAACATTTTTACCCGCTTTAGCGCGGCGCGGCTTGCGGTGAAGATTAAAACGCAATTCAGCCAGCTTGGGATCGTTCAGGCGTTCAATGCCGTACTGCGAGCTGGGCCCGGGCAATTCCTCGGTGTCGTTGCGCTCCAGTATCCACGGCAAGCGCGGCGCGGTCAGGCCAGAGCGGATGTCGATCCTGGCACCCGGCTCGGTGTAAGCGCCGGAGGTGTCATAAACATAAATCGGCGGATTTTTTTCGGCACCGAATGAGGCCGGTGTATCCGCTTGGCTGATCTCGCGCATTGGCACGCGAATGTCCGGGCGCGATCCTTGAATGTAAATTTTGCGGGAGTTCGGCAGCGGCTGGATAGCGGCTTCGTCCACCTGTGCGGTGGCGGCGAGAAATTGGGGATGGGCATTCATTGCGGCGTTCCTTTGCATATATTCAAATAGCGAAGGAACCTCAGAAACAGCGTGTTATTACCAGCAAGAGCAAGTAGGAACAAGAAAACGCGGTTCTGAAAGCTTCCCTTCGCTGGCATTATCCAGATCAGGTAGGAGGGTTTTTCTCACCCGGCAACTATAAAAATAAAGTTGTCAGGACCCCTAGCGTTGCAACATTAAAGCATTACTTACAAAAGTATACGCCGTCTGCAAAATTAAGTCAGCCTGCCATTTAAATCGTGCTGACAAAGAAAAGGGGCGCTGCAAGCTGGTCTTGGATAACCAGTCTACAGCGCCCCTGAGATTGGAATTTAGGCTTATGGTGCGCGGGTCCCGTCTTGCGTGAGTGCGCTGATCAAGCTCGCGGGATAGCTTAAAGCGGCTTCGTTTGGAGGGGCTTTGACGATTTCGCGGCGCGCTTTGCGGGCAATGACGATAAACGCTTCATCAATGACTGACGCCGTTAGTCCGGCGCCCTTTACAATAATCGCCGAGCCATTCACCACGCGCTTTTTCAGTTCCACCAATTCCATGGTGCGAGTCGCGCGTGATTCATAGTGTTTCAACACGCAGCTGCCTTTTATAGGCGTCATCCACGCGAGTCGCCAGCGCTGAATCTGTCCGCTCTCGTGCAGTTCGAGCCATTCTCCGCAGCACAGTCCCATCTCGGCCAGCATGGCACTGGGTGAAAGAGCTGAGTCCGGTTGATCGGACATGCTGCCGTTGTCATTGGCCAATCGTGCAGCTTCAATGCCCGCCGAATGCAATCCCCGCACGGCATTTTCATGGACATGCTGAAGGTCTGCAAAGAAATTTTCGAACGGTGCCATATTGACGTTTGCACGCTGAACGCCTTCGCGTAACAACTCAACCAAGGAAGGCAGCATGCGTGCGCGGTTTGAGCGATCATCAGGCGTCATGCCGGGTTCGATACTCTTCAATAGCTCATCCAAGGTGGCCGTTCCAAGCCGCCAAGATAAACCTTTTCTGCCACCGTCTAAATAATCACGGATAAGCACATCGCACCAGGCATTTTGGATGAACTCAATCAGGGCAGGAGGCACAGGACGACCGCGTAATTTTTTCGATATTTCCTGATGGGCCATCTTGCGGGCCTGATCCTGGGCTTCGGACCGATGCAAACCCAGTACCTCCTCATCACACTGCAATGCCGCTTCTTCATGATGATAAAAAAGGTCGTCGATTTTCCGGAAGGCGAGCTTGAACGCGGCAACGCGATTGGTCCGGTCCGCCACCAAATCGTCCACAATTTTCGCGACAGACTGCGCAATTGGTGCGGCGTGTTCATGCATACCCATGGTCATGCCGAAGTCCGCAATCAAGTCGATGAAACCAAGCACCGGATGGTTGCTGTCGGTGAACAAACCTTGATCCTGCAAAGCAACCTCCAGCACCGGCAGCTGCAGGCGCAGCACGCTGGGTTTTAAGGCATTGGTAATGCGCGCATCAATGGCAAGACGATCAAACATGACCGTCACCAAGTCGGCAATAACGGCGCCGTCGAAGTTCATTTTATCGCGCAGCTGCTGGCGAGTCTGATGCAAGGCGCGGCCATCACTGTTGGGGGTGCTATGGCTGCTGGCCTGCTGTTGAACCGCCTCGAGGAGGGCGCGCCGATCACTCAGGTTAGCGGGCAAGGGCCCGCTAATCGCCTTGTCGTCATGATTGTCCGTTTCGCCTAAGATCAGCATTTTTTTCAACAGGCTGATGGCTTCGCTTTCGGGCGCAGTCAGGACGGCAAATGCGGGTTGCGGCAAATCGGAAAAAGAGCGGCTGGCGGGACGAATGATCGGCTGGCCATAGCGATCATCCATATCGATGTCGATGCCGCCTTGGGTCAGGAATTCGCTACCCGCGGCATAGAGCTCGGGTACCAGGTCGAGCAAGATCGGACCAAAAGCCTTGAATATGGCTAGTTTCACGGCGGCATCACTGGCCAGAGATTCGATGGCCTGCATCAGCGCACGGACAACCATACGTGTTGATACCGGATTATCTTCATCATCAATATGCTCGCGTCCTAGCAAAATCTCAAACCGGCGTGTCAAGGCATATAGTTCATACTCACTCTGCTCTTTGAGACGGGATGCGCAATGGTTGACGGCAATTTCAGCATTCATCTGATCATCCGGAACCAGCGATAAGGTGTCGAGTTTGAAACGACCCGTTTTATTTTTGTTGTCTACGACCGGATTGAGTCGCGCATCAAACCGATCCGTAAATTCACGCTTGATCGTAGCCTGAACTTGTGTGCGTTGTGCCAGCAGGGCAGCGGCTGCTTGCTCGAAGCAGCGCTTCTCGGCGCGACCTGAGCACGCTCCGGCTTCGAATTCAATGAATTCGCTAATTTCTGGTATGACCGCGCCAATTTTGGTGGCAAATGTTTGGGCGAGATGGTCGCGAACGCCGGGCAATAGCGTGGGGTTCAGTGCAGACAAAAAGGTAGTGGCCATGATCGTTCCTTCCAGATTCAACATTCAAAGTTGATATTCATCAATAAGACCGAATCTGTTTTTTTTGCCTGATGGTGGCAATGGTCCTCAAACCGGTCTTACATGAATAACATACTAGGCTTTGTATTCAGGATAGGTACTGCCAAAAACCTGAGAATCCCTGTCGTTTTTTCTGATCCGCGCTTAAAGATGCTGTCGCAGTTAACACCGCGTCCTTGCGCACTGTTCAGAGAAAAATTTGATGATTTCAGACATCCTCCAGCGCTATTATCTTGCTGAGCGCCTCAGTTAGCTCCTCGACCGAATTGGCTTTCTGCACGAGATGGTGTACGCCAGCCTGGCGCGCACTTGAGCGCAGTGAGTCAGTGATATAACCCGAGATGATGACCACTGGTAACGCTGGTTTAATTTCTGCGATGGTGCGCGCGACATCTAATCCTGATGCTTTCGGCATATTGAAATCGGTGACCACTAAATCGAAACTGTCCGGTGCTGCACGTACCGCTGTAATAGCGTCTGCGGCAACTTCAAAACCACTGACCTTGAAGCCTCGCTTGTTCAGTAGGCGAGTTACCAGCAGCACCATGGCAGAGTCGTCATCCAGATATAGCACATGTCTGCCTTCTCCGTTCAGCACCGGCAGGGCCGCTGTCTTGGTTGTTAAGATTGAGACAGGCGCAACAGTGGCAGGCAGCAGCACCTCAAACAAACTGCCTTCGCCTAACGCGCTCGTCAGGGTGATGGTGCCGTGGTGCGCTGTGACGAGGCCGTGTACCACCGCGAGGCCAAGGCCCGTGGCCGTGCCAACCGGTTTGGTGGTGAAGAAGGGTTCAAATATCCGCGTCTGGGTTGCGGGATCCATGCCATAACCGTTGTCACGCACGCGGATGCGCACATAGCGGCCAGGCGGCAAATCCTCGGTATTAAGCAGGGGCAGGCCATCAAGCTCCACCTCGTCCAATGCGAGGCTGATCAGCCCTTTGCCGTCGGGCAAGGCATGCCAGGCATTGGTGATCAGATTGATCAGCACCTGCGAGATCTGGGTGGCGTTGGCGCGCGCATAAATGGGCGCTTTGGTAATTTCCGTCTCAATGCGCACCGATGTCGGTATGGTTGCGCGCAACAGGCCGACGGCCTCTGCCAGCAATGGTTGCAGCGGTTGAATAGTGAGTTCTTGGGTTTGCTTGCGGCTAAAGGCGAGAATTTGTTCAACCAGTGAGGTGGCACGCTGCCCGGCTTTGGCAATTTCATGCAGATGCGCGCTGGCCGCATGAGATTCACCCAATTCCTCGCGTGCCAGCGCGATATTGCCCATGATGGCGCCTAGAATATTATTGAAATCATGCGCAATGCCGCCGGCCAGGGTGCCCAGCGCCTCCATTTTTTGTGCTTCCCGCAACTGTGCTTCCAACGCTTCTCGAGTGGAGTCAAATTTTTTGCGTTCAGTAATATCGCGGGTGATGCCGAGCAAGGCGGTAATTTTTCCGGAAGCATCGCGCATCGGGCTGGCGTGGGTTTCGAGCCAACGCTGTGTGCCTTTCAGGCCAATGATCTGGAACTCCAGATTGCCAGACTCACCCGCAAAGATTTTTTTGGTCAGCGCTTCGAATGCGGCGCGATCTTCCTCTGCAACGATGCGGGATACGCTGTGTCCTTTGACTTGCTCAAAACTGTCAGCTTCCAGCATACGCAAACCAGCCGCGTTCATTTCCAACAATGCGCCATCAGCCGCGAGTAGCTTGACGCACTCTGGCTCATTGTCAATGATGTTGCGAAGGCGGTTTTCGCTGGCGGTGAGTTTGGTTTCAGCCTGTTTGCGTTCGGTGATATCGCGGACGAAACCCGTGAACAGGGGAAATTCAGCCTGGCTGACCCGGGCGACCGCGAGTTCAATAGGAAATTCAGTCCCATCCGCACGGAGCGCCTGCATTTCAAACCGCTTGCCCAGAATCGGGCCATCACCCGTGGCCAGATAGCGCGCCAGTCCGCGCCGGTGCTGTTCGCGCAATGAAGGCGGAATGATTAATGCATCCATCGACTTGCCGATCACTTCGGCACGGGTAAAGCCAAACGTGCGCTCTGCAGCCGGATTGAATTCAACGATATTTCCTTCGTGGTTCATGGTGATGATGCAATCCAGCGATGCGCCGAGAATGGCGCCTTTCAGTGCTTCGCTGGTGCGTAGCACCTGCTCGATCTGCTTGCGCTCGGTGATATCCTGCATGATGCCGGTGAGCTTTACTGGCTTTCCGTCATGCAAGGTCACCATGCAGGTTGTGCGGACGTCAAACTTGCGGCCCTTCAGGGTGAATTTTTCCAGCTCCAGATCGTAGCCTTGGCCATGCTCAATCGCCGCCTGCATGGCAGCAGAAATAATCTTTTGCGACTCAGGCAGAAAATATTTGATGCCCTCATCTATCGTGGGCTTGAATTCTTCCGGCGATGTTTCGTGCATATGATAAATTTCAGCGGTCCAGGTTAGCGAACGGGTGGCCAGATCCAGTTCCCAACCACCCAGCTTTGCGATGGCATGGGTAGCTTCAAGCAGGCTATAGCTCGTGCGCAACGCGGCTTCATCGCGCGCGCGGCTGATGGCCACGGCCGCTATATATGTGGCAATTTCGACGAGCCGCTGGTGCACAGCGGTAGGGCCGCACGGCTGACGGTTATAAATTGCAAAACTACCGAGCACGCGCTGTGCGGCATCGAAAATCGGTGTGGACCAGCAGGCGCGCAAGCCATGTTGCAAGGCCACGTCGCGATAATCATCCCAGCGTGGATCAGCAGCGATGTCCTCGACAATGACGGTCTCGCGAAAATAGGCTGCGGCGCCGCAGGACCCAGCCCGTGGACCGATTGGCTGGCCCGCAACGGCCTGGTTGTAGGCGGCAGGCAGACTGGGCGCTGCGCCAACCTGCACATGAATGCCATCCTCGGCCAGTAGCAGGATCGAGCACAGCATATCTGGCGATTGCTGCTCGATTAAATGAAGCAGCGTATCCAGCGTCTTGTCCAGCGGCGCGCCGGCCGCAATCATTTCCAGTATCTGATATTGGCCGTTGGCCAGCGCTTCGGCGCGTTTTCGAGCTGCGATGTCGTGGAAAAAAATCGACACACCGTCCGGGGTGGGGCAGATACGATTTTCAAACCAGCGGTCGCTGGGTGGATGGCATTCTTCGATTTCAATAGCCACCTGATCGGCCAGCGCGCGATGGCAGGCATGGTAAAACGGCTGCCCCACGCTATCGGGAAATTCGGCCCAGATATGCTTGCCCAGCAAGTCATCAGGCTGCCGCTGGAGAAGCTGCCCCGCCTTCGTGTTTACATAGGTGTAGCACCAGTCCCTGTCCAGCGCGACGAAAGCTTCGCTGATGCTTTCCAGCAGGGTTGCCATAGACGGTGAGCCTGGCATGGCGCTCTCGGCAGAGGGGCTGCGATTTTCCATAACTATTTTTTTCTGGACAGATGGCGGTTAAGTTGTGGATACTGGGGCAATGCTTGTTCAGCGCATATCAGCGATGTCATAAAAATACTATGAACCCAATTAATCGGGCGTGCAATAGTCGATCTCAACTAAGATTTAATTCTGTTTTAGTGGCTGAAAATAATATAAGGGATGGTACAAATCGCGTAACGAATGCAGAGGCGAACCGCTCGTTCACTTTTTCTATGCAACGACTATGCAATATAAATCCGGACATGAATGTGGCATCTTGTGTCTTGAGGCGTATGCTAGTAAAAATTTAGTCTTTTCTGAACGAATGACCTGCAGTAACAGGCGCGACGTGCATCATGATGATGTGAAATATTCGCGCAGCATTTCATCAAAAGCAAGCAAGCACGCGGAGGGACAATGTTGAATATCAGCCTGCGCACTCGCCTGACCCTGCTGGTGCTGGTCGCCATGCTGCCGATGTTCGGGCTCGTTGCCTACAACGCGATACGCGATCAGCAGCAAAACCTGGTCCGGGCCAGTGAGAATTTGCTGGTGGTCACGAAGTTGGCGGCGCTCAGTCAAGCGCGCATGGTTGAAGGCGCACGCCAGTTGCTGGATGCCATCACCAGCGCGCCGTCCGCCAGAGGCAACGATACATCTCTGTGCATAGATTTTTTTCGCCATCTGCGCAGCAAGTATTCCGTCTATGCGAATTTGGGCGTCCTCGATCTGGACGGCAACCTTTCATGCCACGCCGTAGATATGGCGAATTCGCATTATGCGGGGGACCGGCAGTATTTCAAAGAGGTGCTGGCGACAAAAACCTTTGTTATCGGTGACTATGTTGTCGGTCGTGCAACGGGGCGCGCCTCTATTACGTTTGGCGCGCCGCTCTACGATAATAAAAATATCTTGAAAGGGGTTGCGTTCGCGGCGATCGATTTGAAGAAGTTGGCGCTCGCCGGTGAATTTGCCGTTCCGCCCCATGTGAGTCTGATGATCACCGACCGGAACGGCATCGTGATCGGCGCCGACCGTTCACAGCGGGACTTAATCGGCAAGCCGTATCCGTATCCGGCACTGCACAAGGCCATCAAGTCGCGCCCGACAGAGGTCTTCGAAGCGTCTGATGCTGACGGACATGAACGCCTCTATGCATTGGCCGCCGTCAACGGCGGCATGCTGCCCGGCATCTATGCCATCGCCAGCATTGCCCGCGATGATGTGCTCGCACCGCTCAAACGTGAGCTGCTGCTGGAGCTGGTCATTGTGGCGCTCGTCGCGGGATTGGGGGTATGGTGGGCAAGATGGATGGGCAACAGAACAATTGTTACGCCCGCCCTGCAACTGTTGCAACAGGTCAATGATCTTGCTGGTGCCGATACCATTGGATCATCGCAGAAGGCGGTGCCCCATGATGAAATGCTGGGGCTGTTCCTCGCCTTCAAAAAAATGGCCAAAATCCTCAAGGCCAGGGAAGCAGAGCGCGATGGCAATGAGCGCGCGCTGCGTTCTACCCAGGATCGATTGCTGGACGCGCAGCGCATCGGACGCATCGGCAACTGGGAATTCAATATTGTGACCAGCGAGGTGTGGTGGTCCAACGAGGTCTACAATATTTTCGGCGCCAGCCCGGAAACCTTTGCGGCCACCTACGAGGGTTTTTTGCAGCGCATCCTGCCGGAGGACCGCAAACATTTTGATGCCTTGATCAGCCGGGTGATGGCTGGCAATGCGCTGCTCGATATTGAACATCGGGTGGTCACTGACGCGGGTGAAATCCGCTGGGTACATGGATTGGGCGAGCGGCATGTTGATGCCGATGGCAACCCGATCAAACTTTCGGGAACAGTGCAGGATATTACTGAGCGCAAACGGACAGAACAAATTCTGCGTTCCAGCGAAGAGCGTTATCGCCTGCTGTTTGAGTGCAACCCGCTACCGATGTGGGTGTTCAGCCCTCAGTCACTGCGCTTCCTGGCGGTGAATGACGCGGCGGTTCAGCACTACGGTTATTCCGCGGAAGAGTTCCTGTCCATGACGATAGCCGATTTGAGCCGGTCGGGTCTGAGCGAAGCCCTGCGCGCGGAGGTGATAAAGGAATCCGGGTCGGTTCGTCATTCCGGTATCTGGCAGCATATAAAAAAGGACGGCTCCTGTATTGATGCTGATATTACTGCCTGCGATCTGGATTTTGATGGCCTGACCGCCCGCCTGGTATTGGCCAACGATGTGACCGACCGCGTCACGAACGAGCGCATTGCGGCCTTGGAAGCGCAGGTGCTTGAGGCGATTTTAGGCGGGCAGCCACTGCCAAGTGTGCTTGAAAAAATTGCGCTGGGGGTTGAGAGCATTCTTCCCGGCGCGATGGTTTCAATCCACCTCATGGATATGGACGGGATGCACCTGCAGCATGGCGCCGGCCCCAGTCTTCCCGCGGCCTATAACCAGGCAATTGATGGTCTAGCCATTGGCCCCAATGCGGGCTCATGCGGCACCGCAGCGTATCGACGGGAAGCTGTGATTGTCGCCGATATTGCTGACGAACCTCTGTGGAATGACTACCGTGAATTGGCCCATGAGCACGGTCTGCGCGCCTGCTGGTCGATACCTGTCCTGCATTACGCCGATGAAGTGCTGGCGACCTTTGCGGTGTACTACCGCGAGCCGCGTGCTCCCCAAATAAGTGACCTTATATTTGTCCCGCGTATCGCATCCATAGTCTGCATCGCGGTCGAGCGTGATAGAAACGAACAACAACTTCGCTCCAGCGAAGAGCGCTTTCGCTCGGTGTTTTTTGATGCGGCAACAGGAATCGATATTGCCACTGTTGATGGCAAATTACTGCAGGTGAATGACGCCTTCGGCAGCATGATCGATTATAGCCGGACTGAACTGGAGGGGATGAATTCTCTGTTGCTGACACATGAAGACGACCGGGCGCGTAACGCGGAGCTAATTGAGGATTTATTAACCGGAAAAACCGACCATTATGTGATGGAGAAGCGGTATCTGGCCAAGGGTGGCAGGCCCGTATGGGCGCGGGTGAGCGTTTCTCCACAGCGAAACGAGAGCGGCCAGATCATGACGCTGGTGGCGGTGACAGAAGATATGACAAGGCAAAAAGCGGCCGAGGAGCAATTGCAGAGAAGTCAGGGGTTTCTTGATATGGCCTCGCACATTGGCCGCATGGGTGCATGGCAAATTGAGTTGCCCAGCCTTGCCATGACCTGGTCGGACGAGGTGTTTGCCATTCATGAGATGTCGCCGCGCCATTGGGTGGATCTCGATGAAGGGCTGCATTTTTATCGCGCCGAGGCGCGTGCGATTCTCAACCAGCTGTTTCGCGACTGCGTGGTGAATGCGACGCCTTATGATATCGAGCTACCGATGGTCACTGCCAAGGGGCGCGAGATCTGGGTGCGGGTAATGGGACAGGCAGTCCGCAATGCGGCCGGCAGAACCCTGCGCGTACAGGGCGCGTTGCAGGATATTTCAACGCGGAAAGACGCCGAAGCGCGCGAGCAGGCTTTGGCGGGTCGCCTAGTCAACACGCTGGAGAGTATCAGCGATGGGTTTGTCACGATTGACCGTGACTGGCAATACACCTTTGTAAACAGCCAGGCAGAACGATTGATGGGACTAAGCCGCCTTGACCTGATGGGCAAGAAAATTGCTGATGTGTTTCCGAATCAGGTCAACAGTGTGTTCCGCCAGCATTATAAAAAAGCGTTTGACGAAAATCTTCCAGTGCGATTTGAGGCACTTTATCAGCCTACGAGCCTATGGCTCGCAGTTAACGTTTATCCCTCCGCAAATGGACTCGCCATTTATTTCCGCGACATAACCGAAAGTCGTGAAGCGCAGGCACAGCTGCGGCTTCTGGAGGAGGCGATATCGCGCCTCAACGACATCGTGCTCATCACGGATGCCGAGCCGCTGGATGAGCCCGGGCCGCGCATCGTTTATGTCAACAATGCGTTCATCCGCCGCACCGGCTACAGCCGCGAAGAAGTGATAGGCCGGTCGCCGCGGTTCTTAAACGGGCCGAAAACACAAATGGATGTGCTCCACCATATTCGTGCCACCATGGAAAAAGGGCAACCGGTGCGAGCCGAACTCATCAATTACACCAAGGCGGGAGAGGCGTTTTGGATGGAACTGGATATGGCGCCCATAGCCAACGAGACCGGGTCATACACGCATTGGGTGTCTGTCGAACGCAATATCAATGAACGCAAGCTTGCCGAAGAAACGCTAGCGCGCATGAACCGTGCCTTGCAGACTTTAAGCCAGTGTAATGAGGCACTGGTCCGTGCCACCACGGAGCATGAGCTGCTCAATAAAATTTGTGAAATTGCCGTGCACACGGGCGGTTATGAAATGGCCTGGGTGGGTTATGCCATGGATGACGAGCGCAAACAGATCATTCCCCAAGCGCACGCAGGACACGAAGCGGGCTATCTCAAGGAAATGCCGTTCACCTGGTCGGCGGAAGAGAAGTTCGGCAGGGGCCCCGCAGGAGCCACCATCCGCACCGGGCAGGCTGTAGTGGTGCCTGATTTCAGCCTCGCCGAGAATTTTGCGCCATGGGTCGATGCGGCCCTCAACCGGGGATACGTCGGTGTCATTACCTTGCCACTCAGGGATAAAGCACGCGTCTTCGGCATTTTCGTGCTCTATACCGCGGAAGTTCGCGACGTAGCCGCCGACGAATTGCACCTGATGCAAGAACTCGCCAATGATCTCGCATTTGGCATTACTGCTCTCCAGATCCGCGCCGAGCGCGTGCAGGCGCAACAAGAAATTGAATCCCTCAACACTAAACTGGAAGCGCGGGTACGGGAGCGCACCGAGCAGCTCGAGATCGCCAACAAAGAGCTAGAATCGTTTTCATATTCGATCTCGCATGACCTGCGCGCGCCACTCAGAACCATTGAGGGTTTTTCCAGCGCGGTGATGGCCGACTATGCGCCCCTGCTGCCACCCGAAGGCAAGCGTTTCCTTGAGCGGATACAAGGCGGCGCCCTGAAAATGGGCCTGCTGATTGATGATTTGCTGGCATTTTCGCAAATGAGCCGTCAGGAGCTGCGTGGTCAAACCTGCGATACCGCAAAACTGGTTCATGAAGTATTGGACGCGCTGTTGCCGGATTATCCGGCCGCCCGCCGCCAGGTGGAGATAGGGGAGTTGCCGGTCACCTACGGTGATATTTCGCTGCTCAGGCAGGTATGGGTCAATCTGATGTCAAATGCGCTGAAATATTCAGCCAAAAAAGAATCGCCACGGGTACAGATAGGCTGTCAGCTAGCAGCAAGAGGCGAGAGCGAGCAGGTATTCTATGTGCGCGATAACGGGGCCGGCTTTGATATGGCTTATATCGACAAGTTATTCGGGGTTTTTCAACGGCTCCATACCGAAAAAGAATTCAAAGGCACCGGCGTGGGCCTGGCGATCGTCAGACGCATTGTTGAGCGCCATGGCGGGCGGGTATGGGCGGAAAGCGTTGAGCATGAAGGCGCTACCTTTTATTTCACGCTGCCGGAGGCGAAAAGTCTGGGGATCGATACCTGAAGCCAGCCGAGGTTTTACGGATGTATTACTACGGGTGTACTACATCAGGCCGACGCAAATCCATGATCATGTTGTCGTGCGCGCATGGCCTGCAATACCCCAGAGCCCGTGAGCAGACGATCCAGCAGGTCGGCAACATTAGGGGCCGCGTATTTGGTCTGCCGGACCGACGGTATCGATGAAACTGGCCAGGCCTTATTTTCTTGCGCCATAGTGATCTCGGCATGATGGCCGTGGCCGGCCAGCATGGTGTTGGCCTGCACGTAAAGATCGGTCGAAATGCTCAGCAGAACCGGGTCAAAGGCTTTAAGGCAGATCGGCAATTGCGTGTCGTTGAGATTGGCGCTGCGCAATGCCACGATCAATGATTGTAAAAAATGTGCAGGCAATAAGGGGTTCTCGCTGTCGGACAGATGAGATTTGCCGAGCATCGCCGATAAACGCCTGCTGAGCGCGGATAGCTCGCTGCCGTTTTGCTCGCGCAGGCGGCTCGCACATTTTTCCAGGGCAAGATCAACAGCCGAACGCGTATTGTCAGCGAGAGTCAGCGATGCCAGCGAGAAACCTGGCATCTTGTTGTAGCGGGCCAGCGAGGGGTTGAGGTTTTGATCAAAGCAGTTTCTGACTTCTTTGCCAACCGCGCTCACGATGCCGGCGCGGGCAATCAGCAGGCGGATGATGGATTCTCTCATAGCGGTCTTGGTATCCGCGCTGTTTATCAGCGCAAGCTGGGCGCTGAGGATCTCGCAAACGATCGGGATGGCCACATTAATTTCTGCCGCAAAGCAGTCAGCCAGCATATCGCGCAAGCCGGTCAGCGGTGATGGTTCAGCATGGGCACGGTCGCTGGGAGAATGACTGTGATTTTCTGATTTTATGTTCATGTTCGGCGCCTTTGGGTCAGTTTGGGACAGTTAACAAGCTTCTGTCTTTAAGACTACAGGCGCGGGGTCGATGCTGGTATCAGGAAATGCGGAACCCGTTGCTGCGAATTCTCTGAACTCGCCGCCGCACTTTCAGGATCAGTCGGGCGCGCGATCCACACTGACCAGCCCGTGTCTGACGGCATAAAGTACCAGGCCGGCGACATCGTTTATTTTGAGGCGATCCATCAGAGCTGCCCGATGCGTTTCGACGGTTTTCACGCTGACTTCCAACTGAAAGGCGATTGCTTTCGTGCTCTTGCCCTCTGCAATCAGTTGCAATATTTCACGTTGACGGGGGGTCAGTTGATCGAGGGATTTTCCAGCCTGCTCTCCGCTGCTGCCATTCAGAAAGGCGCTGACGACGTGTCGCGAGACGCGGGGTGAAAGATATATCTCGTCGCGAGCGATGGCTTCGATGGCGAGTTTCAGATCCAATGGTGCCGAGTCTTTAATAAGGTAGCCGGATGCGCCGGCCTTGATCGCCCGCCGCACAAAATCCTCGGTGGTGTGCATTGACAGAATCAGTACCTGGGTCGCCGGCAATTGCGCCTTGATCTGGATGGTTGCTTCAATGCCATTCAGCTCCGGCATGGAAATATCCATGACCACTAATTCTGGTCGATGCTCCAACGTCAAAGCAACGGCTTCCCGGCCGTTGTGGGCTTCGGCAATAATCTGTATGCCTTCTATTTCCTGGAGCAGCGAACGAATGCCGGCCAGTACTAATTCATGGTCATCTGCCAGCAACACGCGAATCGATTTCATGCGTCCACCAAACTATCTGGCGCGGGGATGCTCGCCTCATTTTTCAGGGGAAAGGTTGCCTGGATTGAGGTGCCTTTGCCAACGTCGGTGCGTACTTTAACGCGTCCACCTGCTAGCTCCGCACGCTCATCCATGCTGATCAGGCCCATGCTGCCGGATTTCATCGCGCGCACTCTTTCAGCTTCGGCATCAAAGCCTTTGCCATCATCGCGGACAGTCAAATTGATCAGATTAGGGGTTGCCTTGATGGTGACGGTAATCAGCGTTGGTTTGGCATGTCGGCTGGCATTATTCAAGGCTTCCTGCACGATGCGATAACAGGCGCTTTCCATTTCGGTCGATAGACGTTTGTCCAATCCGGAAATCGTGCAGTCGATCTTGATTCCGGTCGCAGAGCTAATACTCTCTACCAGCCAGTGAATGGCATCTTCTAACCCCAACTGATCCAACTGTGGTGGGCGTAAGTCGTGCGATAACCGGCGCAGCTTGTCGATGGTCGTGTCGGTGATGGCCAGGCAATTTTCCAGCAGTGGCGAGGCCTCCTGATTGGGCTGCTTCATCAATCGGTAGATCACCATTTTTAATGCGGCCAGCGACTGTCCGATATCGTCATGCAATTCACGCGAAATCGCGCGGCGCTCATCCTCCTGAATGCTGATAACCCGCTTGGACACCAGCTTCAGTCGTTTATTGGCATTTTCAAGCGCGGTATGGGTCAGCATTCTGTCGGATATGTCCTCATGCGATACCACTGCCCCATTCGCGCTGCCGGCCAAGGGCATGGCGCGCATCACGAACCAGCGATATTGATTGCCGACGAGCAACTGATACTCCATTGAAAAAAATAAGCGTTCCCGTTTGATGACCGCCTGCAGGCCCTCGATCGCATCCGCCGCCGAGTGATCGCCAAGGTCCAGTGCTGCATGGAGGGTATCAAAATAATTTTCGCCCACGCCAGAGACGATGCCATGCTGTTGTTTGCGGGCCTGGGCAAAATTTTCCCAAGTCTGGTTGACTGCCTGCACCAAGCCATTTTCATCCAGAACGGCAATGCGCGTACTCAGTGAATTGAGAATGCTGTGTTTCATCGACTCGCTATCGCTGAGCTGTTGCTTGATCACTGCCTGCTGCTGGCGAATTCGGTGTTGCTCGATGGCGCTCTCGATGGCATTGGGTAAACGAGCCAGTCGGTTTTTGATCAGGTAATCGCTGGCACCATTTTGCATGGCCTGTACGGCCGCATCCTCACCAATATGATTGGAGACGACAATGAAGGGCAGATCGAAATGATTAGCCGCCAATAACTCCAGTGCACGCTTGGCGCTGAAGCGGGGCAAGTGATAATCACAGAGAATAATATCCGGCCGATCTGTTTGAATCGCGGCCAGATAATCGGTTTCTATTTCGACGCGCCGCGCCGTGAAATTCAGGCCGGCCGACTTGAGGACGCGAAGCAATAACTCTTCGTCATCCGCTGAATCTTCGACCATCAATAATCGATATGGCGAGCTCATTTAAGCCAACTCCTGCAAATTGCGCAACAACATTATTGGACAACAGTATTTTTAATAGAACAGACACCACAACAGACTATACGCATTACAACAATCCATGATTGCAATTAGATAATACGCCATCTTTACGCAGGTGCAAGCTCAGGAATTCCCCCGCAAGCGCTGGCTAAATACCCCAGGACATGACGATGCCTGCGCTGATGCCGATCGGCCGTGAATGACAGTTATTGCGTCGCTTCTTATCTCTAGGGGATACAGCGCGGCTTGTTCGGGTTTTCTACCGTCTACAGTCGCCTATTGTCTGATGGGCTGAGCGGCAGTCTTGTTGAATAATTCATTCATTATAAATTTCTGCTCCAGATAAATAATCTCTATGCAACATAAGCCAAGTCATGCGCCATTTTCATCCGTCGCCGCCAATGAATGCGACTATCCGGTCCCGCTCAATGAGCTCGCGCGGCAACAAGCACTGAAAGAGCTGTGTGTGCTCGACACCCCTGCCGAGGAGGTGTATGACGCCATCACGCGTCAGGCCATGCATCTGTGCAAAACCCCGATCGCACTGATTAGTCTGGTTGATCGCGACCGTCAATGGTTCAAGTCGCAAGCCGGTACAAAAATGCCCGCTGAAACGCCACGCCAAGTATCCTTTTGTGCCCACGCGATTCTCGGCAATAATGTATTTGAAATACTGGATGCTTATGAAGATCCGCACTTTGCCAATAACCCTTTGGTGACAGGTGATCCGCATATTCGCGCCTATCTCGGTGTACCGCTGTTAACCTCGCAGGGTTATGCCTTGGGCACACTGTGCGTGGCAGATACCGTTCCGCGTCAAATGTCGCCCACCCAGATCGCTGGTTTGCGCGATTTAGGGCAGATCGTGAGTGCGTTACTTGAGAGCCGCAAGACAACTGCTGAGGCAACACAGTTGAGCCGTGTGCTCAATCAGGCATTTGATGAAATTTTAGTTACCTATCCGGAATCACTGCATGTGCAATACGCCAGCGAGGGGGCGCTACAGAATCTGGGTTATACGCAATCAGAGCTACAGAAAATCAGCCTGCATGGCATTAGCAGCGACTACCCCTTCGAGAAATTTGATGCGCTCATGAAAGCGGCCCGACAGGGCGCACGTTCCTCATTTGTGTTCGAGGCGCTGCACACCCGCCGAAACGGCACCGCTTATCCGGTCGAAGTCAGGGCCACGGTGTCATCGAGTGATGTGCTGCCGCAATTGGTTTTGCTGATTAATGACATCTCCGCACGCCGGAAGCGCGAACGCGTTTTGACGGAGCAAGCTTTCCATCATTTCGTTACACAGTTGCCCAATCGTCGGTATTTTGAGTCACGGCTATCAACGGCAATTACTGCGCTCAACAGCGCGCAACAAAACCAGTCTGGCCGTAGTGTGATGGCGATCGTGATGATAGAGATCAAAAATTTTCGCGATATTCGCCATACCTTTGGCTTTGATGCGGCGGATGAGGTGTTGTGCGAATTTTCAAAACGGCTGACACTATGCGCCAGACACGCAGGTTTAGTGTCGCATTTTGGCGACGATGAATTTGCGGTGCTGATCGAGGATAGCAAGTTTGCCGGACGGCTTGAAGCCATTTGCCATGAATTGCGGAGCGCACTCGCACGGCCATTTCAGCGGGCCGACAGTCTTATCAGGGTAGGCGCCAATATCGGCGCGGTATATTTTGATGGCGACAGCGAGACCGGAAATGCATTGCTGTGCCGTGCCGAAGAAGCGGTCAATCACGCCGCCATGAACGGTGAGGGGCTTCATATATCAATATCATTGCCATCCCGCCGCCCGCCAGCAGAGCAGCGGGCGGGCTAGGAATCCTTGGTGCTCTCATATGAGGAGAATTCAATGAACCCAGTATTGGCCATGGTG
Organism: Burkholderiales bacterium; assembly: GCA_043773745.1. Lineage (GTDB taxonomy): Bacteria > Pseudomonadota > Gammaproteobacteria > Burkholderiales > Usitatibacteraceae > UKL13-2. Next base: position 3,082 of record JAYVEV010000056.1, on the reverse strand, counting down.
CATCGCAGCCCGTTTCGTCCAGCGGCTCAGAAAGTGAAATCCACGGTAGCGCATGGGCTGGATTTTGATACAGTTTCTGAGCTGCCGAATCGTATTTCGCTGGATTGGTTTCTCGAGTATTTATTCGCCATGCGCAGCGAGCGGCCTTTGACCGGTGCGCTATTTGTGATCGATCTCAACCAGGCGCGCGCCATGCGCTGCGCATTTGGCGAGCACATCTATAACCGTTTTATTTTTATGATCAGCGAGCGGTTTCGTCGCGCAGTCAAGTCAGGGCAGCTGGTATCGGTCATTGGTGAAGGCGAATATGTGTTTGTCGCGCCGTTCTGTGAAGACAACAACGCGATTTCTGAAATGGCCAATGAGCTGATGGCAATGGCGTGTAAACCCGTGCTGATCGACGGGCGTGAGTACTCAAGCCTAGCCAATATTGGGGTTTCATTACTTGCAGATGGACATGAAACGCCGGTTGAGGTGTTGCGTTTCGCGCAGGCAGTTTTGATTGCGGCGCGTGCAGAGGGCCACTCCACAACACGGTTTGCTCACAACGAAAGCCTGGCGCATGCATCCGCCGCGCTGGAGATGCTTAACGAGGTGCGGCAGGCAAGACGGCGTGGGGAGTTTTATCTGGAGTATCAACCTACCGTTAATTTGCTGACGGGCGAGATACTTAGCGTAGAGGCGCTGCTGCGGTGGAAGAGTGCCAAGTTTGGCACGGTCATGCCCGATCAATTTATTGGTCTTCTGGAGCACTGCGGGGCCATCCATGAGGCTGGCGCCTGGGTGCTGCGGCGCGCTTGTGAGCAGGCAGCGCGCTGGAATACGCAGTCACTCACGTCACGATTAGTCGCGGTGAATGTGTCGGCTATTCAGTTGCAATCCGCGTCGTTCGTCGATGATTTGAAATCAATCCTCGCCGATACCGGCTGCCAAGCATGTTGGCTGGAGCTGGAAATTACCGAGACCACCGCGGCCAGCGCGATAGCGGGAATAAACGAGCGTCTCCATGCCATTGCCGAGCTGGGAGTCAAGCTGGCCATTGATGATTTTGGTGCAGGTTATTCATCGTTCGGTACATTATCCAAGTTGCCTGTACATCATTTGAAACTTGATCGCGCCCTTATTGCCGATTTACCGGTTGATCGAAAGAGCGCAATAATCCTGCGGTCGATGCTCGGTCTAGCGACTGAGCTTGGCATGACGCTCACGGTTGAAGGTATTGAACGGCAAGATCAACAGGAGTTTTGCAAACAAGCGGGATTTCAGCAAGCGCAGGGTTTTTTGTTTGCGCGGCCGTCCTCAGCCGAGGGTATTGATGGCTGGGTAAATCGTTCAGCTGCATAGCCGCAACCATTCAGCCCGCAGATCACACAGCGGCTTCACCATCAAGATTCTAAGATGCTACAACTGACTTAGCGGGCGGCATTATTTTATTTTACAAACGCAAGCAAGGGCGGGGGTTTTGGAGCACTTTGGTGGATTTGCGTTTAACTTGTCGCCGCGACGGTCATCTCGGATAGTACTAGAGTCGGTGATTTCCAGCCTAGGCGTTTGCGTGGTCGGTTGTTCAATTCCTCGGCGATCCGGTTCAGCTGGGCCTGCGTTACGCGACGCAGGCTCTTGCAAAAGGGTACCGCTTTTGCCTCACCTCACCCCTTCCCGTTCAACCTGAGTTGCGACAAGTCGTACGCGAATTCACCCAAATGGCCCAAGATGCCCGCCAGTAATAGCGGTTTAAAAATTTAACGCATGCTCGGTGCGCATCATCTGCGCTGCCTTTTCGGCAATCAGCACCGTCGGTGCATTCGTGTTACCACCGATAACTGTCGGCTTGATTTAGCCGTAATGAATACTTTATGAGATTACAAAACGCCGGTATTGACGAGGCTTTCGAAGCAAAAATTTTAAACGCCACGTCAATGCTGAAAATATATCGACCCGATAGCGCACGTTAGCGCCATTTAGCGTTCCATCAATAAACAAAATCATGATCCCCGACATTAATCGGGATAATTTCGTCATCCTGAAGCAGCAACTCCAGCGTGATGCGGTATGAAAGATTAATGGATACCGAGTGCAGCCCTTGCAACTTGCCGCGCAGCGCATGCAGGCGCAGCGAGGGGTGGTGCGGGTTCATCTCTAGCAGTTGCAGCGTTTTGAGGTACTGCGTTTCTAGCTCGGGATGGCGCTTAAGAAAGCGCGCGGCGCGTTTTTCGTATTGTGCGGTGAAGATGAGCTGAAAGCTCATACGGCCAATTTCCTCAAGCGCTTGATATGCGCTGCTGGCGTTCCTTTCAAAAAGCGCTTTGCGGCAATATCGGCACGCGATTCGGCCAAGGCCACTTCGAGTTCGCATTCCCGCAGGTAGTGATATTGAGCGATTTCCATCACCACAAAACGGTCTTGTCCGCGCACTGAGACAATTGCCTCTGGCCGCTCGGCCAACACGGATTCAATAGCTGCTATACCTTTAGTTTTCAGATCATTGGCAGTCAGGTTGGACATGGCTATTTTCTTTGTGGCATTATTATACGTGCTATCAATAGTACGCTTTAAAGTACTATAAATCAATAGCTGTAATGTGCGATTACAATAATATGTAAAGCTCGTTGTTGATCATTGCGTCGGTTTAACCCAACTTTTGCTTTTGTAACGACCGGGCAGAATACTGCTAGGAAATTGATTTTTGTAAAAAATAGCAGCGTCACAGCAGGTTAGTTGCCAGCAAAAGAAACGGGTAAAGTCTGCACGAAAATCAACAGACGTCCTTAAAAATGCGCAACGTTGTTGCCGGTTTATTGCCAACTGAACTAGATGCGCCGCTGGTGCACACTCCGGTGCCGCCCCACAATTCGAATAATTAAACTATATGACTGGAGGGGCGTTTGAGCCATTTATGCCTGAAAACACCTGTCAATACTAGACTTATAACTCTAAACGTCAAAGTAGGCGCACCGTTTTCCGCTACGAACCCTGCATCATCTCTGCAGCCTTTTCGGCAATCATCACCGTCGGTGCATTCGTGTTGCCACCGATAAGCGTCGGCATGATGGACGCATCGACGACGCGCAAATTTTCAAGA
>JAYVEV010000055.1:0-5259 GCA_043773745.1 Burkholderiales bacterium | reverse complement strand
CGCGAACATATCTTCGCAAGCGATACGCAATCAATGGTGTATCCATTTTTGTATTCAATTGATCATTTGCCGCAGTCGTTTTCTGAAACTCGCCAGCTGCTGAAGAATCTGGCAGACGCCGCTGTAAACAAGCAAAAATTGTCTGTAAAGGCGGGCAAAATTGAAACGATCGACATGCCCGCTGATACGCGCATGCTGCTGGCTGTCGCGATAGCGCCGATCGGGCATGCGATTTTTCGCTGGCAGGAGCAGGCCGCACCTGCGCCTGCAAAATCCGGCACCAAGATCAGCTCGTCCAAGACAGCCAAAAAAGTCGCGGCAAAGATTGGTACACCGATGAGTCGTGGTGATTGTTTGAGCCAATGGGTTGAACACAGCAAGTCCGCACTCGCCACGCTAATACCCGGCGCATCCTTTGAATGCGGGCTACCGGATGCTTTTTTCCGTAACTGCCGCGAATGCGACAAGCGGGTGCGACCGTACATGATCACCAGCGCCGTTGATCATCTTGAAGCGGCATTGGCCACTAGCAGGGAGCAACTGCACGCCATCATAGCAGGAGTGGGCGATACGCAGGTTGATGAATACCGGGTCGCCTTTGCATTAAGAAACACCGGCGAAGTGATCAACGGGATGATCTGGCCGCTCGTCAGCAATGAAGATGATGATGCCAACCCCGGCCCACGCGAAGAAATAGAAGCCATTCTCAAAGCGGCCAAGGTCGGCAAAATTACAAAGCTGACCGGCGTACTCACGCCCGAATTTTGCGAAGACTGCGGTGCTCCACTGTTCTACGATGCCGAAGGTGAGGCAGTCCACCCGCACATGCCAGATGATTCTGATGTTTCGCCTGCGCATTACCACTAGCAAACCCTAGCAAGGGCGGGGGTTTTGGAGCATTTTGCTTGAAATGCCCCGCCGATTCTGGAGTTTGAAAATAAAAAAGCCCGCTAATTTGCGGGCTTTTTTATATCTGATGTTTGATCGCTTTTTGCGTTAAGCAATCGCCCGGTACGCCGGCAGAGTCAAAAACTCCTCGTAATTATCATCCATGATGAGCGCTTCGAACATTGCGGCTCCCTCAGCATATTTACCCGCCGCATAAGCTGCCTCGCCAGCAATGCCCGGTGTTTTGGTGAGCTCATCGGCAATCAGCACTTTGACCATTTCCTTGGTCACCTTGCGCCCATCATCGAGCACGCCTTTGGGTGAGCGAATCCACTGCCAAACCTGGCTGCGGGAAATTTCAGCGGTGGCCGCGTCTTCCATCAGGTTGAAAATGGGTACGCAGCCGTTGCCACCAAGCCAGGAGCCGACATATTGGATGCCCACCTGAATATTATTGCGTACACCGGCTTCGGTAATGGGTGCTTCAGGACGAAAATCGAGCAGGTCCTGCGCGGTGAAATTTACATCATCGCGCTGCTTATGAATTTGATTCGGGGTGTGCATGTGCTCATCAAACACTGCCTTGGCCACGGCAACCAAGCCTGGATGTGCTACCCAAGTACCGTCGCAGCCATCGGTCACTTCACGTAGCTTGTCGAGACGCACTTTTTCAAATGCGGCGTCGTTTGCGGCGGGATCATTCTTAATCGGAATTTGCGCCGCCATGCCGCCCATCGCGAATGTCTGACGCTTGTGGCAGGTCTTTACCAGCGTGAGCGCGTACGCGCGCAGAAACGGTGCCAGCATCGTCACTTGCGCGCGATCAGCCAAACAGAAATCTTTATTGAGGCGGAATTTCTTGATCGCGGAGAAAATATAATCCCAGCGACCGATATTCAAGCCGGCGCTGTGCTCGCGCATTTCATAGAGAATTTCATCCATCTCAAATGCGGCGACGATGGTCTCAATCAATACGGTGCCTTTGATGGAACCTTGCGGTACGCCGAGTTCTTGCTGTGCCATCACAAAAATGTCGTTCCACAGACGAGCCTCAAGGTGCGATTCCATTTTCGGCAAATACAGATATACGCCACTGCCGCGTGCCAGCAGGGTCTTCACGTTGTGAAAGAAATAAAGCGCAAAATCGAAAATGCCGCCGGAGGCAGGCTTGCCGTCGAGTGTCACATGCTTCTCATCCAGATGCCAGCCGCGCGGGCGCGGAAACAGCACCGCAGGATGATCATTTAATTTATACGATTTGCCGTTTTGCTCAAGCGTAATTGTGCGCAGATTTGCGTCGCGCAAATTGATTTGCCCGTCAATCATGTTGTGCCATGTGGGGCAATTCGCGTCTTCAAAATCGGCCATGAAGGTATTTGCGCCGCAATTCAACGCGTTGATGACCATTTTGCGATCAGTCGGGCCGGTAATTTCCACGCGGCGATCATGAATGTCTTTGGGTACCGAAGCCACCACCCATGAGCCATCGCGAATGTGTTTGGTTTCAGATAGAAAATCAGGCAGCTTTCCAGCATCAAATTGCTTCTGGCGAACATCGCGCGCCGTCAGTAAGGCTTGTCGCGTGGGTTCAAACTTTCGGGCCAATTTAACAAAAAAAATCAGCGCTTCAGGCGTTAAAATGGCGGTAAATTCAGGCGTGATATTGCCGGAAATGGTCAGTCCGACGGGAAGGCTGATAGCGGTATCCATACGGAGTTCCTTTTGAAATGGTTTACTAGTGTAGTGAACAGGCTAGAATTTTGATTAAACAGTGTATTCCATTACTCTTTGTATGATAATCATCAAAATAACAAAAGGGTTTAATACTTTGTCGGGCAATTTTTGCCGCATGAGGTTTTGACCCAAACGGCATAAAACTGTTATCGGGAGCGGACCATCATGGATAGATTTAAAGCACTGCAAACATTTCTGGACGTGGCGAAATCGGAAAGTCTCTCGGTTGTGGCGCGCGGTGAAGGCGTGACACCGGCTATGGTGGGCCGCCGCATCGATCAGTTGGAAGAACAGCTCGGTGTCAAACTGTTCAAACGCTCCACGCGGAAAATTACGCTCACCCCGGAGGGCACGGTTTTTTTTGAGAATGTACGCAATATTCTGAATGAATTACGTGCTGCCGAAGAATCTCTGTCGGTCGGCGCTAAAAATGCAACAGGGCGATTGATTGTGTCTGCGCCCACCTCGTTTGGCCGTAAACACATTGCACCGCATTTGCCTGCATTTTTGGCTGCCCATCCCAATCTAAGCGTGACGCTGAATCTTTCGGAACGGTTGGTTGATTTAAAAAATGAGCGAGTTGATCTCGCCGTGCGAATTGCCGATTTGAAAAACGCAGATTTAATCGCCAGTAAATTGGCGCGTAACCACCGGGTTGTCGTTGCTTCGCCAGATTACATAAAACGTCACGGCAAGCCGCAAAGCTTGGAAGATCTGGCGAAACATAACTGCCTGATGACGGCGACGGAAAGTGGCCTCGCTGATACCTGGACGTTTCAGTCGCAGCATGATTTGAAAAGTGGGCCGAAAGCTTTGAACGGCCCAACTGTCACGGTAAAAATTACCGGCAATATGCACTGTAATGACGGCGAAGTTTTGACCCACTGGGCGCTGGCCGGTCACGGTCTGGCATGGCGCAGTGCGTGGGAAGTTTCCGAGGAAATCGAGCGAGGTCGCTTAATCGAAGTGCTGCCAAAATTTGCCGCGCCTGGCAACGATATTTTTGCGGTGTATCCTGACCGAAAATTTTTGCCGGCCAAGGTTCGGTTGTTCATTGATTTTTTGAAAAAAACTTTTGGCGATCCGCCGTATTGGGAGACAAAGCAAAAAATATTGCCCGAGCCGAAAAAATGAAGTCGGTGCGTTAGTTGGAATAAAAGTTATTTATGAAAATGCATCGTTTGGGCAATAGCCCGCTAAAAATTAGTGAAGTCTGTCTTGGTAGCATGACATGGGGTCAGCAAAATACCCTTGGGGATGCGCATGCACAGCTCGACTACTCAATATCGCGCGGCGTAAATTTTATCGATACCGCCGAGATGTATTCAGTGCCGGTGAGTGCAGAAACTTATGGCGCCACTGAAAAAATAATTGGCGAATGGCTGGCTAAAAAAAGCGCGTCATTTCGCGATCAAGTGGTGGTGGCAAGTAAATGCGCGGGGCCGTCGCGCACTGCAACGGATGTTACTTGGGTGCGTGGTGATCTGGCTGCGTTTTCAAAGGAGGATATTCGGCGTGGTGTGACGAATAGCCTCAAGCGTATGCAAACTAACTATATAGATCTCTATCAATTGCATTGGCCTGCGCGCAATGTGCCGGTCTTTGGCGGCGTGTTTTTTGATCCCGCCGCCGAACGTGAATCAGCGGCGCTTGAAGAAACATTGATGGCCTTGGCTGACGAGGTCAAAGCCGGACGGATTCGTTATGTCGGGCTGTCAAATGAAACCCCTTGGGGTGTAATGAAATATTTACAGCTATCTGCACAGCTAAATCTGCCGTCGGTTATTTCGATTCAGAACGCCTACAGCCTGATTAACCGTGTGTATGAACAGGGCTTGTCCGAAATTGGCTTTCGGGAAAATATCGGCTTGCTGGCGTATAGTCCGCTTGCCTTCGGTCATCTCACGGGTAAATATCTCAAAGGCACACCTGAGAATGCCCGCTTTGCCTTGTTTCCCCAGTTTGGTCCGCGTTACGGCAAGCCGAATGTGGTGCCGGCTGTTCGCGAATATGCGGCGCTGGCTGCCCAAGCTGGCATCAGTTTGACTGAATTAGCCCTTGCGTTTTGCAAGAGCCGATTTTTTGTCGCGAGCACCATTATCGGTGCGACCACGCTTGACCAGCTTAAACAAAACATTGATGCGTTTGAAGTCGTTTTAAGTGCAGAAACATTGGCGGCTATTGATGCTATTCATCTGCGCTATTCAAACCCCGCGCCGTAATTCCGGGCGCATCGCGGGCTAATGTTTAATTAGCGCGTCTCTAGATGAGCATGAGGCTCAGCCGGTTGCTCACGTTTTTCATGTTTGGGTTGCGGTGGCTTGGGGGATTTTTCAGTCGATTGCTGCGGCGCTTGTACGCGTCCTTCCGGTGCTGGCTGAACAGCGCGATTCTCGGGCTGAAGATGCTGCTTTAGCTGACGCGGCTGTGGTTGATGATTTGGCTCACCTTCGGTTATTGCCCTCACCCGCGGTGTTGGTTCACTGCGCACGACTGACGGTGCGTTTGGCGGGCTGGCTGCATTGGGTAAGTGTGCGCCCGGCTCAGCGGGTCGAACAGATTTGGGATTACTGAATGATGGCTGCGGCTGCGTGCGGGGTGATATTTCAGCCTGCGTGACTGTGCCGATCTGCGGCG
>JAYVEV010000054.1:0-13533 GCA_043773745.1 Burkholderiales bacterium | reverse complement strand
GATGGTGGCAAATCGGCTCGGCGTTGAAATACTGTCCCTGCAGGTTCGGGTTTCAGCCCAAGTTGACGTTCGCGGCACGTTGGGCATTGAGGATGTGCCAGTAGGCTTCCAATCGATGACATGTGACATTGATCTTACCGTCAGGGAGGGCACACCCGACAAGCTGCTGAAGAGTCTTCAATTGGCGGCACAACGCTGTTGCGTGGTGCAGCAAACGTTACACCACCCACCGCCAGTAACAACACGCTTTGGTCAATTTCCGCTTTACGCCGCCAACAGCGTCAGCTTATAGACGCTGTTGCAATGCCACGGGTCAGAGTCACAATGTTTTGGAAGGGGCTCGTTAAAACGGACGCCATGGATTTGGTAAATTCTACCAAACTAAGGAGTCACAAATGTCATCAATACCGAAACGCGTTTTCACCAGTGAGTACCGTACTGAAGCAGTAAAGCTTGTCACCGAAAGCAATCTGAGTGTCACCGCCGCCGAGAAACTGGGACTGTCCATCAAGACCTATTCCAATTGGGTAAGGCAGGCGAAGACGGGCAAGCTGGCCACCATTGACGCCCACCGCTTGCAGCCCGTCAGTGAGTTGCAAGCTGAAATCAGCCGCCTCAAACGGGAACTGGCCACTGCTTGTGAGGAGCGTGACATATTAAAAAAGCCACCGCGTACTTTGCGAAACAGTCCAAGTGAAGTACGCGTTTATTCAAGACAAGCTACTCGCGCCAGATAACACGCATCGACTCGGGGTGTTATGCAGGATGCTCGACGTATCGCGGTCGGGCTATTACGAATGGCAGGCGCGATGCCAACAGCCTGACCCGGATACCATCGCGCTTGAAACGGCGGCGCGTGCCGCCCACGCCCGTGGGCGCGAGAGTTATGGGCCGAAGCGATTGCGCAGCGAATTGGCGGACATGGGATACCCGCTGTCGGCCATTAAACGGCTCCGCGCCCGCCTGGGGCTGCGTTGTCGGCAGCGTTGTCGGTTTGTCCGCACTACCGACAGCAACCACATCCTGCCGATTGCACCAAACTTGCTTGAACAGCGATTTGATGAAACCAATGCGCCAAATCAGGTGTGGGTCACCGACATCACCTAAGTCGCCACCGATGAGGGCTGGCTTTATGTGGCGGCCATTAAAGATTTGTTCAACAAAAAGATTGTCGGCTGGGCAATGGAGGATCACATGCGTACAGAGCTGATTTCACAAGCCTTGTGGATGGCGGTTAAACAAGAACGGCCAAGGCACGGCCTGATTCACCACAGTGATCGTGGCAGTCAATATGCCAGCCACGACTACCGCCAGCAATTGAGCCAATTTGGCATGGTTCCAGCACTATCACGCTCGGTTATGGCATCGTGAACACCCTTTCTGGTGGACGCCAAAAAGTGTTCACGTTCGCCCAGAATCACTGTTCACGTTCCGTCATAATCACTGTTCACGTTCGCCCAGAAAGGGTGTTCACGTTGGTCCAGAATATGCACTATGCGTGCGCCAGATATTTGAGCAGCAAATTATTCACCGCGCCGGACGCCTGAAATACGGCGCCATGGCCGACGCCGGGCAACTCTTGATACTCAGCGAGCGGCATCAAGCGCCTAATCCGCGCGATATCCGAGGATGGAATATCCTCGTCATTGGTTCCCCAAACCAGAAGAGTCTTGCGGCCAGCCCGGCCGAGTTTTTCATAAACTGTTGAATAATCGTCGAGTGCGTCCCTACGAAAAAATGATAGCAGCCCACGTTCGAAGCCCGGCTGATTGATCTGGTCTAGAAATTGTTTGGCGTATTGCTCGGCGTTGTCAGTGCCAGTCCAAAGTCTTGAGGCTCGATCCAAGGCCTTCTTCATCAAAATAAAGTGGAGAAACATTTTGCCCACAGCCCGGAGACGGGCAATTGCGACCATGGAATTCCCTTTGGCATAGTGAAATACCGGCGAGATCAAGGCAAGCGTGCGAACCTTTTCCGGATAGTGCGCAGTGAAGTTTGCGGCGGTAGCGCCACCAAAAGAGAATCCAACGAGGTGGACTGGCTCGGCAAGTCCCAACGCATTCAGGAGATCAAGCAATTGGCTGCAGAACAATTTTCTATCGTAGTTAACGTATGGGCACGCCGACTTGCCCTTGCCGTACATGTCGTACCGCAAAACTCGAAAGCCAGCCTTTACGAGCGATGGAACCTGACGATCCCACGTCCACATTGGAATTGAACCCCCATGGAGAAGCACGACTAGCGGTCCTGCCTCCGGTCCTTGTAGCTCATACTCAGTTTTGCCGCGGGATAACTGGATAGATGTCATTGGTATGCTCAGGAACTATCGAATAGAACCAATCGTGCAGCTGCTGAATCGAAGCGGACGACATATTCTCACCAAGACGAAATCAGGAGGCTATCGAGAACCGCTGCTTCTAGCCGCCTTGAGACATTCGACCTTCTCTAAATCAGCTGCTCGATTCCTGCAAAAACGTGGCGCATCTATCTATTGGCTGTTATAGAAAATACTAGGTGGAGGAATGATTACGGATGCGCAAGTTAACCTAAGTCCTAGGATTTATCGGCTACCACGCGAAAGCGATGCAGTAAATACTTGATCCGCCACTACCCGATGTTTGGACTAAATTCGCGAGAAACAATGTCACTTGCATTTGCGGACACGGCCACCCAACAGCTCATTCAAGAACTCCTAATATTAGTCACTCCATCACCCTGCACGATAAGCCTTGATGGCGCTGGCGAATTCTTTGCCGTTTTGAAACCGGTCTTCGAAATTTTTGGCGAGCGCTTGGTCAATAAAAGTGGGCACCCAGACTGGCAACGCGGGGTTGTACTCGCAGATATTGGGATGCGGCTGGTTGGCGATAGCAAACATTAGTTGGGTCATCGACTCACCCTCAAACGGCAAGCGCCCGCAAGCCAGCTGGTAGAAAGTCACGCCAAGTGAAAATAAATCCGAACGCCCATCAATTTTCTTGCCTGCTAATTGCTCAGGTGACATAAATGAGGGCGTACCTAAGACCATACCGGTCTTGGTTTTGGACGAATCGGTGACGCGCGCTATACCAAAATCAGCCACTTTGGGCAGCTTGGCATCGGCATCGTACATAATATTTGCGGGCTTGATATCGCGATGGTAAACACCCTGTTCATGCGCATGATTTAATGCGTCTGCCACTTTTACCATGATGTCGCACATTTCATCGAATGGCAGCAGGTTTGGCACTTTCGCATTCGGCACCAGATCCTTGCCCTTCAAAAACTCCATGGCAATATAGGCCAGATCATGTTCGTCGCCCGCATCGAAAATGCGCACAATATTGGGGTGATCGAGCTTGCCCGCTGATTCAGCTTCGCGGAAAAACCGGTCCTTGGCTTCCTGCAATTCATCGCCTTCGAATTCAGCGGATAAGGCCATGGTTTTAATCGCGACTTCGCGACCGATTTTGGGGTCTTTGCCGAGATAGACCACGCCCATTGCGCCCTTGCCGAGCTCTTTTTCAATCGTGTAGCGACCCAGCGTGGGCTTCTCGCCAGTGCCGGAGAGCATCATCGTTGCCTGCGAGCTGCGGGCTGCGGAGGAGCCCCCGAGAATGATGGTTTCCGACATGGCCTTGGCGCGATTCATGCGGTCAGCTACATCGCGGAATTTGGGGTCATGCTGGTTGATATACATGAACGCTGATTCGGCTTTGTTGAATTGCCGACGGCGCTCAAAATCAAGTGCCAGCGAATAAATATTTTCCAGCAGCGGCTCATCAACCGGGCACTTGCGGAATTTATCAAATGCCATATCGAGCTGACCCTGCTGCTGAAAGGCCAGGCCCAGCATGCGGTTGGACTCGGCACCTGCCGCATCAGCTTGTTCCTTGCCGCGTTCGGTCATCAAGAAGCGTTTGGTGGTGAGTAGCAGATGGCCAATGACCAGCAGCGCCGCTGGCAGCATCAATTTCACCCATAGGCCGGGGCCCATCATCAGCACGACATGCGTGATCAGTAGCGTTGTAAACAGCGCCAGCGTAATCATCGCGGCAGGGCCTGCGCGCAGTTTTGGCAGCAGTACAATCAGATACGCCGTAACCGCAATAAACGCCAGAAACGAAACCCAGATGGCCCAAGCCGGCGCGCGGAAAAATTGTTGCTGCAAAATCGATGATACCGAATGCGCGAGCTTCTCAACCGGCGATAAGCCTCCAATCGGGGTAACCGACAGGGTGCCAACACCGGCGGCAGTGGCCCCTATCAGCACAATCTTGTCTTTGTATTTGGCGGCGGGGATTTTGCCCGAGTAAACATCAAAAAAGGAATCAATCGGCATTGCGGAATGGTCGCCGACATTTTTATAAAAATACGGCAGCATCAATCCGTTGCCATCGGTGATGATTCTGAGTGTGCCAATGGATACGGCCTCACCCGGCGTGACCTTGATATCTTTCGCACCCAAATTCAGGCTTTTTGCCGCGGCCATCATTGCAAACGAAGGGTACTGTTGGCCAAAATAATCCACCACCGTCACGTCACGACGGGTGCCGCCGTCGGTTTCCGGCACTTCGGTTAAATGACCAACGCCGGCCGCAACTGAGCCGATTGTCTCGATGGGAAACTGCGCGCCTGGCATACCATACATGACCCCGCCTGCGCCTGTTGCAATCACCGCATCTTTGCGAGCATATTCAGGCGGCGCCTGATCTGGCTGCCCAACTGGCGGTTCAAACCTCGCGTCGATATAAGACGGCAACAAAACATTACCGGCTTTTTTGATGCTGCTGGCCAGTCGGCGATCGGTGTTGAGCGCCTGTTCGGCTTCAGTCAATATCACGCCCATTTGAGCCATATCGGCGTTAACTGGCGTGGCGGATGTTGCAGTTGGAGTAGCGGCGGCTGTAGTAGTGGCGGCGGGCGTGGCCTCTACCACTGGCCCAATGCCGGCAGCCTTGTTATAAACCTCTAGCAGTTTATTGACGTAGAGAAGCCCGGGGTCTTTTTGCGGCTCAAAGAAAAACGTGGTGTTTGCGACTACCTTGGCCTTCGCGTCAGATAGTTTATCAATCATATTGGCGTGCACTTCACGCGACCATGGCCAGCGACCAATATTGGCAATCGATTGATCATCAATCGCAATAATGGCAATCCGGTCAGACGGTGGCTTGGAGCTTAGATTGACGCCCCAATCGTAGGCTTTGGTTTCCAGCGCCTCAAAGAAATTAGTGGTTTTGCTGAGCCCAAAAACGACCAAGGCAATCAGTAACGCAAAAAACCAGTCTTTCGACCAAAATCCCGTCTTTTTCATATTCTCCCTTTACGACTGAGTTCTTCTGCCTGCGTTCGCAGGTCTGTTCGCATGTTTATTTGCCAGCAAGCATTAGCTTGTTAAGCGTGATTGTAGCAAGAAAGGGTTGGGGGCAAGCAGGTTGCCCGTACCGCGAACGAGTGATAGCGGGAGAAATCGCTAGCCAGGCGAATAAGCGAGCAATAAGTTCGCCGCTAAGCGAGGAAACCTAGATCCGTATTGCTGAAGCGCCCGATATTGGGGAATACCGTTGCCAAATCGCTGGGCGCAACACCAAACCATTTGGCTAGTGTGGCACCGTATTGATCAACCGAGGTGGTCGGGATGAAGCGCCCGTTGGTCGACAGATCGTCGGGACCACCCAGGGTATGGTTGGGGAACTTGCCGTAAAAGTCGCCGCCTTTGACCGCGCCACCCATCATCAGCTGGTGATTGCCCCAACCGTGATCCGAGCCGCCGCCCGACGCCTGTTTCAGCGTACGGCCGAAATCGGTCATGGTAAATGTCGTGACCTGATTGGCTACGCCCATTAGCACCGTGGCGTCATAAAACGCCTTGAGTGCTGGCGCTACTTGTCCGTACAGATTGTTGTGGGTATTGAGTTCATTGGTATGGGTGTCAAAGCCACCGATTGAAACGAAGAAAATTTGTCGCTTTAAGCCAATCGTGTTGCGGGCTTCAATGAGCTTGGCAACCTGCTGTAGCTGATTACCGATGCTCGTTCTGGCATTGATAAATAGCGGTGTGATGGTCGTGTTGGTCGAGGTGATGATAGGGTTCAAGACATCGGACGCGCCCAACCCCTGCGCCAGCACATCATCCGCCTCCCGGACGAAATCGTTCGAGCTGTCCAGGTTGGTCAGCGCTTTGAGTGTATTCAGCCGGGCTTGCGATACCGCCGTCGTATTAAAACCACTTAGGCCAAACGAACCCGTTGATGGAATAGCCAGCACCCGCGGTGTCACCCCCGCGGTAAAGAGTGCCGAACCGGCAATGCTGGTAATCATCGGGAAAATGGCTGAGCCATTCAGCTTGCCTGCTACGTCTGCCATCCGGCCGCCCCAACCAGTACGCGAAAAATCTGCCGAGATCGCGGCCTGCCACTGGTTTTGCTGATCGGCATGCGAAAACAATTGCTGCGGCTTCGCCTTCTGCACATTGCTGTAATCGGCTTTGCTCAACGGCTCGACCAACGTGCCCACATTACACATCACGGCCAGCTTGCCTGCATCCCAGACCGGCTTGAGTGATGAGAGTTGCGGGTGGAAGCCATATGGCGTGGACAGGCTTGCGGGATTAATTGATATTAATTCTGTTTGCGGTATCGCAATCCCGGTGGTGATTGGCGGAATCGCACCGCGAGCGCTGGAATAAAGGCTATAACCCGCCGCGTCATTCGGCACCACGAGATTATTGGCGTCATTACCGCCAAATAAAAAAACGCAAACCAGCGCTTTGTAATCGCTGGCGGGAGCGGTTTGCGCCAGTGCATTCGATAACCCCAAAATCTGCAGCGCGTTGACTGCTGTTAATGCCCCCGCACTGGAAATGCCCTGCAACATGCGGCGACGAGTAATGATATAGGCCATGGCGCGCTCCTTAGCGTTCTACTTGTACTTGGCTGGCGCTGAGCACCAGATAGGCCGCGGTTTTGGCGCGGGTCAATGTATCTGTTGAAGCCACCGCATTGACGGCATCAACAATTTTTTTCTGTACAGTTGCCGATAACGCGCCATTGGCGAATATCCACGAGAGCTTATCTACCAGCGCTGCCGGTGTCCCTGCCAGCGCTTGCCAGGGCGCCCAGTCAATGCTGGTACCCACTGCGCCCGGCACTGAAGCATCGGGAAGAATCGCATTGCCCATCACATAAGTATTAAAAAAGTTGGCGCGGGCAAATGCTGTTGTCGAGGTGAGAATGCCGAATTCAGGGCCCACTTTGCCGTTGGAAATTTGATAGTCGGGCGAGTAGTAATTGAACACCGTTGGCGAATAGAACAGGTTGAGGCCAAGACCGTTCAAATTGCTGCCACCGCGCAAGAACGCGTAACCATCGCTAATGCCACCCAATCCGCGAATGGTCGAGGTCGCCATTAACACCGGATCTTTCAGGCGGCCATATCCTGCTGCCGTTTTGATTTCACCGCGCGCTTCAGGATCCAGCAAAATCGCGCGCACCACAGCTTTAAGATCGCCACGTACTCCCTGTCCGTTGTCGTTGAAGACCGCCGCAATGCGGGCCACATAGGCCGGTGTCGGATCACCGCCGATCAACTTCTGGATCAACTGCATGCCGATGAAGGGGCCGACATTGGCGTGGTTGAATAAATTGTTAATGGCGTCGCTCAAATCCTTGTCCGGTGTTTGTCCCGCCGGAACCACGAAACCATTCAGCAGTGTCTTGGAACCGGTGTCGTGGTTGGTAGCGACAGGCGCCATCGGATACGCATAGTTGATGCCATTGGTGGCGGTGGGCACGCCACCCCCTACGGGCTGATAAGTCCAGCCGGTGAACACTCTGGCCAGATTTTCAACGGTTGTCTGCGAGTAGGTGGCGACAGGATTATTGTTCGTATCGCGTTTCAGGGTACCGTCTAGATTCAGGCCATACAAACCCACCGAAAAAAGCTGCATGATTTCGCGCGCATAGTTTTCATTGGCGGAAATACCTCTGGCGGCGTCCGGCTTTTTGGAATTAGCCATATCAAGGTAGCGGCCCATAACGGGTGACAAGGTCACCGCCGTGAGCAAATCTTTGTAGTTGCCAAAGGCGTTATCCAGCATCAATTGCTGATATGGCCCCATGCCATAGGGATGATAAATTTCCGCACCCGATGTGACAAGAATTTGTGAGAGCGCAAACGCTACCCGCTGGCGAAGCTGATCGGCACCATTGAAGGCATTTTGCATGAACGCCATTTGCACGGGGAACAGCGTGTAATTATCGCGCAAACAAGGCGCGTCACAGGTCGTTGGCGCTGTGTAGACAACATACGGGAACTGCGGATAGGTCGATTTGGGTGCGGCTAATTGCTCATCAACCCAAGTTGTAACGCCAATGTTTTGAATGCGATTTGCCAACGCTTCCGTGGCGCCAAAGGTGGCTTGCCCCAAAAGCCGGTAGGCATCGGATGCATCCGCCGTATCCGTACCGGGAACACAAAGATTGGCGCCTTCCGGAATCCAGGATTGATCATTCATATCCTGATAAATCGGCAGAGTGGTCGAGAAGCGATGGTTAACTGTGAACCCTGCGTAATTGCGATAAACCGGCTGGGTGCCCGCCGCGCACTTGCCGTTTACCGGAAACAGTGCATAAGACACGATCGCCTCAAATTGCCAGCTGGTATAAGGCCGTCCGGCAGCGGCGGCAGCGGCGCGATCACGGATTTCATTGTCTTTAAGATATTTACATTCCCCCGTTGAAGCGGTGAAGAAATGCGAATTAAACCCTGACGAATAAAACCGGCATACCGGGAACGCACCTGCAGGTGCATCGGCCGCAGTACGCCAGACTTTATAGTTTTGACCGGTTCGAACCCAGTTGGGACCAGCGCTGCCTTTATCAATGCCATCGGCCTCGGTAGCAGACTCGGTGCGGAAATAATGATTAAGCACCGTATGGTAAAACTCGATGGAATCAACAGTGGCGGCATGTGCAGGCAGCGCGAATAAGGTTGATAATCCCAGCGCCAGCATAATACTGCTGGTCGCTGTCACCATAGCGCGCCGCAAATACGCATTTGTCAGAGAGCGAGACTTCATGCTTCCCCCGGATTTTCTTGAATTAAATGCATTACTGGAAAGCCGTGAAGGACTAATGCACATCTTCGCAGCGAATTTTAAATCTTGTAATGAATCATATACGTCAAACAACGCGCACCGCAACGCACCAGAATACGCTTAATTGTAACGAGAGATTGCGGGCAAGTGTGGCCGTTGCCAATTGGCGACGAAATGACTCAATACCAATAAAAAGCAAACAAAGCCGCAATCAACTACCGAATAGTATCCCGGGTGCAACTCCATGGGCCGCCGCAAATTCGGCAGGCGATATTTTTTTACCGTCTTCATGCTTTAACTTGGCCACCTCAATCTGTCCGCCTTGCGCGGTAATGAACATGGCTGTATCGGTAATGGCGGTAATTTCGCCGGGCTTACCCTTCACCGCCCCAAAGGTTCGAACGAGATGTTTTTTGCTGCCGAATAATTGCACTTTTTTACCAGCAAGGGTGGTCCACGCACCGGGGGCAGGATCACATCCGCGAATCAAGTCGTGCACAAAACGTACATTGTTGTTGAAATTGATTTTCGATTCCGCAACGCGGCACCAGCCTTCATAGCTGGCCCTTGATTCGTCTTGCACAACTTCTTTATGTTTGCCTGCCACCACCAAATCGGCCGCTTCAAGCATCGCTGCCACGCCCATTGGAAACAGGCGATCAAAATAGACGGTGCCGAGTGTGTCGTTGTCAGTCACCGCGATCGATTTTTGCAGGAGTATCGGGCCTTCATCAAGACCATCGGTTGGGCGGAAAATGGTCAGGCCGGTTTCTGTTTCGCCACAAATAAGCGGCCAACTAATTGAAGAAGGGCCGCGATATTTGGGCAGCAATGAGGGATGATATTGGATCGTGCCGTGCTTCGGGATATTGACGAATTCCTGCGGCGCAAATTGCAGCACATACGCCATGATGCCAATATCAACATTCAATGCTTTCAATGTGTCGTGCGCCTGCCCGTCTTTCAAATTGGGAAACTGAAAAACCTTGAGGCCCTTTTCCTGGGCGGCGACGCGCAGCACATCGGGACGCGAGCCTTCTTTTTCCGGCGCGCAGAACACACCGGCGACTTCATCGCCCCGCGCAAGAAATGCTTCTAACACGGCTTTACCAAAGTCCTGCTGTCCGATGATGGCGATTTTCATAGTGGCTTTTCTGGTTAAAAAATTAATCGTTAAACTCCAGCACTGGTGCGCCACTCGAGGCAAAAATTCTTCAAACTAGCCGCCATTACTAGAGTTTCAATATTTATACTTTTTTAGGTGGCGCGGTAAACGCACCGGCGTCTTTCATTGCGCTGACCTTAGTCTCGTCGTAGCCGAGCACATTTTTCAGTACCTCATCGTTGTGCTCGCCCAAAAACGGCGCCCGTTCAATTTTGGCGGGTGAGGCGGAGAGCTTGATCGGCATGCCGACATTCCACCATTTGCCGCGCTGCTCGTCTTCGAGTTCAACATACATTTCGCGACCACGGATATGCTCGTCATTTGCCAAGTCAGTCGTCGACATAATCGGACCACAGGGCACATCAATCGGATTCAGAATGGCCATGAATTCCCGCTTGGTGTGATTGGTCGCAAACTTGGTAATCAGCGCCCACATTTCTTGCTGATTTTTTCGGCGCTCGCCAATGGTGGCGAATTTGGGATCGGTCGCCAACTCGGGCATGCCGAGCGCAGGGCCAATCAGTTTGCCCAGATTGGCCCAGACTGCCTCCTGCACAACCACATAAATATAATCGTTGGGGCCATGCGGCTTGCAATGAATGGCATTGCCAAGCTGGCCGCCGCCGGAATCATTGCCCGCACGCGGCACATCACCCATGCCGACGCTGGTTGGCACTGAATATTCGGCGAGCGGTTGGCGCGTCAGGCGCTGATGGTCGCGCCATTTCACGCGGCATAAATTCATCACTCCATCCATCATGGCGACTTCAACATACTGGCCAATGCCGGTGCGATCACGTTGGTGCAAAGCGGCCAGCAAGCCAATCGCCAGATGCAAGCCGGTGCCCGAATCGCCAATCTGGGCGCCGGTGACAAACGGCGCGCCATCAAGCGTGCCAGTGGTGCTCATCGCACCACCCATCGCTTGCGCGACATTCTCATAGGCTTTGAATTCTGCATAAGGGCCAGTCGAACCGAAGCCTTTGATTGAACCCATCACCACACGCGGATTGATCGCGTGGATTTTTTCCCAAGTAAAGCCCAGACGATCCAACACGCCGGGGCCAAAATTTTCCATCACGATGTCGCATTCTTTCAACAAATCGACAAACACTTCTTTGCCCTGTGGCGACTTCATGTTGACGGTAATCGAGCGCTTGTTGCAATTCAGCATCGTGAAATACAAAGAGTCTGCGCCAGGAATATCACGCAATTGTCCGCGTGTGGCATCCCCTTGCGGCGGCTCGAATTTGATCACGTCGGCCCCCATCCAAGCCAGCAACTGCGAGCAGGTTGGGCCAGCTTGTACGTGTGTCATATCGAGAATTCTTACGCCCTTTAATGCTTCCATTCTGTTCTCCAAAAATACTAAGATGGCTTAAAAACGACTTGCACTCGCCAGGTGGTTTTGTTTATTGCTGGCCCACTAATTTATTTCTTATTGGTTTATTTCTTCTTGGCGCTTTGCGGATTCAAGCTGGTGATGCGACCACTTTCGGTACCGGCAGTTTCATCGATGACGGCATTGATAAGCGTAGGCTTCTTCGAGCGGATGGCCTCCTCCATTGCGCGGCGCAACTCAGCCGGTGTCGCGGCATGTACGCCCACGCCACCGAAGGCCTCTATCAGTTTGTCATAGCGAGCACCTTTGACGAACACAGTCGGCGCCACATCGGTGCCGCCGGTCGGATTGACATCAGTGCCGCGATAGACGCCGTTGTTGTTGAACACCACCACACAAACCGGCAAATTGTAGCGGCAGATAGTCTCAACTTCCATGCCGGAAAAACCAAAAGCTGAGTCGCCTTCAATGGCAATCACCGACTCGCCGGTTTCCACGGCGGCGGCCACTGCAAAGCCCATACCGATACCCATGATGCCCCATGTGCCCACATCCAGGCGCTTGCGCGGCTTATACATGTCAACAATACTGCGGGTGAAATCCAGCGCGTTCGCGCCTTCATTGACCAGCATCGCGTCCGGGTTAGCCTTGATGATGTCACGCACCACATTCAGTGCACTGTGGAAGTTCATCGGCACCGGATCGCGAGCCAAGGTCTCGGCCATCTTGGCTAAGTTCTTATTCTTGCGCTCGGCGATCGCACCCAGCCATTCGCTAGAGGGCTTCGTAAAACTTGCGCCGATGCCAGTCAGCAGGGCTGACACACAGGAGCCAATATCACCGACCAGCGGGGCATCGATCCGCACGTTGCTGTCCATTTCGGTGGGCGAAATGTCGATCTGGATATACGCTTGACCACCCCAGTCTTTGTGATCTTTGCCGCCCCAGGTTTTACCCTTACCATGGGAGAGCAGCCAGTTGAGCCGGGCCCCGATCAATACCACCACATCAGCTTCAGCCAGCACATAGGAGCGCGCGGCAGAAGCGGACTGTGGATGCGAATCGGGCAATAGACCCTTGGCCATCGACATCGGCAGGTACGGAATGCCGGTATTTTCCACCAACGCACGAATGTCAGCATCCGCTTGGGCGTAAGCGGCCCCCTTGCCCAGCAGGATCAGCGGGCGTTTAGCCGCTTTGAGCAAATCGAGCGCACGGTTGACGGCATCCGGAGCCGGAATCTGGCGTGGCGCCGGATCGACAACCTTGATCAGCGAGCGTCGGCCCGCTTCGGCATCCATGGTTTGCGCAAACAGCTTGGCAGGCAGATCCAGATACACCCCGCCCGGACGCCCTGATACAGCGGCACGAATCGCGCGCGCCACACCGATACCGATATCTTCGGCATGCAGCACCCGAAAAGCAGCCTTGCACAAAGGCTTGGCAATCGCGAGTTGATCCATCTCCTCGTAGTCACCCTGTTGCAAATCGACAATCTCGCGCTCACTGGAGCCGGAGATGAGGATCATCGGGAAGCAGTTGGTGGTGGCATTGGTCAGCGCGGTCAGGCCGTTGAGAAAACCGGGGGCAGACACTGTCAGACAAATACCAGGCTTCTGCGTGATGAAGCCGGCGGCGGCGGCGGCATTGCCGGCGTTCTGCTCGTGACGGAAGGAAATCACGCGCATGCCTTCGGCCTGCGCCATGCGGGTCAAGTCCGTAATCGGAATGCCAGGCAAGCCATAAATGGTGTTGAGCCCGTTAAGCTTCAGGGCATCGATGACGAGATGAAAGCCGTCGGTCTGTGGGGCTGATGGTGCATCGGTTGTCATGCTGAGATGCCTCTCGCTGTTGTTGTATTATTTTAATTGGGTACTCGGTAAGGAGTAATCAGAACGGATTTCTCAATGCATTGAATTTGCCATGCCTGTTTTAGCAATTGAAATTTGG
>JAYVEV010000053.1:0-3121 GCA_043773745.1 Burkholderiales bacterium | reverse complement strand
ACACCTTCAGCCCGCGTTGCGTAAGGAAATTCAAAAAATCGTTTTCAGCTTCCGGGAACGCACTCATGCGACCGGCTGGCACATTGAGCAAATGAGCGTCCGATTTGGTGCCATAAGCCAGGCCCCGCCCCAAATTATCCGTAGCGCCTTGTGCGCCACGATTGATAAGCACAATCTTCAGCGCAGGCAAGGTAGCGCCGGCCTGCGCGCGCAACAGTCTCGCCGCCATGATGGTGCCGCTAAATCCCGCGCCAATAATGGCAATGGTATGAGTCATGCTCGTGTCGGTGTCGGTAACATTGGCAAATAATGACTAAATGTGTAGCAACTAAGAAAGTTTGAATAGAAGATGATGGTCGTACACGCGTACACGATATAATTCGCGTAATTTCCGTGGCGCTGCGTTCGTTGTTATGTTGTTACGTTATGTTTACATTACCGCCGGAGTATGGATGATCGCGCGCATGATTACTTGCGCCCCAATCTGACAAATTTCCCGTTTGTTCCTCCCAATTCCGGCTGTCGCAGAGCCCAACCGGAAAAATCTACCCTCCATTTGAACCACACGAATCATCGCATGAGCACACCCACTGCCGCCAATTCAGCAGTCCCGATTGCTGCAGCCCCCCGTATCGTTATACAGGGCATCACGACGCAGGGACGCGCCTTCCGGCCCAGCGATTGGGCTGAGCGGCTATGCGGCATCATGTCAAGTTTTGACGGCGATCAGCAGATGCGCTATTCGCCCTATGTGCGACCAGTAATGCTGGATGGTGTGCGCTGCGTGGTGGTGGAGCCATCGCTTGCGGAAGTCGAGCCGAGGGCGTATCGCTTTCTGCTCGATTTTGCGCATGACAACGAGCTCACCGTGATCGACCCGACTCAGCCAACCAGTGATGACTTTTGTCCGATACCTGGCAATGCACTGGAAAATTTGGCGCATAGTCGTTGATGACAACCGTTGCTTTAAAACAAAAAGCGCCCGATGAATAACCATCTGACGCTTTTTTATTCTATTTTTTGACGGGCTCGCGATGCGCTAGCGCATCGCTTGTTGCAAATCAGGCAGCAGCTTGCGCTTTGGCACCAATGGCTTTGACGGCGGCTGATAGGCGGCTCTTGTGACGAGCGGCCTTGTTTTTGTGGATGATTTTCTTGTCCGCGATGGAATCGATCGTGGAAACTGAAGACTTGAATACCGCCTCAGCAGCTGTTTTGTCGCCAGCAGCAATAGCTGCGGTAACTTTTTTGATCGCCGTGCGGAGCTCTGAACGCTGCGCCATATTGTGCGAACGGGCTTTCACTGCTTGACGTGCGCGTTTTACAGCTTGTTTGGTATTTGCCATGTTTATTCCAGAATCTAGTCATGAATTTTGTGCGAAGCCTTGTATTATAGTGCCTCGCAACAAAAAAGCAAACTGTTTGTTTTGATTGAGCTTTTGAGACAGCCGCGGGCCGAAAATCTGTCTCGTCACGCTAAAAATAACCAAAAAACGCATTTCTGACCTCAACCTCATATACCCCATGAATCTGCTGAAAGCCGCCTTTTCCATTTCGGCAATGACGTTTTTATCGCGCATTACCGGATTGGTTCTGAACATCATTATTGCCGGGACTTTCGGCGCAGGCATGGCGGCTGACGCTTACAACGCGGCATGGCGTATCCCCAATTTTTTCCGTCGACTGTTTGCTGAAGGTGCGTTCAGCCAGGCCTTCGTGCCCGTATTTGCAGAATATCGCAGCAAGCGCGGTCCGGCTGAAACCCATTTATTGGCCAATCATGTTGCTAGTATTCTGGCGATGATTTTATTTGTCGTTACCTTAGTTGGCGTACTGGCAGCCCCGCTGCTGGTTTATGCCATGGCCTCCGGCTTTGCAGCGAATGCCGAGAAATTTGCGCTCACCGTGCAGATGACCAGGATAACGTTCCCGTACTTGCTGTTTATCTCGCTCGTCGCGCTTTCAGCCGGCATTCTCAATACTTTTTCATCCTTCAAAACCCCCGCATTTACGCCGGTCTTGCTTAATATCTGCATGATCGGCGCAGCGTTATTACTGACACCCTACGTCAATCCGCCAATTACGGTACTGGCCTGGGGTGCATTGTTGGGCGGCCTAGTACAGCTTGGCTTTCAGGTACCTGCGCTGCGGCGCATCGGTATGTTGCCGACATTTTCCTGGCGATGGTCAATGCTGCGCGAGGCAAAAAAAGACCCTGGTGTTAGCCGCATTTTGAAGTTAATGTTGCCCGCCACGCTGGGTGTATCCGTGGCGCAGATTTCCTTGCTTATCAACACCCAAATAGCCTCAAATTTAGGCGATGGCGCCGTGTCATGGATTACCTATGCAGACCGGCTGATGGAGTTTCCATCCGCGCTACTGGGCGTGGCGCTGGGCATTGTGCTGCTGCCCTCACTGGTAAAACAGCACAGCGTTAAGGACCCCGCCGAATTCTCGCGGCTGATGGATTGGGGCTTGCGTTTGACCTTGCTGCTTACGCTGCCTGCCGCCCTAGGTCTGGGCCTGCTGGCAGGGCCGATGATTTCCACCATTTTCCAGCGCGGCATGTTCACAGCAGATGATGTGATGATGACGCGTTCAGCTTTAATTGCCTATTCATTCGGCTTAACCGGCATCATTTTGATCAAGGTTTTGGCGCCCGGCTTTTATGCGCGAGAAAATATTAAGACGCCGGTAAAAATTGCCATCTTTACCCTCATCGTGACGCAGCTTTTCAATCTGGCCTTTGTTCCCTATTTCAAACACGCCGGCTTAACCCTTTCCACCGGTCTGGGCGCTTGCGTGAATGCTGGTCTGCTCTATTATTTCATTCGCAAGCACGGGCTCTATAGGCCGCAGCCGGAATGGCTGACATTCAGCCTGAAAATGATCGTGGCGCTTTATGCCATGGGCGGTGTGCTGTGGTGGCAGAGCGGTGTGGATACTGCGTGGCTCACCATGCATACCGTACCCAAGATTATTAAATTGACCTGGTTGGTCGTAGCAGGCGCTGCCGTTTATTTTGCAAGCTTGTGGCTGATGGGAATTCGCCTGAAGGATTTCTCCAAACGGGTAATTTCGTGACGCTTTTGCAACTTCATCGCTCGCTCGATGGCCCGTT
>JAYVEV010000052.1:0-16004 GCA_043773745.1 Burkholderiales bacterium | reverse complement strand
TATCTGCCTCCGCCAATCGCCGGTACTTGGTTGAAATGGTTTGCAGCTTCTCGACGAACGTGTATGTCGGCACATAACAAGGCACGTCCAGCGCCCGATTGTCCGTCACCGCGACGCTGCGTTCGGCCGCGACATCGTAGGCCCACGACGAAATCGTGACAGGTCGATTTGGCGCAGTGTCGTCAAATCCTAATTCCAGCAAGATACCCGTTTTGATTCCGGCTAGTGCTGGACTGCTGCTGGGATAGAGCAGGCGAATGCCTGCACTGCGCATCTTATCGTCGTCGAAGAAAGAGTCGCGTTCTACCCACTCGATGCCGGGAATGCGAATCTGACCGCACAACCAATCATAGAAGCTACGCCGCGAAGCGATGTGTGCCTGCTTATTCTGATTGCTCCCGGCCTTGACTTGCAGATCAGCTGGCGGCTCGACCCGGATATCGATGTCTTCGGAAAAACGCTGGATGATGCCAAAACCTTTCGAGAGTGACGTTCCACCCTTCAATTCAAAATGAAATCCCTGTGCGTGCAAGCCCCATAGACAATGCATGATCCAGTAATCTTTCTCGACCAGCATTGGATCAATGCCGCGCTGCTCGGCAACGATGGCGATCAACTGGCCGAAATCGCGACGCTCGTGCAAAAACTCAGCCATGCAACCATCCCGCCACCTGCTTTTTGGTCGCCATCGAACCGTAACTGGTCAAGGAGCGTTGCAATTGCGAGCGATCGAATTCCATTACTTTTTTCTGTGCCTCTGCAAGCACCAGCAGCTTGTCCTCGGCCAATTCGTCGAGGTTATTTAGCATGTCCACGAACAGGAACTCGGGCGTTAGTTTTTTTGGGAAGCGCGGCTTGACCCGACAGTCGAACTGGCGATTACCCAACGCAAACACACCGTGCCGCTTGTGGTTGTAGACCAAGGTACGGTTATAGAGCTGCGTGGTGCCCAGTCCAAGCGAGTTATAGGAGGATGGTGAAAAGATTAGAAAATTCTTGTCGCGCAAAAAGGCCTTCACCAGATCATGATCGTCAGGAGGCACGGGTCCATAGGTCGATAGTCTTGGTGCGTAGTACAAGCCTTGCGCCAGTTTCGTCAACTGCCCACCCGCAACCAGTTCGCGCAAATGGCGATCCACCGCGTTGGACACGCGGGTCAACTCCTCACGGCGGTATACCTGGCCCGCGCGCAAGGCGCTGACCATGCTGGCAAAACCTCCATTAGAGGCAACTTGGCGAGGACACAGGTTAGCTTTCATAATGAATTTTCATTGAAATTTCATGCAAAGTTTAGCACAGAAGCATAATCAACCGATGATTTTCAGTCGGAAGGTAGCCAAGGATGGCATACGGCCGTTGCTGGGTTCCACAAAAAGAACTGCTTGACAGCATTATTTACAAGTGTAATCATACATTATGATTACACTTGTAAATGATGCGGTTATGGAAGACACCATAGGAGCCACGATCAGCGAGGCTGAATCATATGTGATGGAAGTGCTTTGGCGTGCATCTGCGCCGTTGGTGGCCGAACAAGTAATCGTTGCGCTGTCTGAAACCCATCGCTGGCAGGCAGCTACCATCAAGACCTTGCTCAACCGCCTGCTAAAAAAGGGCGCAATTGCCGCACAGAAAGATGGGCGACGGTTTCTGTACTATGCCGTATTGCAACGGGAAAAGTGGCTAGCCCGCGAAAGTGACGGTTTACTCAAGCGTCTCTTTGGAGGACGCATTGCACCACTAGTCGCCCATTTCAGCAATCAGCGCAAGTTGTCGTCAACAGATATCAAGGAACTGCGCAAGCTAATCGATGAGCTCGATGATGGCAAGTGAACTCATGCTGCTTATCCTGCGTGCGACTCTTTTCATTAGCCTCGCCATCGTCCTGGTGCTACTCACCCGTAAGCCGCTGCGGCGATGGTTTGGCGCCACGCTTTCCTACCAAGCCTGGCTAATCGTGCCTTGCGTCACTGTCGCCGCCATGCTGCCAACCCGCTCGACCCCAATACTCCAGGCTGTGTCGGCGCTGCGTTCGGTGCAAGCGCTAGCCGCACAGGCCGCGCCACTTGCGTCGGCCCAAGTCGATTTGTTGATGTTTGTATGGGCATGCGGAGTGGTCGCATTGGCCGGCTGGTTTATCGTCGCACACCGGGCTTTTCTGCGCAAGGTAGGCAGACTGACTCGATCCGGCGACATGTATATCAGTGACGCCAACGTCGGCCCGGCGTCCGTGGGTTTATTTCTCCCCAAGATTATCGTGCCCTATGACTTTGAACGATGCTACTCGCCAATCGAGCAAGCGTTGGTGATCGCCCACGAGCAAACCCACATCGTCCGCCGCGATGCGGTGGCCAATCTATTGGCGGCTGTATTCCAGTGCGCATTCTGGTTCAATCCGCTATTGCACATTGGCGCGCGGCGCTTTCGTCAGGATCAGGAAATTGCCTGCGATGCGATTGTCATACGGCGTCACCCGCGCCAACGCCGCGTTTATGCCGAAACACTTCTCAAGTTCCACACCGGTGCCTTTGCCGTTCGTGCCGGAATTAACTGCCACTGGCAAACCCATCACCCAACCAAGGAGCGTCTCATGAGTCTGCAGCTAACCCCGTCTGGAACCGTCCGCCACCTTGTCGGCCGTTGCATTGTTGCCCTGCTGGCTGTAGGCGCTATCGCCGGTACGCTAAGCGCGCGCGCAGAGCAGGCCGCCTCGGCGCCGGCGTATTCTGTAGAGATGGCACTTGACGCAGGCGGCGAGCAATCGACACCGCGTGTTTTGGCTAAGGCCGGGGAGAAATTCGCGGTGGCCTCGGGTAAATGGCGCATCGAAATAACTGTGCGTCAAGCGCAGACGCCTGGCGATGTGTGGTTGTCTGGCAAGCTTTTTAATGGCACTGACGTTGTCAGCGCTCCGACACTGCTGGCTCGTCTCAACGAAATGGCCACTATCAAAGTTGGCGACGGCAACAAGCCTTTTACCTTGTCCATGATTGTTTCACCACTGCTGTGACTAAGATCGGGGCGTCAATTTAATTGACCAGGCAGAACGGACATCGCACCAGAAACCTCTTACGTCAGCTTTGGTGTAAGAGGTCGTTCCAAACGTTGCCGACAAACAATTCCATGACACCTCGATGTAACGCGTGTCACTTCGCCATCTATGGGAACGATTAGTCAACATGACATAATGAAACTGGGTGGGATCCCTGCCGTGAAAACGTCATTTTCAACCAAGCCTAAAATGGTAACTAGCCGGGTAGTCAGCTAATGTAAAATCAATCGAGTTTCCATACGCAAACGACTTATAAGAGACATGAAACTCACCACCTGGAATGTCAATTCACTGAATGTCCGCCTGCCGCACGTGATGGACTGGCTCAAAGAGCATCAACCGGATGCCCTTTGCCTGCAGGAACTAAAGATGGAGAGCAGTAAATTCCCAGTGGAAGCTTTTGATGAAATCGGCTATTACGCCGCGTTCGAAGGTCAAAAAACCTATAACGGTGTGGCCATTTTATCGCGCGCCAAGCCGGAAGATATCGTCAAGGGCATGGCTAATTTTGACGACGAGCAGCGGCGCGTGATTGCGGCCACTGTAAATGGTGTTCGCGTAGTGTGCGTGTACATTCCGAACGGGCAAAGTGTGGATTCGGACAAGTATCAATACAAACTTAGGTGGCTCGCCGCGCTGCAAGCCTTCATCAAGCAGGAAATCGCCACCTATGGCGATGTGGCGCTATTGGGCGACTACAACATCGCGCCCGCCGATGCCGACGTACACGACCCCAAGCAATGGGAAGGTCAGGTACTGTGCACCGATGCCGAGCGCGCCGCCTTTAATGGCTTACTGGACTTGGGATTCAAAGACGGCTTCCGGTTATTTGAACAACCCGAAAAAAGTTTTACTTGGTGGGATTACCGCATGAATGGTTTCAAGCGCAATCTCGGTTTGCGCATTGACCATATTTTACTCACGCCGAATCTGGCCGGCGCTTGCGATAGTGCCGCCATTGATCTTGTTCCGCGCAAGCTTGAGCGGCCTTCAGATCACGCGCCTGTACTGGTCACTATCCGGCCCTGAATTCCAGCCCTGAGCTAAGCGCTCGTCAATAGCTGCCAGCTCACACTGCGGCCACTCATGGCATGCAAGGCCCCGTTCAGCAGCGCGTTTATCAGGCCCGCTGCGCTGGGCGTAGAATGCGGGGTTATTCTCATTCTTGCTCTTTCCATTTATCTGCCCGCCTAGTGAACGTGTGAACGCGCCCGAAAACTCTTTACCTGCTGCCAACGACACATTGGTACGCTATGAAATCTTTGATACCCAGCCCGAAGCTGCCTTCGACGATATTGCCAAACGTGCGGCCGAGGCGCTGCGTGCGCCGATGGCAGGTATTTCATTTTTTGACAGCGGCGGTGAACAACAGCAGGGGCGGGAGTGGCGAGAGTGGCGGGAGTGGTTTAAGGCCCGTCACCATTTACCCTTCACCGAGCTGTCGGCGGCAGATTGCTTTTTTCTGCCTGCTCGATTGCCAGGCCAGCGCGCACAAAAACCGTTTGTAGTGCCGGATGCGCTGGCTGACAAGCGGCTTCGCGATCATCCACTTGTCAGCGGCCCGCCCTACTTATGTTTTTATGCTGGCGCAGGCATTTTTTCCCGTGCCAATGAGTTAATCGGCGTTCTTTCGGTATTTGATACGGTTGCGCGCGATCTGACCGCTTCCGACCTAGAGGCACTGACCAACCTTGCCACCATGCTTGGCGCAAGATTGGAGGCGCGCCGCGAACGACGGCAACACGCACCTGTCGTGACGCAAGAAATAAACGCTGCCACTTCCGCCGAACAGCGGATCGAGCATTTAACGGCTGAATTTGTCCGCCTGGAAAATTTACTGGAGGATGAAATCGCCATCCGCCAGGCCGCTGAGGACAAACTCCGAACGGAAAAAGAATTTTCCGACGCGGCGATTCAAAGTCTGCCGGGATCGTTTTACATGTTTGATACCGATGGCCGGATGGTGCGCTGGAACACCAGCTTTCAACAAAACACAGGTTATTCAGCAGAGGAAATTGGAGTGAAGCGTGCGCTCGATTTTATTGCCGACAGCGATCGCGCAGCTGTAGCGGATGCGATGCGCAGAATTTTCGAGCATGGTGATGATATTTCCATGGAGGCACAAATGCGCCATCGCGATGGTGGTACGGCGCCCTATTCATTTCATGGCCGCCCGCTCGATATTGACGGCAAACGTTATTGCCTTGGCGTCGGTCGTGACATTAGCGAACGCAAAAAAGGTGAACGCGAAATTCGCGCGGCCAAAGAGCGGCTCGACTTTGCGCTGGCAGGCTCCAGTCTGGCGTTGTGGGATTGGGATGTGGTGCATGACACAGTTTATTTTAATCAGGGCTGGGGTACCCTGCTGGGCAACGTGCCGGTCGAGGCCCGCTATCGTGGCGAAGAGGTTATCGCGCACTGCCACACTGATGACATAGAACGGTTTCGCGCGGGCTTACTTCATGCCCTGCGCGGCGAAAATAATGATTTGAATGTTGAATATCGTACTGCTAGTGATAACGGCGAGTGGGTATGGGTTCATACCCGCGGCAAAGTGACTGAGCGCGATCAGGCGGGTCGCGCCAAGCGCATGACTGGCACCAGCGCGAATATTTCAAAACGCAAACTGGCCGAAGAGCGCGCGGAATTTCTGGCGACCCGCGATTCGCTTACAGGTCTGCCCAATCGCCTGTTGCTAAACGACCGTCTGGAACAAGGTATTGCCAGTGCAGCGCGAAAGCGCATGCGTCTGGCCTTCATGTTTATTGATCTGGACCGGTTTAAGACCATCAATGATTCACTGGGCCACGATGTCGGTGATGAGCTACTGAAACGTGTTGCCGCACGGCTATCCGCTTGCATTCGGTCCAACGATACCGTCGCGCGGCTGGGTGGCGATGAATTCGCCGTGATTTTGGAAGACATTGCGGTTGATGATGACGAGGGCGCACAAAATGTAGCCGAGAAAATGATTGCTTCACTGGCATCGCCGATACTCATCAATAACCAGCATTTGAATACCTCCTGCTCGATCGGCATCGGCTTGTTCCCCAGCGACGGAATGGATTCACAAACCTTGATGAAACATGCCGACGTCGCCATGTACGACGCGAAAGCGAAAGGTCGCAATAACTTTCAATTTTTCTCGCATGAGATGAATGAGCGAGCGCAGGACCGGCTTTCAACTGAAAATTATTTGCGCCTGGCATTGCGCCGCGATGAATTGATTTTGCATTACCAGCCGCGCGTTTCCTTTGCGACGGGCCGCGTCACCGGCGTGGAGGCGCTGATTCGCTGGCAGCACCCACGTCGCGGCTTGCTGCTACCGGATAAGTTTATCGGGGTAGCCGAAGATTCTGGCTTGATCATGCCGATTGGCGAATGGGTTATTGAAACCGCCTTTAACCAGCTGGCCGAGTGGCACAAGAAAGGTAATCCCGATTTGCAGCTCTCGGTCAATTTATCGCCCGGACAGATTTTTGACGGCGAACGATTGATTCGCGCTATCTCGGCCTGCGCCGCCTCTGTCTCACTTGATCTGCGTACCATTGAGCTGGAGCTCACGGAAAGCGTGCTGCTGAAAAATATTGATGAGACGGCTGCGCTCCTCAACCGCCTCGGCGAGCTGGGGGTCAGCATCGCCATTGATGATTTTGGCACCGGCTATTCATCGCTCTCGTACCTGAAACAATTACCGGTTGATTCGATCAAGGTTGATTCTTCATTTGTGCGTGATATCGGCACCGATCCGAACGATGAAGCCATCATCACCGCAATCATTGCTATGACCCACAGCCTGAAGCTGAATGTGGTCGCTGAAGGGGTGGAGACCGAAGACCAGTACCGCGTGCTGCGTGATTTGGGCTGCGATGAGTATCAGGGCTTTTTCTTCGCCAAGCCCTTGCCGCCAGCCGAGTTTGAGGCGCAGTTCTTGGACTCTAACTAGCGCCCTGTCTGCCACAGACGCCAATGAAATTGCGAATTAGCCGCCTTATTTTTTAGGCGGCAAAAATTTTTCTGTATTAATGCCACGCTCGCTCAGCATGCGCTCCTGCTCGGCGCGTTTTTGTTCGGCCAGCGCGCGGACTTCCGCTTCGCGTATTGCTGCTTTGCGATTGCGCTCCTCTTCTTCCGCCGCCAATTTTTTGGCTTCTGCCGCCGCAACCGCCTTGCGTTCATTTTCTTGTTGTCGCTGATGTCCCAGATAACCGGTAATGGAAAAATATCCTACGGCGAAAACAATGGCCAGCGCGAGTCCAACTTTGGGGTAGGAAATACTCTCTTTCTTCTTTGGCTTCGCTTTGGGACGCGCTTGTTCCTCGCGCCATGTTTGCAGATGCACATCGTATTCGGCGCGTCTTTCAGCATCCGATAAAGTTTCATGCGCCAGATTGACGGCAGCTGTCGCCGTCTGTTTTTCTTCCGGCGTCATCTCGACATCTTCACTGATTTCTCGCATGCGCGCCTGCGCCGCACGCGAGACCGAGGCCTGCGGAGCGTTATCGGGGATATTTAAAATATCGTAGAAGTCGTTATTCATATTGGCCAAGTTTATTTAGAAATTTATTGCGCCTGAGTACTTGCGTTGAGAGTGTACAGCAAGCCAATGCGCCACCATTCGCACTCAGTGTTTGACTATGATTTAGACGAAGGGTCGGTCAAAAATAATTCCAGCAAATCGTTCAGAAACAGACGCCCTTTCGCGGTGGGCCTGACCCGCAAGTGATCGGGCTCAATCAATCCCCGTGACAGTGCTGTTGCCAGCTCGCGCGCGATAACCGAAAGCGACAGGCCGGTACGCTCAACGAATAGTGCGTTGGGAAAACCTTCGCTCAGGCGCAATGCATTGAGCATGAATTCGAACGGCAGCTCGGTCGATGGGATAATTTTTTCTTCTTGATTACTCAGCCCAAGCATGGCTTGTTCCATATACATTTTGGGTTGCTTAAAGCGCGCTTCCCGGGTGATGCCCCGCGCGGGATCCGGATAGGAGATTTTTCCGTGCGCGCCGGCACCGATGCCCAGATAGTCACCGAATTGCCAGTAATTCATATTATGTCTGGAGCGCTTGCCTGCCTTGGCATACGCCGAGGTCTCGTAATGGTCATAGCCTGCTGCGGCTAACTTTTGCTCAATCATGTCCTGCATATCTGCCGCCAATTCATCATCCGGCAACGGCGGCGGGAAGCGATGGAACAACGTATTCGGCTCCAGGGTGAGATGATAAATCGACAAATGATTGGTGCCGAATGAAAGCGCAGTATCGATATCGATTTCACATTCGGCGAGACTCTGCTTGGGCAGGGCAAACATCAGATCGAGATTGATATTGTCAAAATTTTTCTGCGCGATCTCAATGGCGCGACGGGCTTCATCATCGTTATGGACGCGCCCAAGCGCTTGCAAGTGTGTTGGGTTAAAACTTTGAATGCCAATCGATAGGCGGTTCACACCGGCGTCACGATAGCCACGAAATTTTTCAGATTCAAAGGTGCCCGGATTGGCTTCGAGCGTGATTTCCGCTTCAGCATCAAGCGTGACGCGTGCGCGAACGGCAGCGAGAATTGAATCAATACCGGCCGCTGAAAACAGACTTGGCGTACCGCCGCCAAAAAATATCGAATACACCCGCCGCCCCCAAATCTTGGGCAGCGCATATTCGAGGTCAGAGATCAGGCAATCAATATAGTACTGCTCGGGTATCGAGCCCTTCGCCTCGTGACTGTTGAAATCGCAGTAAGGGCATTTGCGAATACACCACGGGATATGAATATAAAGCGACAGCGGCGGCAAAACGGACAGGCTTACCTGGCCCGGCTTTCCGGGCAAAATGGGTTGTTGTGCCGCGCCAGTGTTAGAGTTTGTAATTTGATTCATTGCGTGCGCTGCTGCAGCTTTTGCGCTAATTGCTGCATCGCCAAGCCGCGATGGCTGATTTTATTTTTGATTTCTGCAGGCAACTCCGCTGCCGTGAGATTGTATGCGGGCAACCAAAAATAAGGATCATAGCCAAAACCACCGGCTCCTCTGGGGATGTCAATTACTTCACCATGCCACTCGCCATCCGCAATCAGCGGATGTGGGTCGTCGGCATGCATCACCAACACCAGCGCGCAGTAATAAAACGCACGGCGATCAGATTGGTCTTTCAGGGCAGCGACCAGTTTTTCATTATTGCGTTGATCAGACTTTGGCTCTCCGGCATAGCGGGCCGAATACACACCCGGCGCACCTTGTAGTGCTGGTACGCAAATGCCGGAATCGTCCGCCAACGCAGGCAAGCCGGTGGCGCGTGAAGCGTGGCGCGCCTTGGTCAGAGCGTTTTCAACAAAGGTGGCGTACGGCTCGTCGGCTTCTGTGACCCCCAGCTGGCTCTGCGGAATGGCGGCAAAATCAAAAGGCGCCAGCAGGGACGTAAATTCGCGCAATTTACCCACGTTGTTGCTGGCGATAACAATGTTTTTCATGCGCTATTTTAGCCCGCGAATGCTGACAGTCGAAACGGGATGCTGCATTGCGGTAAAATTGGGTGTTTCGCCACCTCATCAACCGCCCGCAGGAACATAAAATGACTATTCGCGTTGCCATCAATGGCTATGGCCGTATCGGCCGCAACATTCTTCGCGCTCATTACGAGAGCAATAAAAAGCACGATATCCAGATCGTTGCAATTAATGATCTGGGCCCGGTTGAAACCAATGCGCATTTGACGCGCCACGATACGGCGCACGGTAAATTCCCCGGCACAGTAACCGTTGAGGGTGAATTTTTAATTGTTAACGGCGACAAAATTAAAGTTTTCGCGCAACGCGACCCGGCGCTGATTCCGTGGGGCGAATTAAATGTAGATGTGGTGCTCGAATGTACCGGCTTTTTTACGACCAAAGAAAAAGCATATGCACACATCAAAGGTGGCGCT
This sequence comes from Burkholderiales bacterium, assembly GCA_043773745.1. Taxonomy (GTDB): domain Bacteria; phylum Pseudomonadota; class Gammaproteobacteria; order Burkholderiales; family Usitatibacteraceae; genus UKL13-2. The sequence goes on along the minus strand of JAYVEV010000052.1, from coordinate 6,033 downwards.
AAGAAGGTCATCATCTCAGCCCCCGGCGGTAAAGATGTTGATGCCACGGTTGTTTACGGCGTAAACCACAATGTGCTGACCGCGGCGATGACCGTGATCTCAAACGCGAGCTGTACGACCAACTGCTTAGCACCACTGGTTAAACCGCTCAATGACCAACTCGGCGTGGTCAATGGCTTGATGACCACCGTACATGCTTACACCAACGACCAAGTACTAACTGATGTGATGCACGAAGATTTGCGCCGCGCCCGTTCGGCCACCATGTCCATGATCCCGACCAAAACAGGTGCGGCAGCGGCGGTCGGGCTGGTGTTGCCGGAGCTCAACGGCAAGCTCGACGGCTATGCGATTCGTGTCCCCACCATCAATGTGTCGCTGGTTGATTTGAGTTTTATCGCCGCGCGCGACACCACCGCCGATGAAGTCAACGCGATCATGAAATCAGCCTCTGAAACACCCGGCATGAAGGGCATTTTGGCGTACAACACTGCACCGCTGGTATCGATTGATTTCAACCACGACAGTAATTCATCGAACTTCGATGCAACGCTCACCAAGGTATCTGGCCGCTTGGTCAAAGTCTCTAGCTGGTACGACAACGAGTGGGGCTTTAGCAATCGTATGTTGGACACCACGGTTGCATTGATGACTGCAAAATAAGCGCGGGCAACAGGCAACAGCCATGTTTAATTTTTGTAGGCCATATCATGAGCAATCCATTTACGGCACATCCTAAAGCGGTCAATGAAACCTACGGCGCGCATTTGTTGTTTGCGCTGAAATTTGGTTTCAAAATGACGCTTGGCGGGCTGGCCGCTCTTGTTCATGCCGTGTTTCCGTTTTTGTTTGTTACCACCTCAAGCTGTATCTGCGATGAGCTGCAAGCGATGCGCACCCAGTCATCGGCGCGCGCAAAGCAAATAAAAACAAACTCATCGCCACATGCCTCTTCCTGAATTTCAATGGGTTATTTTCCGTATTGCTTTCTATGACTTTTCAATTCAAACGCCTGACCGATCTTGAACTCGCTGGCAAACGTGTATTCATCCGCGCCGATTTGAACGTACCGCAGGATAACGTCGGCAATATTACTGACGACACACGGATCCGCGCTTCAATCCCGGCGATTGAATTTGCGTTGAAAGCGGGCGCTGCCGTCATGATCACCTCGCATCTGGGCCGCCCAACTGAAGGCGAATTCAAGCCGGCAGATTCATTGGCGCCGGTCGCAAAGCGCATGGCTGAGTTGATGAAGCGCGAGGTGCCGTTGCGGGCAGATTGGCTCGATGGTATTGAGGTGGCACCGGGGCATTTAGTGCTGCTTGAAAATTGTCGTGTGAATAAAGGTGAAAAAAAGAACGACGACCTGCTGGCCAAAAAAATGGCGGCGCTTTGCGATATTTATGTCAACGATGCATTCGGTACCGCCCACCGTGCCGAAGCCACTACCCACGGCATCGCCAAATTTGCAAAAATTGCTTGCGCGGGCCCGTTGTTGGCGGCCGAGCTAGATGCCTTGGGTGCAGCGCTGCTGAATCCGAAGCGCCCGATGGTGGCGATTGTGGCGGGCTCAAAGGTATCGACCAAGCTCACGATTTTGAAATCACTCGCTGAAAAAGTTGATCAACTGGTCGTCGGCGGTGGCATCGCCAATACCTTCCTGCTCGCCAAAGGTTTTCCTATCGGCAAATCGCTGGCTGAGCCTGATCTGGTCAATCAGGCCAGAGAAATTATCGAGATGATGGCCGCGCGCGGTGCGGCGGTGCCGATTCCCGTCGATGTGGTGTGCGGAAAAGAATTTTCGGCCGACACGCCCGCGCTCACCAAATCAGTCAATGATGTGGCCGCTGACGAGATGATTTTTGATGTGGGTCCGAAAACGGCTCAACAATTTGCCGCCATCATGAAGAACGCGGGCACAATTGTCTGGAACGGACCGATTGGTGTTTTTGAATTCGATCAATTTGGCCACGGCACCGAAACGCTGGCGCATGCGATTGCCGATTCGTCGGCATTTTCCATTGCCGGCGGCGGTGATACTTTAGCGGCGATTTCAAAATACGGCATTTCAGATAAAGTGTCTTATATCTCGACCGGTGGTGGTGCCTTCCTCGAATTTTTAGAGGGAAAATCATTGCCCGCCGTTGAAATACTGGTGCAACGTGCAACAGGTTAACTAATCTTGCGCTCTCACCCCTATCGTTAATATATCGCGACACTTCGTAAGCAACCGCACTACGCCACATAAACTACACTTCACCAAAAGGCCACTACGCCATGCCACGCGCTACCAAAATCGTTGCCACTCTGGGCCCCGCCACCTCCTCGGCTGAGGTTCTTGAACGCCTGATTATTGCCGGGGTGGATGTGGTGCGCATGAATTTTTCGCATGGCACTGCGGATGACCATTTGAATCGCGCCGCACTGGTGCGCGAGCTGGCGGCCAAACACAACCGGCCGGTCGGCATCTTGGCGGATCTGCAGGGGCCAAAAATTCGCGTGGGGAAATTTGCTGACGGCAAAATTACATTGAAGGTCGGCGATACTTTTATTCTGGACGCCGATTGTGAGCTGGGCAATCAGGAGCGGGTTGGCATTGACTACAAGGAATTGCCGCGCGATGTGAAGCCGCGCGATCTGCTGCTACTCAACGATGGCCTGCTGGTCTTTGCGGTCACCAGCGTCAAAGGCAATGAAATTCACTGCCTGGTCAAGCAGGGCGGCGTGCTATCAAATAACAAAGGCATCAATCGCAAAGGCGGTGGGCTCACCGCGCCGCCGCTCACCGCAAAGGACATGGATGATATTAAAACGGCCGTGAAAATCAAAGCCGATTTTCTGGCAGTATCGTTCCCCAAAAGCGGTTCGGATATGTACATGGCGCGTGAGCTCATGCGTGCCGCGGGTGGTGACGCATTGCTGATCGCAAAAATCGAACGCACTGAAGCGGTCACCAACGAGGCGCTGACCGACATCATGAAAGCCTGCGACGGCATCATGGTTGCGCGCGGCGATTTGGCCGTGGAAGTGGGTGACGCCGCCGTGCCCGCGCTGCAAAAACGCATGATCCGCATGGCGCGTGAATTAAACAAACTCACCATCACCGCAACACAAATGATGGAATCGATGGTGTCCTCACCGATACCAACGCGTGCGGAAGTTTCCGACGTGGCCAATGCGGTGCTGGATGGCACCGATGCTGTCATGCTCTCGGCCGAGTCGGCGTCGGGCATGTATCCGGTAGAAACGGTTGAGGCGATGGTGCGAATTTGTCGCGAGGCCGAGAAAAGTGCCGAGGTAAAACTAGACCGTGAATTTTTAGATCGCGTCTTTACCCGCGTTGATCAATCGATTGCGATGGCCGCGTTATTCACAGCGCATCATTTGAAAGTTAAATGTATTGCCGCACTCACGCAATCAGGCTCCACCGCGCTATGGATGTCGCGGCTGAATTCCGGTGTGCCGATTTATGCGCTGACACCCCTGGTTGCGACCCACACCAAATGCGCCATGATGCGTGACGTGCGCCCTATTGCGCTGGCCTACGAGGGCCACGACCGTGAAAAGCTGTTGCGCGAAGCCGAGGAAGTATTGCTGAAAAATAATGTCGTTGAAATGGGTGATTTGGTGGTGCTGACAGTGGGCGAACCGATCGGCCAATCAGGCGGCACGAATACGATGAAGATTATCCGCATTGGCGAGAATCGCCCCGCTTGAAAACTGTCCGCGTCTTAAAGCCATATACGCATCTGTAACCGCTACTAAAAATATAAGTTATACAGAAGTACGTAAAATAGATTCTTCTGATTTATGCCCTGTCGCACAGGACGCTTGCGCCGTTCTTATCATTTTCGATTGAATTTTGGAGATTCCCATGTCCCTCGTATCCATGCGCCAATTGCTCGATCACGCCGCTGAAAACGGCTACGGTTTACCCGCCTTCAACGTCAATAATTTAGAGCAGGTACAGGCGATCATGGAGGCGGCTTATGAAACCAATAGCCCGGTAATCATGCAAGCTAGTGCGGGCGCGCGGAAATATGCGGGCGAACATTTTCTGCGACATCTGATTGAGGCCGCCGTCGAAAGCTATCCGGATATTCCGGTAGTCATGCACCAGGATCACGGCCAATCGCCGATTGTGTGTTTGCAGGCGATGCGTCTGGGATTTTCCAGCGTAATGATGGATGGCTCGCTGATGGCTGACGGCAAGAGTGTCGCCAGCTATGAATACAATGTGGATACCACTAAACAAGTGGTTGATATGGCCCACGCGATTGGTGTGACCGTTGAGGGCGAGTTGGGCTGTTTAGGCTCGCTGGAAACCATGATGGGCGATAAGGAAGACGGCCACGGTGCCGATGGCGCCATGACGCGTGAGCAGTTATTGACTGACCCGGAGCAGGCAGCCGACTTCATCAAAAAAACTGGCGCCGATGCGCTGGCGATTGCCATCGGCACCTCCCATGGCGCGTATAAATTTACCCGCAAGCCCACCGGTGATATTCTCGCGATTGATCGCATCAAGGCCATCCACACGCGCATCCCGAACACGCATTTGGTGATGCACGGCTCTTCCAGCGTGCCGCAAGATCTGCTCGACATTATTCGCGCCAATGGCGGCGAGATGAAAGAGACCTACGGCGTACCCGTTGAGGAAATTCAGGAAGGCATCAAGCACGGTGTGCGCAAGATCAATATCGATACCGATATTCGTCTGGCCATGACGGCCGCCATCCGTAAATTTCTGAACGAGAATAAATCACACTTTGATCCGCGCGATTATCTGAAGCCCGCCCGCGCCGCCGCCAAATTAATTTGCAAGCAACGCTATGAACAATTCGGTTGCGCTGGTCAGGCTTCGAAAATCAAGCCTATTGGCATGAGCGTGATGGCGGATAGATATGCGAAGGGTGAACTAAAATCCGTGGTGCGGTAAGTGAGCCGTTACCAATAGGTTCTGGTCAGGCGCAGGCCTACATTTTCTGGTGTTCATTTTCCGCGAGTTTGCATGTATCAATCCTATATCCAGTCCCTTCCTCTTGTTGCCCGCGGCAAGGTGCGCGATATCTATGCGGTGGGCGAAGACAAGCTCCTGATTGTCACCACCGATCGCCTGTCCGCCTACGATGTGATCCTACCCACACCGATTCCAGCCAAGGGTGAAATTTTAGTCACGCTGGCGAATTTCTGGTTTCAGAAACTCGCGCATGTGGTGCCTAATCAGCTTACCGGTATTGATCCGGTTAACGTGGTCACCGCTGGGGAACGCGATCAGGTGGTTGGCCGCGCGCTGGTGGTGAATAAATATAAAGTGTTGCCGATTGAGGCCGTGGTGCGTGGCTACTTGGAAGGCTCGGGGTGGAGTGAGTATCAGCAAAGCCAGTCGGTATGCGGCATCAAATTACCCGTCGGATTGCAACGCGCCTCAAAATTACCGCAGCCTATTTTCACCCCGGCGACCAAGGCTGCGGCGGGTGAGCATGATGAAAATATTGATTTTGCGACCTGTGAAAAAATCATCGGCCCACAGCGTGCAGCAGAAGTGCGCGATACGGCGATTCGCCTCTATCAGGAAGCCGCCGATTACGCGCTAACCAAAGGCATTATCATTGCCGACACCAAGTTTGAATTTGGGTTGGACGCGAACGATAAATTGCATCTGATTGACGAGGCGCTGACACCCGATTCATCCCGCTTCTGGCCACTCACCACTTACAAGGTTGGCGAATCGCCGGAGAGTTTTGATAAACAATACATCCGCAATTGGCTCGATTCGATTGGCTTCAACCGCAAACCACCCGCGCCCGAGGTGCCTGCTGACATCGCGCAAAAAACGAGCGATAAATATCGCGAGGCATTGATTCGCTTAACCCAGTCGTAGTTGCTGGCGGGCGCCTTGCTACAGGACGGCTTGAATCAGCAAGGCTATGTGGCTCGGCACGATTTATAGACCACCTAATATCCGGTTGAGCATCTGTGCATTCTCTTACGCCTCGCCATTGAGGATATCCAGACTATTGCCGAAGA
>JAYVEV010000051.1:0-3578 GCA_043773745.1 Burkholderiales bacterium | reverse complement strand
CAATCGCACACTCGGCCTGCGCTTGCCAGAAAAGAACCGTCTCGCTGGTGCCGAACTGCGCACGCGACTACAAGCCATCGGCATCTATCGCCAATCTGGCCATGAGCACTTTAATGGCTCGTTGGTCGTACCGGTGATCGACGAGGCGGGGCACGTGGTGGAGGTCTACGGCCGCAAGTTGCTGGACAATTTGCGTGCCGGTACGCCCAAGCATTTGTATTTGCCGAAAGAGTGTCGCGCTGCTAGTGGAGAAGTCAGTGGAGAGATGTCATTATTTTTGGAGTGGCGGCGATCTTCTTTTTTTTGGTTGCCGTAAGCATTGTGTGGATTCTTGCGACGCCAATTTCATGGAAGGCTTTCTACTTCGTTGAGTCTTCTTGGACGCTGCCGGGAGACATTGCAGTTCTGTTTGTTTCGGTTAGCTACGGGCTAGGGTTAATCTTCATTGCTCGTCTATGGAATAGATTGCGCCCACAAAAGGTTCCAGGCTCGAATTGATTTCCATTGGCTGTATCTGCCAACATCCCTCACTGCTGAACTTGGATTGGCGCTGATCGCATCAAAGAACTCAAGATTTTCTGACAAGAGATTGGTTCAGCTTTTGCGTTACAGACTTGATGGCGGACTTGCGACTGACTTTACTTGCTATGTAATTGCAAAAGGGAATGCTGTTGAAGGGGCGCTAAAAACTCAAGTGCCGGATAAATTACATGCTGATTGTTTAGATGATGTGCGGCGACTAGTGGCTAGGACCGGAAAATTATTTGAAGGATTTAATCCCGCAAGCGTATGTCGCGATCCTCAGCAAATTGCAGAGAAGAGAAGAGAAGTGAGTTGTTGATGACTATTAAGCAAAAAGCAAAATGTTCAGATGGCGATTTTTGAACCTGTTATGCCGATCAGTTGGGGACGCCGCGGGCCATCACCAGCCCGGCGACGAATCAGGTCGTTTGGCAATATGACAATACCGATCCATTCGGTGTGAACCTGCCCAATGAAGACCCAAATGCGACGGGGACGGCGTTCACGTACAACAACCGGTTTCCGGGGCAGTAGCCACCCCGGCGCATGAAGGCAACGGCGCAACCAAGCCAGCCGGCAGCGCAAAGGGGCGCATGCGTTGGGCGCAATTGTTAAAGCGTGTGTTCGATATCGACATCGCGCACTGCCGCACTGTGGTGGGCAACTGAAGCTGATCGCGGCCATCGAAGAACCAGCCGCCATCGCCCGCATACTCACCCATCTGGGGCTGACCGCGCAGCCGCCACCGCGCGCACCGGCCGTGCGGCTGGATCTGTTTCAGGCGGCGTGAGGGGTGAATCCGGACTGGATGTTGACGGGGCTGGGGTGAAGTTCGGACTGCGCTCGGGCAATCACTCAGAAGGCTTGAAAAGCAGGCAGGTAAGGCAGGAATAAAGTCAGCGATGTTGAGCGAACCGTGGGCTTCTAGCGCTTTCGCGGGTGTTTGACCGGTTGACGATCACCAGATACATTCAGGATTCTTGAAAAAGGGCGTTTGAAATTCCTATACCCAGATGGCCGGATTGTTTAAAACATTGGCAGGCTTTTAGGGCACGCGTTCAGAGCGCATCGTGCGCATGATAATCGCCCGATTTTCCGCCAGATTTTTTTAGCAGTCGAATCGCTGAAATGGTCATGCCGCGATCAATCGCTTTGACCATATCGTAAATAGTCAATAGTCCGGCGCTAACCGCTGTCAATGCTTCCATTTCAACACCAGTACGGCCGATGGTTTCCACCGTGGCGCGGCATTCAATCTCGGGAGTCGATTCATTCAGCACAAATTCCACCGCCACCTTGTTGATGATGAGCGGATGCGCCAGCGGAATCAAATCGGGGGTGCGCTTGGCACCTTGAATCGCAGCGATGCGGGCGATTCCCAGCACATCACCTTTTTTTGCGCCGCCACTTTTGATCAGTTCAAAGGTGGTGCGTTGCATGCTAATAATGCCAGCCGCCGTTGCCACGCGATGGGTCTCCGCCTTGCCCCCTACATCAACCATATGCGCTTGGCCGCTTTCGTCGAAATGATTCATTGTGGCGCATCCTTTATTTTCCAGTATCGTTATAGACAATTGTAAGCGGTTTGTGGCGTCTGTCCATCGGTACAATCTACTTTGCCGCATGTTTGTTGCGGGAACTGATTGGCCGACCCGGCGTCCAATAACTAATTTCTTGGTCTTTCCCTTAGTGCTCTTTTCAATCGACTAAATGTCCATTTTGCCTATTCGTTCCATTTTTGGCTCTGGCGTACAACGCTCATCCGATTGCAAGATATTCAGTGCCTCATCTGCAATCAAAATTCTGATGATTAAGCTTGCGCTGGGCACCGTCATTGCTACTTTCACCACCCAGGGCGGCGCTGAAGGTTTGCCGGAGCTGGGTGATTCATCGGACGCAGTAGTCACTGCACCACAGGAGCGCGCGATCGGCAAGCGCATCATGATCGAGATTCGCGGTGATAACGCCTTTGTCGATGATCCGGAGTTGGTGGATTACATCAACTCGCTGGGCAATAAATTGGTTGCGGGAAGCCGGGGCGCCACCAACGACAACCGTCGTGATTTTGAATTTTTCCTTCTCAATGACGATTCCATCAACGCCTTTGCATTGTTAGGTGGATTTGTGGGTGTTCATTCCGGTTTGGTTTTAACCACCACCAATGAATCAGAATTAACCGGCGTTATCGGCCATGAGATTGCCCACGTCTTGCAGCGCCACCAATCACGCGGTGCTGACGAGCAACGTAAAAACGCGCCCATGTCGTTGCTGGGGTTGGCTGCGGCCATTCTGGCAGCGCGTTCCAATAGCCCCTCATCAGGGCAGGCAGTCGAAGCCGCTATCGTCACTTCGCAGGCCTTGGCGTATCAAAATCAACTTAATTACACCCGCGACTATGAGCGCGAAGCAGATCGCCTGGGATTGCAAATCATGCAGCGCGCTGGCTTTGACCCCAGCGGTATGCCAAGTTTTTTTGAGCGCATGTTGCGAGCCAACCGGCATAACGATGGCAAGACCCCCGGCTACCTGCGTACCCACCCACTCACCACTGAGCGCATTGCCGATATGCAGGATCGGGTGCAGCAAATGGGCGTGGAAGGCAAACGCTCGGTGCCTGATTCGATTGAATATCGGCTCGCCTTTGCCAAGCTGCGCGCAATTAGCTTGGGCGGCACCGAGGCCGTGAGTTATTTTCGTCATGCGATCGCCGAGCGCACTATTTTGCGCAATCGCGCCGATGTATATGGTTTGGGATTAGCGCTTTACCGGGCCAGAGATTTTGCGGCGGCCGAACGCGAAGTAAACACGCTGCGCGACACAGGTTTCAAACACGCCTGGGTTGAAAATCTTGCCGCACAAATTCAGTCCGGCCAGCGCAAATGGAGTGACGCCTTGGCACTCTACAAAAATGCCATGAAGACATTTCCATCGCAGCGTGCATTAGTCCACGGCTATATCGATACCCTGTATGAATCGGGCAAACTCGATGAGGCGCTCGAGGCTGCCAATGAAGAGCTAAAGACCACGCAAGACGACCCGCAACTGTATGAGCTGGC
>JAYVEV010000050.1:0-61436 GCA_043773745.1 Burkholderiales bacterium | reverse complement strand
CGAGATTCTGGCGTTGGGTGTTGGGTGTTGGGTGTTGGGTGTTGGGTGTTGGGTGTTGGGTGTTGGGTGTTGGGTGTTGGGTGTTAAGGATTTCAACTTACCTAGCCTTTAAAGCGCTGCCGACCCGGCAAAGCCAATTTGCCGCCACGCTTCAAATACCATTACGGCCACGGCGTTAGATAGATTCAAACTTCGGTTATTGGGCAGCATCGGAAGCTGCAAGCGATGTTCATCAGAAAATTCATCCAGCACTGTCTGCGGCAAGCCTTTGGTCTCCTGTCCAAAAATAAATACATCGCCATCAACAAATATTGGCGAGTCATAACGCGCAGGCGCAGGGTTTTCCACCGCAAAAAACCGCCGGGCGCCCCACTCCGCGCCCAATGCTGCACGGCAAGTGACCCAATCGGTGTGATGTTGCACATTTGCCAGCTCGTGATAATCAAGCCCCGCGCGCTTGACACGGGTATCGTCCCACTCAAAACCCAGTGGATGGACCAGATGCAAGCGTGCACCTGTGTTGGCACAAAGTCGAATCACATTGCCCGTATTGGGCGGAATTTCAGGCTGATAGAGCACGACATGGAGCATATAGGCGTTATTGTTAATGATGATGGGCGCGTGCGACAACCCAGGTTTCGACATAAATCGCACCGTTTTGTTTCAATGCCTTGGCGGCTTCAGATAGCGTAGCGCCCGTTGTCATCACATCGTCGACGATGGCGATGCGTTTGCCGGCAACATTTTCCACGCACTCAAACGCACCACGCACGTTTTTAAGCCGCTCATCGCGTTTCAATCCGCTTTGCGGACGCGTCTCGCGCACGCGCCGCAGCCCATTGGCCGAAAACGCGCATCCCAAACGCTTGGCAACCTCGCGGCCAAGCAGCGCAGATTGATTAAACCCGCGCTCTGCCAGGCGCTTGGTGGCCAGGGGTGTAGGCAAAATGAGGTCAGGCAGACAAAATTGGGCAGCATGTGATTGCGCCGCAATCGCCTGTACCCGTCGTACCAGCGCGGCGGCCAGCATACCCGTCAACGCCAGATTGGCGCGAAATTTATAGGCCTGAATCAAACGGTCAACCGGGAAATCATAGCGAAAAGCCGTAATCGTACGATCAAAATGGGGCAGGTCGGTGACACATGCCCCACAGAGCGAATCGGCGACTTCATGGGACTCTATAGGTTGACCGGTGTCCGCCGCGCAGCGCGGGCATGATGAGCCGGCTGACCATGGCAATCCACGCTCACAGTCGACGCATAGGGTAGTGGGCGTCGCTGATCCACAAAGGGCGCAATCCTGCGGACTCATGCGGGCAAAGAGCGATTTAAATAAATTTGCGGTGGTTGCCGGGGAAATACTCATGCTACATTTACAGTCAATTGTCGTTTTTTATAAGTGGTCAAGTTGACATAATCAATTGCATTAAGGATCATGGCAATAATGTCATTTTAGCTGAAGTACTTGTCCCGCTCTCATCATCAAACGTCGTAGCGTTCGTCACCTCATTCCCATTTTCAGGTTCAACAATTCATGACCCATTCAACTGAAGCAAGCACAGCCGTACAACCCATTGCGGTGCCAGCATCCTGGCGCAATGGAAATACCACATCAAATGCATCAACCAAAGTCGCGCTCTCGATTGATGAAATAGAGGCGCTATTTAATTTGCCGTTTAGTGATTTGATCCATCGCGCCCAGACGGTTCATCGCATGCATCACGATGCCAATAAAGTCCAGCTCTCCACTTTGCTGTCCATCAAGACCGGCGGCTGTTCTGAAGACTGCGGCTATTGCCCACAAGCAGCGCGTTATCACACCGAAGTTGAAAATGAAGAGATGCTTGACCTGGCTACCGTGGTTGCCACCGCGAAATTGGCCAAAGAGAATGGTGCATCACGCTTTTGCATGGGCGCTGCCTGGCGCGGACCCAAGCAGCGTGATCTCGACCCGGTTCTCGATATGGTGCGTGAAGTCAAAGCGCTTGGACTTGAAACCTGCTGCACACTCGGCATGTTGAAAGATGGCCAAGCCGAGCAATTAAAAAGCGCCGGTCTCGATTACTACAACCATAATCTTGACACCGCGCCAGAATTTTATGGCGAGGTCATCACCACTCGTGATTATCAGGACCGGCTCGACACGCTAGGCCGGGTACGCGATGCGGGCATGAATGTCTGCTCCGGCGGCATTGTCGGCATGGGCGAATCACAGCGTGAACGCGCGGGCCTGATTGCACAATTGGCCAATCTTAATCCGCAACCTGAATCGGTGCCAATCAATTATCTGGTGCAAGTCGAGGGCACCCCACTGCATGACAAAATGGCCGGTGAAAAGGCGATTGACTGGACTGACTTTGTGCGCACTATCGCCGTGGCGCGCATCACCATGCCCAACAGCTTTGTGCGCTTATCGGCAGGACGTCAGGAGATGAATGAAGCTACCCAGGCGATGTGCTTTCTGGCCGGCGCCAATTCCATTTTTTATGGCGAAAAATTGCTGACCACCGGCAATCCAGATGTAACGCGGGACCGTGCGCTGTTTGATAAATTGGGAATAAGCCCGCTGTAATTGCTGATGCCGACGTCTGATTTTTCTATCCTGCTTTCTGAACTGGCGCAGGCGGATCAGTTCCGCTCACGCCGTCTAGTGTCGAGCCCGCAAGATGCATCAATGATTGTTGATGGGGAACGGGTCATGTCGTTTGCCAGCAATGATTATTTGGGGCTCGCCAATCACCCGCGCGTGGTCGAAGCGGCGATGCGTGCGCTCAAGCGCTATGGCTTGGGCGCGGCGGCATCACACATGGTGACGGGACATATGCAGCCTCACCATGATCTGGAAGTACGACTGGCCGAATTTGTTGGGCTACCCAAAGCGCTGTTGTTTTCATCCGGTTATGCCGCCAACCTCGGCATTTTGACCGCCTTGGCCGGGCGCGGAGATACGATCTTCGCGGATAAACTCAATCATGCCTGCTTGAATGACGGCGCGATTTTGTCGCGTGCCACCTTCAAACGATATCCGCACAACGACGTCGCCAAACTCGGCATGCTACTGGCCGCGGCACCGCAAAGTGGCCGCAAGATTATTGCTACGGACGCGGTATTCAGCATGGATGGTGATATCGCACCTTTAGTCGAATTGCTGGCACTCGCCGAGCAATACAACGCGCTATTGGTGATTGACGATGCGCACGGCTTCGGCGTACTTGGCTATCGCGGCAAGGGGGTACTCGAACTCCTGAACCTGAAAAGCGAACGCATTGTTTACATGGCAACCCTCGGCAAAGCGGCCGGTGGCTACGGCGCTTTTGTAGCCGGACATGAGGATGTCGTGGAATGGATCATGCAGGCCGCACGCACCTATCTGTTTGCGACCGCCACACCACCCGCCATTGCCGCGGCGATGCTGACAAGTCTCGATGTGATGGCTGAAGATCACGAACGTCGCCGACATCTGCGCACCCTGATTGATTTTTTTTCTGACTCGCTAAAACTACAATTCGCTAAAGCGCCGTTTTCGCAAACCGCGATTCAGCCGATTATCGTTGGTGAAAATGCCACTGCGATGGCGTTCTCGGAATCGCTACGCGAGCGTCACATGCTGGTGCCGGCGATTCGCCCGCCAACCGTGCCGCAAGGTACTGCAAGGCTGCGGGTATCGCTCTCGGCCAGCCACACGACAGATGATGTGTTTGATTTGGTTACCGCCATCACGGATATTGAAGTGTTGCTGATGGGTCAAGCACCGCGATGAACATTTTTGTCGAAGTGGTTGGCGCGGGCAGCGGTAAACCGCCATTGGCATTACTGCACGGCTGGGGCCTGAATGGCGCGGTATGGAATAGTGTGCGTGAGCCGTTGGCTGATCATTTCACGCTGCATATTGTTGATTTGCCGGGACATGGCAATTCCCGCGACGTACCCTTGACCACACTGGATGCAGCGGCAGATTTATTAGCTGATACCCTGCCCAGCCCGACTCACCTACTGGGCTGGTCCATGGGCGGACAAATCGCACTGACCTATGCGCGGCGGCATCCGGCCTATGTGAAAAAATTAGTGCTAGTCGCTACCACCCCGTGCTTTGTTGCAAGCGAAGCATGGCCCCACGGCGTCAAAGCCGAAGTGCTGGATGATTTTGCGCAACGTCTTACCACCAACTATGCCGCCACCATTCGCGGCTTTCTGGCACTGCAAACCTTACAGCAGCCCAGCGCGCGCGCTACTATTGCGGCACTGCAAACGGCGATGAGTGAACGCGGCGAGCCGTCAGTCGCCTCATTGCAAGCCGGGCTGAATATTTTGCGCACCAGCAACCTTCGCGTGCAGCTTGCCCAAATTTCTCTGGCCGCCTTGATCATCCAGGGCGACCATGATGCTTTGACGCCTGAACCTGCCGCGCGCTGGCTGGCAAATCATTTGCCCAATGCAAACTACGCGCTAATTCAACATGCTGCCCACGCACCTTTTTTATCGCATCGTGACTTATTTTTGGAACAAGTTTTGAATCATCTTCTGCCATTACCCGCATGAGTGCTCCCCTCCTGCCTGCCAAACGCAATGTGCGCCGATCCTTCGGTGCAGCAGCTGGCACCTATGATGAAAATGCTTTTTTGCAGCGCGAAATCGCCAACCGTTTATTTGAACGTCTGGATTACATTAAGCTGAATCCGGCGCGCGTGCTCGATCTGGGTAGCGGTACCGGCTATGCAACCCGAAAGCTGCGTGATCGTTACGTCAATGCCGACATTGTGTCGCTTGATCTGGCGCCACCGATGCTGCAATTTGCCAAGCGACAATTGCCCCAGACGACAGCACTGATGCGCCTCTTGAAGATATTTACTAGTTCTGCCGCCACTGATTTTATTTGCGCCGATGCCGAATCATTGCCGCTGGCGAATGACAGTCTCGACTTGGCACTCTCCAGCCTCACGCTGCAATGGTGTAACCCTGAAAAGGTTGCAAAAGAAGTTTCACGCGTGTTGAGACCGAACGGTCTTTTCATGTTCACCACGTTCGGGCCGGACACATTGAAAGAGCTTCGGCAAGCTTTCCGCAGCGTGGACGACAAACCGCATGTCAACGACTTTGTTGATATGCATGACATTGGCGACATCCTCGTACAGGCAGGTTTTTCTGACCCCGTGATGGATCAAGAGACTATTACGCTTACCTATGCTGATTTAAAAGCCATGCTGCGCGAACTCAAAGGCATCGGTGCGCACAATGTGCTGCCGGGTCGTGAGACTGGCTTGATGGGGAAAACTCGCTGGCAAAAATTGCAAACCGCTTATGAGAAATTTCGCGTTGACGAGCGTCTGCCTGCCACCTATGAAGTGGTTTACGGCCACGCCTGGAAACCCGCGTTTGCCAACCGGAAAACCGTTGACGGCGAACAGGCAATCGGCTTGGCAGAATTCAAGCGCATGGTCAATACCAGACAAACAACATGAACGCGATGAAAAATTATTTTATAACCGGCACCGATACCGGCGTGGGCAAAACCTTTGTCACCTGTGCATTACTTCACCTACTACAGGTACGCGGAGTAAAGGTGGCACCGATGAAACCCGTCGCGGCGGGAACCATCGATATCGATGGCGAACAACTCAATGAAGATGTCGCGCTGATGCAGGCTGTGACAAAACAGCACTTCGCGTTACGCGATATCAATCCTTATTGCCTCGATGAGGCCATTGCACCCCATATCGCAGCTGCAAATGAAAATGTGGTTATTGATCCCGCGGTGATACAGGCAGCGTTTAGGCGTCTTGCCATGAACAGTGAATGTGTTTTGGTTGAAGGCGCAGGCGGATTTTTAGTCCCGCTCAATGCTCACGCCTCAATGGCCGACCTGCCAGCATTACTAAGTCTGAATGTGATACTTGTGGTGGGTATGCGGCTGGGATGTCTGAATCACGCACTGCTCACAGCCGAGGCAATTCGGGCGCGTGGCTATCATTTGGCTGGATGGATTGCTAATGCGCCTACCGAAGCGCCCATGAACAGGCTTACAGAAAATATTGTGTCACTGAAGTTGCTGATGACAGCGCCCTGGCTGGGAACCATTCCCCATCTTGACGCCTCCGAAGAGATGAACGAGCGATTAGAGTCGGCAGCGGCTCACCTGCAAATTGATTCACTACTTTAGAAATCGGATTCCAAAATGCCCCAAAAAATTACCGTTCGTCATGCCATCACAACCTGGGCACTTTGCCTGTTCGCTGGCACCGCCTTTGCACAAAAGCCGGTCAACAAACCTGCCGAGAAATTATCCGCGCCCGTTACTGTCTCCGAGGTATGGGTGAAAACCACTGTGCCCGGCAGCGCCGTTTCAGCCGCTTACATGCACATCAAATCGACCAAGTCCGTCAAGCTCCTCAAAGTTGAATCTGCGATAGCCGGCATGGTTGAAATTCACTCCATGAAAATGGATCGTGGCGTGATGGAAATGAACGCAGTCGATGTGGTTGATGTACCCGCCAACAAAGCTGTTGAGCTGAAACCCGGCGGCTTTCATGTGATGCTGATGAATGTAAAGCGACCCATTAACAACGGCGACAAAATTCCGCTCACCCTCACCTTCGAGGGTGCAGAAAAAAAGCCTTTCAAGATAAATGTTGAAGCAACCGGACAAGCCAAAGCCAAACCCAGTCCTACACATTAAAAATTGAATGGGTATGGGCATAGGCGAGAATTAAAGCGGCCGCATTCACTAGATGCAAATGCCGCATTACACCAGTATGTGTGCAATTCAAAATCGCCCGCACTAATTTTGCATTGAGTATCCGACTGCCTCAGGCAGTCGCACCATCAAAGCGCTTCACGCATCGTCAAATTAATTTTTTATCCGCAATTTTTACCGAAAATAAAAGCCCGCTGCATTTTTGCAGCGGGCTTTTTACTTTTTTAGCGCTTAAAAAAATAACCCTGCACTCTTGAAATGCCGTTGCAGGCTCCCATCTCCTTGATGTAGGCGCTCAATTGAGGCTTACGAAACGGTAACAACCCTATCGCTTATTTTTTGAAAGGATATTGATATGCGTAATTTTGACTTTTCCCCACTCTATCGTTCCGCCATTGGATTTGACCGTTTGGCCCAGCTGTTTGACGCTGCCCAAGTGAGCGATGCGCAACCCAGCTACCCACCTTACAACATTGAACTGATGGCTGAAGATCGCTATCGCATTACGATGGCTGTAGCCGGCTTTGACCGCTCCGAACTCGACCTGGAAACCGAACGCGACACACTCAAAATTATTGGCCGCAAGCAAAAAGATGAGCAGTCGCCGACTTACCTGCATCGCGGCATTGCCACGCGCAGTTTCGAGCATCGCTTCCAGCTTGCCGATCACGTCAAAGTAGTGAGCGCAGCGCTCGATAATGGCTTGCTCAATATTGAGCTGGTGCGCGAAATCCCAGAAACCCTGAAACCCCGCAAGATTTCGATTAGCGGCAGTGTCGGCAGTAACGACAATGTTCAGTTTCTGGATCGACAAGCAGCATAATTTTTTATTTGCATAGCAACGTGACCCGGCCATCAGCAACGATGGCCGGGCTTTTGCATAATGTTTTGGTGCCTTTATACTGCACCGCTTCACGCTTGCTGATGGGCAATTCCGTGCGCACCGTTTTTAATGGCGATCCGTAAATCATTTGTGCTGAATGCGCCTGCGGCATAACAGGGCAACGGCGTTGCGTGCGTCAGATCGGCAAATGCTGCCCAATTCATTGGCATCTCAGCCGACAAATCAATCACTGCAAAATCACAGTCAATTTTAGCGGCCTGTTCCAGCTCCACGCGGGTATTGACGGTTGCGCCAACCAGTACGAAGTCGGGACGCGCAGACAAGGTGGCGAGCTGGCTGGCGGTGAGTTGTACCCCATTCGCCCGCATCATTTTTGCCGCTGAAATATCACCACTGATCAGCACTCTCACACCCGCCGCCTGCGCGAATTCGGTGAGGTCATGCGCATATTTTTGATACTTTTGGACGCGAATTTGCATCATGGGAGATATCAATGGAGATTCAAACTCAATTATTGACGGCTGTTTTGAGGCATTTTTGCTCCGTGAGCCGCTCCAGTGCTGGAGAGATGACTCAGCACTGATCCCATTCTGAGTACATGTCGTATAGACCATCGGCAGCGCCAGCGCCTTGAAAATAGGCGCGCAGCCCGGCAGCGTGGGCGTCACTGTCATCTCCCGCAATGACTGCCACGAGAACTGCTGGCTTTCCATGCCGCGCATCTCGCCCTGCCATTCTGTCACCCGCCAACAATGCAGACGCACAGTGGCATGGGTGTAGTGCATCATGAAAGTGAACCATGGTGTCGCGCGGGTAATGGTGACGTTCAGTTCCTCTATCAACTCGCGCAGCAGCGCATCACGTACTGATTCGCCAGCCTCTATCTTGCCGCCAGGAAACTCCCAATAGCCCGCGTAGGGTTTACCTTCCGGGCGTGAGGAGAGCAGGAAGGTGCCGTCAGGTTTCAGGAAAATCGCGACGGCGACTTCAGTGATTTTCATTTCACCGCGCGTGATGATCGCGCGGCGCGCTTGTTGGGCAGTGCGATTCCAATATTGCCCGCCCAATCCCTCGCAAACTGATAAGCCACGCGCCCGCTGCGCGAACCGCGTTCCAGCGCCCACAGCAAAGCCGCTTTGCGCAGCGCTTCAGCATCCTGCTTTATTTTTGGCGGCGATAAAACACTCACCCAATGCCGGGCAATATCCAGATACTGATCTTGCCCAAACGGATAAAACGAAAGCCATAAGCCGAACCGTTCCGACAATGAAATTTTTTCTTCTGTGGTTTCGCCCGGATGAATTTCACCATCCGCGGTATGTTTGGCGTCTTCGTTCTCGCTCATTTTTTCAGGCATCAAATGGCGGCGATTACTGGTGGCGTACACCAGCATATTGTCATTCGTTGCGGCAATACCACCGTCGAGCACCGATTTCAGCGCCTTGTAGCCGGGGTCGTTCGCCTCAAATGAAAGATCGTCACTGAAAATAATGAAACGCTCCTTACGCAGCACCAACAAGTTCGCGATTTCGGGCAAATCAATTAGGTCCGCCTTATCCACTTCTACCAGTCGCAATCCGTGCTTGGCATAGCGATGCAGCGCCGCTTTCACCAGCGATGATTTTCCCGTGCCACGTGCACCGGTGAGCAATATATTGTTGGCGGTGCGTCCTGCAACAAACTGTTTGGTATTCGCATCGAGCCGGTCTTTTTGCTCGTCAATATCTTTCAAATCCTCAAAGCGAATTACATGCGGATGTGCGACCGGCTGCAGGAAGCCGCGGCCGGAACCGCGATTTCGGCGCCAGCGATAAGCAGTGGACGACCAATCATTTTTAGGCGGAGCTTCGGGCAGAAAAGGTTCGATCCGGTCAATCAGCTTTTCGGCGCGATCAAGGGTTTTGACGAGAGTGGCTTCAAGCTTTCCAAACATGATGGCACGCTTTATAAAGAAAAACTAGGAACGATAGTCCGCATTAATTTTGACGTAATCGTATGAAAAATCGCAGGTCCACAAAGTCGCTTTTTCGATACCGCGATTAAGCTCAATACGGACTAAAATTTCCGCCTCCTTCATCACCCGCACGCCATCGGCTTCCTGATAGCTTGCGGCGCGGCCGCCATTTTCAGCGACCAGCACATCACCCAGATACAGCTTGAGCGCCTCAGGATCAAGATCATTCACCCCGGCATAACCGACGGCAGCCAGAATGCGCCCAAGGTTGGGATCGCTGGCAAAAAATGCCGTTTTTACCAGGGGCGAATGGCCGATGGCTTTGGCGATTTTCATGCACTCAGCGTAGGTTTTACCGCCCTCGACCTTGATGGTGATGAATTTTGTTGCGCCTTCACCATCGCGCACAATGGCCTGCGCCAATTCAATCGCTACATCGGTGACAGCCTCCTGCAATTGCCCGTATTCAGCTGTACCTTCACCGTTTATTTGCGGGTGTCCCGCCTTACCAGTAGCGACTATCACGAAAGAATCATTAGTCGAGGTATCGCCATCAATGGTGATGGAATTAAACGACGCATCGGCAGCGTTGCGCACCATATCATGCAGCACATCTGGGCCTACTGCCGCGTCGGTGGCGATAAAACCGAGCATGGTTGCCATGTTCGGCTGAATCATGCCGGCACCTTTTGAAATGCCGGTAATAGTGACGGTCTTACCCTGAATCTGGATCTGTTTTGAGACGGCTTTCGGTACCGTGTCTGTGGTCATGATGGCGTGCGCAGCATCAAACCAACCATCCGGTTTCAGGTTCGCAAGGCATTGCGGAATACCGGCGAGCAGACGATCCATCGGCAGATGTTCCAAAATGACACCCGTTGAAAACGGCAGCACCTGCTGCATCTTGATATCGAGCGCATCCGCTACTGCCTTGGTGGTGGCGCGTGCATTGACCATTCCCAGCTCGCCGGTGCCCGCATTCGCGCAGCCAGTATTGATAATGAGCGCCCGCGTCTCCATAGTGTATTCAAGATAATTACGGCAAAGCGTAACAGGCGCGGCACAAAAACGGTTCTGTGTGAACACGCCCGCAGCGCGCGTGCCAGGCTCCAAAACGATGAGCAGCATATCCTTGCGGTTGGGTTTGCGGATGTGCGCTTCTGCATAGCCGAGCGTGACACCAGGAACCGGCAGCAGCGAAGTTGCAGTAGGAAGTTTATAGTTGACGGCCATTGAGTGACACCTGAAGAAAATTATCGTGCAAAATTATGGCACGGAACAATGCTGACCCAACAATACAGAGTGTAACAACATGAAAACAAGCTACCAAGCCTTACCTGCCTTCATCACCAAAGATGGCTCCATCATCCGCGAATTAATGCACCCTGCACAACATGCCGGATTAGGCGCGCGAAGCCAAAGCTTTGCTGAAGCTATTGTCGAGCCTGGAACGACCACGTTTTTGCATCATCATAAAACGGCCGAGGAGATTTATCACATCACCGCTGGCAATGGTCGGATGGTGCTGGGGGACAAAACTTTTGATATTGCCGTCGGCGACACCATGCTAATCGTGCCGGGGACCCAACATTGCGTGTCCAATACCGGCAACGATCCGCTAAAGATTTTGTGCGCTTGCAGCCCGGCTTATTCGGATCTGGATACGGTTTTGTTATGATTGGGGCAGATGGGCCCAAGTCATTTTCAACCTGACTTGGGCCCATTCATGCGGCAGAGGTTTACGATAACTTGCCGTGACACTGCTTGTATTTTTTGCCACTCCCGCACCAGCACGGATCATTACGACCGATCTTTACACCTTCTCTGACGAACGGTGCAGAAGCTTGCACTTCAGTTGCCACACTTGCAGCGTCGGCACCCGCATCAGTCGCTTCATTAAAATCCGCATGCGTGTACTGGATATTTTTTGCGGCCGTCGCGAGCGCTTCCTCAGCGGCTTTTTCGGCGGCCTCAACTTGCTCTTGCGTCTCAACGCGAACATTAACTAATATCTGCGTGACCTGTCGCTTGATGCTATCCAGCATGCCGCCAAATAACTCGAACGCCTCGCGTTTGTATTCCTGCTTAGGCTGCTTCTGCGCATACCCGCGCAAATGGATGCCCTGACGCAAATAATCGAGCGAGGCCAAATGTTCACGCCAATGGGAATCTATGGCTTGAAGCATGACGGCGCGCTCGTACTGGTGCAATAACGGTTGCTCGACGTTGGCAAATTTCGCGACATATTCATTGTGCGCCTGTTCGATAATGCGCTGAGCGATTTTTTCGCTATCCAGCTCATTGTCGTTTTTGAGCCAATCATCAATCGGCGCGATGATATTGAAATCGCTTTCCAGTACGCGCTTCAAGCCGGTTATATCCCACTGCTCTTCCACACTTTCGGCAGGCACATGCAACTGCACAGTTTCACGCAGCACATCGGCGCGCATGGCGGCCGTGGTCTCGGAAATATCCTGTGCATCGAGCAGCTCGTTGCGCTGGGTGTAAATC
Source organism: Burkholderiales bacterium (assembly GCA_043773745.1). GTDB lineage: Bacteria > Pseudomonadota > Gammaproteobacteria > Burkholderiales > Usitatibacteraceae > UKL13-2. The sequence goes on along the minus strand of JAYVEV010000050.1, from coordinate 49,436 downwards.
ACTTTACGCTGATCGTTAGCGACGTCATCGTATTCGAGCAATTGTTTACGGATATCGAAGTTGCGTGCTTCTACCTTGCGTTGCGCGTTTTCAATCGAGCGCGAGACCATGCCCGCTTCAATCGCTTCGCCTTCCGGAATTTTTAACCGCGCCATGATCGCTTTGAGGCGGTCACCGGCAAAAATTTTCAGCAGCGGATCTTCAAACGAGAGATAAAAACGTGACGAACCCGGGTCCCCCTGTCGGCCCGCCCGACCGCGCAATTGGTTATCGATACGGCGCGACTCATGACGCTCCGAGCCCACAATATGCAGGCCGCCTGCCGCGACGACTTCATCATGCAGCTTTTGCCAATTGGCTTTTATTTCAGCAATTTTGGCTTGTTTTTCCGAGTCGTTCAGTGACTCGTCCGCTTCAACCGCGTGGATGCCGCCTTCAGGGTTGCCACCGAGCACAATATCGGTGCCCCGTCCCGCCATATTGGTCGCAATGGTGATGGCTTTGGGTGAGCCGGCTTGCGCCACAATATCAGCCTCACGCGCATGCTGTTTTGCGTTCAAGACCTGGTGCGGGAGTTTTTCATTTTTGAGTAGCTCTGACAGTAACTCCGAATTTTCAATCGAGGTTGTGCCGAGCAACACGGGCTGGCCGCGCTCATAACAATCTTTAATATCTGTCACCAGCGCTTTGTGTTTTTCATTCGCGGTGATGTACACAAGGTCGTTTGTATCCTTGCGAACCATCGGTTTGTTGGGCGGAATGATGACGGTTTCAAGGTTATAAATCGATTGAAACTCGAACGCTTCGGTATCGGCCGTGCCGGTCATGCCGGATAGCTTGCTATAGAGGCGGAAATAATTCTGGAAAGTGATCGATGCCAAAGTCTGCGATTCGTTTTGAATCTTGACACCTTCCTTGGCTTCAACGGCCTGATGCAAACCTTCTGACCAGCGACGGCCCGACATCATGCGGCCGGTGAATTCATCCACAATCACGACCTCATCATTTTGCACCACGTAATGCTGGTCGCGATGGTAAAGCGCATGTGCGCGCACGGCAGCGTACAGGTGATGCATCAGCATGATGTTGGCCGGGTCATAGAGTGAAGCCCCGTCGGGCAACAGACCATGCTCGGTCATCAGGCGCTCGGCATTTTCGTGGCCGGTTTCAGACAGCGTAACTTGATGCTGCTTTAAGTCCACCCAAAAATCGCCTTCGCCGTCTTCGGCTTCCTGCGCTTTCAAACTCGGGATGAGCTGGTTGATTTTGACGTACATGGCCGCGGAGTCTTCGGCCTGACCAGAGATGATCAGCGGGGTACGTGCCTCATCAATCAGAATCGAATCGACCTCATCAATGATGCCGAAATTAAGCCCGCGCATGACGCGCTCGGCCTTATTGGTGACCATATTGTCCCGCAAATAATCGAAACCAAATTCATTGTTGGTGCCATAGGTAATATCGGCAGCAAAGGCTTGCTGTTTTTCATCATGCTGCATTTGCGAAAGGTTGCAGCCCACCGTTAAGCCCAGGAAACTATGCAGACGGCCCATCCATTCGGAATCGCGCTTGGCGAGGTAATCGTTTACGGTCACCACATGCACGCCTTTGCCGCTAATGGCGTTGAGGTAGGAGGGCAAGGTGGCCATCAGGGTTTTGCCTTCACCCGTGCGCATCTCGGCAATTTTGCCGTCGTTCAAGACCATGCCACCAATCAGTTGCACATCGAAATGGCGCATGCCGAGCGAACGCTTGCCCGCTTCACGGACGGTAGCGAAAGCTTCCGGCAATAGCGCATCGAGGGTTTCACCCTTGGCGTGACGCTCTTTGAATTCATCTGTTTTAGCGCGCAATTCAGCGTCACTTAATTTTTCCATTTCGAGTTCAAGCGCATTGATGGCAACAACACGTTTGCGATACTGCTTCAACAAGCGTTCGTTGCGGCTACCGAAAATGGTTTTCAAAAAGGTATCAAACATGAGGTGCTTTCATTCAGATGTTGCCTTGGATGTTGTGGGACCGTGACCAGCCAAAGCGTTGTTTTAGTTTTATAAAAAATTTAAGCTTGAGCAGTGTGCCTGAATTTGCCCGCCAGTCGATTCGGATACTATTGCTTTCAGATAAATTTCTGATAACGCTCCGATGATTTTTGATATGGGGGCTCACGCAAACGAACACAAGCAGAGTAACCCTGCATGGCTACAGCCATGCATAGGTGCCGTGAAGCTTATGCCGGGCCTTACGGGGCGTGCGCGGTTTTGGTAGCCTGAGCAGGCTGTTGCGCGCGGGCGAAATTCAGGAAACGGTTGGGGTTGAGCGGGACGCTATTTTCGCGAACCTCAAAATGCAAATGCGGGCCGGTGGCGCGACCGGTAGAGCCCAGATCACCGATGCGTTGACCTTTGAGCACGATATCGCCCGCTTTGACACGCATTTTTGAAAGATGCGCATAGCGAGTGGTCAAACCGTTGTCGTGGTTAACGTCAATCATTTGCCCGTATTCACTATGCAACTCGGCTACGGCCACTACGCCACCTGCTGCTGCCAGAATGGGGGAACCCGGCGCAGCGGTAAAATCGATACCGGTATGGAAGGTGCTGCGACCGTTGAAAGGATCAATGCGGTAGCCGAAATTGGACGAGTAATAACCGGTCTCAACGGGCATTGTGGTCGGGATCGCCTTGGCCGCAAGACGACCGTCCATCAACACTGAATCCAGTACGCCCAGCTTGTCAGCGCGATCATCTAGCGCGCGTGAAATCTCACTCAGTCGAATTTGAAACTCTTTGCGCGAAATTTCCCCGGATAGTGCATCCGATGGAATGGGGCCACCTTGGCCCGGGCTCTCTGAGAACCGGAATTCCTCTGATTTAATACCGGCCGCCTTGCCCAGACGATCACCAAACGCATCCAGACGCATCAAGCGTGCCTGTAATTCACCCAATTTGACCGCCAGTGAGCTCAATTGCTCGCGCATATCTTTTTCGGCTTCGGCCGTTTGCTGCTGGGTAAGGGTGGAAATCAGGCTTTGGATAAACGGGTTCTGAATATCCACCGCGTATTTCATGGTGATCCAGTAGGTGCCAAGCGCAAACATAAAACCGGCACTCACGAACCCCATCACGGCCATGATAATCTGCGATTGCGAGATCGTGACGATGCGGCTTTTCGCCAGACTATCTGAAACCAAAATAATGTTCATGCAGAACCCTTTGCAACACAATGCGGAAAGCCATTAAAGCCCCATGAAGAAATCAGGCTTCAAACCGATCCGTACTTTGGTCAGCGAAAATGAGGAGATTGCGCCGATGATGCGCAAGGCAGCTCTTATTTCTCGCCTCCAACAAACGTATGTCGGCACCATCCCCGCACACTTGCAATCAGCAAGTCGAATAGCTGCGGTGGAAGGAACGACGCTGGTTATTGCGGTGGCCAACGGGGCCGTTGCGACAAGCCTGAAACAAATACTGCCGCGTTTACTTGAGCGTTTCCGGGAGAAATTCCAAGAAAATCAAAAGCAGGAACAAGAGGTTACAGCAATTAGAGTACTGGTGCAACCCGAGTATTTCTGGGTAGATATGGAACCAAAACAGATAAAACGAACACCGATTGATACTACCCCCATGCCTGCCGAAGCGCTCAATCAGTTGGCAAACCAGCTGGGGGATTCCCCGTTAAAAGAAACACTTAAGCGTATTCAAAATCGACGTGAGCGCACGCTAACAAACTCTAAAAAGACGGATTAGAAGCCCGTTAGATAAATAACAGGCGCTCGAGAATGTACAGAACCGCAATCAAAGCCGCAAAACCCAGAGTTACTTTAATGATGGTTTTAGTCAATTGCAGAAGCTTGGGATTCTTGGTGAAGAGGTAGCCCAGGAAGGTGACCGAAATCGCAAACCCGGCCACAAGTAGTAATAGGCGAACGCCGATGAGCATGTACTGGGTCCTAAGTCGACTTAAACTGAAACCAGCGACATATTGCCGAAAGCCTGCGGCAAGGCATCGCGCTTATCAAAGGTCACAAATTCCCATGCTGATTCATCCGCCAACAAAGTGCGTACGAGCTGATTATTCATCGCATGACCGGATTTAACGCCATAGAATGCGCCAATCAAGGGATGACCGATCATATATAGATCGCCCACCGCATCAAGTGCTTTATGTTTGACGAACTCGTCGCCAAAGCGCAGGCCGCCTTCATTGAGCACCCGAAAATCATCAATTACGATTGCATTATCGAGCGAACCACCGCGGCCCAGGCCCATTGAGCGCATCGCTTCCACTTCATGTGTGAAACCAAAAGTGCGGGCGCGGGCCACTTCCTTCACGAACGAAACATTGGCAAAATCAATTTCAATTTCGGATGCGGAATCATCAAATACCGGATGATCAAAGTCGATGGCAAATTTCAGTTTGAAGCCATTGAACGGTTCAAGGCGCACCAGCCGGTCTTTGTCTTTTAACTCAAGCGTTTTTTTAACGCGTATAAATTTCTTTGCCTTAGCCTGCTCTTCGATGCCGGCTGATTGCAGCAAAAAAACAAACGGCCCCGCGCTACCATCCATGATGGGCACTTCTTCTGCCGATAGATCCACATACGCGTTATCTATCCCCAAACCCGCAAAGGCTGACATCAAATGCTCAACCGTCGACACCCGTGCGCCAGATTCGGGATTTTCAATCCGGGTTGAAAGCCGCGTGTCGTTCACATTTAATGCGTGGGCACGCACCATCGGCGCGCCGGGCATATCCGTGCGACAAAACACGATGCCCGTATCGGGAGCGGCCGGGCGTAGCATCATCTCGACCCGGTGGCCCAGATGAACGCCAACGCCAGTGGCGCGGACTTTGTTTTTAAGAGTGCGTTGTTTGATCATAGAACAGCAGGCAACTTTGCTTAAATGTGCGCTTGTATTGGTAACTAAATTACGGCAATTTTAGCAGTTTCAAGCTTGTCAGAGGCTATTCAAATTGATTCTGTAGCATTTGCCCAGACTAAACTGCGTCCGCCTGGCATCAAAAAACTCAAGCTGTTGATCGCGTTCGCTGTCCCGGCGGCGTAAATCGTCAAAAATCTCAAAGACAACCATCCAACCCGAACGGCAGAGGTTCGCCCGGGTTGGATTTTTACCGCGAGACTAGCGTACTTAGTCCGCTTGCTTCCGCAAAAACGCCGGAATATCGTACATTTCGACGCCCGATTGCTGCATCGCCGATACCGTGGCATCACGGCGACGACGGGTGACAGCGGGTGTATCCAAGTCTGCATAGTTGATGGCACCAGCAGGCGAAGACAGCATCGCGCCGACGGCATCATCGGTGCCGGTGCGTTGCATCACCGGTGCCGAGTACACCATTTGCGGCTGCTTCTTGGAGATGGAACCACCCAAGCCGGTCGCCACAATCGTCACACGAAGCTGGTCGCCCATGTCCTCATCAAACACGCTACCAAAAATCACAGTGGCATCTTCCGCGGTAAAGCTGCGGATGGTGTTCATGACTTCGTGAACTTCTTTGAGCTTGAGTGATCGATTAGCCGTGATGTTGACCAGCACGCCACGCGCGCCGGTGAGATTCACGTCTTCGAGCAACGGCGAGGCAGCGGCACGCTCGGCGGCAACTTGCGCGCGATCGGGACCAGAGGCCATGGCGGAGCCCATCATCGCGACACCATTTTCACTCATCACGGTACGCACATCGGCAAAATCAACGTTGACGATGCCCGGACAGTTGATGATTTCTGCAATACCGGCAACCGCACCGTGCAGCACATCGTTGGCCGCTTTGAAACCGTCTTCAAAGGTTGCATCTTCGCCTAGCACTTCCATCAACCGGTCGTTCGGGATGATGATGAGCGAATCGACGTGTTGCTTCAATGCCTCGATACCGGCATTGGCAGCCTTCATGCGTTTGCCTTCAAACGCGAATGGTTTAGTCACTACCGCGACCGTCAACACACCCATTTCGCGCGCGATTTCCGCCACGATCGGCGCTGCACCGGTGCCCGTGCCGCCGCCCATACCAGCGGTGATGAACAGCATGTCCGCACCCTGGATCATCTCCGCGATACGTTCACGATCTTCCATCGCCGCCTGGCGGCCGATTTCCGGGTTGGCACCCGCACCCAAGCCGCGCGTGGTGGTGCCGCCCAACTGCATTACCGTTTTGGCCTGATTGCGTTTTAGCGCCTGCGCATCTGTGTTGGCGCAAATGAATTCCACACCGGCCACACCGTGACCGATCATATGGTCAACAGCGTTACCGCCGCAACCACCGACACCGATGACCTTGATAATGGCCTCCGGCTGTTCTGCATCAATTAGCTCAATCATTTTGAATCTCCTCTGCTGTGGTGAAACATAAAAACAACTCAAATAAAAAACAACGGTTCAAACAAATTTTTCTGCGTAAAACTTTCGGAAACCTCCCTTAGAAATTCCCCTTAAACCATGACGCCATTCTTTCAAACACGCTTTTGAAATTGGCCGAGTGCATGCGCACATGTTCATCACGTTTTTTCTGTTCCAGCCCCGAAAGCAGTAACCCGACGACGGTTGAAAAGCGCGGATTGCGAACCACCTCAGATAAACCCCCCGAATAATTCGGCACACCGAGTCGCACTGGCATATGGAATACTTCTTCACCTAACTCAACCATGCCCTGCATGGCCGCACTGCCGCCTGTAAGCACGATGCCGCTGGACAACAGCTCTTCAAATCCACTCGCACGCAATTCGCGCTGAATCAGCGAATAAAGTTCTTCCACGCGCGGCTCGATGACTTCCGCCAGAGTTTGGCGCGACAGTTGGCGCGGTTCACGGTCACCGACTCCAGGCACTTCGATCACATCGTTAACGCTTGCCATTTGGCGCAGCGCGCAACCGTGCGCTATTTTGATATCTTCGGCATCCTTGGTTGGCGTCCGCAGCGCCATCGCGATGTCGTTAGTGATTTGGTCACCCGCAATCGGGATCACGGCCGTGTGGCGGATCGAGCCCCCGGTGAATACCGCAATATCAGTCGTACCCCCGCCAATATCCACCAGGCAGACGCCCAAATCTTTTTCGTCCTGGGACAGCACCGCGATCGCCGAGGCCAATGGCTGCAATACCAGATCACGCACTTCCAGTCCGCAGCGGCGCACGCATTTCATGATGTTCTGCGCGGCACTCACAGCGCCGGTGACGATATGCACTTTGACTTCAAGCCTGACGCCACTCATGCCAACCGGCTCGCGCACATCTTCCTGGCCATCGATAATGAATTCTTGCGTGAGGATGTGTAGGATTTGCTGATCCATCGGGATATTCACCGCGCGGGCAGTCTCAATCACGCGGTCAACATCAAATTGCGAGACTTCCTTGTCTTTAATGGCCACCATGCCGTGCGAATTGAAACTCTTAATATGCGAACCCGCAATACCGGTCAGCACATCGCGAATTTTGCAATCGGCCATTAGCTCCGCTTCTTCCAGCGCACGTTGAATACCATTAACCGTGGATTCAATATTGACGACCACGCCTTTCTTCAGCCCTTTCGACGGATGCTGTCCCAGGCCCAGCACCTCAATACCGCCGTCGTCATTTATTTCGGCAACGATGGCAATAATTTTTGAGGTGCCGATATCGAGCGCAACCAGCAAATTTTTGGTTTCACGCGGTTTATTCATGGCCTACCCCGAGATAGATGTTGTTCATATTCTTTTGGCTTTCTGTGCTTTTTTGACGACCCGCGACTTTTGAACTAACCCAATGCCAGCAACCGGGCGAGACGCAAAGGGACGGCGTACCGCAAGACCGGACGCGTAGCGAAGATCCACATTGATGCCGGCCGCTTGTAAATCCGCAATTTGCGCATAGGCGCTGGTAAAACGTTGCAGCCGTTGCTCTGCATCGTTGCGGCCGAGCTCTAGGGTCATGCCGTTATCAAGCCGTATCGTCCAAGCTCTGCGCACTGAAAACTGCACCTCGCGGGGCGTACGCTCAATAACAGCCAACTGTTTTCTGAATTGATCGAAGCCCACGATTACTTCCTTGGATGCGTCCAGCGGGCCGCCCAGAACAGGCAGATTCATTTGCAAATCATTAGGCAGCGTTGCTTTGAACACCTCGCCAAATGTATTAATGAGGTAGTTGGCGGCTGCCGCTGGTTCATCGGCCAACACACCAGCTATAGCACTAACACTGGCACCGGTTTCCGTTCTGGAACCTGCTGGCACAAGCATTGATTTTTCACCGGCACGCCACACCCCGAACGGCACCTGCTCTTCGATACTCACTTCAATTTTATCCGGCAAGCGGCGGCGCACATCGGCGTAGCGAACCCATTCAACTTGTTCAACGACCGCTTTCACTTCATTCAGATCCGCCCGCAACAAATTCACTTTCGCGGTTGCGATTGCGCGTGCCACCCGCGTCAGCTCTTCGGTTTTTAAATGCACAAACGGTGCGGCAGAAACATTCACGAATACCACCTCGCGCACGGGCAGCTCGGGCAATGCGCGTGACGCAAACCAGACAGCCGTTGCCGCCGACAGCATGACGAGCACGCTCACCGCAATCACCACAATGCGGCGGCGAAAAAACGAAACTGCCTGATTTTCGGTTTTAGCCATTTTTCTAAATTTTAAATCTGTGTCAGTCGTTAACTTTTAAGCGAGGCTGTTTGCAAAATCTGTACACATAAATCGGCGTAACTTAATCCCGCCGCACGGCCGGCCATCGGCACCAGCGAATGGCTGGTCATGCCGGGGGAGGTATTCATTTCCAAAAATGCGTAGCGACCATTGGGCTGCAGCATCACATCGGCACGACCCCATCCGGAGCAGCCCAAAACCCGAAATGCCTTAAGCGTGTCTGCGCGTATGCTGGCCTCAATTTCAGCGCGGATACCGGACGGGCAGTGATACTTGACGACATCTTCAAAATATTTATTGGCGTAGTCGTACTTGCCTTCCGGCGCTTCAATCCGGATCAGAGACAGCACTTCGTCATTAATAACTGAAGCGGTTAATTCTTGGCCCGCGATAAATTCTTCCGCTAGCACCAGCGGGTCAAGCTTGACCGCCAGTTCAAACGCGAACCGGAATTCGGTAGCAGTATTGACCTTGGTTACGCCAATGCTGGAACCTTCGCGTGCGGGCTTGACGATCAACGGCAGTTTCAGATCGTCAATAATCTGCAGCCAATTACTGTCTTTATTGAGCACGTGATAACGCGGCGTCGGAATGCCCGCTGCCTGCCAGATAAGCTTGGTGCGCCATTTATCCATCGCCAGCGCGCTCGCCATCACACCACTGCCGGTATAGGGAATCTTCATGGTTTCCAGCACGCCCTGCACAGTGCCGTCTTCGCCGAAGCGGCCATGAAGTGCGATGAATACGCGATCAAATTTTTCTCGTGGAAGATCAAACAGTGATTGCACGGCCGGATCAAACGCATAGGCATCAACGCCTTTCTCGCGCAGTGCTGCCAGCACGCCGTTACCAGATAAGAATGAAATTTCTCTTTCCGCTGATGGGCCGCCCATCAATACTGCAACCTTGCCAAAATTTTTTACGTCGCTCGTCATACCCGCTTCCCAACAATTTTCACTTCACGCACCAGCTCAACGCCGGTTTGGGCGCGAACGGTGTCCTGCATATGCGCAATCATCGATTCGATATCGGCGGCACTGGCACTACCCAAATTGATGATGAAATTCGCATGCTTGATGGATACTTGTGCCCCGCCGATGGTGAAGCCCTTGAGTCCGCATGACTCAATAAGTCGCGCCGCATGATCACTGGGCGGATTGCGAAAGGTTGAACCGGCATTGGGTTTGTCCAGCGGTTGCGAGGCCATGCGCTTCGCCAGCAATTCCTTGATGCGCGCCTGTGCGGTCGTTGCATCACCTGGCACAAACCGAAAGCGGGCAGATACAAACCACGCTTCATTTTCATAAAGCGCCGCGACATGCCGATAGCCAATTTCAAAATCGGCCTTGGTGCGTGTATGCAGGACACCCGCACGATCAATCGTGACGCAGCTTTGGACCTGATCCCAGGTCTCCGTCCCATAGCAGCCGGCATTCATCGCCAATGCACCTCCAACGGTGCCCGGCACCCCCGCCAGCCATTCGGCTGCGGCCAGATGATTGCGCGCGGCGAATTTCGCCACATGCGGGGAGGCCACGCCGGCACCCGCTTCAACAACCGTTGGCTCATTCAAATCCAGCGCAATGCCGGAAAGCATCGGTGCCACAAGTATCACCGTGCCGTCAAAACCGCCATCGCGCACCAGTAAATTGCTGCCAAGCCCGACAAATAAAATCGACTCATTCACGGGCAAGCCAGGTAGAAAAACTTGCAGATCAGCCAGGTCTGCCGGTTTATAAAACTGCTTTGCCGCGCCGCCTGCGCGCCATGAGACGTGTTTTGACATCGGCTCATTGAGTTTCAATTCCCCGCGCATTAATGCGTTGGGTGATGTGTTGAGATTATGTGATTCAGCCATGTTCATTCCGCGCTTCCCGCATAGTGGCGTCCACCCGCCAGACGCGGCGCGACTCCGCCGACAGATCCCGCACCCATCGTAATCACCACATCGCCATCGCGAACGCGGCTTTCTACTGCGTCCGCAATTTCATCAGCCGAATTGACAAACAGCGGTTCAACTTTGCCGGCAACCCGCACTGCGCGTGACAGCGCGCGGCCATCTGCAGCCACAATTGGCGCTTCACCGGCGGGATAAACATCGGCCAGCACTAGCTCATCAACGGTTGAAAGCACCTTCACAAAATCTTCAAACAGATCGCGCGTTCGTGTGAAACGATGTGGCTGGAAAGCCAGCAACACGCGTCTTCCCGGGAACGCGCCGCGCGCGGCAGCCAGAGTGGCAGCCATTTCAACCGGATGATGCCCATAGTCATCAACCAGGGTGTAGGTGCCACCGGCCTCAATCGCCACTTCGCCGTAACGCTGAAAGCGACGACCAACACCGGCAAAGCTGGCAAGCCCGCGCACAATATTCTCGTCACTCACGCCAATTTCTCGGGCAATCGCAATGACTGACAGCGCATTGGCAACGTTATGCAGGCCGGGCAAATTAAGCACCACATCCAGTACCTTTTTATCGCCGACGATGTCACGCTTGGAAATCGCGGTGAAATGCATTTGCGCGTTTACTGCCTTGATGTTCACGGCCCGCAATTGCGCATGTTCACTCAAGCCATAAGTCAGTGTTGGCTTAGATAGACGCGCCATGATTTCTCGCACATTCGCATCATCCGCACACAGCACGGCTAATCCGTAAAACGGCAGATGCTCCAAAAATTCCACGAACGCATTTTTCAACTTTGAAAAATCATGCTCGTAGGTTTCCATATGGTCTTGGTCAATATTGGTGACCACCGCCATGATCGGCTGCAAATACAAAAATGAGGCATCGGATTCATCAGCTTCCGCGACTAAATATTCACCTTGCCCGAGATGTGCATTAGTGCCAATCGAATTCAATCGACCACCGATGACGCAAGTAGGATCCAGCCCGGCCTCGCCCAGCACATGCGAGATCAAACTCGTCGTAGTAGTTTTACCGTGCGTGCCCGCAATGGCGATGCCTTGTTTGAAGCGCATCAGTTCAGCCAGCATCATCGCGCGCGGCACCACTGGCACACCGGCCGCCTTGGCCGCCACGACTTCGGGATTGTCCGGCTTCACGGCGCTTGAAATCACCACCACATCGGCGCCCGCAATATTGCTCGCCAAATGGCCAATCACTACTTTGGCACCCAAGGTTTTCAGGCGCTTGGCGGGTGCATTTTCAGTCAAGTCAGAACCGCTGACCTGATAGCCCAGATTGAGTATGACCTCGGCAATGCCCGACATACCCGAGCCGCCGATACCAATGAAATGCAGGTGTTTGACTTTATGTTTCATATTGAAATTTCCATACAGACATCGGCACAGGCCGCAGTGGCACTGGGCTTGCCCAGCGTGCGAGCGATAGCCGCCATTGTTTGACATTTCTGTCTGCTGAATGAGGCGAGAAGTTCGGCCAATTTTTCGGGCGTGGTTTCAAGCTGCCTCACCAGCACACCTGCGCCCGCGTCTGCCAAAAATCGGGCATTCGCATCCTGCTCTTCGGCGACAAAATAGGGCAACGGCACCAGCACGCTCGCCACACCTGCCGCCGCCAGCTCAGCCACCGTAATCGCGCCAGATCGACACAGCATGACGTCACACCACGTATACATCTCATCCATGTTGTCGATAAATGGCACCACGTTTGCCGCGATGTTTGCGCCGCTATAGCTCGCTACCAGCTCGTCGTAATTTTTTTCGCCCGATTGATGAACCACCTCAGGACGCTGTTGGGCTGGCAATGTGGCCAGAGCTGCCACCACCAAATCATTGAGCGTCTTGGCTCCCAGACTACCGCCCACAATCAGCAGACGAATTGGGCCACTGCGGTTTGCCATCCGCTCCGCAGGTGTTGCCAATCCGGCAATGGATGCACGTACCGGCGTGCCCAGCCATTCAGCTTTTTTAGGCTTCGGTAATAATTTGGCGATAGGATTTTTAGGCACCTGCTCGAATGTTTTGGGGAACCCGACCAGCACCCGGTTGGCGATTAACGCCAATACGCGATTGGTCAATCCTGCATGCGCGCCGGGTTCATGCACCATCAATGGCTTACCTAGCAGCACCGCCATCACGCCGCCGGGAAACGCAATATAGCCGCCCATGGAAATCACCACATTGGGCTGCACACGCCGCATGATTTGCAATGATTGCCAGAATGCGCGCAATAATTTAAACGGCATCAGCAACCAGGCGACAGCACCTTTGCTGCGCACGCCGGACATATTGACCACACAAATTTCATAGCCGACCTTGCCCACCAGCTTGTGCTCCATGCCAGCGGGGGTGGCCATCCACACGATGTTCCAGCCGCGTGCCACCAGAACCTCGGCAATTGCCAGTCCGGGATAAATATGTCCCCCCGTACCGGCCGCCATAATCAGCGCTGTTTTTTGTTTGGTCATGAGCGGCGCGCCTTAGATGCCGACGTGTTCGCCGGGGGCCGGCTCTGCGCGCGATTTTCGTAATCGATGCGCAGGAGAATGGCCACCGCCACGCAATTAACCAGAATTCCGGTGCCGCCAAACGAGAGAAACGGCAGCGTCAGCCCCTTGGTGGGAAGCAGGCCCATGTTCACGCCCATATTGATAAACGCCTGCACGGTAATCCACACGCCAATCCCCTGCGCGACCAGGGCAGCAAAATATTTTTCACGCATCATGGCTTCGCGGCCAACCGCGAAAGCGCGGTGAATAAACAACACAAACAAACCAATGATCAGAGCCACACCGACAAAGCCCAATTCCTCGGCGATCACTGCCAGTAAAAAATCGGTATGGGCTTCGGGCAGATAGAAAAGTTTTTCGACGCTGGCACCCAGACCAACGCCCACCCATTCGCCGCGCCCGAACGCAATCAGCGAGTGTGTCAGCTGATAGCTCTTGCCATACGGATCGGACCACGGATCCATGAAACCCCGCATGCGCTCCCATCGATAGGGCGAGGTGACAATCAGCAACACAAATGAAATGCCAAGCAGAATAATCAGCCCTGCAAATACGCGCCAATTCAGCCCGCCCAAAAATAAAATCGCCATCGCGATGGAAGTCACCACCACCAGCGCGCCGAAGTCCGGCTCGCGCAACAGCATCGCTCCGATAAAAACCATCACCGCCAGCATCGGCAGGAAACCGCGTTTAAAGTCGTGCATGAATGCCGCCTTACGCACGGTGTAATCAGCCGCATACAACACAACCAACAATTTCATCAGCTCAGACGGCTGCATAGTCGCGATACCGAGCGGAATCCAGCGACGGCTGCCATTGACATCACGACCGATGCCGGGAATCAATACCAGCACCAATAAAAACCCACCCGCTATGAACAGCCACGGCGCCATACGCTGCCAAGTAGCCATCGGAATCTGGAATGCAACACAAGCGGCGACAACGCCCACCACCAGAAAAACGGCGTGCCTCATTAAAAAATAATGTGAACGAAAGCCCGTCATCTTTTCGGCTTCGGCCATTGCAATCGAGGATGAATAAACCATGACCAGTCCGACCGCGAGCAATAGCAGCACACTCCAGAAAATGGAGAGATCAAGCTCTGCGCGCGGGGCGGCGGGGCTATACAGCATTGCCGTCCTCCAAGCCTGATGTCACTCTCGATTTCAGTGCATTCACGCATTGCGCAAATACCTCACCGCGATGTTTGTAATTTTTAAACATGTCAAAGCTCGCGCACGCTGGCGACAACAGCACCGCATCGCCCGGCGCGGCCTGTTGATAGGCGCTTGCCACGGCTTCCGCCATCGATGCTGCATGGATGCTCGTGACCCGCGCGCTGGTGATCGCGCTTTCAATTGAGCGCGCATCTTTGCCAATCAGCACCACCGCTTTAGCTCGTTTGCGAATTGGCTCTGCCAGTGGTGAAAAATCCTGTACTTTACCTTCACCCCCGGCGATCAAAATCACCGGCACTGTCATGCCATTCAGTGCGGCCACAGTGGAGCCAACATTGGTGCCTTTTGAATCATCGTAGAAAGTCACGCCATTAATAACGCTTACGTTCTCAAGGCGATGCGGCAGACCTTTGAAGTGTTTCAAACCATCAATCAATTTTGCGGTGTCAGCACCAATCGCGCGGCACAGCGCAAATGCGGCAAGCGCATTGGCGGCATTGTGCAAGCCTGCAATCGGCATAGCGTCCAGCGGCAATAGGATCTCGCTGCCCGCTGTTAATGCGTCATCAGCGATGCCGAAATCATCGGCTGCGGGCGCGGCATCGGTACCAAAGGTAGCGACTGCGCGATTCGGCATGCGCATTTTCATGCTCACGCTATCCTCCCGATTCAGGACCTGATGCGCGGCATGAGCAAAAATACGCTGCTTGGCTTTCGCGTAATCATCCATCGAGCGATAGCGATCAAGATGATCCTGCGACAGGTTCAGCATTGTGGCCGAATCCAGGTGCAGGCTGGATGTTGTTTCCAGCTGAAAGCTGGACAGCTCCAACACGTATACATCCGGCTCACCCATGGTATCCGCGCTGGCGAGTGCGTCGAGCACAGGCAAACCGATATTGCCCGCAACAACCGTGCGCAAGCCCGCAGCTGCACACATCGCACCTGCCATCGCGGTGACGGTGGATTTGCCGTTGGAGCCGGTGATGCCAATCACTTTGGGTCTCTTTCCGCTCTGGTCATTTAACGAATTTTGGTGGGACGCGAAAAGCTCGATGTCCCCAATGATTTTTTTGCCTTGCGCGACGGCGCGCGCGATGGCCGGGTCACACGCGGGCCCCGTAACGGCCACGCCCGGGCTTGCGACAATGAGTTCGGCGTCGCGAGCGAGCTCATCAAAGCGGGCTGTGTTCCAGGGCCCGAAGTGACACTCGACATCGGGGAAGTTTCGCTGCAGGTATTCGACGCTTGGTGCGATGGCGGCAACATTGATATCGCGGGAGTCGGCGAGTCGCAAACGAGCGCCCACGCGTTGCCCCCATCGGACGACAGAGAGCCCGGTGTCTCCCGCACCCAGAACAAGTATTTTTTTGTCATGCCAGTTCACTCCTGTTCCTCAAAACTCTCGGGGGTTGCCATCACACTACAAAAAACAAAGCTCAAGCATTGGTGCGCTTTTTGAGGCAAAAAAGGCTCAACTACCGCTCCAGCGCTAGGGTTTTTATTTTTATTTGTAAAAATAAGGATCATCTGAGCTTCAGTGTCGAAAGGCCAAATAAAACCAGCATCATCGTGATGATCCAAAATCTCACCACCACCTGGTTCTCCTTCCACCCCTTTAATTCATAGTGGTGATGCAGCGGTGCCATGCGAAACACGCGTTTGCCGGTGAGCTTGAATGACGCGACCTGAATCATCACCGACAGTGTTTCCACTACGAACACGCCGCCCATGATGATGAGGACGATTTCCTGGCGACAAATCACCGCAATCAAACCGAGCGCACCGCCCAATGCCAACGCGCCCACATCGCCCATAAATACTTCAGCCGGATAGGCGTTGAACCACAAAAATGCAAGCCCCGCGCCCGCGATCGCGCCGCAAAAAATCGCCAGCTCGCCAGCACCGGCAATGTGCGGCACGCCGAGGTAAGTGGCAAAAACCTTGTTACCGGCAACATAAGCAAAAATGGCTAGCGCCGATGCAACCATCACCGTGGGCATAATGGCCAGGCCATCGAGACCATCGGTTAAATTCACCGCATTCGAAAAACCGACCACCACAAACCAGCCGAGAATGATGAAGCCGATGGTGCCCAGCGGAATCGCCACTGTCTTGAAAAACGGCACGATCAAATCAGTTTGCTGAGGCAAATTGGTGCGATAAGCGAGGTAGGAAAGTGCTAACGCCGCAATCACGGTTTGCCAAAAAAATTTAGCTCGGGATGAAAGCCCCTTGGAGTTTTTATAAACCACTTTTCGATAATCATCGATCCAGCCGATCGCGCCGAAACCGGTAGTGGTGAGCAGGCATGCCCACACATAACGATTTTGCAAGTCGCCCCACAACAACGTGGTGACGGCAACTGCGGCGAGAATCAAAGCGCCGCCCATCGTCGGCGTACCGGCTTTGATCAGATGGCTTTGCGGGCCATCATTACGCACTGACTGGCCAATTTTAAGCGAGGTCAGTTTGCGAATCATCCACGGCCCCATCACAAACGAAATGGTCAGTGCGGTCATCGCGGCCAGCACGGTACGTAAGGTGATGTACGAAAAAACATTGAACGCGCGAATGTTCAAGTCCCTGGCCAACCATTCAAAAAGCTGTAGCAACATTAATGAGCCGCTTCCAAATTTGCTGAAAAATTAGGCACGAGTTTGGCCACCACGCGCTCCATTTTCATGAAGCGCGATCCTTTAACCAGCACCGTCACATTGGGCGCTAGCAGCGGTTCGATTTCATCGACCAGATCGTCAACCGTTTCAAAATGCCAGCCGCTGGCGCCCACCGCCATCACGGTGGCTTCCGATAATTTGCCGAGCGCATACACGCCATCGAGGTTGGCATGCTTGGCATAGGTACCGACATCGCTGTGCATTTCACGCGCTTGGCTGCCCAGTTCGCCCATATCACCCAGCACCAGCAAACGTTTTCCAGGCTTGGTGCGCAACACATCAATGGCGGCGCGCACAGAATCCGGATTGGCGTTGTAAGTATCGTCAATGATAGTGGCTTTTTTGTGGCCTTCATAGGCACGCAACCTGCCAGGCACCCCTTCAAAATCTTCCAACCCTGCTTGTATGGTGGCTAGCGGCACATTCAGCGCAATGGCAGCAGCAGCAGCAGCCAGCGCGTTGCGCTGATTATGCTCACCAGCCACATGCAGCTGCACGCTGACTGATTCACCTGCGTGGCGAATGGCCACGGCATCGCTAGAGAATTCACCGATCACATCATCTGCTGCCGCGATGCCAAATCCAATCACGCGCCGACTGCCTGCCAGCCCGCGCCAATAGGTGCCAAAGCGGTCATGCATATTGACTACCGCAATACCGTCCGCCGACAAGCCCGCATAAATTTCACCCTTCGCCTGGGCAATCGCCTCGCGACTGCCGAGCTCCCCAATATGCGCCGTACCGGCCTGAATAACGAGCGCAATATCGGGCTTAACGAGACGCGATAAATAATCGATTTCCATCAGATGGTTCATGCCCATCTCGAATACCGCAACTTTATGGCTGCCGTTTAGACGCAACATCATCAGTGGCAAACCAATGTTGTTATTCAAATTGCCTTCCGTTGCCAACACGCTCTCGGCATCGCCGTGATGGGCGATCAGGATTGAGCGCAGCATTTCTTTGACCGTGGTTTTACCGTTACTACCAGTTAACGCGAGCATGGGAATAATGAAACGGCTGCGCCAAATTTGTGCCAGCCGACCCAGCGCCATCAGCGTATCGCCGACAATAATTTGCGGAGTAGTCTCAGCGGTTTTAACTTCATGCGACACCAGCGCCGCGCTGGCACCGCGCGCTATTGCTTGCTCAACATAGGCATGACCGTCAAAATTTTCGCCCTTGAGCGCCACAAATAATTCACCTTTCGCGATGCTACGGCTGTCGGTGGATACCCCACTAAAACCCGTGTCTCCATTGATGCAAACCACACCCAGCTTCATGGCTGCCTCTGCCGCTGTCATCATGATGGTGGCGCTCATTGTGCGAGCCCTTTCCACTGCGCCAGCGCTTCTTGGGCGACTTCCACATCGCTGAAATGATGTTTGGTATCGCCAATAATTTGATAATCCTCGTGTCCTTTACCGGCGATCAACACGATGTCATTGGTATGCGCAGCATTCAGCGCTTCATAAATGGCCTGATGCCGATCTGGCACGATGCGGCTTTGCACACCGCTCAACCCTGGCGTAATGTCGGCAATGATGCGGCTCGGATCTTCGGTGCGCGGGTTATCCGAGGTAATAAAATTCAGGTCTGCATATTTTGCCGACACCGCCCCCATCAGTGGACGCTTGCCGCGATCACGGTCGCCGCCACAGCCAAACACTGAAATCAGGCGACCTTTATCCGGCACAATCGCCGCCAGTGTGGACAGCGCTTTTTCCAGCGCATCCGGGGTGTGCGCGTAATCCACTACGACTAGCGGCTTGTTACTGTCAGCACGGCTGCGCACGGTTTGCATGCGCCCTGGTACCGGCTTTAATTCACCGGCGATACGCGCCGCATCATCCAGCTCCATACCGCTCGCCAGCAGGGTGCCGATCACAGCGAGCAGGTTAGAAATATTAAACGCACCCAGAATCGCGCTTTCGACGCGCGCTGCTTTTTTTATATCTCCCCGATATTGCACCGTGAACGATAGACCGCTTGGCGAAACCGCCAAGTCGGTGCCGATTAAATTCGCCTGTTTACTGCCACCGTTACAGGCGAAGCGGATGACCTCGATGCCGTCGGCGGCAATACGCTCTGCCAGCCTGCGGCCAAACGGATCATCCACATTGATGACCGCTGTTTTCAATTCGCGCCCCACAAACAGTTTGGCTTTTGCCGCGCCGTATGATTCCATCGTGCCGTGATAATCAAGATGGTCTCGCGTCAGGTTGGTAAACACCGCGACATCAAATTTAATCTCAGCTGCACGGCCCTGATCGAGACCGTGGCTGGAGACTTCCATCGCGCAGTTAGTCGCCCCTGCATTCACGTATTCACGCAGCAGGTGTTGCAGCAGCACGGCGTCGGATGTGGTGTTATCGGCGGCACTGAGCTGCCCGAGCAAACCATTGCCGATGGTGCCCAGCACGGCTGATTTTTTGCCCGCTATCGCAAACGCCTGCGCGACCCATTGCGAGACTGAGGTTTTGCCATTGGTGCCGGTAACGCCTGTCATCCACAGTTCACGCGATGGACTTTTATACACATGGCCAGCAATTAAACTCGCGTGGGCTTTAAGGTTTTCAACCGCAAAATGTGGGACTTTCCAGTCTGGATTCCAGGCGTAGCCTGCTTCATACAAGACCGCAGATGCGCCACGCAATATGGCATCGCTGATGAATTCACGGCCGTCGCGCGTAGCCCCGGGATAAGCCAGAAACACCGCGCCCCGCTTGGCTTCCCGGCTGGTTGCGGTCACCTCGGTGATTTGCGCGGGTAACTGATCAAGCGCGCTAATGATCGCGGCCCCCGTGCTGGCTACATTTGAATTTGTCGGCGCGTCCACCATCTCAGCCCTGCTCTTTCACCAGCGCCACAACTGGCGGAACCGCGGCGGCAGGACGCGTGTCTTTCGCCATGGCCGGTGCATCTGGTGGCACACCTGCGATACGCAGCGCTTGCGACATGACATTAGAAAATACCGGCGCAGAGACTTCCGCACCGTAATGTTTGCCAGCTGATGGCTCATCAATGGTGATCGCCAAAATATAACGCGGATTTGAGACTGGCCCATAGCCTACAAATGAGGCCAGATAAAGATTTTCGTTGTATTTACCATTGACCAGTTTATAGGCAGTGCCGGTTTTGCCCGCGACGCGATAACCGGGAACTTGCCCTTTGGTTGCCGCCAGCTCTGTAACAGTTTCCAGCATTTGCGACATTGCACGCGCTGTTTTTGCCGAGATAATTTGTTTGCCAATCACATCGCCGTCACGTTTCAAAAATGTGACCGGTAGCAACACACCATCATTGGTGAAAACGGTATAGGCCCGCGCGAGTTGAATGGCGCTGACTGAAATCCCATAGCCATAGCCCATCGTCGCCTGTTCAATCGGCTTCCAGGTCTTAACTGAGCGTAGCCGACCCGATGCCTCACCCGGGAAGCCGGTCTTCGGCACCAACCCAAATCCCAGCTCGTTGTAAAGATTCCAGAGCTGTTCGGACGGCAACTGTAGCGCCAACTTTGCCGTACCGATGTTGCTCGATTTTTGAATAATCTCCGCGACCGTCAATTGATTGGCGGGATGCGTATCTGTGATGGTTTTTGTGCCAATCGTTAATCCACTACCGGTGGTGATGACGGTCTCCGGCTTGACGATACCCGCCTCCAGCGCAGCCGACACGGCAAACGGTTTAAACGTTGATCCCGGCTCGAAGGTATCAGTGACGCTGCGATTGCGCATCTGCGCCATTTGTACATTGCTGCGATTATTCGGATTAAAGTCAGGCTGATTGACGAGCGCCAGCACCTCGCCAGTGTGCGCATCCAGCATCACCAACGCGCCGCCTTTTGCCTTGTTCAGCTCGACAGCTGATTTCAATTCACGATGAGCGATGTACTGAAGTCGTTCATCAATCGACAAGCTTAAGGACCTACCTTCACGCGGCACTTTCAGACTTTCGACATCCTCAACAATATGCCCCTTGCGATCCTTGATCACCCGTCGCTGCCCCGGTGAACCGGCCAGCGATGCCTGCTGCGCGAGCTCAACACCTTCTTGCCCCTGGTCTTCCACACTGGTAAAACCGATCACATGCGCGGTGACATCGCCAGCCGGATAAAAACGGCGAAATTCACGCTGCTGAAACACTCCGGGGATTTTTAGCGCCATCACGCGCAATGCCTGGTCGGGCGGCAATTGGCGTTTTAACCAAATAAAATTTTTATCGACACTGGCCAGTTTGTCAGCGAGCGTTTTTTTATCCATTGCTAATGCCGCGGCAAGTTTAGCGAGTTGTGCAGCATCGAGTGTTTCCATATCGGCCGGAGCCGCCCAGATAGATTCGACAGGCGTTGAAATCGCCAACGCTTTTCCATTGCGATCCATCACGGCACCGCGCGAGGCGGGCATATCGACCACGCGTACAAAGCGCGCATCACCTTTGGCCTGCAGGAAATCGTTATTCAGCCCTTGCAAATAAAACGAGCGCCCGATGAGCAAAGCAAAGGCACCAAAGCAGGCGATCAGCACCACCCGCGAGCGCCAGCTTTCGAGTTTCAAACGCAGGTCTGGGGAGGCAATTCGCTTGGAGGAAAAATTCATTTGCTCACCTCTAACGGTGCTTTGCTATCGAGCACCAGGATCACTGTCTTTTTCGCATCCGGCACCACCATGCCTAAATCACGCTGAGCTTTTTGCTCAATGCGTTTGCCGGTGCCCAAGGTCTGTGACTCAATTTGTAATTCGCGCCATTCCTGATCGGTCTTGCGCTCGCGGTCTTGCTCGCTTTGCAATTCCATAAATAATTTGCGCGCTTTATGCTGCGAGGTCACCACCGACAAGGCACAGCCAATCAGGACCATTAGCAGGATCATGTTGAGTCGGGTCACGCTCTTGCTCCCGCCAACGCATTGAGCGCAGTACGCTCGGCAACACGCATCACCGCTGAGCGGGAACGCGGGTTTGCAGAGATTTCGGCGTCGCTCGGTTTATGTGCGCGGCCGATTAAATTCAAGGTTGCTTCATTTATTTCGCCAGCACGAATCGGGAAATTCGAGGGGAGTCGGTCCGCCTTGGAAGCTGCCTGCATGAAGCGCTTCACAATGCGATCTTCCAGCGAATGGAAACTGATAGCTACCAATCTTCCTCCGGTCCGCAGGCACTGCACTGCCCGCGGTAAAACTTTTTCTATCTCTTCAAGCTCTTGATTGATGTGAATCCGAAAAGCTTGAAACGTGCGGGTTGCGGGGTGCTGGCCCGGCTCGCGCGTGCGGACGGTTTCAGCCACGAGCTGGGCAAGCTCGCGCGTGGTCCGAATACGTCCGCCGCTCCTTGCCGCAACAATCTTCCTTGCAATCGATTTAGCAAACCGTTCTTCACCATAGCGCCAGATAACCTCCCCAATTTCGCGCTCTTCTGCGCGCTCCAACCAATCAGCCACCGTCTCGCCCTGGGTCTGATCCATGCGCATATCAAGCGGCGCATCAAACCGAAAACTAAAACCGCGCTCTGCCTCGTCCAGCTGCGGGGACGACACCCCGAAATCTGCCAACACCCCATCTACCGCACCCACTTTTTGCTGCTTCAACACTTCGGCAATATCACTCATCGCCGCGTGTACCAGACTGAATCTTGGATCATCAATCGCGCAGCTTTTGATAGCCTCTTCATCGCGATCGATTGCAATCAGTTTTCCATCGGGGCCCAGCCGCGATAAGATTTCGCGGCTATGCCCGCCGCGCCCAAAGGTGCAATCGACGAACACGCCATCAGGGTTGGCTTCAACTGCCAGCTCATCGACCGCCTCGCGTAGCAGAACGGTGGCATGTGCAAATTGCGGCGCTGGCGAAGCGATGGAATCATTCACAGCGCTCGGTCAGAGGGAAAAATCTTCGGGTCCCGGCGGCAGGCCTGCCGTACCGGTTTTGAGAGCATTGAGCTGCTCTTCCCAAGCGTTCAAATTCCAAACCTCAAAGTGGCTTCCCTGGCCGACAAACATGATTTGCTTTTCAATCCCCGCATATTTGCGCAGTTCAGGCGATACCAAAATGCGCCCGGCAGCGTCGAGCGAGAGTTCTTCGGCATTGCCAATCAGCAGTCGCTTCCAAGCGCTGGCGGTGCGGTCTAGGCTGGGAAATTTCATCGCCTTGTCGCGTATCGGCTCCCACGCTTGCAACGGGTACAGCAATAAGCAACCTTCGGGGTGCGCGGTCAATACCAATTTGCCCGTACTCGGCGCAGCCAGCGGCTCGCGATGTTTAACCGGGACGGCTAAGCGACCCTTCACATCCAGATTGATCTGCGACGCACCTTGAAACACTGACTTCCCCTCGTTTGTTTTAGATAGGAAAAATAGCAGGAATTTCTTAAAATCCCACTTTTCACCACTTGTGGACACTATAGGCAACAAAAAACCCGCAGTCAAGCGGGTTTAGGGATTTTTTTCTTTTGCGTCAGTGACTTACGCGCAATTGTTTAAGCAGTTTGCCTGTGGAAAACTTTGTTGGTAATTAGTTATTTAGGGTTTGAAGTTAAAGTGATTTAGTAGGTCTGAAGTTAATTTTCGGGCAGATAGTCAAAAAATATAAAAAAATCCTGCATTTGGCACCACTGTATACCTAAACAGCATCAATTCACATCAAACCCGCCGTCAAGAAAAAATAAGTGGAAGCTCACCGATAAGCCGGATTCTGTTACGGCGCTTGAGCCCGCTTCAGGTTTCCCCAAAACTCACCCTTACGCTATGACGGTCATTCCTCTGGGACGGGCGTTACCGCCCGCCTCTAGCTACCTACCCGCAGGCTCCGTGGGCCACGTCAGCACCTGCCTATTTGGTATTGCTCCAGGTAGAGATTGCTCGTTTCACCCAGACTTAACTGGCTCGTCTCTGTAGCTCTAATCCTCACCTCACGATGGATGGGCGTTACCCACTACCCTGCCCGATGGAGTCCGGACTTTCCTCTATGCACATAAAATGCACAGCGACCGTCTGGTGAGCTTCCGCGAACATTATCGCATGCGGGCTAAGCGCCGCGTTTTACTTCAGCGGTCACTGCCTCGATCGTGGCATCAACCTCTGCTGCGACCGCTGCGAAAATAATGCGCGTCATCGTAAAAATCAGCAGCTTCATTGCGTGCGTCCCAGCCAGGAATACCGAGTATCGGCAGCGGATGCAAATTTCGCGTGTTGGCCAGATTTTCGGGTGCCATCAGCCACTCCCGTGCCCGCGTATCCAGCTCGATGATTTGTGCGGCGGCGGGTTGGGCAGCAAATGTCCTATCGACTTCAAACAGCATAGCTTTCGCGGTAATGCCGATGAAGGGGTTGAGCATTTTTTCCAGCACCGAATGACCGGCGAGATAAAAATGCATATGCTTGATAACATCGTCCCTGCGCTCTACAAACAATGTCCGCCACTGGAAATTTTTAATTAATTCCAGTAGCGAGGCATCACTCGAAGCAACGATGACACCGCCTTCATCAAACAACGTCAGCACATCGCGCGGGATCGAGCGCGCCTGGGCTTCGGGCGCATGCGCAGACAGCAGACGCGTATGCATTTCGCTGATCGCCGCTTTAGATTGCGGGAATGTTAGCCACTGCAAGGTATTAAAAAAATCATGCCAATTTTCACGCGTGGCAATTTCACCCAGCTCGGCAATTTGCCTCTCATAATGAATAGCGACTGCTGCAGGCGAATCAGCATCACCACGGTGCGCTATAAAGCGAAGCGGCAAATTGCGGCAGTTCGTAAGGCCACGCCTGATCGCTGCTTGGTTAATCACTTCAAGCGACGGCCATTGATCCTGATTCAGTTCTGCGAGGCAAATCCGGATCGCATCATAACAGTGGGCCGAAAAGTGGGGCCTGGCATCGCCCCATGCCAGCGGTGATGGCGCTGACGCACCACTCAAACCATCCGCCAACTAATCGACTCACCCGCACGCAGCGGCACCAGACTGTCGCCAAAATAAGCCATTTCTGCGGGAATGTTCCACGTGGATTTTTCAAGGACGATGGTGCTGGTATTGCGCGGCAACCTGTAAAAATCGGCGCCATGAAAACTCGCAAAACCTTCCAATTTATCCAGGGCATTGACGCTTTCAAATGCTTCGGCGTAAAGCTCCATTGCATGCAATGCGGTGTAGCAGCCGGCGCAGCCACAGCTCGCTTCCTTGGTATTTTTAGCGTGCGGCGCGCTGTCGGTGCCGAGAAAAAATTTCGGATTGCCACTCGTTGCCGCTTTCAACAATGCCACGCGATGCTCTTCACGCTTCAACACCGGTAGACAATAGTAATGCGGGCGAATGCCGCCTTTAAAAATATCGTTGCGGTTATACAGCAGATGATGCGCAGTGATGGTGGCCGCAACATTGTCACTGGCGGACAGCACAAACTTCACCGCGTTAGCCGTGGTGATATGTTCAAACACGATGCGCAGTTGCGGGAAGCGCAAGGTCAACGGAATCAGGTGCCTCTCGATAAAAACTTTTTCACGGTCAAAAATATCAACGTGGCTATCGGTGACTTCACCGTGCAACAACAGCGGCATACCTACCGCCTGCATGGCCTCAAATACTGCATCGCATTTACCAATATCGGTTACCCCTGAATCGGAATTGGTGGTCGCCCCGGCTGGGTAATACTTCACCGCATGCACAAACCCGCTTTGCTTGGCATTGACGATTTCATGCGGCTGGGTGTTATCGGTCAAATACAGCGTCATCAATGGTTCAAACGATCCGCCCTGTGGAATGGCCGCAACAATACGGTCGCGGTATGCGCTGGCTTCATCCACCGTACGCACCGGCGGCTTTAGATTCGGCATGATGATCGCGCGGGCGAATTGGCGGGCGGTATCTGGCAGTACGGCCTTGAGCGCGTCGCCGTCGCGCACATGCAGATGCCAATCGTCTGGTCGGGTGATAGTTAATTTCGTCATATGACAATTATAGAGGCTAGGGGTAAAAAGTGAGCGCGCGTTGTAATACCCGCTATGTCAGCGTCCAACTCAGCCCGCGTGTTTCTCGTTACTGATGTCTGAATCAGCGCGCAGCAACGGATCAAGCATTTACCGAGACTCTCTTCAGCGAAGCAGTTGGCAAACTCTCTAACTTTTGCTGATTCGTGCATGCGTTATCATTCATTAAGCTGATATTGTCTAGAACTACCAATCGCTAAATTAGTTGCGCTCATTTTTTAAAATTGGGATGCCCGCTTTTGCAGATTGGCGAATGTCTCAAAGAGGCCAGCGGAAGTAGAGTTTTCTCTATACTGAATAGTCTAGGATTTTGATGAAGAAAATATTAGGTTCATTTATCGCGCTCTTAGTTGTGCCGACAATAGCACTGATGGTTGTAGCATTCCATCGCGGCTCATCCGTTAACTGGATCGTGCCAACGTTGGTCGGGGTCTCAATTGCAGGATATGGCGTGATTCAGCTTCGGCGCGCCGCGCTAGTCAAGACGTGGCCCACGGTCAGCGCAACAGTTGTCCATCCAGAGATAGCATTAGGATGGGAGGCCAGCAGGGTAAATAGCGACGTGTTCTATCCAGCCGTTCGATTTGAGTACGAAGTAAATGGACAACAATTTAATTCCAACCGCTTCACCATTGCAACGAACGATTTTGAGTCTAACAACCACGCTATAGCCGAGGAATTGGTCAAGCCTTACCGACTAGGCCAGAAAACAGAAGCGTTTGTTTGTCCAGACGATCCCGCAATCGCTGTACTGCGTCCAGACGTATCTCCCCGTCGACGCAGCCATTTTATTACATGTGTGTTCGGCGGATCCCTAGTCGCAGTAATGTCGCTTGCCGCAGGATATTTAGTAGTCTTATGAGGCAACGATTAAATTGACTGTTAACGCGACCGCCGCATTGGGGCGATTATGCCGGGAAAAGAAAAGGGGTCACGTCTTACCTTTTGCTATCGCACCGCTGCGCGCCCGGCACGTTTTATTTTGATTCAGATGCTACATATCTAGGCCTGACCCTGGTGGCTCAATGCGGCGACAAAATATATTGCTACCCACCATCCAGAAAGTCTTGAATGGGGTCCGTTCGAGGGCCTTGGACCGGATAACTCAACAACGCGTCACCGACTGTGGTTACCGGAACGCTTTAACCTAGTGGTCATGAAAGATTTGCCTAAAGCCATTGACTTGAAAGTCGGCTGGGCCACCCCTCAACATAATTTTGGCGAATCACTGTACAAATCAACGAGCAGAAAATATCCATGCCCATAACCGCATTATCCAAAACATTTAGCCGTTTTTTTGATTCCGAACGCGCCGGTGGGATTCTGCTCATCGCATGCACAATCTTGTCGCTGGCCATTACCAATTCGTCGGTTGGTGCCGATTATTCAGATTTTTGGCATAGCAGTCTCGGCCCGCTGAAAATTGAGCAGTGGATAAACGATGCACTCATGGCGATTTTTTTCCTGCTGATCGGCTTGGAATTGGAGCGCGAGATTTATGTGGGTGAATTATCCCATTTCAGAAACGCGCTGCTACCTATCTTCGCGGCCATTGGCGGCATGCTATCACCGGCACTGATTCACTTTGGACTCAACGCAGGTACGCCAACACAGAGCGGATTTGGCATCCCGATGGCAACTGATATCGCTTTTGCGATTGGTGCGCTGGCGCTGCTCGGCAACCGTATTCCGACCTCATTAAAGATATTTGTGGTGGCGTTCGCGGTCATCGACGATCTCGGCGCCATTATGGTGATTGCGGTTTTCTACACCGCGCAGGTGTCCGTGTGGTATCTGGCTGGCGCCGTTGCGGTATGGGCACTGCTGGTGATGCTTAATCGCTTTTTCAGGGTCATGTCGCTGCTTCCGTATTTACTGGGTGGCGCGCTGATGTGGTTTCTGATGTTGAAGTCAGGTGTGCATGCGACTATCGCTGGCGTCATGCTGGCCTTTGCCATTCCGTTTTCACCTAAAGATGATGATGCAGAGTCACCATCGCACCGACTCGAACATTTTTTACACAAGCCGGTCGCGTTTATTATTCTGCCTATTTTCGCTTTGGCCAATACTGGCATTGCCATCGGTGCCGATTGGTTGCAAAGCCTGGCGAGCATCAACAGTATGGGCATCGCCGCCGGCCTGGTGCTCGGCAAGCCGTTGGGCGTTACGCTTTTTTGTTTCGCCGCGGTTATCAGTGGCCTCTGTCAATTGCCGAACGGCCTGAAATGGTCGCACATCGTGGGCGCTGGTATGCTCGGCGGAATTGGTTTTACGATGTCTATTTTTATTACCAATCTGGCCTTCGCGACAAATCCGGCTGATATCAACGCGTCCAAACTGGCGATACTGTTGGCATCGCTTATAGCCGGTGTGGGCGGTTATATTTGGCTGAAAATAATCGGCTCGGCAACGCCCGCAGAAGAGCGCACGACCTGATTCACCACTAATCGGCACCCTTCATTGCCAGCGCCATTTCATAAACCTTGTTCTTCTTCTCACCGGTCAATTTCACCGCCAACGCCACCGCTTGTTTCAACGGCAGCTCTGCCAATAATAAAGCCAAAGTCCGCTCCAGCTCTTGCTTTTGAGCTATTTCTGGCTCAAGCTCCGCTCCAGCGCTAGGGGTTGATAACACCAGCACGAATTCGCCGCGTTGATTATTATCGTCTGCTTCCAGCCAGGCAACGGCTTCATCAAGCTTTAAACGCACAATGGTTTCAAATTTTTTGGTGAGCTCGCGGCAAATAACCAGCTCGCGCGTATTACCCGTGACATTGCCCATGACAGCGGCAATGGTGGCGACCGATTCGACCACGCGATGGGGGGATTCATAAAACACGATGGCGTAAGGCGAATCTTTGAGTGCTTCCAGCGCACGCTTGCGATCACCTTCCTTGACGGGCAGAAAACCGTGAAACAAAAAACCATGTTCGCCTTCACCGCTCGCTGAAATGGCGGCGACCAGCGCGCTGGCACCGGGGATGGGCACCACCGCGAAGCCAGCGGCGCGTACGGCTGCCACCACGCGGGCACCTGGGTCGCTGACCGCGGGCGTACCGGCATCTGTAACTAATGCAACGGATTGGCCCTCGCCCAGCAGCTTGACGATGCCGTCCGCCGCGTTGCGTTCGTTGTGTTCGTGCACAGCAATCAGTTTGGCCCCAATCCCGAAGTGGGCGAGCAGCGATTTGGTCATGCGTGTGTCTTCTGCCGCGACCACACTGACATTGCGCAGCGTATCGAGCGCGCGCTGGGTGATGTCGCCCAAATTTCCAATGGGTGTGGCGACCACATATAATGCATTTATAATTTTTTCGGACATGATGGTTACATTGAGGCTTTTGATTTCTAATGCGCTTAAATAATTTTTATCGTCGGTTTGCAAAGGTTTGCGTGCCAACCGCAACACCTCTATTACTTGCGCTGTTGGGTGCAGTTGCGCTGAGCTCTTGCGCGGTATCGAAGATGCAGCCTAACCCAAACCCCGTCGTGCTGCCAACAACCCCACAAGTAGTGCCGCAGGCATCGCCACCCGTCATGCTGCCCGAAACAGCGCCGGCCGCATCAGAAAAACTGGCAGAACCACTAGTTGAAAAAAAAGACGGTCCCACACCGCACATTGCGCTTATTGTGCCGCTGAAGTCGAAAGCATTCGGTGCGGTCGCAGATGCAATCAGGCAGGGATTTATCGCGGCGGCGACTGTTGATGGCAAACAAGCAACACCGTATCGCATTTATGCACGCGATGATGAGTCAGGATCGCTGGGCATGCAGTATCGCAAGGCCGTGCAGGATGGCGCTATCGCAGTCATCGGCGGCGTGACGCGTGATGGCACAAATGTGATGGTCAAAGAGTCGGGCTACGTGCCCACGCTAGCTCTGAATGCACCAACTGAAACGGATTTGCCGGATCGTTTTTTTTATATGTCCCTGAATCTTGATGTCGAGGCCCGCGGCATCGCCCGTGAGGCATTCCTTTCCGGCCTGCACAATGTCGCCGTATTAGCGAGCAATACCGCGCTCGCCAAACGCATTCAGGAAAGCTTCGAAAAAGAATGGGTTCGTCTGGGCGGCGCAGTGGTTGATAACATTGCCTTTACCGGCGATATCGCTGAATCTGGGCGGCTACAAAAAGCCTTGGAAAGAGCCAAGGAAAAAGGACAAGCCGACCTGGTATTTATTGCGGCCGATGTCAAAGCTGCGCGCATGGCGCGGCCGTTTATTCCGATCGGCATGCCGGTATTTGCCACCTCACATACGCTCGACGCGCGCGCGGGCGCAGTGGAAAATCTGGACCTTGATAGCGTGCGGTTTTTGGAAATGCCCTGGTTCGTGGAGCCAGATCATCCGGCCGTGATGGCCTACGCCAGGCCAGTTGCGCCGATGCCGCTAGATTATGAGCGTCTGTATGCGCTTGGCATTGATGCGTGGCGGGTCATGCAGGTCATCCTCAAGGCTGACAACCCTAGAAACATTGCGCCACTGGATGGCGTGACCGGAAAATTAAGCCTAGATGGCGCGCAATTTGTCCGCACACTGACCGCGGTCGAAATGCGCGACGGCGTGCCGCAGCTCTACAGGCCAACTGACAAGCCGGTGGAATAATTGGTCGACATGCTGGCACGTCTGATGCAAAAAATACGAAGCAAAAAGGATACCGGTGATGAGGCCGAGCGAATCGCCGAGCGCTATTTGCAGCAGCAGGGATTACCTTGCATCGATCGCAACTATCGCTGCCGTTTTGGTGAGATTGATTTGATTTTTCAAGACGCGCGCGATCAAAATAGCGTCGATAAAACGCTGGTATTTGTTGAGGTACGTTTGCGTAAAAATGCGCATTTCGGTGGCGCAGCGGCCAGCATTGGCATCGCCAAACAGCAACGCATTATTGCCGCCACGCAGCACTATCTCAGCGGCAGGCGTGAACTTCCGCCCTGCCGATTTGATGCGGTACTGTTGAACGATTTATCAGGCGAGCGTATCGAATGGCTGAAAGACGCGTTCTCGATTTAGCGTCAGTTTATGCTTGATGATAAATTCAGGATAGCTCACTGGTAGCGTACAGTGAGCCACATTGTTAAATATGATTGGAGGTTATCTATGCGAATTATTCTGGTTTTAATGATTACAGCATCCGCAACTTTGATGCAGGGTTGTTTCCCGCTGGCCGCCGTGGGGGTTGGCGCTACGGCATTGGCGCTGGATGATCGCCGTTCAACCGGCATGTATATTGAAGATGAAAATATCGAATGGAAAGCGCGCGCGCGCCTGATCGACAAGCACGGCGACGCACACATCAATGTCACCAGCTATAACTTGTCTGTACTACTCACCGGCGAAGCGCCTACAGAGCAAACAAAGAAAGATATTACGGACACCATGCGCGGCATCCCTAATGTCCGCAGCGTGACCAACGAGATCAATGTGAGCGGTAATACTTCATTCACCTCACGCAGCAACGACTCGCTAATCACCACCAACGTCAAGGCACGCCTGATCAATAATGGCAAGGTTTCGGCAAATCATGTCAAGGTTGTTACTGAAAACAATGTGGTGTATTTAATGGGCATCTTGACCAAAGAAGAGGGCGATGCCGCCGCTGAAATCGCCCGCACCACCAGCGGTGTTGCGCGCGTCGTCAAAGTGTTCGAATATATCGCGCAAGTGCCAGGCCGCTAATTTTTTAGCCTTAGGCAGCCCGCCGCTTCAGCCAGCGCATGAGCGCGCCAATCATGGGGAGCTGTTCATACAGCTCCCCCGCAGCATCCCAATAATCACGGTGGTAATTTACTCGCCCGTCTGCCGCAAAACGAATGTGCGAAAGGCCGTGTATGCGGCGTTTGCGCAATGGCTTTAGTGTTTTTAGACGAAAATCAAAATCCCAGATTAGCACCGCGCCATTTTCATCCAGCACGGTTTCAGTAATGGTAAAACGGGGCTCGAGGAGTCTGGTAAACATATCGCTGAAAATATGTTTGAGCGATTCAAGGTCGCGCACTTCATTAAATGGATCACGAAAATAGGCATTTTCAGTGTAGTACTGCCCCATCTCTGCCACGCTCTCGGGCGTGAGATGCTGAAAGTAAATCTTTAATCGCGTGAGCGCAGCCTCACTCATGGCGGTGGCCTTGATTTAAATTTTGGTTGACTTCCTGATAGCAGGAAAATACAACGAATAGGGCAGATGACGCAAGAGTTTCAGCATTCGTGTGAAGCCTTTCGGGAAATGAATCTCGAATTCACCTTTTTCAAAGCCGCTGATGATTTCTAGCGCCGCTTCTTCTGGCGTAATCAGCGACGGCATTTCAAAATCGTTCTTGTCGGTCATCGGGGTTTTAACAAAGCCCGGATTGATGACATACACATCCAAACCTTTTTCTTTGAGATCGATGTAAAGCGTTTCAGCCAGATTGATCAATGCCGCCTTGGTAGGCCCGTAGACCAGCGATTTTGGCAAACCCCGATAGCCGGCCACGCTCGATACCAAGGCTATCCCGCCTGACTTGACGGCCATAAAACGCGGAATGACGACAGATAAACCATTCAAAAATCCGCCCCAGTTTACGTCCACCATCTGCTGCGCGATTTTTAAATCCAGTTCCCATGCGCGCATGG
Organism: Burkholderiales bacterium; assembly: GCA_043773745.1. Classification (GTDB taxonomy): domain Bacteria; phylum Pseudomonadota; class Gammaproteobacteria; order Burkholderiales; family Usitatibacteraceae; genus UKL13-2. Next base: position 16,918 of record JAYVEV010000050.1, on the reverse strand, counting down.
CGGTATAGTCCCCCGCCATGAAGACCACCAAATCATAACCGCCCCATGCCTCGACCAGCTCTTTTTCGGCGGCGGCAATGGTTTCAACCTGGGTAATGTCCAGCGGCAGAGCCATCGCACGCGAGGCGCCAAATTTTGTCACCAACGCCGCCAGTTTGTCAGCACTTCTGGCCGACATCGCGACCTTGGCTTGACGTGAATGCAGCGCATCAGCCAGCGCCGCGCCAATGCCGGTCGACGCGCCAATAATCCAGACGCGTTTTTTTGACCAGTTGGTAATTTTTGTGTTCAGGGACATTGTTAGCGTTTTCTGAAAAATATAGTGATCTCGGCAAACTGGATGCCAAACTTGCTCATCTTGGTGCGATTGGCTAGCGTCTTGTCATCCAACTGCCACATCCAGTCATCCATGCTCATTTGGTAGCCACCCTGCTCCGCGGGCAGCGCCAGAGTGTAATTCCAGCGCAGAGTATTACCGGCAGCCTCGCCTTTGGCTTGGCCCACGACATCACCTGCCGTGCCAATATAGCTATCACCACTTTTGGTGATTTTCCAGATGCGCTTTTCGGTTTTACCGTCTGACCAAGCGAATGATTCGTCCAGCGTGCCCTCGTTGCCCACCCAGGTGCAATTCATTTCTACGGTCATGCGGCGAATGACTTTGCCAGAGCGATCCTGAATCATGCCCCAGCCGTCTACTTTGCCGTTGAAGTATTGGGCTAGGTTGAGTTTCGGGGACTCGGCCGCGTAGTCCTGAGGCGATAGCGTTGACAATGACGCGCAGCCAGCCAACGCCAATACCATCAGCACCGCCCCTATTTTTTCAATCATGCGTCTGAGGTTTTGTTTCATCGTGCTACTCCTTGATTATTTGTCATCGATGTTGCGGCGGCAGATTCCGCTTTGAAGAACGGCGAAAACACCAGCGTAACGCCGGCAATTGCTTTCAATACACAGGGCAACAGCGCGTAGATGCCCGCCAGATAAATCAACGACTCCGGCGAATTGCTCATGCTGGGCCGATAACCCAGCATGGCCAGACCGGGCAAGGCGATACCGGCGGCGAGCGCCAGATTCATTTTAGTGACCAAATTCCATAAGCCGAAATAGGCACCCTCGTTGCGGCTCAAGCCTCGCTTCTCGTCGTCATCGATGACATCGGCGAGAATCGATGGCGGCAGCGCCAAATCTGCGCCCAAGCCCAGGCCCGACAAGGCACAAATAATCAAAAATGCTGTGGTATCGCCCGCGCCCAGCGTGAACGCCCAGACGAACGCGACAATCGACAGCACCATACCAACAAACCATGCGCGCGCCTTGCCCATATAGGCTGATAGCCATACCCAGAGCGGCATGCCGGCTGCACCGGCCGCAAAATAGGCGACCAGACTCAAGGCAGCGAGCTGTGGCGCCTTGAGCACATCTTCAATAAAGAACAACACCAGTGTCGCCGGAATCGAGGCGGCAATGCCGTTAAAAACAAACACAATTAACAGCCGGTTAAACAGCTGGTTTTTGAGTGGTTTTAACATCGTGCGAAGCGCGCTCTGGGGAACAACCGGCACTAGCACGGCTACCCGGGGCCCCGCCTTTGGTGAAAGCGAAATGGTCGCCATCGCCAATACCAGCACCAGCGGAATAAAAATAATGCTGTACATGGCGTAACCTGCGCGCATACCGCTTTGATCCGCCAATATTTGCGGCAACGCTGCCGCCATAAAAACGCCGATTAAACCCATGCCCTCGCGAAACGCCGTGATCCGTGTCCGCTCTACCGGGTCTGCCGATATTTCAGCGCCATAAGCCTGATAACTGATTTGCATCATGCTGAAGGATGTATAAACCAACACCAGCATCGCCACCAACCACCAAGCCATCATATCTACACTAAAATGCGGTGGACTAAACAGGCCTAGCATACTCATCGCCAATAGCGGCGCGCCGATGGCCACCCAGATAAAGCGGCCGACCGGCTTCTCGCGGGTCAGATCGCTCCAATAGCCTAAAAGCGGATCTTGGATGGCATCAAAAACTCGCGCGGCAAGCAACAAACCACCGATCGTCATGAGATTCAGGCCCATGGCGTCAGAATAGAATTTGGGGACGTGCACATAGACAGGCAACGCTGCCATCGCGAGGGGAATGGACGTTAATCCGTATGCGATAAGCCGCCAGACTGATGTTCTTGTTTTACTTGTACCAGCTACCAACATGAGCTCCGCTCAACGAATTATCAGGCTATAGGTTATCAGGCAATGCGTATTACTGCATTCGTTTGCTGCATACCTGACAAAGCAGAAATGGCGGCTAGTCTAGCCTCAGCAAGCGTTTACGCAGCTTGGGTTCGCTGGTTTTTTCCGACAACCAGATATCAAAAAACGCGCGGGAAAATTCCGTGTCAGCTTCCACGGCGATAAGCTTGTCGCGCGAATAAAAACGAATTTCTTTGTCGGGAATCGATAGCCCAATGAGGGTATCACCCTGTTTTATGTCGGGAAAAATACGCGTCATTAGCTCGCCCCAACGTTTTAATTTGACTTCATCGCGGTAACCCTGCTTGCGCATTTCCACCACGCTGCGTTCAGCAATATCTTTGCCGTTTAAGCCGATATCGTACTGGAGCTCAAGCGCGAACGGCTCGCTGTAAGAATGCTTGGCGCCCTGCGTCCAAAGCCGAATGTCATAAACCTTGAGCCCAAAAAAGCGCAAGACCGCATCGCCTTGCTTGGCTAGATTCGGAACCTCCTTGGCAATTTCTTTTGAAGCCGGATCAGGCAGGCTAGATGCCGCCAGCGCGCCGCCAGTGGTGGTGGCACCCAGCATGAAAACAAGCGAAAATAACAGCGACTGGACGATTTTTTTCATTGCGATTCCGGCCTTGATGTTAACCAAGCCTAGATATTGACAGAATCTTGTCGACTCAGCTCGATTTGCATCACGTCCGTACGCCCTGCGCGAAAACCTGCCTCGCAATAGCAGAGGTAGAAACGCCAGATTTGCAAAAACTTATCATCAAAGCCCAGGCCCCTGATATCCGCCACCGAGGCATTAACGGTGTGATGCCAGCGCTTCAGCGTTTCTGCGTAGTCCAGGCCAAAACGATATGGCTCTCCCGTTTGCAAACCTGCTTTTTTCGCGTCGCTCACGAAGCGCTCAACCGGCGCCAGCATCCCGCCAGGGAAAATATATTCACGAATAAAGTCGCTCGTTGCGCGATAGCGCGGGAAGGCTATTTCATCAATGGTAATGGTCTGCACCACCGCGCGCCCATTGGGTTTCAGGCGATCATGAACGCTCTGAAAATAGGTCGGCCAGTAGCGTTCACCGACCGCTTCAAACATTTCGATCGAGACAACGTAATCAAAGCTCTCCGTGACATCACGGTAATCGATGTACTCAAAAGTGGCGAGCGTGTCTAAGCTCGCATTGGCAATTCGCTCACGCGCAAATAAGAGTTGCTCTCTGGACAAGGTAATGCCGTGAATTTTTACCCCGCGGGTGCGAACCGCGTGTTCAGCAAAGCCACCCCATCCACAACCGATTTCAAGCATGGTTTCTCCTGCCTTCGGATTCAGCACCTGCAGAATCCGCTCGTACTTGGCGGTCTGCGCATCGGACATCGGCTGTGTGTAATCGCCATTAAAAACGGCGCTGGAATACGTCATCGTTTTATCCAGCCACAGCTTGTAAAAATCGTTCGATAAATCATAGTGCGCCTGGATATTCTTCTTCGAGTTGGCCTTGGTATTCGAGCGCAGCAGGTGCTTGATGCGAAAGAAAAATGCGACCAGCGGCTTGCCGTAAAACACCTGCTCCAACGCGCGCTGATTGGCCACGCAGAGCTCCAGAAAAACGGTGAGATTCGAGGTAAACAGGCGATGATCCCGGTAGCACTCGGCAAGACCAATTTCAGCCGACTTGAGCGCCTCCCCCGCCACACCCCAATCAGCAAAGCGCAGATCCGCATGCGGCCCATCATGCGCACCGCGAAATTGGGTGGTAACCCCTTCGGGCGAGGTGAAGGTGAGCACACCCGTCTCAAGACGCCGCATCACGGCATAGAATGTGCGCGCTGCTGCGCATAGTGAAGCTTCATATGATAATGCGGAAATGTCTTGAGTATTCATGTTGCCCCAGGATTGTGTTCAATAATCGGTATACGGTTCAACTCAGCGAGTGGTTTCACTTGCAGGTGGTTCTGGCTTGGAAATAAATTTCACGTGCTTTAGCCACAGCTTTAGCGCTTGCCAGTGAATTCGCGCCACTACCCCGAAAGTCATGAGCGGATGGGTGATGAATGCTGACAGCGCAGCTGTGGCGGTTAGTGGCTGCGGCTGGCCATGGACCGTCGTGACAATGAGCTTGTCATCTTCAGAATCGCCTGGACCATCGTAGTAATCAATTTGCGCAAACGCCCTTCCGTGCGTCTGTTCGAAGCGAAAGCGATAATGACCTTTGACTTCGCAAAACGGCGAAACATGAAATACCTTTTTGGCCGATAACCAGTCGCCCGGCTCGATCGGGCGCTCGTCAGCGTGAGCCACTAGATAGTTGTGCCGCTCACCGAAGGTATTATTGACTTCGCAAATAGCGGCGCGCAGCAAACCGGCACGATCAAAGCAATACCAGACGCTAATCGGGTTAAACACATAACCCAACACACGCGGGAAAGCTTGTAAAACGATTTCGCCATCAGCATGGGTAATGTTTTCTCTCGCCAACAATTCACGCGCCCACACTTCCAGACTGGAACCGTCACGGGGCCCGAAATCACGCGTCATCAAGGACAGCAAATTAAATCGATCTCGCGATAGCCACCGATTGCCGATTTCATTAAAACGCGAGACCGAGATACGCAGAAAAAATACGCCGTAAGAGAAAGGATGCACGACTGGACGCAAACGCTTGTGCATCACCCTCCCGATACACAGCTCCGCACTGTGCTGTGGAATCCAGGTCATCTATGCACCTACACTTTTCGCTTCATCCACACCGGGATATTCGCTCGCCAGATCATTGGCGGCGGGCACATTCGTCTGCCACGGCACCTTGGCGCCCAGCGCTTTGGCCACGGCGACGCCCGACATCAGACCGTCCTCATGAAAGCCATAACGTGTCCACGCGCCGGCGTACCAAGTATTGCGTTCACCTTGCAGCGTGCGTAGCCCGCGCTTGGCGACGATACTCTCGGCCAAAAAAACGGGATGGTCGTAGGTGACTGTCTTGATAATGGTTTTTGGGTCAGGCATTTGTAGTGGGTTCAGAGTGACAATGACCGGGGTTTTGAACGGCAGCGGCTGCAGGCGGTTAATGAGATAGGAAAGCGCCACCCCTTTATTGGCCGCCTGGTCGGCACCGTTTGAAAAGGGCGCCAGATAATTCCATGCCGCCCAAGCACGTTTGCGATTTGGCAGCAGGCGCTCATCGGTGTGCAAAATGGCGGTATTCGGCTGGTACGGAATGGCACTTAGTACGCGCGACTCGGTCTCTGATGCGTCATCCAATAGACGCAGCACTTGATCGGTGTGGCAGGCAAACACCACATGATCAAAAGTTTCGGTGGCATTTTTTGAATGTACCGAGACCGATTGTCCCGTTCTGGCAACACGGGTCACACCAGCACTGAGCCTGATATCGGCAAGGCCAGTTTTCATTTTTTCAATATAGGTTCGCGCCCCACCTTTAACGGTTCGCCATTGCGGACGATGGCTCACCGATAACAGGCCGTGGTTGTGGCAAAACGTAAGAAAAGTAGCGAGCGGAAAATCATTAATTTTTTGCGTTGGCGTTGACCAGATGCAGGCCGCCATGGGAGCCAAATACCAATCGCGGAAAGTTTGGCTGTATTGATGGGCGTCGAGGTAATCACCCAGACTACCGGGCATAGACGCCTTTTGTGAAGCCAGCAAAGTAGCTTCACGATTAAATCGGACAATGTCTTTTAACATCGCCCAAAATTTCGGCTTGAATAAATTGCTGGGCTGCGAAAAAACAGTCGCCAAATTGCAGCCGGACCACTCAATGCGGCTGGACCCAGACTGATCCGTCAGCTTGACGCTGAACGACATATCCGACAATGCATCTTCAACCCCCAGATGCTTAAACAGGGCGATCAGATTGGGGTAGGTCCAGTCGTTGAATACCAAAAAGCCCGTATCGACAGGGTAGGTCATGCCATCAAGGGTGACATCCACGGTATTAGTATGTCCGCCCAAGTAGTCGTTTTGCTCAAACAAAGTGACGCAATGTGCCTCATCGGCATGCTGGCTAAGCAGCCAAGCAGCCGAAATGCCCGCAATTCCTGAACCAATTACAGCGATTTTCATCTAAATGTCTTATTCGAATGCTTTTATGATCGGATTGCTGCATCTAGCGACCGCATATTTGCGTAAATCGTTAATACTGGCAATTGATGCTCAATTAGCAAATAGCCGTTAACATACCTAAAATAGTCAAAGAAAGCTCGACTGCGTTAGTATCAACTAACCTTCTTAATTGTGCGTTAATCTTAGTCTACCGGTCTTGATCCAGCTGTATTTACGGCAGATCTACAGTGTCATTAGCAACCTTATTTACGCGCAGTACGTGACAATAGATGCACCCCTGAAAAAGTGCATGGTTATTCATGCGAAGGTTTCGTTTCTTTAGTTTCAAATCAGATGGAAATTAATATTATGCAAGCCACTCCTAAACAACCCATGCTGTACGCCGAATTGTTTCGCGATCTCGAGAAATCGCGCTGGAATATGGAACGCGATATCCCATGGGATTCTTTCGATCCGGCGCAACTCACCGATGAACAGGCGATTACCATCAAGATGAACGCGATCACCGAATGGTCAGCGTTGCCCGCAACCGAAATGTTTTTGCGCGACAATCAGGACGACAGCGATTTTTCCGCATTCATGTCGATCTGGTTTTATGAAGAGCAAAAGCATTCGCTGGTACTGATGGAATATCTAAAGCGCTTCCGCCCAGATTTAGTGCCAACTGAAGAAGAGCTACACGCAGTACGTTTTGCATTCGACCCTGCACCTGCCCTGGAAACATTGATGCTGCATTTCTGCGGTGAAATTCGTTTGACGCAGTGGTACCGCCGCGCTTCAGAATGGCATACCGAGCCCGTCATCAAGAAAATCTATGACACCATTTCCAAAGATGAAGCCCGCCACGCTGGCGCTTATTTTCGCTACATGAAACGCGCGATTGCCAAAGTAGGCACCGAGGCGCAAATTGCTTTCGCAAAAATTGGCGTACTTATGGCCAGTTCTGGCAAGAGCGGCAAGCCGCTTCACCCGACGAATTTGCATGTCAATCAAAGCCTTTTCCCGAACGACACCGTGCAGTCTAGATTGCCCGATCCGGAATGGCTGGAGCGATGGCTTGATACGCAGATCAAATTCGACAAGGTCTGGGAAAGCCGCGTTGTCGGCGGGATTCTGAAACAAATGTCGAATCTGTTTGATCGCTCGTTTGAGACCTCAACCGACCTGAATAGATTCCGCAAAGAATTGATTGCGCGTCTTGCTGCTGCCACCCCGTCAACGCTGATTGTGCCCAGCGCAGCTTAATCGCATTGTGCCCTACCCTATAGACCCCGCTTCCAGCGGGGCGTTTCGAGCATTTTTGCTCTGAACGCCAGGTTGGTAGCGGGGTTTAGCGTTTATTACCTCCCAAAGACTGACTCTGACTTTTCATATTTTGGCATTAGCAACTGGCATCGTCATCGCGTAAACTTTCGCTATGCGCCCTTCCTTCGAAAATAAATTCTGTGATCCCACGACCCTTGCGGTGCGAGCTCGATCACTGAACAAAAAAGTCGTCTTCACCAACGGCGTGTTCGATGTGCTGCATCGCGGTCACGTTACTTACCTAGCCGAGGCTCGTGCTCTGGGTGCCTCATTGATTGTGGCGCTGAATGCTGATGCATCCGTCAAGCGACTTGGCAAGGGCGACGACCGTCCCATCAACACGCTCGAAGACCGCATGGCGGTTATCGCCGCGCTGGCGTGTGTGAGTCTGGTGACGTGGTTTGAAGAAGACACACCACTGGCCCGCATCATCGAGGCGCGCCCTGATGTGCTGGTGAAAGGTGGCGATTGGCTGATTGATAAAATCGTCGGCGGCGCTGAAGTGACCGCTTGGGGCGGCAGCGTGCACGCAATTGATTTTCAGTTTGAACGCTCCACTACCGCAACCCTCGCCAAAATTCGTGCACAACAAAAATAGATCATGCCCACGGTACTGAGCAGCGATATAAAAACCAGACTACACGCCATCGTCGGCGACCTGGGTATGATTACGGACGCGGTCGATATGGCGCCCTACCTCACCGATTGGCGCGGCAACTACACCGGCAACGCACTCGCTATCGTGCGCCCAGCAAACACGAACGAAGTCGCTGCCGTTGTAAAGCTTTGTGCAGAAACGAGCACGCCGATAGTCCCGCAAGGTGGCAACACAGGGCTGGTAGGGGGCGGCACTCCGGATAACAGCGGGCGCGCCATCATTGTCTCGCTACGCCGCATGAACCGCATCCGCGAAATTGATCTTGCCAACAGTGCAATGACTGTCGATGCCGGTTGCATACTGCAAACCATCCAGGACACGGCCCGTGAACATCAGCAATTTTTCCCGCTCTCGCTCGCCGCAGAAGGCAGTTGCACCATCGGCGGCAATCTCTCCACCAACGCGGGCGGCACGGCCGTATTGCGTTACGGCAATACCCGTGACTTAGTACTGGGCATCGAAGTCGTGACCGCCGACGGGCGCATCTGGAACAGCTTGAAAGCACTACGCAAAGACAACACCGGCTACGACTTAAAGCATCTGCTGATGGGCGCGGAAGGCACGCTCGGCATCATCACGGCGGCGGTGTTGAAACTCTATCCGCAGCCGCAGCGCACCTGCACCGCGCTGGTCGCGCTCAAGCGGGCGGGTGATTCCGTCGCGCTACTGAAAATGATTCGCGATGCGCTCGGCGATCGCCTCACCGGTTTCGAGCTGATGTCGCGGGTGTGCCTTGATAGCGTTGTCAAGCATTTTCCCGGTACCATTGAGCCATTCGCTGCACACCACGATTGGCAGGTGTTGATTGATTTGACCGACACCATGCGAGATTCGCCGCTCGACGATGCGCTCTCAGCCGCGCTGGCGCCCGCATTCGAAAACGGCTCGGCAATCGATGCTGTGATCGCCTCCAGCGAGGCGCAATCAGCGGCAATGTGGAATATTCGCGAACAGATTCCCGAAGCCGAAAAGCTCGAAGGTAAAAGCGTCAAGCACGACATCTCACTTCCGATCTCACGAATCGGCGAATTCATTTCCCTCGCTGAACCCCGACTCAATGCCGCCTTCCCCAGCGCCCGCGTCATCTGCTTTGGCCATATCGGCGACGGCAATTTGCACTACAACCTGAGCTTTCCCGGAACCGCACCCACCGCCGAGCAAACTAAAGCCGCCAACAAAATCGTCTATGGATTACTGGACGACATGCACGGCTCCATTAGCGCCGAACACGGCCTCGGCCAAATGAAGCGCGATGAAATTACAAAGCATAAAAGCGCGGTTGAACTGGATATGATGCGGGCGATTAAACGGGCACTGGATCCACTCGGGATTATGAATCCGGGGAAGGTTATTTAGTACGCAGTCGCGGAGAGCCGTCGTGCTATCCCGGCAACATTAAAAAAACAAAACCCCAGCTGTGGCGCGGCTTTCAAGTTCTTTTTACCTCAAAATGCCCGTCTGCTGAACGATTGGCAAAATCGCCCAAGGCTTACCGCTACCGCTTTAACGGCTCCGCCACCACGGCAGCGGCAGGAAGCACAGGTGCTACCGGGCAAGTCACTGCCTTGAGCGTACTGGCTTCAAAATCGCGCCGCATCAAACTCAGCCGCGCGATCATGTTGGTGTCGGGCTCTTTGATGGTGAAGATGGCCTCTTTTACCTGGGGGTTACGTGGAGTAATGGTAGCCCCTTTGATGAGCGCCGCAGCTTTGGTCTCGAGCTCCGCCAGGGTGCGCTTAGCCGCTTCTTCGCTCGAAAAAACGCCAAGTGAAATGGCGTTATCTGCCAACGCTGAAACATCTTTAACGCCTGCTTTTTTTAGATTGGCGACAAGGGTGTCGGCGGTTTTTTTGTCCTTTTGTGCGACCATCCCAACCGCAAAGCGGGTGAACTCTTCGGCGTTACGCGAGGCCACGCGCTCACCCAATTGCATGGCAGCGAATAGCGTTTGGGCGCGGGCACCATCGGCGGGCTTGACGCTGAAATCGACACACGCTGAACCGCTCAATGACTCGGCCAGCTTGCGCGCCGTGAGGACAATCTGCGCTTCCTGTTTGGCTTTGGCGGCATCAGTTACCGAGATAATTTTGAGTTTTTCGCGATTAACCTCTACCGGCGCATCGTTGCTGGCGCGTGATGGATTCAGGTAGAAATAGGCACCGACCGCGATATTGATAATCAGCAACAGAAAAAATATGAGGCGCAACATGCTTGGGGTCCTTGGTTCGATGCATTTACAACACAGCGGCTATTTTATTTGCCGCTTTTTAATTTTTAGTGCCTTGAATTTTACTCAATTGCGTAGGCCATACGTATTAAACCATCCAAAACCAGATTGTCACGAATTAGCACTGGGAACGGCAGCGTAGACAAATGTGACGCGAGGTAGGTCATGCCACCACCGCTTGCGACACAGACGACGTCTGCGCTGGCGCTGGCACTGGCACTGGCACTGGTAATGACATTGGGTCCAGCCCGTTGCTTCAAGGTTTGATGCATGCGTTGCATGGCGCCCAAACAGGCTTCTATCGCACCAGTTGCGATGGCGTTTTCTGTCGAGGTCGGAAATATTTCGTGATCGCCGGCAACAGCAGGCAAGCGTGCGGTGCCGTGGTTGAGTGCGGCCCGCATCAGCGTCGCACCGGGCACGATGAGCCCGCCTAAAAAGTCACCTTTTGCGCTGAGTGCATCGATGGTGAGCGCGGTGCCCGCCATGACGACCAATTGTGGATAGGCTGCTAAACCAGAGTTATTGACCGTACGTTTCATATCCGCATACGCGGCAATCAGTGCGAGCCAGCGATCTGTGCCAAGTTGAGATGGATTAGCGTAGCCGTTACGTACACCGCATTGCGTAGCCTGAGAAGTGACCAGTTGGCTTTCATGGCAGCCGATGGCGCGCAGTGCGCTGATGACAACCTGGGTGATGGCCTTATCGGCGACATTGGAAATGATCGCTCGCAGGTTAGGTAAACGGGGAGATATATTGGGGGCCAAATGTGGCTGAAGCTGCACCCAATCTTCAACCAACATCGATGGTGCGATGGTGTCGCGTGTTGTGCGTGTTCCCTGCGCCACCCAATCTGCTCCGTCATGCAACGCCCATTTGAGACGCGTGTTGCCTATGTCGATAGCCAACACATGGTTGAGTGCCTGCTTCATACACGCGCCAATTGTTTATAGCCAGCAGGTTTCACACTAGCCGGCCTCACTGAAATTTCGGCAGACGCTAGCGCAATCTCGGCATCATCAAGCCCAGATTGCCCAGGTTTGTCAGCCATTTTTTTAACGGTTTTTTTAACTATCAGAGAGCCATCCATAGCCACGCCGGTAACGATTGCATCGAATGAATCGCCTCCGCCTTGAATGACATGCACCGGGCAATTTTGATAGGCGTGACAGGCCAGCCACTCGTCCCGATAAACTGCAAAGCCCAGCGTGTTGAACTTACCCAGTGCTGGCACCAGCTCGCCCAGCAGTTGAGCCAATAATTGATTGCGACCTATAACTTGATTGGTGTGTTCGCTAAAATCAGTTGCGGGTTGATCAATCGATTGTTTCATCGCATCGGGCAGAGCGACGTTGACACCGATGCCAATAACAGCCGCTGTTGGCCCCAGCATATCGCCTTGGGTTTCGATCAAAATCCCGCCGAGTTTTTTGTGGTCGATCAAAATATCGTTGGGCCATTTGACCGCAGCCTGCGTAATACCAATGGTGCGTAGGGCACGAACTAGGGCGAGTCCGACCACCAGCGACAGCCCGCCCAACTGCGCGGCACCTTTCTCGAAACGCCATAGCAATGAAAATGTAAGCGATGTGGCCAAGCCGGATTGCCACTGACGACCACGACGGCCGCGCCCCGCAGTTTGCAGCTCTGTGACTAAGCAGGTGCCACTGGGCAAATTGGCCAGCGCTGAACGACGCGATAATTCGGTGTTGGTCGATTCAATCGTATCGACAATATCAATATCCACACGACCCGCGTTTTTGGCGAGGTGTTTGCGAATTTTCTCGATATCGAGAAAGTCGAGCGGCACGGCCAGGCGGTAGCCACGCTTGGTTAATTTGAAAATTTCCACATTATTTTCTGATGCTTCCATCAGCGCATCCGAGATCGCACTGCGCGAGACGCCAAGCTTTTTAGCGAGTGCCACACCGGAGGTGAAATGCGCATCGGATAATTCCCGCAAAATCTGAAATGTGAGCGGCCTCATCGTTGGTCGCTATTGATCCGCGGGATGGTCCATATGGTTTTCAGCTTTGCAAGTGGCTACTTCAGCCGCATACGCCACACCGGCAATGACCGAATCAAGCAGCAGCTCCACGCGCGCAGCCAGCTTGCTGGCTGCGCGGTAATCTGCGGGCGCGATGAAATCGACACGTCCTGCCTCCAGCAAGCGCACGCAGGTTACTTTGGTCTTGGCTATTTTGGGATTGAATACTGCAATAGCGTGGCCACCGCTCTTTTTAGAAAGCGCCATCGACGGCACATCGGTCATGCCGTCGCCAATATAAATCATGTTGGCAAATGGAATGGGACGCTCGCTCTCGGGCATATGGTCGTTGATAGATTCAGAGAGGGACTCTTTGCCTTTGTTGATGCGAAATAAAAACTGGGTCTTGGAAGTGTCCGTAATCAAAAGCTTAGGGAAAGTTGCGATGCCATATTGATTGAAGTGATATTCCGATGCATAAATTTGCTTGAAGTATTTGCGAATGGAGACGCCTTCCAGAATCTCTTTTTGACCGGCTGAAATAATGTAATGCTGCACATTCACTTTGCCGCCGCCGCGCTTTTTAACGTAAGCATTAATGTGCGGGAACCAGCTTTCAACACCGGGGAAATACTGGATTTTTTCGGCCATCGCAGAAAAATCCTCGCGCGTAATTTTGACGGCATCATTCTTGTAGAGCTTCTCCATCATCAGCCGCATGTATACCAGCATCGGGTCAGAGCCAGTGGCAACGGCTTCTTCGTGAACTTGCTTCCAGAATGCCTGTGGCTCAATGCCAATCTTGGGCAATACCGTATATTCCTGCATCGGTTGGGGCGAAAGCGTACCGTCGAAGTCATAAACGATGGCGATAGTGTCTTGCGTAAATTTACTCTTTACGAGCGTCGCAGATCTGGCTATTTTAGTTTTGCTGGTCGTCGCTTTAGTCATGGTGAAAGTTTACCTGTAAAAGCAGCGCCACCAAATAAAACGCCCGGACAGGCCGGGCGCTCTTTAGGCAAGACTAAGTTTTGCTTAGTCTGCGTAAACGCCTGCCTTTTTGATAATGGGACGCCATTTCTCGATTTCTGCAGCAAGATGGGCGCGTAGCGCTGCTGGGTTCTGACGGGCAGCGACTTCTGGTGCCGTTCCCAACGACGCAAAGCGCTCAATGACATCTTTATCCTTTAAGGCATCCTGCAATGCTTTCACAAGCTTGTCGTTGATAGCCTTTGGGGTTCCCCTGGGAGTCCAAATACCGTGCCAAACGCCAACACTGAAGCCCTTCATGCCGGATTCTTCTAGGGTCGGCACATTGGGTAGCGAGGCAACGCGCGTTTTGGACGTTACGCCATATACCTTGATCTTGTCCGCTTTGATTTGCGAAGTTGTATTAGTTGTTTGGTCGCACATAAAATCGACCTGCCCGCCGAGCAAATCTGTCATTGCAGGCTGTGTGCCTTTATACGGCACGGTGAGAATATCGGTATCAATGGCGCTCATGAACAACATACCGCATAAATGCGAGGCCGAGCCAACGCCGGAGTTGGCATAGGAAATTTTGGTTTTATTGGCCTTCACGTACGCCAAGAAATCTTTGAAATTATTCGGCGGTAAATCTTTTTTCGCGACCATGGTCATCGGCACTTCGGTCACCAGACCAATGGGCTCCAAATCCTTATTGACGTCATATTTCAGATTGCGATATAGCGACGGCGCGGTTGAAATGCCGATATGCATCAGCAAAACGGTATAGCCATCCGCTGGTGCGGCAACGGCCCGGCTAACACCAATAGTACCACCAGCGCCACCGACGTTTTCAATAACAATTTGTTGTCCCAGCGATTTCGACATGACCGCGCCGATGGTTCTGGCGACAGTATCTGTCGGTCCACCCGCAGCAAAGGGTACGATCATTGTGATCGGTTTTGTGGGGTACGCATCAGCTGCATAGCTAGCGTGCGATGCGACACCCGCTAGTAGTGCGCCTGCAAACAGCGCAATGTCTTTCAAGTTCATCATATCCTCCGGTAGCAATCTAGTTTCATATGGCTATTTTTTCAAGCCTAAGTTTATCGCAACGATAAAAACTGAACATCAGCTCAGTCATTGACTTCTTTGCAGACCCCGCCCGAGCTTGATCTTTAGCCATGCATCGGCATGCTTTTCGCAGGAAGATGAACTTTCATACTCGCGCTCCTGACCAGTAATATGCAGCCATCGGGGCTATGCACTTCCTCATGTACAGTGCCATCCAAGGCAAGTTGATAATCGCCTTGTTTGATCAACAAATCACCGACATAACAAGAACCTTCCAGAACCGTAGATTCTTCATTGCCGCAGTGCCGGTGCGATGCCAAACGAGCGCCTGCAACGAAACGTACCAGCCGTGTCATGGTATGGCCGTCATCGAATAATATTTGCATGTCAATGCCGGCAGACCGATGTTGCCACTCGCCGGTGCCGGCGCGAACCGTGGTGATGTCCCTGCTCAAAATTGGGCTAAGCTTTTCAATTGCCGCCACATTCGCCAATAAACTTTTCTTAATGTGCCTCTGGCGTTTGGGGGGCATATCGATAGGCGGCTGCGCGATCAGCAGCTCACGCAATAGCGCTTCCGATAATATCGATGGGGGTTTCTTTTGGGCCATAAATTAAGTTTACGCCGAAAGGAGTTGATCGTTGCCCAAAGCATCTTGCAGCCGCTTCAGGGCCCGTTTGATATGCGTTTTAACGCTGCCGAGCGGAATACCCGCGTGCTCCACAATTTCCGAATGACTCAGCCCTTTGAAGAAGGCGAGCGCCAGTAACTGGCGCTGTATGGGAGAAAGAACTAACAACGCATGATGCAAGGCTGTGTTGGACTCACTGGCCAAAAGAGCATGTTGTGGGTTGTGGCCGTTATCTTCCGGCTCATCGATGAGCTGATGGGGCTCAGGGTGACTGAATGCTTCATCTTGACGCCGTAACGAATCCAGCGCGCGACTGCGGGCAATAACAAGCAACCAACCCAGTATATGTCCGCGCGATTCGTCATAGCGTGCTGCTTGGCGCCAAACCTGCATATAAACATCAGAAACGACTTCTTCCGCCATCTCCGGTTGGCGCGTAACGCGGAGCGCCACACCATAAACATGGCTAATGGTTATGTCGTAAAGCTTGGCTAGGGCGGTTTGATAACCTTGAGCAATGTTCGTTAGCAGCTTGCGCAGTACCTGCTCATTTTCATCCAGCTGCGCTGCAGGCTGCGTAGCCATGATATCTGCCGTGCGACAAGACCGTATTGATGTGTCCGCGACCATAGTAGCCCGTGAGGGGCGTGACTTTGTCGCACATTTTGATTTGCTAGCGGTCTTGGCCGATGGCCTGCTGGAAATTACCTGCGACAACGTAGATGGCTGATAGGTGTGTGACCAATCTGGTGACATGCAGGCCTCCGTGGGTATGTTTTGAATGTAACCTTTAAAAAGTTACGGGCCCCCTCCCGGAATGGATGCACGTCCTAAATTGGATAATTTTGGCTTTTTGGCCGCCTACGACCAACTTGGCACTTAGAACAAAGCGCCCTGCACGGGCAGACCCGGAACGCGGAATTGGCCGGCATCCAGTCGCTGAATTTGCCTTCGCCCCTGATTATTGAGGTCCAGTCTCGCGCATGCTTTAGAAAAGCGTTGCTTCAGCAACTCGGCAAAAACACCTTGCCCCACCATTCTCGATCCGAAATCAGGGTCGTTATCCTTGCCTTCGCGCATTTGCTGGACTCGCGACATGACATGCGCCGCCTTCAATGGGAAATGGATTTCCAGCCAGTCACGAAACAGCGTCTTGAGCTCCCACGGCAGCCGCAACATGACATAGCCAGCCGTCGTCGCGCCCATATCACGTCCCTTCTCAAGAAGGGCTTCCAGCTCATGGTCGGTCAGAAACGGGATCACCGGGGCAACATTTATGCCGACTGGAATACCGGCGTCAGCCAAGCGCTTAATCGTTTGCATGCGCCGTGCGGGCGCGGCAGTGCGCGGCTCCAAGTAACGCGAAATATGGTGGTCTTGCGTGGTTATGGAAATGGTGACATGCACCAAATTGCGTTTTGCCATCGGTACCAAAATATCGAGATCACGCTCAATCAAGGCTGACTTGGTAATAAGCCCAACCGGCTGATTAAACTCGCTCATAATTTCCAGACATTGGCGCGTTAATGTGTACTCGCGTTCACAGGGTTGGTAGGCATCAGTAATAATGCCAAGGCTAATAACATCGCTTTTATAGCTAGGCTTAGACAACTCGGCACGCAACAGTTGCGGGGCGTTAACCTTGGCAAAAATACGCGTCTCGAAATCCAGCCCCGGCGATAGACCCAGATACGCATGTGTGGGCCGGGCGAAGCAATAAATGCAACCATGCTCGCAGCC
>JAYVEV010000049.1:0-3954 GCA_043773745.1 Burkholderiales bacterium | reverse complement strand
CCACCGCGACCCGCATTGGCGACGCCGCCAGTCAGCAGGTTGGGGCCTTGAGCACCGCCGCCGTTACCCATTCCATCACCGCGGGGACGACCTTGCCCCCTGCCTTTACCTTGTGGGCCGCCTTGACGCTGGCCTTGGCCGCCCTGGCCTTGCGCTTGCCCGCCTACGCCTGGTCGGCGCCCGCGTGGCACGCCTGCTGCTGCACCATCTTCTGCATGGCCTGCGCCGCGCGGCTGCCCACTACGACCACGACGCTTTGCCGTGGTATTACCAATATTGTCGGCGACCCCGCCACCTTCGGCACCACGCGCTTTCCCACGGCCTCCAGTACGTCCACCGGTGCCTTTACCTGCGCCGCGTCCTTTGCCAATGCCAACGACACTGCCCAAAATACTGTCCGCATTTGCGTTGGACTTGCCGCGTCGACCTCGACCACCGGCGGCGCCGTCCCGCGACTCTTTTTCTTCCCCGATAAAGCGACCATCAACGTAGCCACGCGCTGGTGCGCTTATGACGACTCGTTTAATCATGATGAAGCTCCGTTGGATTCAGGGTTAGCAGTAAGGTCGGCAATAGGATCAGGTGAGACAGGTGGTAATTCAGCATGGCTGTTATCCGTTGTGGCGCCGTGCTCTTGATGAGCCTCCTCGGTGCCGTTTAATACTGCATCTGCGTGACTAAGTGCTACACCTTCATGTTCAGCCACACCGGGCAAAGACGGGGTCTCGCCACTGGTATGAACAACGCCTACCTGAGACATATCGAGGGTTGCCTGAAGCTCATGCAGCGGCGGCAATTCTTCGAGGGAACGCAAATTTAAATCATCCAGAAAATGGCGTGTGGTTGCAAATAATGCCGGCCGCCCTGGGGCATCTTTATGGCCGATTTCATCGACCCAACCGCGGTCTTCAAGGGTTTTAAGAATATGTGGTGATACCGCCACGCCGCGAATATCTTCAATATCCGCGCGGGTCACCGGCTGGCGATAAGCGATGATGGCAAGCGTTTCCAGCACTGCACGTGAATAGCGGGGCGGCTTTTCGTTCGACAGGCGATCCAGATATTTTTGATAATCAGGTTTGATGCGGAATCGATATCCGCTAGCGACCAATGCCAATTCAACACTGCGTCCTATCCACTCGTCACGCAATTCGTCAAGCAGGTTGCGCACGATATCAACGCTCAAACCGCCGTCGAATATTTTTTTCAGCTCCTGCAAAGGCATCGGTTCAGACGCGGCGAGCAGAACCGCTTCGAGCGCACGCTTGGCTTCGGCCACATCAATCACGGTATCTACCGCAAATGCGTCAGCGGTGGCAACTTCCTGATTGGCGTCTTGAGCGTCATCCCCATTAACCACCAACGCGGCGGCAGGCTGAGACGGGTCTTCGTTTAAATTAGCTTGTTCATTTGACATGTGTTCATCACTTCTTGAAAGCGGTTGGTGCATTACGGTTGATGGTGTGCGGGCTGGTCGTTGCTCGGCATCGTGAATGCAGAAAATAATTCAAAATGGTGGAATTACGACACGAGTGCGGGCATTTCGGCGTCGCGCAATTTCACATAAATGGGCTCAAACGGCGATGTTTGGGCAATATCGAGCAACGATTCACGCGCCATTTCGAGTACCGCCAGAAATGTCACCACCACCATTGCCACGCCTTCTTCCGGCGCAAATAAATCTTCGAACGGTACAAAACTTTTTCCGGCCAGATGGCGCATGATGCGGCTCATCTGTGCTCGCACAGAAAGCTCTTCGCGTCCGACCCGATGTTTTTGCGTCGCCTTGGCTCGATTCAAAATCACGCGCCATGCTTCGGTCAAATCAGCCATGAGCACGGTGGGCACACGCTTGACCAGACTGGTCTCAACCATCACATCGACTATCGAAAAATCACGATTGACGCGAGGCATTGTATCGATTGCTTGCGCGGCGGATTTCATCTGCTCATATTCGAGCAAGCGGCGCACCAACTCGGCACGCGGATCTTCGCCTTCTTGCTCGGCCTCTTTGGGAGGTCGCGGCAGTAGCATGCGGGTTTTAATCTCGATCAACATCGCCGCCATCAGCAAATAATCGCCTGCCAGCTCAAGCTGCGTATCACGCATCGCTTCAATGTAGGTCATGTACTGGCGGGTCAGACTCGCCATCGGTATATCCAAAATATCGAGCGAGTGGCGGCGAATCAGATACAGCAATAAATCCAGCGGCCCCTCGAACTGCTCAAGAATAATCGACAATGCATCAGGCGGAATAAACAAGTCCGCCGGCATTTCAGTCATCACCTCGCCCTTGATGCGAGCTATAGGCATCGCCATATCCAGCGAGGGCTGCATGGCATTGTCGACAATGAGTTCAACCGTCATCTTTTATCCGTCCGGTTTATTACAACCAAATTCACTGGCCCAGAGATAGTCATGGACTTCATCGGTAATTCAAACCCATGGCATCGCGCACATCACGCATCGTTTCTTCGGCGGTATCACGGGCCTTCTCGCAGCCATCTGCAATGATGTTCTTCACCAGTGTGGGATCTTCCTCAAAGGGAGCAGCACGTTCGCGCATCGGCTTTAATTCCTTGATGATGCTGTCGATCACGGGCTGCTTGCACTCCAAGCACCCAATTCCGGCGCTCTTGCAACCTTGCACCACCCAATCGCGCACTGTTTGATCGGAATAAACTTGGTGCAGCGTCCACACCGGACACTTTTCCGGGTCGCCCGGATCAGTACGACGAATACGCGCCGGGTCTGTCGGCATGGTGCGAATTTTTTTGGTAACGCCGTCTTCGGACTCACGTAAATCAATCGTGTTGCCATAACTTTTTGACATTTTTTCGCCGTCAGTACCCACCAGACGTGAGGTCTCGGTCAGCAATGCCTGCGGCTCGGGCAAAATAACTTTGCCGCCGCCCTCGAGAAAGCCAAACAAACGTTCGCGGTCACCCATCGACAGATTTTGCACATCACCCAATAACTCGCGTGCAGCGTCGAGCGCTTCAGCATCGCCTTCTTGTTGATACTGGGTGCGAAGCTCGTTGTAGAGCTTGGCTTTTTTGGAGCCTAATTTTTTGATCGCGGCTTCGGCTTTTTCTTCAAAGCCTTTTTCGCGGCCAAATAAATGGTTGAAGCGCCGCGCAATTTCGCGCGTCAATTCAATATGCGAAACCTGATCCTCGCCCACCGGCACTTGATTGGCCCGATAAATCAAAATATCGGCTGCCTGCATCAGTGGATAGCCGAGGAAACCATAGGTCGTTAAATCACGGCCAAACTGTGCCTGCTTTTCAACCTGATCCTTGTAAGTCGGTACCCGCTCAAGCCAGGAAATCGGTGTAAAAAATGACAACAGCAAAGTGAGCTCGGCGTGCTGTGGGACTTTTGACTGCACAAACATGGTTGCCTGCGAGGGATCAACCCCGGCCGCGATCCAGTCGATAACGGTATCGTAGGTATATTGCTCGATGACGTCGGGGGTCTCGTAATGGGTCGTCAGCGCATGCCAGTCGGCGACAAAAAAATAGCAGGGGTGCTCATGCTGAAGCTTCGCCCAATTTTTTAATGCGCCATGGTAATGGCCGAGATGCAGACGTCCGGTTGGACGCATGCCAGATAAAACGCGATCAGGAAACATATTGAGGGATCAAGCCCTTATGCACATTTGGCAAAAAATTTGCGGTTGATTTCTACAACTTATTGTTGGTTTTAGCTTTGTTATTGCTAACCCGATCTACAAAACCGGGACTATCAAAAACATCGCGTCGCCCTAACCAACTACTCGGCACCAAAAATTTATGGGTGCTGAATAGCGAGGCTTCGCATGTCTTCTTTAAGGTTGTGTTTGAATCCTTGCGCTCTCTACACATCGCCGGGAGGCGGATAGCTAAATACCAGCGCTTTCAGGAAATTCCAATAAGAGAGTATACCGCTTTCATGCTGATGTCCACTATTGGC
>JAYVEV010000048.1:0-2801 GCA_043773745.1 Burkholderiales bacterium | reverse complement strand
ACTTTGCGATTTTGTTTGTGTTTCTATCGCTCGGCTTAAACATCGTGGTGGGGTTTGCCGGGCTGCTCGATTTGGGCTATATCGCCTTCTATGCCGTCGGCGCGTATGTGTATGCGCTGCTCGCGTCGCCGCATTTTGGTTTGCATTTGCCGTTCTGGATCATCCTTCCCATCGGTGCGGCGGTGGCGTGTTTATTCGGCGTGATACTGGGCGCGCCTACGCTTAAGTTGCGAGGAGATTATTTGGCGATTGTGACCTTGGGCTTTGGAGAAATTGTGCGGATTTTTATGAACAATTTGTCGGAGCCGATCAACATCACCAACGGCCCCAAAGGTATTTCGACCATCGACTCGATCAAATTATTCGGCATGGATTTTGGCTCTACCACGCGTATTGGCGATTTTGCAGTAGCCGGGCTGGTTAAATATTATTACCTTCTGATGTTCATGCTGATCATCGTCATCATCCTCAATCTGCGGCTGCAAAATTCGCGTATCGGACGCGCGTGGGAAGCGATCCGTGAAGATGAGTTGGCAGCTCGCGCCATGGGCATCAATACCACGAGCTTGAAATTACTCGCCTTCGCAATGGGCGCGTCATTCGGCGGCTTGGCGGGCGGCGTATTCGCGGCGATTCAAGGTTTCATCAGCCCGGAAAGTTTTACGCTGACCGAAAGCGTGATGATATTGGCGATGGTCGTGTTG
Organism: Burkholderiales bacterium; assembly: GCA_043773745.1. Classification (GTDB taxonomy): domain Bacteria; phylum Pseudomonadota; class Gammaproteobacteria; order Burkholderiales; family Usitatibacteraceae; genus UKL13-2. The sequence goes on along the minus strand of JAYVEV010000048.1, from coordinate 2,097 downwards.
GGCGGCATGGGCAATATCTGGGGCGTGCTGTTGGGCGCTTTGCTGCTCTCGTTCATGCCAGAATTTCTGCGCTACACGGTTGAGCCTGCGCAAAAGTGGTTGTTCGGCCGCGCTATTATCGAAGCCGAGGTATTGCGCATGTTGATCTTTGGTTTTGCGATGGTGGCGATGATGCTGTTCCGTCCCGCTGGCTTGTTGCCTTCAGCTGTCCGGAAGCGTGAACTCGCGCCGCAACAAAACGGTGGGGAATAGACATGGCGATTATTCTCTCCGCCAAAAATATCACCAAACGATTCGGTGGCTTAACTGCGCTTTCTGACGTTAGTTTTGAAATCCAACAAGGCCAAATCTTTGGTTTGATCGGTCCCAATGGCGCGGGTAAAACCACGATGTTCAATGTGCTGACCGGCCTTTATCAACACGATGAAGGCACGGTCACGTTTAACGGCGAGGTGCTCGACGGCATTACTTCTGACCGCATCGCCGCCCTGGGGGTGGCGCGGACGTTTCAAAACATTCGCCTTTTTTCAAATTTAACCGCAATCGAAAACGTGATGATCGGGCGGCATGTCCGCACTAGCGCCGGCGTTTGGGGCGCCGTCACTCGGAACGCGTCGACCCGCGCGGAGGAGGTGGCAATTGAACGCCGCGCACATGAATTGTTGGAATTTGTGAATGTCAGCCATCGCGCAAACGAGTTGGCAAAAAATTTATCCTATGGCGACCAGCGCCGTTTGGAAATCGCCCGCGCGTTGGCAACGGAGCCGAAAGTCTTGGCGCTGGATGAACCCGCCGCCGGTATGAACGCAACGGAAAAATTAGCTCTGCGCAAATTGATTGAATCGATCCGTGCGCAAGGGATCACAATTCTGCTCATTGAGCATGATGTGAAGCTGGTCATGGGGCTGTGCGATCACATCGGTGTGCTCGATTACGGCAAAAAAATTGCTGAAGGCACACCGGCTGAAGTCCAGAAAAATCCGAAGGTGGTTGAAGCGTATCTCGGTGCGTCTATCGAGGTGGCTGCATGACCACGTTACTGTCGATTAAGAATCTCCACATCGGCTACGGTGGCATTCAAGCGGTTAAAGGAATTGACCTCCATGTCGAGCAAGGCGAGTTAGTCACGCTGATTGGCGCGAATGGTGCGGGCAAAACCACTACGCTTAAAGCGATTACGGGGCTTTTGAAGCCTACCCAAGGCGCGATCGACTATGCAGGCAAGTCCGTCATTGGCGTGCCTACCTACAAAGTCGCCAGCGAAGGCCTTGTGCTCGTGCCGGAGGGGCGCGGTGTGTTTCCGGGTTTGACCATTTTAGAAAACCTGCAAATGGGTGCCTATTCTCGCAGTGATCGCACCGAGATTGCTTTCGATATCGATCATAAGTTTTCCTTATTCCCCCGCTTAAAAGAGCGCGCGAAACAAACCGCCGGCACACTTTCTGGTGGCGAGCAGCAAATGCTGGCGATCTCGCGGGCACTGATGGCGCGGCCCAAATTGCTGCTGCTCGACGAACCCTCAATGGGTTTGGCACCGATCATGGTGCAAAAGATTTTTGAAGTTGTGCGCGATGTTTCCAAAAGCGGCGTGACGATTTTGTTGATCGAACAAAATGCCAAGCTAGCGCTGCAAATCAGCCAACGCGGCTATGTGATGGACGGCGGCGTCATTACCTTAAGCGGCGAATCAAAATCGTTGCTCGACAACCCGAAGGTGCGCGAGGCATACTTGGGTGAGGATGTGGAGGCATAGGAATTTTTTTGAAAGGAACCAGTCATGGGTACGACAAGCAAAGGCACGGCACTTTCAAAAACAGTTCTTTCGCAATCGGGTTTTTCGAAATCTGATTTGGCTGACTTAAAACGCGCCAAAGCATTGTTAGAAAACCCCAGCTTGGCCGCCCGCGCCTCGGCCATGCTGGGCACACCGATTGATCGCGGCATGGCGATGCTGCCGGGTCGTTTCCAAACAACGATTCATCAGGCCTCTGAGGCGGCGATGATGAAGGCGCTGGATGTGGCGGTAGGTTCACTCAACGAAACCGCGATCAAGCCCAGTAAAAACCGCATGCATAAATTCGCAGCTGCCGCGAGCGG
>JAYVEV010000047.1:0-9281 GCA_043773745.1 Burkholderiales bacterium | reverse complement strand
GCGGCATCACCAAAGCCATTGAGCATGATGTTTGCGCCCGCCTTCGCGAAAGCACGCGCAATGCCTTCGCCGATACCGGAAGTCGAGCCAGTAATAACGGCAGATTTTCCGGCAAGTTGTTTAGTGCTCATATCATTTTCCTCAATGGGTTTTAAAAGGGCAAAAAAATCCCGATGCTGCTGTATCAGATGCCGGGCGGAGTCCGCACCATCTCCACATGCGGAATACCGTCTTCGATATACGTATCCGACGAGGTTGCAAAGCCAAGCTCGCCATAAAATTTTTCGAGCCGTTGCTGCGCACCGATACGGTTCGCCAGCCCCGGATACAAATCATCATGCCGCATAAGTGCTTCACGCATCAGTTGCTTGCCGTAGCCGCAGCCGCGAAATGGGCGGGTGGTAATGACACGGCCAATCGATGGCTCGGCAAATTTCACGCTGGGGTCCACCAGCCGACAATAGGCCGCCAGCTCGCGTTGCCCTGAGGCTTCATGCCACCCGAGCAAATGCCACGAAAAAAAATCGGCGCCATCATTGTCCTGAAACGGACAGTTTTGTTCCATGATGAAAACATCAATGCGCGCAGTCGATGCTGCATACCAATCGCGCATGGCCAAGTCATCGAAGCGTGCGAATTGCCAGCTTAATTTTTCGTCGGGCATGATGCTTACTTTACTTTGGCAAGATGCAGCCATGTCTCCACGACGGTATCCGGATTGAGCGACATGGATTCGATACCTTCTTTCATCAGCCACTCAGCCAGATCGGGGTAATCTGACGGCCCCTGCCCGCAAATGCCCACGTACTTGTTCGCTTTGCGGCAGGCCTGAATCGCCAGATGCAGCATCTGCTTGACGGCGGGATCACGCTCGTCAAAGGCATCCATCACCAGACCGGAATCGCGATCCAGCGCCAGCGTTAGCTGCGTCATATCATTGGAACCGATGGAGAAGCCGTCGAAACGTTTGAGAAATTCATCTGCCAAAATGGCGTTTGACGGGATCTCACACATCATCACAATTTTTAAGCCATTCTTGCCGCGCTCCAAACCAAACTCTTTCATGATTTCGAGCACTTGATCCGCTTCTTTCAGGGTGCGAACAAACGGCACCATCAACTCGACATTGGTTAGGCCCATTGTATCGCGCACATATTTCATGGCTTCACATTCGAGTTTGAAACATTCTCGGAAACTGTGCGCAATGTAGCGCGAAGCGCCACGGAAACCGAGCATGGGATTTTCTTCGGTGGGCTCGTAGCGCGGTCCGCCGATGAGATTGCGGTATTCATTTGATTTGAAATCCGACAGACGCACAATCACTTTTTTAGGAAAGAATGCAGCCGCAATCGTGGCCACCCCTTCAACCATTTTTTTCACATAAAAATCGACCGGGTTGGCGTAACCGCGCGACTGCTTTTTTACCTCGGCCTGCAAATCATTCGGCAACTTTGCGAAATCCAGACACGCTTTGGGATGAATGCCAATGGTATTGGAGATGATGAATTCCAGACGCGCCAAACCGACGCCTTCATTCGGCAGCTGGGCAAAATCAAACGCAAGCTCCGGGTTGCCGACGTTCATGGCGATCTTGACGGGAATTTCGGGCATTTTATCGAGCGAAACCTCAATCACTTCAAATGGCACACGGCCGCGATAGATATGGCCGGTATCGCCCTCACAGCAACTGGCGGTAATGTCTTCACCATCCTTGATCACATGGGTCGCATCTTCGCAGCCGACAATCGCGGGCACGCCCAACTCGCGCGCAATGATGGCGGCGTGACAGGTACGCCCACCGCGATTGGTAATAATCGCCGCGGCTTTTTTCATTACCGGTTCCCAGTTTGGGTCGGTCATGTCGGTGACAATGACATCGCCTTCACGGAATAAATTGATTTCGGAAACATCTTTGATCACGCGCGCCGGACCGATCCCCACTTTGCCGCCAATGGCGCGGCCTTCTGCGATTTTCTCGCCTACGGCTTTCATGCGATAGCGGGTCAGCACATCGGTACGCGTCTCTTGCGACTTCACCGTTTCAGGACGGGCTTGCAGGATATAAAGCTTGCCGTCGTTGCCATCTTTGCCCCATTCAATATCCATCGGGCGGCCGTAATGTTTTTCGATGGCGACGGCGTATTTGGCCAGCTCTTCAATTTCTGCATCGCTCAATGAAAACCGGTCCCGCTCAGCTTGTTCAACCGGCTTCACCACCACCGATTTGCCGGCCGATTGCGCGTCGCCGAAAATCATTTTCTCGGCTTTGGTGCCAAGACTGCGGCGCAACACGGCGGGTTTACCCTCGCTTAGGCATCGCTTGGCAACATAAAATTCATCGGGGTTGACGGCACCCTGCACGACCATTTCGCCGAGGCCGTAACTTGAAGTAATAAACACCACATCGCGAAAACCCGACTCGGTATCAAGCGAAAACAGCACGCCAGCGGCACCGGAGTCCGAGCGCACCATAAGTTGCACCCCGGCGCTAAGGGCGACCTCAGCATGCGCGAAATCTTTGTGCACGCGATAGGAAATAGCGCGGTCGTTATAAAGAGAGGCGAACACGTGCTTGATGGCCTCAAGTACGTGTTCAATGCCTTTGATATTAAGAAATGTCTCCTGTTGCCCGGCAAATGAAGCATCGGGCAAATCTTCGGCGGTGGCGGATGAACGCACAGCCCAGCTTGCTTCGACATTATCTTTGGTGAGTTCGGCATAAGCGGCACGAATTTCTGTGTCCAGTGCGAGCTGCAGCGGTGCACTCACCACCCAGTCGCGCACCATTGCGCCGGTTTTTGTCAGGGCGGGAATATCCTCAACATCCAGATTGATCAATGCGGCGTTTATTTTTTCGGTGAGCTGGTTGTGGGTCAAAAAATCCCGGAACGCTTCTGCGGTGGTGGCGAATCCGCCCGGTACCCGCACTCCTGCTTCAGACAGTTGGCTGATTAACTCGCCCAGTGAGGCGTTTTTTCCACCCACCGTGGCCACATCATCCATGCGAAGTTGTGAGAGTGGGAGAACCAAAGCGGACGGGGAAGAGGTCATAGCAGACATGGAGGATCCGATGAGTTTTAGAATAAACAACCGAAAGCAGTAAGAGCGGGAAGATGAATACGGGAATACAACGATGCTGGCTGAGTTTAAGCCATAATTATAGCGTCGCCGCCCTATTTGTTGCAGCGCAATAACAAGGAAACCTCATGCCACACCGCCGAACTGCCTTTTTTGTCTCTGATCGCACCGGAATTACGGTGGAAATGCTGGGCAATTCACTGCTGACCCAGTTTGACGATATCGAATTCCAGCGCGTCACCCTGCCGTTTGTGGACAATATTGAGAAAGTCCGTGAAGTGCTGGGTCAAATTGAGCACGCCAATGCGACATCTGGCAAGCGGCCATTGGTGTTTACCTCGCTGATGAAGCTCGATCTGCGTCAGGAAATCAACAAGGCCAACTGCATGGTGCTGGATGTGGTGGATCGTTTTATCGTGCCGCTGGAAGAAGAACTGGGGACTAAATCAGCACACGCTATTGGCCGGAGTCATTCGGCGGGCAATTTCAAGGACTACAACCATCGTATTGAAGCAGTAAATTACACCCTGGCGCATGACGATGGCATGACCAACCGCAATCTGGAGCAAGCCGATATTATTTTGGTGGGCGTTTCCCGCTCAGGCAAAACCCCCACTTGTCTTTATCTGGCGCTGCAATTTGGCGTTAAGGCCGCCAACTACCCACTCATTCCGGAAGATTTGGAGCGCATGAAATTGCCACCTGCTTTGCTGCCGCTACGCAATAAAGTGTACGGACTGTCGATCATGCCGGAACGCTTGCATCAAATTCGACAGGAGCGTAAACCCGACAGTAAATATGCCTCACTTGAAAATTGCAAATGGGAAGTCGAGACGGCGGAACTACTCATGCAACAGGCCGGCATCGCGCACCTGAATTCCACTACCAAAAGTATTGAGGAATTGGCGACGACGCTGTTGCATGAAGCGCATTTGGTGCGGCGGGTTTACTAATTTAATGGCACTTCGGATGCCTGTATTGTCAAATAGCACCGTGCTTTATGGCGGGAGCCGCCCTCTGTAAAAGCAGATAAATCTAATATTGGCGGTCGTTTTCAGACATTTTTGGCTCAAAAGCCTTGCCTATGCTAGCGTTAGGCTTTTTATTATCACCACTATGGCATAGGCTTTTATTCGTTGTTTTTATGCCCACAATCAGTTGAATCCGAGTTACATGCATTGAGAAAGCCCGACTTTTGTGCCATGATTATTGAGTAAATAAGGCGTTTAGACCTAAATGAATGCGTTTCAAACAATAAATCAACATTACATCTCTCGAGGAAAATTTATGTCCATCAAAAAACGTCTCATTCCTGCTCTGGTTGGGTCTGCTTTGGCATTGGGTGCCACCGCTTCCAACGCCGTTCAATTTAGTGGTGTTTTTGTGTTCGGCGATAGCTTGTCGGATTCCGGCTTTTATCGGCCAACTTTACTGGCCGCTGGCGTGCCTGCGCCGCTCGTCGCCACGCTCGGTCGTTTTACAACCAACCCAGGACCGGTTTGGTCTGAAATCATTGCCACCTACTACGGCGGTAACCCCAACCCATCGAATGCTGGTGGTGGCATCTATGCGCAAGGTGGCTCGCGTGTGAGCGCTGTTTCATCTAGCAATCCACCAAATTTGCAGCGCCCTGTTACGACCCAGATTACTGAATATTTAGCCGCTAGCGGCGGTAGCGCAAATCCAAATGCACTATATGCCGTTTGGGCGGGCGGTAACGATCTGCTACAAGCCGGTGCTGCCGGTGTTGGCTCGGCCAACGAGGTTGCAGGGCAAACAGCACGTTTGCGTGCCGCTGGTGCGCGCTACATTATGGTTTTTGGCTTGCCTAACCTTGGCTTATCGCCTGATGGCTTGGCTGGCGGCCCCGTAGCTAGCGGACAGTTCACTGCTGCATCGGCTGGCTTTAACATCACTTTGTTTAATGCGCTTGCCGCCACCAATCAGCGGGTTATTCCGGTTGACACCTTCACCTTGCTGAGCGAAGTGTTGAGCAATGCGTCTGCATTTGGCTTCACCAATACCACCGGTACGGCTTGCGGCCCATTCCCGCCATTCTCGGCTGGACGTAATTCGCAATTCTGCACAGGGTCTACATTGGTTGCCGGCGCGACACCAACCAACTATGCGTTTGCCGACGGCGTGCATCCAACCACGGGCGTTCACGCCATCATTGCCGATTTCGCGAAATCGTTAATTGACGGCCCGAACGCCTATTCAACCATGGCTGAAGTCCCACTCGCCTCACGCGCCGCGCATATCCGCACGCTAGATGAAGGTGTGATGGCTGGCCAACGCGCGGCGATTGGTAAAGTAACTGCGTTTGCAGCCGGTGACGGAGGCAAATTCAATATCTCCACCAATTCATTGAGCCCGCAAACGAACTCCAAAAACCGTACCGCCACAGTCGGATTGACATTCCGCGCCTCGGAGTCATTCACTATCGGTGTGGCCGTCGGCAAATCAACGGCTGATGCCACGATGAACGGCTTCGGTAAGTTCAGCACCAGCGAGACAGCCGGTTCCGTGTTTGGCTCACTCAAGAGTGGTGACACCGGCTTTTACGGCAATTTTTCGGCAACCATTGCCAACATCCAGTTCAATGATGTGCAGCGCAATATCAAGCTCGGCATCACGACCCGTACGAACACCGCCAGCACCAAGGGCGATAATGCATCGGCCAACGTCACACTCGGCTATGACTTCGCGTTGGGTGGCTTAACGGTCGGACCATTCGTTGGCATAACGAACCAAAACGTGACCGTAAACGAGTTCATTGAAAACAATGGCAACGCGCTCGAGCAGTCAACACGACTCAAAATCAGCAGCCAAGACCGCAATTCCAATGTCACCAGTGTCGGCGCACGCGCCAGCTTCAAACTGGGCAACTGGACACCGTTCGCGCGCATTTCCTACGATCAGGAGAACAAGCGTGATCCACGTTTTGTTAGCGCATCACCCGTGACGATCACCCAAGGTATTACCTACGATATCCCCGCCTATGTTTCCTCAAAATCATGGAGCACCGGCACCATCGGGATCCGCGGCAACATCACAGAGCAGATCGGCTTGGCGGTTGTGTATTCCAGCGTGTTTAGTCGTGAAAACGTCAAGCAAGACGGTGTGACAGCGAATGTTTCGTTTGCATTTTAAGTCGCATTAAATTACAAACAGCAGTTGTACGGCAAAAGGGCTGCGATTCGTTCGCAGCCCTTTTTTTCATCACCCGTTTTAATTTTTTGATGTTGCAGCGCCCAACCTTGTCCAACCGTACCCAACCCTCGTCGATGAAACGCGTTTATACCGCCTCGAATTTACCCGATGCCCATATTGTGCGGGATTTGCTCGCGCATGCCGGGATATCCGCGCATATCTTCAACGCTAATGCGATGGGCGCATTGGGTGATCTGCCGATGTCGTCGGCCTATCCGCAAGTATGGATTACGCAACTCCATCAGGAGCAGCACGCGCGCGCCGTGATCGCGCATTATCAGCGGCAAGAAACGGTGACCGCGAATAAATATTGCGCCTCATGTACTGAAGCTAACCCGGGTGAATTTGATATTTGCTGGAACTGCAATGCAACATTGCCGGACGTTGTGCTACCTGGTCAGGACATCTAGTCGAATTTAAGTTTCATCCCGATAATCGCCAGTGCCAGCAGCAGCGTGATGACATTGGCGACAATAATCGGCAATGAATCCAGCATAACGCCATACATTAGCCAAAAGATAACCCCAACGGTGAAGATAGCGTACATCGGTAGTGACACATCCTTCGCGGAACGTGCCTGCCAAATTTTTGTTACCTGTGGCACAAACGCAAGTGTGGTGCAGGCCGCACCGATGCTGCCGATCCAGTCAATTAAGTTCATCATTTTAATAGCGGCAGTGTCATCAAAAGTTATGATCAGGTTTTCAGTGAAAAAGGCGTGAACCGAGTGTTACGATCAAAATAATCTTCGGACTCCGCGCGCTTTAGTGCCTTCACTATCGCAATGGTAACCGGCAGCATCACCACTTCCACCAGCACCTTCAGTCCCCATTGCGCGGCCATCACTTTGAACACCAGATCGTTGCTCCAGATTCCGTAAAACGCAATCGGGTAGAACAGCAGAGAGTCAACTCCTTCACCAAACACGGTAGAAGCCACAAAGCGCACACTCATGCGCTTGCCGTCAGCCGCGATTTTCATTTTGGCGAGCACATAGGAATTCACAAACTCGCCGCAGAAATACGCAATCATCGAGGCCATGACGATTCGCGGGGTTTGGCCGAACACAGTTTCATACGCGAGCTGATTAGGCCATCCCGGGGCCGGTGGCAGTGCCACCACCACACTTGCCATAATGGCCGCAAATGCCATGGCACCAAAGCCGGCCCAGATTACTTTGCGGGCACGCGCATAGCCATAAACCTCAGTCAGAATATCGCCGAACACATACGACAAGGGAAAGAACAGCACTCCGGCACCAAACGTGAATGCGCCGAGCCAAGGTAATTCGAGTTGCGCGGCTTTGGCCGGGCCGATCAGGTTTGAGCATAAAAATACCGCCACAAAGCCAGCCATGACTAATTCATAGTAGCGATAGCTGCGTTGCAGTGCAGGGGCCATGCTGTCAGGCACGGGGGATGGAGTTTTGTTCACGAGGGTTGCTTCGACTCACTTGAATGCATATTTGAATGCTTAGTTTAATGACTAGACACCCTCAATTTTGCCCTGAAATCCGCTGACGCACCATCTCAAATAATGAAATCGCGGCGCAGGCCGCCGCGTTGAGCGACTCCATTTGGCCCGGCATCGGAATCGTCACGGAATGCGAAGCGGCATGAATCAAGGCGGCCGACAAACCACTGCCTTCATTACCAATCAGGAACGCCGTTGGCGTTGCCAGCTCACAATCGTAGAGTGTTCTTGCGGCCTGCGGTACCAGCGCCAATGATTGCCCCTGATAACGTGATACCCACTCCACCACATCAACACCTTCTGCAATATTCAAAACAAAATGTGCACCTTGTGCTGCCCGCAACACTTTGGGTGACCATGCAAACGCGCAAGTTTTTGAGAGCACCACTTCGCGAACATTGGCCGCGGCGGCACTTCGCAGCATGGAACCAACATTGCCAGGATCTTGAACATCTTCGAGCACCAGCACGGCACTAGCATCGAGTGGCGTGGGCATAGCACTCGGCGTTGGCACAATAGCAAGTACCGTAGCGGGTGAGTCCAGACTGGATGACTGCGCCATCAGAGTGGCCGCCAGCACGTTAATGTTGCGATCGTTGTGCCGCGCCATCAGCTCAACCACTTCGGGCTCTGCCATGGCTGATTCCGACACCGCCAGCGACTGTACAGGGCCTAACGCATCAACATAGGCGCGCACCAGATGGATACCATCAAGCACCGTCAAACGGGCCTTCTTGCGTTCGCGAGACGAGTGCGCCAGCGCAATGAGCTGTTTGACGAATGGATTATCTCGCGACTGAATTGTCTTCATACTGCAAAACCTGATTCTGCCTGCAACAGCATGGTGCGCAACGGCGCAAAACTTCGCCTGTGTAGCGGACAGGGGCCGTGTTCCCTCAGCGCGCGAATATGCTCGGCAGTGCCATAGCCTTTGTGCTTGGCAAATCCATATTGCGGATAACGCTCGTGAAGCGCCACCATCTCCGAATCACGCGCTGTTTTCGCCAGAATGGATGCGGCCGAAATTTCCTGAACCAGACGGTCGCCCTCTACAACAGCGCGGCTTTTGTGCGCGATTTTTGGCACATGCAGACCATCCACCACTACTTCATCCGGTGTGTGCTCAGGCGCGTAAGAAAGGCCTTCAACTGCACGCTTCATGGCCAGCAGAGTTGCCTGCAAAATATTGATGGTGTCAATTTCAGCGACATCGGCAAAAGCCACACAATAGGCTAATGAGCATTCCCGAATCTCAAGCGCCAATTGATCGCGACGTTTGGCAGAAAGTGTTTTTGAATCTGCCAAGCCTTTGATGGGTCGGGCCACATTCAGAATGACGGCAGCCGCAAATACTGCGCCCGCCAGCGGCCCGCGACCCGCTTCATCGACGCCGCAAATCAGAAGGTTGCTTTGCATAATTGTGGGACGCATGGTGTTGGTGTTGGTGTTGGTGTTGGTGTTGGTGTTGGTGTTGGTGTTGGTGTTGGTGTTGGTGTTGGTGTTGGTGTTGGTGTTGG
>JAYVEV010000046.1:0-8416 GCA_043773745.1 Burkholderiales bacterium | reverse complement strand
ATTCAGGCAGAGACCATTGGACCATAGGCAAAAGCTCGGCATATCAACGCCCTCACTTCTGCGGAAAGCGGCCCACCAGCCGGCAGGCCTCGGTCGCCGCACAAGCGAGCGTCGCCCTACGAGGAAAGAAAGCGGTCTGCGTAGTGGCGCAATTCGACCTCGGGCATGACGGGAAAAACAAAATCCGTATCTGCCGGCAGAAATCCAGCGCGCTGCATCATTGCCTCCAGGCGCAAAACAAATTTGCTCGCGGCCTTGGCGTCTGAAAAAACGATCGAGCCGAATTGCGCGCGGTTCAGCAGTTTCGACAGTGCCTCCACACCCCATTGTTCATAGGGCGTTTGCGGCGCGATGACACGTGAGGTGATGTTCTGCTCATCATCTGATCCAGACAATCGAATCGATCGACCGCCTCCCTCAACGGACGCTGAAGCGGCAGCGCGTAGAGATAACTTAAAAGCACCAGCGAGGATCATCACCGCGACAAATTGATTTGAATTTGAATCTTCATCGAACGGTAGTCTGTGAAGAAAACCAGCGACTTCTCTCGCGTCTCCAAACCACCAAGGCCGCTTGTCAAATTGCACCGGTTTATTGTTGCACGGGGAGAGTCCAAATGAAGTTTGCAAATCGTTTTCAATAATTTTTGTGAGGTCCTGATTAGGGCTGGTTAACATCACAATCCTTCTTATGACCGCTCGGTAGTAGCGGGCCTCCTGGACCGTTAGTTGTCGCACCAGACAAGCCCGCGTGAATTCGAACGCCATTTCCATGGATAGTGCGGCCTTATCGTCACGCAGTGGCTCATAACCGATATCTGAAAGAAACTGCATCGCACAGGCGCCACGTTTCACATATTTAAATAAGGTGTCATCGGTGTGATGTGGAGTGAGAAGCGCCTTTAAACACGCTTTAAACGCATCCTGTCGGGTCACCCCCTTTTTTAAATTGCGATGTTGCTGGCAATGCAGCAATTTATAAGTTGGCGTCGTACCGATGAGGCGACTCCCTGTCGCCTCACGCATCATTTTCGATGTAACAATGCGTAGACCAATCGGCATGAGTTCAAAATAGTTTTCAGACACTTTCACATTCGACTCTAAGAACGGCGCCATTATTTCAACTCCATATTGCGGTTAAAAAAGAAATTGTGGAGCGACCCGTGCCCAAAAATTTTCATGTCGCGTGTCGCGTACTTTGCGTATTTAATTTGCTTTTGTTTTGGCAGCCGCCCAATATACGCGTGCGTTTTGGTGGGGTCGGAATGCCCAACTTGTAACATTAAATACAGGTAAACTTTTTCCAACGAAACGCCAGTGAGTTTGGCCTGCACATTCGCCACCGGAATGTCTGCGCCAATCAAGCGCGCAAGGCGATGGATGTAATCGTGCCGCATGTCATGAAAGCGGATACTTTTTCGAGCCGAGGGCATGCGTGCAAATAGTTCTACATCGCGCTTCGCCTTAATTTTTTTTACAGCTTGACGGAAATGGTAACCAACCGACGCAACTGCTTGTTGCGCTGTTTTTGTCGGAGGATAAAGTCGACCGCCCCAATTTTGGTTCGCAAGAAATTGCCGAATCTGGTTGATGCATGGCAGTTGTGATTTTGGGAAGGTGACGCGCACATCGCGAAGACGGAGCCCTTTCGGCTGCGCCTCAAGCGTAATTTTAAGCAGATTGCCGCGCCAACTTTGCTCGATATCTGTCCGAGTCGCTTCGCCAATTCTCAAACCAAATTCAAAGGCCAATCGAATGATGTTTTTTGCCCAACGGTGTTGTTCATCAATTTCATTTAGTACGTCGTCAACCGAAATGTCGAGGATCGAGAGCGAATGGTCGTAAATTGCGGTGGTGGATTTTCTGAACGCAGGCCAAAAGCTAAAGTGCGCGACGAAGTCTGTGCGAAACGCAATCCATGCCTCTGCCTGCCCGTTGTGGATTCTCAAATTTTTACGTTTTGCATTCGCCAAAAAAATCTGCGCCATAGTCTCGCAGACGTTACAGAATCGTCCCTCGCTTACGTTACGCAACGACAGCACCGCTATAACAGCATAGGCGTGCTTTTCATTAAATTCATCAAGTCGAGTCAACTTTAAATTTACCCGTCTGCAGACAGCCGCCATCATCCTTGCTTCCTCGGTCTGACGTCTCAGCGTGCCCGGCAATTTTGCCTTTTTGTTTGTCGCTTTGTGGTGAACATTTTGAGAAAGCCAGCGCAGCAACGCGTCGGCCTCCGCCCGCTTCAGCGGCAGATCGTGTCGCAAAATCGGGACAAGCAGCGCGTCGATGGCAAAATAATGAGCGAATTTTTCAGGTGATTTTTTATTGAGGTAGAAGGCTTTTTCATATAGTTGCCGCACGTGTGCGCGTTCCGCGATTGAGCGCGGGACGATGGCACCGGCAAAAATTTGTTCAATAAAAGATAGTGGTGAATTTTGTTGTGTGCGTGCGGTGGTTGCCACAAAACCTGATGCTATGGGGGGAGAGATTTTCATGGTCGGTACTTTATTTCGGTTGTGTTGGGGGGGCCCTTCCTCTGACTCTTGTGAGGAAGGGGTGCGTCGGTGTACATGTGATGTTGAGAAGGGGCCGCAATGCGGCTCCTTCCGCGAAACGCGGAATCAACAAAAATAACGGGTGATACTCAGAACGAGCGCTCGCAAAAAGCCGAGCTTTAAATTCCTGCTTGAGCAACATTTTTTTCTTTCGAAAAAGTTTGGATTCCCCACATCGCCAAAGCGGCGACACACAGGGAATATTTGGACTGCTTCAGGTGGCCCCATACAAGCGGAGCCAGCCGAAGCCGTTTTTGTGCGCAACGATTTCCATCGCCAGACGACAGAGAGTCTTCGCAGAAAAAATCGAAGCGATTTAGGCAGGCATTGCATCGCCATGGCTTCGGGTGAGCAAAGCCAGATGGGCGAGTGGACAACATCCGAACGGAGAACGAAAATATACACTTACGGCGATCACGCCGAAGCGAACACTATCAAAGGCCAGGAACTGGCGAGGCAGGGAGAATCTTGCGATTCGCGTCCTGTGCATTCACGCTATCGTGGCATGCATTTATAACAAAACGCGTCAAATTTGCGGACGGATTTTGGACATTGGGCCAACCCGTAATTTTTTGATTTTTACGGGCAGCTTCCCTTAAGGGGATTTTGAAAGTCGATAAAAATATCGAAAAACTACAATATACGTTTACATAATAGCAAGAATAATGGCGCCAAGCAATACTTAGCCTCTTCCAATGACACATAAGCCGGAGGAGGTGTTATTGGAAGAGGCTAGCAATTAGCTAAGTTAGCTAACTCATGATAAAATTATTTGATAAGGCCATTTATTTTTAGGAGCTTCGCTATGCAAGTAAATATGCTGGATGCAAAAAGCCAGCTTTCCCGATTAGTGAAAGCTGCCCTTGAAGGTGAGGATGTGATTATCGCCAACAAGGGTATTCCTGCTGTCAAATTAGTGCCAGTTGCAAGTGCACAGCCAACACGCAAGCCGGGAACATGGGCACATCTCAACATATCGGAGCGCCAGATTGCGGATGCTTTTTCACAGCAGGCCACTGTAGATTTGGCCAACCTGTTTTCGTTGGCAGCAGATAATTCACTTGAGCCTGCATCCGCCAATATAAAACCCGCGTCCAGACCACGTAGCCGAAAAAAGTGACGCGCTATCTGCTCGATACGCACCTGATTTATTGGTGGATGACCAATAGCGCCAAGCTTTCCAAAGCAACTCGAAAGCTCATCGGTAAAGAAATGTGTTCTATCAGCGTGGCCAGTTTGTGGGAGATGCAATTGAAGCAAGCTGTCGGCAAACTCATTTTGCCGGATGGGTCTTTGCAATCTCACTTTGCAGCGCAGGGCTTCAGTTTGCTTTCTGTTACTGCAGCCCATGTAGAGCGCACTCACGAGCTTGGGGGCTTCCAGGGTGACCCTTTCGACTTGCTGTTGGTTGCTGTTGCCGACATCGAAAAAATGACCCTCCTGACCAAAGATACACGCCTGCTCTCACTCGGCTTAAAGCACATTTCGGAGGCTTAAGATCACTTATTTTAATGCTCTCATAATGTGTATCACTTTATGTACCACCAAACGACAAAAAACCCATGTAAATCTAGAATTTACATGGGTTTTTAATGTCTGGTGGCCAATCCCCGATTCGAACGGGGGGACCTGCGGATTATGATTCGCGGGAACCGATAAATCAGGAACAGGCAACAACCAACTAGAGCAATTATATCAATTACTTGGTGTTGCCGCTTGTTCTGGGGTTACCTGAATTTTTGCCCCTCGGTGTCCCATCATTGTCCCGCGTCCTCGCCATTCAATCTTTTCTTTTAGGTACTCCGAATCGCACATAGCGGCGCAACAGGTGAATGGCCACGGCAATATAACGGCCAACCTACTTTGGTAGTCGCGAATCATTCGGCATCAAGCATTGGAATTGAATTTCTGCCGATGCATAAGATGCATATCCTGAATCGCGACCGGTACTGTTCACGGGAAACATGACTTTATTTTTGTTCGTGCAAAATTTAGTGGCATCTTGATAAAGCCTCGCCTTTACTGCACTGCCTGAAAAGTCGGTGAATCTACCGAGGCCACCGACCATATATAAGTCTGGCCCAATCTGGACAATCCCATCTGTACCAGTAGTAGCGCAGCTGGCTAGTAATCCCGCCAAGATCAAATACGTTAAGCGCTTTCGCATAGGGCACCTTTTCGGAAAACAATTTTGCCTCACCGAGCTAACTTTGAAGCCACTCAAAAAACAGCGCAATTGCTATTAACACCACCCAGCCAATTGCAATAAATAAAAATATTTCAAGCATAACCCATCCCACAAGGTGAATTGAGAATGCTCCTGAATTGCCGCCCGATGCATAGTTGCTCCAATATGCATATTCTCATTTGGCGTTATTAGTCTGGGAACTATCGAATAAATGCATAAACGCGCGGCCATAAGAGACTCAATGAAGCCGCAATGCTAAGTGCGCAACAAGTGCCTTTTGGTGCTGGTGCCTTACCCATTTGTCATACCACGAGCTAAAGGACTGCTTAGTTGACTCCCCCTTTGGGGTAACCGGTCAACCGTACTTTTACGCGGTAGCTGATTTCACCGGCTACATTCTTGCGCTTTTCAATGGTTGCCATAATCGCCCTTTGGGAACAGATGACAACAACATAAAACAAGCCGCAAAATAGCACAACAACGGATTGACAATCGACGGATCTTTATTCTCTATGTCGCACTTTTTCATAGGTAATAATCAGGAAACGCTGGCGTTATATTTTTTTGTTTGGACACCAGTGGGACAACTGGCCCTCAAAAGCACCAGTTATCCACAGGCCGAGGCTGCCGCCGGATCATGACTACGCATGAAGTGCGGGACAGTCGGCTGCCAAGTGTCCCAAAATTGGCCATTTAAGCCAATAAAAAAGGGCCTACATCTCTGTAAGCCCTTGATTTATTTGGTGGCCAATCCCCGATTCGAACGGGGGACCTGCGGATTATGATTCCGTCGCTCTAACCGGCTGAGCTAATCGGCCAAACTTATTGATTGAATTTATATTGCAACAAGGGCGCGAATTTTGGCATTGAAGGGCGTTTTTGTCAACCCAAAGCCAGTTCGCTCAGTTAAAGGGCCATGTTTTAAGCATTTGTTTTATTTGATTTTTGAATGAATTTAAACTTTTCCTATACGTTGCTGACTGGCGGGTCTTGACATTTATGTTGCGGCGCAGCATAGTTTGCGCCGCTACCTAGACTTGATTATTAAACGAAAATTTTTATTGGCAATTCAGGCCGCCGTTGTAGAAGCCAATTTGCTCATACAATGTGCTTGGCAACAGCAAACATAAAACGTGTATCCACAACCTATTCGCGGTATTGCACTCGCCGCCTGCATGAAAAATCCCTCCCCTGTATTGGTGACGTGTGACTTTATTGCCTCGCGAATGGCCCGGCATCATTTTGCGCAAATCTCCCCGCACCATGGCATGTCAGTAACGGTAACGCCGCCCCCTTTAAGCCTTGCCGGTCAGGTTTCTCATTTCCGCACGATTTGATTGCCGCTGACCCTCTGCGCGGCGCACCCCTATAAATTATGCATACCTCCAAACAAAAACTTAGTGCCTTGACCATAGGGGCTATTGGCGTCGTCTTTGGCGACATTGGCACCAGCCCCCTATACGCATTGAAAGAGTCATTCAACCCGCAGCACGGCATCCCGCTAACGGAGGCATCTGTGCTGGGTATTTTGTCGCTGATGTTCTGGTCGCTGATGACGCTGGTAACTGTCAAATATCTGATCTTCATGATGCGGGCAGACAACAAAGGCGAAGGCGGCATTCTGGCGCTAACGGCGCTGGCCCAGCGTTGCTACCCCTACAGCTCACGCGCCCGCTGGTGGGTGATTGCTCTCGGTATTTTTGGCGCTGCGATGTTTTTTGGCGATGCCGTCATTACGCCGGCGGTATCGGTGCTGTCCGCGGTTGAGGGCTTGAAAGTCGTCTCGCCTGCGCTGGAACCCTACATCATTCCCATTGTTATCGGCATCTTGATTGCGCTGTTCGCGATTCAGCGCCACGGCACTGCGACCATTGGGAAATATTTCGGGCCCACCATGGTTTTATGGTTCGCAGTCATTTTTGCACTGGGGATCACACAGGTTGTTAAAAATCCCGGCGTGCTGGCGGCGATTAATCCGTTTTACAGCTTTCAATTCTTAATTAATCACCAATTCCACGCGTTTGTCGTGCTGGGCTCGGTGGTGTTGTGTGTTACCGGCGCAGAAGCGCTTTATGCCGACATGGGCCACTTCGGCCGAAAGCCGATTCGCTACGCCTGGTTCATCATGGTGTGGCCCGCATTGCTGATTAATTATTTTGGCCAAGGCGCGCTAGTGCTGGCTGACCCCAAAGCGGTGATGAATCCGTTCTATTTGATGGTCCCTAGCTGGGGGCTGATTCCGATGATTGGCCTGGCGACAGCGGCCACTGTGATCGCTTCCCAAGCAGTGATTTCCGGTGCCTACAGCATGACCAAGCAGGCGATTCAGCTAGGCTACTTGCCGCGCTTTGCGATTATTTACACCAACGATAAAGAAGCGGGGCAAATTTATGTGCCGTTTGTTAACTGGCTCATGCTGATCTCCATTATCGGGCTGGTCATCGCCTTCAAAACCTCGGATAACCTCGCGGCGGCATACGGTATTGCCGTGACCATGACGATGTTAATGGCAACCCTGCTGCTGTATGTAGTGATGACGCGTATCTGGAAGTGGAACAAATGGCTAGTGATTCCGCTCACGCTGATTTTGGCAGGCAACGACATCATGTTTATGAGTGCCTGTTTGCTGAAGTTTGCCGATGGCGGCTGGTTCCCGGTAGTGATGGGCGCATTGATTTTCACCATCATGAGTACCTGGTGGCGCGGACGTCAGATCGTGCGCAAGGTCACCAACGACAGCGCGATGCCGCTCAAATTATTTGTTGATTCGATCTCGATGAGCCCGCCGCATAAAGTATCCGGCACCGGCATATTTATGACCGTCAACCCCAATGGGGTGCCCAATGCGATGCTGCATAATTTAAAGCACAACAAGGTGCTGCATGAGCGCGTGGTGATTTTATCGATCATCAACGAGGATATTCCATACGTGCCTAAAGAAGATTATGTGTGGATCGAAAACATGGGTCACGGCTTCTGGAAAATCACCGGACATTACGGCTTCAAGGAGCAACCCGACATCCCTAAAATGCTGACCGACTGTAAACTGCAATCGATGAGTTTTGACATGATGGAAACCACCTTCTTCATCAACCGCGAAACCCTGATTGCCACACCGGGCGGCGGCATGGCGCTGTGGCGCGAGCATTTGTTTGTGTGGATGTCGCATTTGGCCGGTAAAGCGTCGGAGTACTTCCGTATTCCAACCAATCGTGTCGTGGAGCTGGGGACGCAGGTCGAAATTTAGCGAGCCCCGCCGGCTGTTGAATATCACCCAGCAATAAACAACAATTCGGCCTAGCAATCATTTTGTCCACAATTTTAGTCTGCCCACGAATCGTGGACGTCTATTTTTGTGGACAATCAAAGCGAACGTAAGATATGGCTTAGTTGTCCATAATTAACAAATATCCATGATTCGTGGATATTTGTTAATTATGGACAAGCTGACCCTGCCCCCTGAGCAAAAACTCCTAGATGACGTGCTCGCGCGCCTTCGCGGACTCGGTGTCGCAGGTGAGATCGTCGAACGCGAACCGAGGATTGGGCGCGCCCATGATCGGCCAGATGCGTTGGTGCGCCTGAAGCGGGGTATGGAAGACGCATTATTCAAGGTAGAAGTAAAACGCGGTCTCCGGCCAGGCAATGTTGGCGCGGCAATTTTTCATCTA
>JAYVEV010000045.1:0-16694 GCA_043773745.1 Burkholderiales bacterium | reverse complement strand
ATGCCATGGCAAACCTGATGGTTTACCGAGGTGCAGCATGATGCTGGGTAGGGCTTGTGTCCGGGCGGCGCATAGTTCAGCGTGGCTGGAATCGTGCCTTGCACATCCACCATATAGTCATGGCAAAGCTGGTCGAGTTTGCCGGTAGTGACGCCGGGCTTCACAAATGGCGTGATGTAGTCCAGGACTTCGGAGCCCAGACGGCCGGCGATGCGCATCCCGGCAATATCGTCACTGTTTTTTAGTGCTAAAGACAAAGCTGTTACCTCAAGAACAATCAAAACAAGATTATAGCAAGGGCGTTAATCCCGGGATAGCATGTAACGAGGCGATCGTACATACCGCTTATGATGGAGTTGGCTTCTGCGTTGTCATTTCATGGCGTTTGCGGTGGGGTCTGATGACCTCTCGCTCAATCCACATCATCATCCGTTTTGATTCGTGGTGAGTCGATGTCATCAAATATTTCTTAACCCCCGACTCTGAAAATGCAGCGAGATTTTCGTCGGGAAGCTCTCGATAATCTGCATTGGAGTAGAGGGCACGCAAAAGCGATGTCGGTTCTTTGCCAACAACCTTGAGCACATCCTTATCGCAAAACCAGAGCGTGTTTGCAGACGAACGCGCAGAAGTTGTTTGAGATAAGTCTGGGACCTCAATGACGCGAATTTGAATATTGGCAAACTCGTAATAGTTACCCTGCCACTTGGCATAAGGCTGTCTTTTTTGCCAGTGAAAATAAGTCGCGCCCGCCTCGATAATGGGTTTGGCGAGTAAAACGCCCCAAACTACAGCGGTGAAAATGGCAAGGATCGGGCTCGTCCACCGATAAACTGCCCAGCTTATCGCTGCGCATAATATTATGCGCAGTAGAAGCATGATTAAAATTTTATGAGCTTCCATTTTCAGATAGCTTTCGACAGACACCAAAAACTTGGATGGCGATTGATTATTAACGGGTTTTACGGTTATAATCACTGGCTAACCTGATTAAACTCAAGTTAGTTAGTCTCATTTTACGGCTAAACCAGTACTTTTACAGCAACACCAATACGCACACTCGCTACACGTTAAGGTCTTGATTCATAGCGGCATTTTTTGAATTAAGCTTACAGCGAGTGGAGGCTAACCTTAACTTTGGAGTATTTCAATGTCAGTAACAATGCGTCAAATGCTGGAAGCCGGTGTCCACTTCGGCCACCAAACCCGCTTCTGGAACCCCAAAATGGCACCGTATATCTTCGGTGCACGAAACAAAATTCACATTATCAATCTTGAGAAATCGCTCCCGATGTATCAGGATGCGCTCAAGTTTGTACGCCAGTTGGCCTCAAACAAAGGCACTATTTTGTTTGTAGGTACCAAGCGTCAAGCCCGTGAAATCGTGATGGAAGAGGCGCAACGCGCCGGTATGCCATACGTTGATTTCCGCTGGCTCGGCGGTATGATGACCAACTACAAAACCGTTAAGGGCTCGATCAAGCGTTTGAAAGATCTTGAGCAAATGGTTGAAGACGGTTCAATCGAAAAGCTAAGCAAAAAAGAAGGTCTGATGGTTTCCCGCGAACTTGAAAAACTCAAGCGTTCGATGGGTGGCATCAAGGACATGGGCGGCGTGCCGGATGCGATTTTTGTGATCGATGTCGGCTATCACAAAATTGCCGTCACCGAAGCCAAGAAGCTGGGCGTGCCAATCATCGGCATCGTGGACACCAATAACTCCATGGATGGCGTGGACTACATCATCCCGGGCAACGACGACTCGACCCGTGCGATCCGCTTGTACGCCCGTGGCGTGGCCGATGCCATTCTCGAAGGCAAGAGCGCCGTGATCACCGAAATGGTGGCCCCGGAAGGCGAAGAATTGGTCGAAGTGACCGAAGACGACGCGAAGTAATCAGCAAAACGGAAAAAGGGGCTCCGGCCCCTTTTTTTTGAACTGCAAATCATTGATAGTGAAGACAAGACTGAGGATTTAGAAATGGCTGACATTACAGCAGGTATGGTTAAAGAGTTGCGCGAAAAAACTGACGCGCCGATGATGGAATGTAAAAAAGCGCTGACAGAAGCGGCTGGTGATATGGAAAAAGCCGAAGAGATTTTGCGCGTGAAATTAGGCAACAAAGCCAGCAAAGCGGCGTCACGCGTTGCGGCTGAGGGTGTAGTGGCGATCTATATTTCGGCCGATCAAAAATTAGGTGCCATGGTTGAAGTCAATTGTGAAACTGACTTCGTGGCCAAAAATGATGACTTCCTGGTGCTTTCCGCCAAGCTGGCCGAATTAGTCGCCACCCAAAACCCGGCCGATGTGGCTGCATTGTCCGCGCTTAATGTGAACGGCACATCAGTTGAAGAAACCCGCAAGGCCCTGATTGGCAAAATTGGCGAGAACATGTCAATTCGCGCTTTCAAGCGTATTCCGGCAACCGGTTTGTTAACGCAATATCTCCATGGCGGCGCAAAAGTCGGCGTAGTGGTTGATATCACCGGCGGCGATGCAACGCTGGCGAAGGATATTGCTATGCACGTTGCGGCATCCAAGCCCGAGGCCATGCTGGCTTCGGAAGTGTCGCCAGCACTAGTCGAAAAAGAACGCGAAGTAGCGCGTCAGAAAGCGGCCGAATCCGGCAAGCCGGCAGAAATCGTTGCCAAGATGGTTGAAGGTTCAGTCGCTAAATTTCTGAAGGAAGTCGCGCTGGTCAGCCAGCCGTTTGTAAAAGACGACAAGCAAACGATTGAGCAATTATTGAAATCAAAAGGTGCGACGATTAATTCGTTTAACCTTGTGGTGGTCGGCAAAAATATCGAGAAAAAAGTAACGGACTTTGCCGCTGAAGTGGCCGAAGCCGCTGCTGCCGCAAAAGCGCTTTAATACCATTATCAGCATACTTGTTGAGCCTATTAGCTCTTAATGGCTGACAATAAAAAGTATAAACCCTAGTTTTGGTGCGGAGTTTGAGGCAAAAATGCTTTATAAACCCCGCCTTTGCTAGGGTTTGTTGTAATGATTTTGTTTAATGGGCAGTTGCAGATTTTTGTCATATTCCTGCGCTAGGCTTGCCAGGAATGGGACGTAAGCTCAGCAAGCGCAGCTAACCAGCTGTACGCGGCAATCCATCTATCACCAACGAGGAGATCGACCATGACGCCCCCCAAGTATCAGCGGATTCTGCTCAAACTCTCCGGCGAGGCGCTGATGGGTGATGATGCCTTCGGCATCAACCGTCCAACGATCGAACGTATCGTCAACGAGATTAAAGATGTCGCGAACATGGGTGTTGCCATCGGCATTGTGATTGGTGGCGGAAATATTTTCCGCGGTGTGTCGTCTAGTGCTGCGGGTATGGACCGCGCCACGGCTGATTACATGGGTATGTTAGCAACGGTCATCAACTCGCTTGCCCTGCAGGATGCGCTGGCCAAAGCGGGCCTGGTGCCGCGCGTGCAATCGGCGATCAATATCGAGCCGGTAGTAGAGCCGTATATTCGCGGCAAAACCATGCGCTATTTGGAAGAAGGTAAAGTCGTTGTGTTTGCCGCGGGTACGGGCAATCCGTTTTTTACGACTGATACCGCCGCTGCCTTGCGCGGCCGCGAAATGGAAGCCGAGATTGTATTGAAGGCGACCAAGGTTGACGGTGTCTATACCGCCGACCCCAAAACGGATAAAACAGCAACGCGCTACCATAGCCTGACATTTGATGAGGCGATTATCAAAAATCTGAAGGTGATGGACGCGACAGCACTGGCTTTATGCCGCGATCAAAAGCTGCCGATCAATGTTTTTTCGATTTTTAAAGCCGGGGCCCTGAAGCGCGTGGTGATGGGCGAAGATGAAGGCACCCTGGTTTACGCTTAAGCTTCGGTAGAATATAAAATTGGTTGTTGATTTCAGGAAGTGCGGGAGAAAAAATGAATATTCCAGATCAGAAGAAACAATCTGAACAGAAAATGCACAAGTCCGTTGAGTCGTTGAAAAACGGCTTGAATAAAGTACGTACAGGCCGTGCGCACACCGGGCTGTTGGAGCATGTGCAGGTTGAATACTACGGCTCGATGGTGCCGATTTCGCAGGTCGGCAACATGATCTTGGCCGACTCGCGGACGATTACCGTACAGCCTTTTGAGAAAAAAATGGCGGTGGCCATCGAGAAGGCTATTCGTGACGCCAATCTTGGCTTGAACCCCTCGACAGTCGGCGATGTGATTCGCGTACCGATGCCCGCACTCACCGAAGAGCGCCGTAAAGAATTGGCCAAAGTGGTGAAGGGCGAAGGCGAGGATGCCAAAGTGGCGGTGCGCAATATTCGTCGCGATGCCAATAATGCCTTCAAGGACGCGCTCAAAGCCAAAACCATTTCAGAGGATGAAGAAAAGCGCGCACAAGATGATGTGCAAAAATTAACTGACCGCTTCATCGCTGATATCGATAAGCTGGTTGCAGAAAAAGAACATGAACTGATGTCGGTGTAGTCAGGCCGCGCTCATAAGCCTTGCTGAATTTAACTCTACTTATCATTCATGTCTCAGCCCGTTGACACCATCAGCTCAACCCAAGCCATCCCGGATGTCGGTGATGTGCCGCGCCATGTCTGCATCATCATGGACGGCAATGGTCGCTGGGCACGCAATCGTTTTATGCCGCGTGTTGCGGGCCACAAACGTGGTGTAGAAGCCGTGCGTGAAGCGGTGAAAACCTGTGGTGACCTGGGCGTTGAATACCTGACATTGTTTGCATTTTCCTCAGAGAACTGGCGCCGCCCCGCTGAGGAAGTTTCTTTTTTAATGCAGTTATTTTTGCGTGCATTGGAACAAGAAGTGGCGAAGCTGCACACCAACGATATTCGCTTCAAGGTGGTCGGCGATCTGACACCATTTGATACGCGAATTATCGAACTCGTTAAAAACGCGGTTGAGCTAACCAAAGACAATAAAAAACTCACTCTTACCGTGGCCGTGAATTACGGTGGTCGCTGGGATATTTTGCAGGCGGTCAACAAAGCAACAACAGTTAAACACCAGCAATGGCGCGACTTGCAAGGCAAAAATGCCTCCCATGCCGCTTCAGCGCTTGAGTTTCCCGCGTTGACTGAAGATGATGTCGCCACCCACCTTGCAATGAATTTTGCGCCAGAACCGGATTTGTTTATCCGCACCGGCGGTGAAGAGCGCATCAGCAATTTTTTACTGTGGCAACTGGCTTACACCGAGTTCTATTTTACCGGCGAGTTATGGCCTGATTTCAACCGGGCAAGCTTGATTAAAGCCGTTGATTCCTATCGCACCCGCGAGCGCCGCTTTGGCCGCACCAGCGAGCAACTGAAGCCGGGCAATATTGCCGATGCGGCCGATGCAACGGCTGCGTAGTTGCATCGTTGATTAACTTGTTTTCGCTTCGTCATGGCGGTGTCGGTGTGTTATGGCTCCACCACCATAGCCCCTTATGTTAAAAACCCGCATTATCACTGCGCTATTAGTGTTGCCGATTGTGCTGTTGGCGCTATTCATGCTGCCGGATTGGGCATGGGGTGTTTTCACGCTCGGCATTATGTTCGCGGCATGTTGGGAATGGGCCAAGTTTTGCCAATTTTCGCCGCGTGCGTCGCAACCCAAATACATTTATTTTGGGTTGTCGGCGGCCATCGCAGCGGTTATTTTTTATACCTACTGCGGCGGACAATTTTTTGATCTGTTTACGTTTCGCCAGCTGGCATTGTTTGGCTTCACGGCCGCCGCCCTATTTTGGTTAGTGGCAGCACCGCTGTGGCTCGTACGCGTTTGGCGTCCCAGTTATTCTGCCATCGTTGGCTTTGCCGGTTGGCTCGTTATTTTTCCGACATGGCTGGCGTTACTGCTGCTGCACGATAGAAGTCCGTGGCTGTTGCTGTCTTTAGCGTTGATTGTCTGGGTGGCTGATGTTGCGGCCTATTTTGTGGGCAAAGCGGTCGGTAAACGCAAACTCGCGCCAGCGATCAGCCCCGGTAAAACCATGGAAGGTGCGTTGGGCGGGATAGTTGGCGTGGCGCTATATTTTTTCTTGTGGCAATTATGGTCTGCCCACCCGATAAGTGGCGCGCAATCCTGGGCGCTTGAGCTGGGCAAGCACGCTTGGTGGTTGTTTGGATTTTTTATATTGCTGGGCGTGTTGTCCGTGATTGGCGACTTGTTTGAATCATGGATGAAGCGCGGTGCTGGTTTGAAAGATTCCAGTGGATTGTTGCCGGGTCATGGGGGCATTTTGGACCGTATCGATGCACTCACGTCCACGTTGCCGATTGCCGGGCTTTACATGATTCTCACGGGAGTCATATGAGCACCATGACGAGTTCCCTGACAATAGCGCAGACAACAACCAGCGCAAAAAAAATCACCATTCTGGGATCAACCGGCTCGATCGGCGTCAGCACGCTTGATGTAATTGCTCGCCATCCCAATCATTATTCTGTGTTTGCTCTCTCCGCACATTCGCGGGTAAATGAATTGGCCGAGCAATGCAGAATATTCAGACCGCGTTATGCAGTGATGCCCGATACACCGCATGCCGCCAACGCGCTCAAAGCACGCCTCGTGGCTCTGGGGGTGGAAACTGAAGTGCTGGCAGCAACACCCGATCAACCCGCTTCCCCGCTGGAATTTATTGCTGCCCATGCCGATACCGATATGGTCATGGCTGCCATCGTTGGCGCAGCTGGTTTGCGACCCACGCTCGCCGCAGCGCGCGCGGGAAAACGTGTGCTGCTTGCGAATAAGGAAGCATTGGTGATGGCGGGCCAATTATTCATGGATGCGGTCAAAGAGGGCGGTGCTACACTGCTGCCAATTGATAGTGAACACAACGCGATTTTCCAATCGTTGCCGCGCCATTATGCCGATGGTCTGGCGCAGGTTGGTGTCAAAAAAATTATTTTGACTGCCTCCGGAGGGCCATTTCGAACACGGCCCATTTCATCGCTGGCTAAGGTTACGCCCGATGAGGCTTGTGCCCACCCGAACTGGATCATGGGCAGAAAGATTTCGGTTGATTCCGCTACGATGATGAACAAGGGGCTGGAAGTGATTGAGGCACGCTGGCTGTTTGACGCCAAGCCGGAGCAAATTGATGTCGTTATTCACCCGCAAAGTATCATTCACTCTATGGTGGAGTACCTCGACGGCTCAGTGATTGCACAACTGGGCAATCCCGATATGCGCACGCCGATTGCTTATGCATTGGGCTACCCCGACAGACTCGAAAGCGGCGTGCCGACGCTGGACCTGACCAAGGCGGGCAAGCTGGAATTTGAGGCGCTCGATTTCGCACGTTTCCCCTGCGTGCGTCTGGCCTACGATGCATTGAAGCGGGGCGGTACCGCGCCTACACTGTTAAATGCGGCCAACGAAATTGCGGTGGAAGCTTTTCTTAATCATCAG
Organism: Burkholderiales bacterium; assembly: GCA_043773745.1. GTDB lineage: Bacteria > Pseudomonadota > Gammaproteobacteria > Burkholderiales > Usitatibacteraceae > UKL13-2. The sequence continues at coordinate 9,284 of JAYVEV010000045.1, read as the reverse complement.
CTTCGCTTTATTGATATATCGGCTGTGCTCGAAGCGGTCATGTCAACTATAACGATTACCGATGCGGCATCACTTGATGAAATTATTGCCGCCGACGCTTATGCACGCGAGGCTGCTCGGGCGGCCATCATTGAACGCATGGCGCGGGTAGCACTCTAAAAGCGATGACTTTGCTCACAACCATCGCATCGTTTTTGCTCGCCATTGGCATTTTGGTGACGTTTCACGAGCTCGGCCATTACTGGGTGGCGCGTTGGTGCGATGTAAAAATACTTCGCTTCTCGATTGGCTTTGGCAAGCCGTTGTGGCTACGCCGCTACGGTCCCGACCAAACTGAATGGGTGCTTGCTGCATTGCCGCTGGGCGGTTATGTGCGCATGGCAGATGAACGCGACGGTAGCGTTGAGGCCACCGCATCATCGGCTGAAAAAAAGCGTGCGTTTAACAATAAAACCGTCTGGCAACGCATGCTCATTGTGATGGCTGGGCCGCTCGCCAATTTCATCTTGGCGGCCTTTTTTTACTGGGTTTTATTCGTTGTGGGTACGCCCGGCATCAAGCCATACGTTGCGGTGCCGGTGGAAGCCACTGCCGCTGCGCGGGCCGGGTTCAGTGAATTTGACCTCATTACAAAAGTGGCGACGCGTCCGGTATCAACCTGGGGTGATGCGCGCATCGCGTTGCTTGAGGCGGCGGTAGAGCGGGGGTCGGTTGAGATTGAAGTAGAGCAAGCCAATGGACAGCGCGCTGTTAAGCGTCTGCTCATGGATAGCTTGGTCAAAGAAGATCTGGATAAAGATTTTTTAGCCAAGCTAGGCCTGAATGCCTATCGTTTGAAACCCTTGCCGGTGGTTGAAGAAGTTGTCGCCGCTAGCGCGGCTGCCCGTGCAGACCTAATGGCAGGGGACCGCATCAGCATGATTCAGGGCAAACCAATTGCGCGATGGGATGAGTTAGTTGAGGTCGTTTCTAAAAACCCCGGGAATGCACTTGCTTTCGAAATCGAACGTAACGGCCGGCAGCTTGAAAAAACGATCACGCCCGACAGCTTTGGCGACAAAGGCAAAACAGTTGGCCGTATTGGCATTAGGCCGGCCGTTGACCAGCAGTTGCTATCCAAACTCAATATCACCGTTCGCTACGGACCGGTTGAGTCCATCGGCCACGCTTGGGCGGAAGTCTGGCAGAAATCAATTTTCTCTCTGAAAATGATGGGCCGGATGTTGCTGGGGGATATTTCTTGGAAGAACCTGTCAGGTCCCATCACGATAGCCGATTATGCAGGCCAATCAGCACAAATGGGCTGGATGCAATATCTTACGTTTCTGGCGCTGATTAGCGTAAGTTTGGGGGTGCTCAATTTGCTGCCTATCCCCGTCTTGGACGGGGGACAGTTGATGTATTATATGGCTGAAGTTTTCAAGGGTAGCCCCGTGTCTGAGCGCACCATGGAAATCGGCCAGCAAATTGGGCTGACACTACTGCTGGGCATGACTGCCTTCGCTTTTTATAACGACATTCATCGCTTGGTTGCAGGTTAGTTTCCGGCAACACAAGGTCGATGCACAGGTTAACTATTGATGCGTTTTACTCCTCGTCCTACCTCCAAATTACTGGCAGCATTGCTGAGCGGATTATTTTCTGCGGCTGCTTTCGCAATCCAGCCATTCACTATCCGCGATATTCGCGTTGAAGGTGTGCAGCGCACCGAGGCCGGTACCGTGTTCAGCTACTTGCCGGTTAAAGTCGGCGAGCAGATCAACGATGACAAGGCGGCGGCGGCCATCAAAGCCCTTTATGCCACCGGTTTTTATACCGATGTACGCCTTGAAGTTGAAAACGATGTCCTCGTCGTTTTTGTGGTGGAGCGCCCCGCGATTGCGCAAATCGATATCAACGGCGCAAAAGAATTCACCAAAGATAATTTGAAAGACGGCTTGAAGCAAGCCGGTATTTCCGAAGCGAAAATTTTTGATCGTTCATTGCTGGATCGTGCTGAAAAAGAAATTAAGCGCCAGTACACGAGCCGCGGCTTCTATTCAGCAAAGGTTACGACCACAGTTACCCCGCTAGAACGTAATCGTGTGTCGCTCACCTTCGCTATCGAGGAAGGTGATGTATCCAAAATTGTCGATATCAATATTATTGGCGCATCGGCGATTTCAGAAAAAACACTGATTAAAGAATTTGAGTTGTCAACGGGCGGCTGGTTTTCCTTCTTTACCAAAGACGATCAATACTCGAAGCAAAAGCTGTCGGGTGACCTCGAAAAGTTACGCTCGTATTATTTGAACCGCGGCTATCTGGAGTTTTCGATTGATTCCACACAGGTCTCGATTACACCCGATAAAGAGAAAATCTACATCACCATCAACATTACCGAAGGTCCGGTTTATACGATTGCAGGCGTCAAGTTTCAAGGTGAGCTAAAAATCCCTGAAGAAGAAATGCGCTCCTTGCTATTGTTCAAGCAAGGCGACACCTTTTCGCGTCAAAAAATAGTTGATTCAGTCAAGCAGATCACGGATCGCCTAGGGAACGACGGTTACTCGGATTCAAACATCAATCCCGTGCCGGAGCTTGATAAAGACAAACGCACGGCATTGTTCACGATGTTTGTTGATCCCGGCAAGCGCATATATGTGCGTCGTATCAATGTGCAAGGCAATTCTCGCACCCGCGACGAAGTCGTGCGGCGTGAAATTCGTCAACTTGAAGCTGGCTGGTATTCGATCGATAAAATCAACCGTTCCAAAGAACGCCTAGAGCGCACGGGCTACTTCGAAGAAGTGACAGTTGATACGCCACCAGTTGGTGGTACTGCCGACCAACGGGATATCAATATCACCGTCAAAGAACGCAACACAGGCAGTCTTCAGTTCGGGGTCGGTTTTTCGCAGTCTGAGAAGCTGAGTGTCAACGCCTCGGTTTCGCAGGCGAATATTTTTGGTACCGGCAATCAGCTGTCATTTCAAATCAATAACAGCCGTGTGAGCAAGGTCTATCAGGTTTCATTTTTGGATCCTTACTGGACTGCAGACGGTATTTCGCGCGGCTTTGATCTTTATCATCGCACCTTGGATACAGCATCATTGTCGACCGGTGAGTTCAGCTCCACCACCTCCGGTGCTGGTGTCCGGTTCGGCGTACCGGTGACCGAATACGACTCCATTAACGCCGGGCTTGGCTTCGAGCTTACCAATTTACGTCTTGACGCACTCAGTCCACAGCGGTACCGCGATTACGCGAACCTTTTTGGCACGAAAAGTAATACCGTTCGGGGCGCATTGGGCTACTCGCGCGATACGCGCGACAGCATCTATTTCCCCTCGCGTGGATATTTGCTGGAGATTGGTGGTGAGGCAGGCCTGCCAGGCGGTGACATCAAATACTATCGTTTGCAAAACAAGTTCCAATATCTGCAGCCCGTGTGGGGCCCGATTGTGTTTTCCGGCAACATTGAGCTGGGGTATGCAGGTGGTTATGGTGGCAAGCCACTGCCGTTTTTCAAGAACTTCTACGCGGGTGGCGTTGATTCTGTTCGCGGCTTTTTACAAAGCTCACTGGGCCCGCGTGATATCGGCACAGTGGCCAATCCCGGCACAGGCGAATTTCTGGGTGGCACCAAGCGTTTGGTGACCAATTTTGAATTGTTGTTCCCGATGCCTGGTGTGAAGACAGATAAATCAGTACGCATATCTGCTTTTATTGATGCAGGTAATGTGTTTGGCGCGGGCGAAAAAATTACATTTAAGGATTTGCGCTCTTCATTTGGTGTGGCCGTGAGCTGGTTCTCGCCAGTGGGGCCTCTCAAGTTTAGTTTGGCTAAACCGATTAAAATCAAGGAAGGTGATAGACCAGAGCGTTTCCAGTTCTTGCTCGGCCGCGCTTTCTGATCGCCCCTTGTCATTGCAACAGCTGATCAAAAGTAACAAAAAAGGTGATGAACATGGTTAAGAATGTGGTTAAAAGTACGCTGCTATTTTTGTCCGTGATAGTGATGGCGACTAATGTGCTCGCAAATGCGAGCGACGCTAAAATTGGTTTCGTGGATCGCGAACGCATCGTGCGCGAGTCAGCGCCTGCTAAACGCTCGCAAGCCAAGCTCGAAAAAGAATTTTCAACACGCAAAGCCGAGCTGGATAAGCTACAGAAGCAGGGGCGCGATATGGAAGTCATTTTGCAAAAGGAATCAGTGACTTTGCCCGAGGCTGACCGTGTGGTCAAAGAGCGTCAATTAGCGCAGCTAACACGTGATTTCCAGCGCATACAACGCGAGTATCGCGAAGATTTCACCCTGCGTCAGCAAGAAGAGTTTGTCTCTTTGCAAGAGCGTGCTCAAAAAGTTATTTTCGAGATTGCCGAAAAAGAAAAATTTGACCTCATCCTGCAAGACGTGGTTTTTTTCAGTCCCCGCGTCGACATTACAGACAAAGTAATCAAGGCGCTGGCTGACAAGTAACACACAGCAGGCTCAAAAGCTGGGCGGTCTTTTGGTAGGGCCGCAAATAAATCTTAAAGCATGCTACTTCGTGATCTGATCAGCAAACTGGGCGGCGAAGCGGTGGGTGAAGTCACCCAGCCGCTGAATGGCGTGGGCACGATTGAAAACGCCAATATCAGCCGCATCACATTTCTGGCCAACCCTCGCTATCGCGCCGCCCTAGCCTCATCTGGCGCAGGTGCGGTGATCGTCGGGTTGAAAGACCGTGATGTCACCGATAAGCCCCGTATAGTTATTGCCAATCCCTATGCCTATTTTGCCCGCGTGGCACAGCTATTCAGCCCTGCGCGTGATGTCATTGCGGGAGTTCACGCTAGCACAGTGATTCACGCGTCCGCGAAAGTAGCATCGACCGCCGAGGTGTCAGAGTTTGTCTCAGTTGGTAGAGGGGCAATGGTGGGTGAGGGCGTTCGAATTGGTGCAGGCTGCGTAATAGGTGAGAACGTCGTCATCGGCGCGGGTTCGGTATTGATGGCGCGCGTGACTATATATGCTGATTGCCGCATTGGAGCGCGCACGATCCTGCACTCAGGTGTCGTGATCGGCGCCGATGGCTTCGGCTTTGCGCCGGACAACGAGCACTGGATCAAGATCCCGCAAAACGGCCGAGTGGTGATTGGCGATGATTGCGAATTGGGCGCAAACACCACCGTTGATCGCGGCGCCATTGATGACACTGTGATAGGCAACGGCGTGAAGATCGATAACCAAGTTCAGGTAGGCCATAATTGCACTATTGGCGAACATACCGTCATTTCCGGCTGCGTGGGAATCGCCGGCAGTACGCACATTGGCAGGCACGTCATGATTGGTGGCGCAGCATCTATTATCGGACATCTCGATATTTGTGATGAAGCCATTATTTCCGCGACGACCTTTGTGACAAAATCAATCACCGAACCGGGCACCTATACATCAGGTATTCCGCACATGAAGCATCGCGACTGGCTAAAAAATATTGTTCATGTTCGTAACCTTGATGCCCTGGCACAAGCCGTCAAGAAATCTGGAGAAAAGTAATGAATGCACCAACCAGCAGCACCGAGGCGGCCCCGCCGCATATCATCATGCAAAGTGATGAGATCAAGCGATATTTACCTCACCGCTATCCATTCTTGTTGGTTGATCGCGTAATAGAGCTCACGCCTGGCGTCCATATCAAGGCGATCAAAAATGTCAGCATCAACGAGCCGTTTTTTCAGGGCCATTTCCCGCACTATGCGGTGATGCCAGGGGTATTGATTATTGAAGCGTTGGCACAGACAGCAGCGCTGCTTTCCCTGAAAAGTGGGGATCAAAAATCCAATGAAAAAAATGTGGTTTATCTGGCGGGTATTGATGGCGCGCGCTTCAAGCGACCGGTAGTACCGGGCGATACGCTGACCATGACAGCAAAAATTTTGCTTGAAAAGCGTGGACTTGTTAAATTTGCCGTACAAGCCTTTGTCGAAGGTAAGCTCACCTGCGAAGCCGAGCTGCTTTGTACGATGAGGACCATTGCATAATGTCGGGCACGATTCATCCTACCGCTCTTATTGATTCGCGCGCCAAGCTGGGCACCAATGTCAGCGTGGGTGCGTACACGGTGATTGATGGCAATGTTGAAATCGGCGATGGCACGTCTATTGGTCACCATTGTGTCATCACGGGCCACACTAAAATTGGACGCGATAACCGCATATTTCATTTCGTCTCTTTAGGCGAAGCGAATCAGGACAAAAAATATCAGGGTGAGCCGACCCGACTTGAGATTGGCGATCGCAACACCATTCGCGAATATTGCAGTTTCAACCGCGGCACAATCCAAGACCATGGCGTGACCCAAATCGGTAATGATAATTGGCTGATGGCCTATGTTCATATAGCGCATGATTGTGTGGTGGGCAGCAACACCACCATTGCCAACTGCACGCAGCTTGCAGGGCATGTGCAAATTGGCGACTGGGCAACGTTGGGCGGTTTTACTGGCGTGCATCAGTTCGTCAAAATCGGCGCGCATGCAATGTGTGGCGTATCCAGCGTGGTGCTGATGGATATTCCGCCTTTTGTGACGGTCGGTGGTCAGCCGTTGGCGGCTGCGGGCGTCAATGCCGAAGGACTTAAGCGACGCGGTTTTTCCCCGGAACAAATTGCCAACATTAAACGTGCTTATAAAACGCTGTATCGCGCCGGACTGGGTTTTGCCGAGGCTAAGCAAGAGCTTGCAAAAGAAGCTTTGGCAGCATCTGAACTAAAAACACTGTCGGATTTCCTCGCCACCAGTACGCGCGGTATTGTGCGCTAACCCTATGGACACCTCTAAAAATCCAAATTTCGTCGCGATACGTTGTTGCGCACAAAAAATATCTCCTTACATATCCAACATATGCTGCGTCGATTTTTTTGTTCGCGCCTAGTCTCACTTAGAACTTTGAATTTTTAGAGGCGCCCATATGATGAAAATCGGTATCGTGGCTGGAGAATCCTCCGGCGATTTATTGGGCGCGCTGCTCATCAAGGCGTTAAAGCAGGATTATCCCCAGCTGGAGTTTGTTGGCATCGCCGGGCCGAAAATGCAATCTGAAGGAGCGGTTTCCTGGTACTCAATGGAAAAGCTTGCCGTGCGCGGGTACGTCGAAGTGTTGAAAAGTTATCGGGAAATTTTGTCGATTCGTAATGGCCTCAAGAATCGTTTTCTAAAGGATCGTCCCGCTTTATTTATTGGTATTGATGCGCCTGACTTTAATCTCGGCCTAGAGCGCGCGCTGAAGGCGTCCGGCATTCCCGCTATTCACTATGTCAGTCCATCCATTTGGGCCTGGCGCGGCGAGCGTATCCATAAAATCAAGGGTGCAGTTGACCACATGCTGACGGTATTTCCATTCGAGCCCGCTATTTATGCAAAGGAGGGCATTGCGGCCACATTTGTTGGTCATCCCACGGCGGATAATGTCCCGCAGGCCTCGCAGCGTGAGTATGCGCGCACCCAGCTGCGACTTAAGCCGGATGAAATGATCGTCTCGCTCTTGCCGGGAAGTCGCCAAACCGAGTTGGATTATCACGCCGAGCTATTTATCGAAACCGCGAAAGAGCTGCTAAAAAAATTTCCGCAGGCGCGCTTTCTAGTGCCGCTCGCCACCCGCGAAACCCGCGAGCAGTTTGAGGGCATGCAGTGGAAATTAAATGCGCAGGATATGCCGATACAAATCTTATTTGGTCATGCCAACTTTGCGCTGGCGGCGGCTGATGTCGCGCTTGTTGCCAGCGGTACTGCGACACTGGAGGCGGCGCTGCTACGCTGCCCTCATGTGATTGCCTATCGCATGTCGCCCACCACCTATCGGCTGATGAAGAAAAAAGCTTACTTGCCTTATGTGGGATTGCCCAATATTTTGGCGGGCGAATGGCTGGTGCCGGAGTTATTGCAAGACGATGCGACGCCCGAAAATTTAGCACGCGCACTGGGTAACTGGCTGACACATAAAGATGCCGCGCAGCGCTTGCGTGAGCGCTTTGTTGAAATTCATGCATCCTTAGCGGTTAATAATGCGGACCGTGTGCGCGAAGCATTGCGACCATTTTTAACCCGTGCAGCGGAGCAGATCAGTGGCACGTCGGCGGCAAGCGGTAAACAAATCGCGGCATAGCCATTAAATTTTATCTCTGCTTAATCTCGCCACCGCCACCGCCACCGCCACCGCCACCGCCACCGCCACCGCCACCGCCACAGCCATTGCCATTGCCATTGCCAGCGTCTGGATGATCTCCCTCTGCCGCCGAGGCGCGACGGCACCATAGCTCAACAACGTGGTCAACACCCCCTCGTGGCCGAGGTTCTGGCTCCACGTTTTGAATTGCTCCGCATCCCGCAAAGGGTCTGCCCAAGCTGGACGAGCGTCGTCCTGAAGCTGTGAGGATTGAAGTACGGCAGGCCTGCGGACTCGAATGCGCGCCGGAAGATCGCACGGATCGGTGATGCCGTGCTCCAGTGCTTTCGCGCCAGCCCCACGGCTTCAAATTGCCTAGCCTCGCCCAGTTCCACGAGCGTCGCAGGGAACAACGGGTCGTCATTGCCCCATAGCTTCGGCCCCAACTTCGCAGCCGCGACGGTCGCGCTGCGCCGCAGCCACTAACACGCGCCGATGCGTAATGCACTCGACACGGTCCCGCGCCAGCGCGCGGGCAGCAACGCCTTCGAGCCCGGTCAATCACTCGCCGTTTAGCGGCCGCTTCAAGACAGGAAACTGACCTTCTATCTGGCGAACGACGGGTCGTTCAAGGCCATGAGCTGACGCTGGCGGCGGCGGCCGTACGGCGTCCGACCTGATCCTCGTCGCGTCGTTGGTGTGCCTCGTCGCGGCAAGAGTTGCTGCGGACCCTGGACTGCGGCGGTTCACTGCGGCTTGGCGGCTTACTCGACCCCGATGCCTTGCCAACGCAGGCGAGAAACAACGCCGTCGGCCCGATGAGGCTGGGGCACCGCCAGGTAGGCGCCACAAGCGGCCAATGCCGCGCGCTGCGCAGCTCGAGACGCTAAGGAACGTTCTCAACGTGAGCGACGCGTGTGCGCAGAACTCGCAGCACCTCCCTGTTCGCGCTACACAACAGCGCGATGCCGCGGCCCGCCGGACCGGCGATTACGGTGCGGGCGCCGACCCCGCCAGCCAGTGGCCAGCGAGCGAGACCGCCGCATCGGCGTCGGCGTCGGCCGCGGTGCCGTCAGCGCCGACCGTTCGCCACAGCGCCGGGTCGACGGTGAAGGGATGGCCGCCGACCAGGACGCGGACCCGGGCGCAGCGCG
>JAYVEV010000044.1:0-6638 GCA_043773745.1 Burkholderiales bacterium | reverse complement strand
CACACGCGACCCGCGCAAATGATCCCGCTTATCTGGTTTATACCTCCGGTACCACCGGTTATCCGAAAGGCGTATTGCACGCGCATCGCGCCTTGATCGGGCGCGAGCCGGCCTCTCAGTACTGGTTTAATTTTGACGCGAATCAGGTTGATCGCATCCTGCATTCCGGTAAATTTAATTGGACCTATGTGCTCGGTTCCGGCCTGATGGATCCGCTGTATCTTGGCAAAACGGTCATCGTGCATGAAGGCAAGAATGATGCAAATTTATGGACGCGCCTGATTGCCAAGCATCATGCCACCATCTTTATCGGCGTGCCGACGATTTACCGGCAAATCGTGCAAAAAACCACCATGAGCAAGGCCGACGTGCCGACACTTCGCTTTTGCATGAGCGCGGGCGAACATTTATCCGACGATATGCTGGCCGCGTGGCGCACCCGCTTTGGCATGGATATTTTTGAAGCCGTCGGCATGAGCGAGTTTTCATACTATTTATCGCAATCCATCCACCGTCCCATTCGTGCCGGCTCGGCCGGGTTTGCGCAGCCGGGGCATCACATCAAATTATTGAATCCAGATACGCACGAAGCAGTCACGCCTGGTGAAGAAGGCATGATTGCCGTCCCCGATGCTGATCCCGGATTATTTTTGCGTTACTGGAATCTGCCGGAGGAAACCGCCAAATATAAGCACAACGGTTATTTTTTTACCGGCGATTACGCCAAGGTGGATGAGGACGGCTACCTCTGGTTTTTAGGACGGCGCGACGACATTATCAAAAGCTTCGGCTATCGGGTTTCTCCGTATGAAGTCGAGCGCGTACTGAAATCGCATCCCGCCGTGGCGGATTGTGCCTGCGTCGGCGAAGAAATCGAAAAAGATAAATTGATCGTCGTTGCTTACGTGATTACGCAGGCCGAAGCAGCCATCACCGCCGACGAACTGCTGAAATTCGGCCAGCAACACCTCGCCGCCTACAAGGCGCCCAAACGAATCTATCTGGCCAAGGATTTCCCACGCACCAAGAATGGTAAAATTCTGCGCAGAGAAATTTCACCGGCGATTGCATTGCAAAAATCTGATTAGCAATTAAATCGTTTCATTATCAATTAGCTCCGCCATTGCTTTTTTACCCGACAAAATTGTTTTTGTCGGGTTTTTCCATGTTTGTTCATTCTCGCTATGGAGCACATCATCAAAATGAGCCCCACTAATACGCCAACACCACCACGACAATTAAAGCCACTGCCAGCGCTCATTTTCATGAGCCGTTGGCTCCAGCTACCCCTATACCTCGGACTCATCCTTGCACAGTGTGTATATGTATATCAATTTTGGACTGAGCTTTACTATCTGACTCTCTCAGCGCTCGGCAATGAAACGGCGCTGAGACATATTCTTGAAGCCATTGCCGTTGATGGCGCAAAAATGCCGACCAAGCTCAACGAGACCACGCTCATGTTGGTGGTGCTCGGGCTAATTGATGTGGTGATGATTTCCAATCTGCTGATTATGGTCATAATTGGTGGTTATGAAACCTTCGTTTCGCGTCTGAATCTTGACGGCCACCCCGACCAGCCTGAGTGGTTATCACATGTAAACGCATCGGTTCTGAAGGTCAAACTCGCGACCGCATCATGACCCAACACGCCAAACCCGCACCGGGCAACAATAGTCCGCACTAGTTATTGCGCGCAGAAATGCATTCAAAGGAGCCACCCATGTCGCCGCAAATCATCATCCAGCAGGAAGACTTCATCAGTTCAGTTGCCGATGCTTTTCAATACATCAGCTACTACCATCCGGTTGATTACATTAAGGCGCTGCATGAGGCCTATAAACGCGAACAATCACCGGCGGCGAAAGATGCCATGGCGCAAATCCTTATCAACTCGCGCATGGCGGCCGAGGGCCATCGGCCAATTTGTCAGGACACCGGTATCTGTATTGCCTTCATTCGTGTCGGTATGGATGTCAGATTTGATGCCAGGCTTTCACTTGAACAAATGGTGAATGAAGGCGTACGCCGTGCCTACACCGACGTGAATAATCCGCTACGCGGCTCGATGCTGACCGATCCCGACGGCAAGCGAAAAAACACCGGTGACAACACACCCGGTGTCACGCATATTGAACTGGTGCCCGGCAACACGGTGGAAGTGACCGTTGCCGCAAAAGGCGGCGGGTCCGAAAATAAATCCAAATTTGCGATGTTGCTGCCGTCTGACAATATTGTTGATTGGGTCTTGTCGCAATTGCCACTGATGGGCGCTGACTGGTGCCCACCGGGCATACTGTCATTGGGCATCGGCGGCTCACCCGAAAAAGCGATGTTGATGGCGAAGTGGGCGATGATGGAGCCGATGAATATGCATGAATTGCAGGCCCATGCGCGTACCGGTGCCACCCTCAATAGAGCTGAAGAGCTGCGCCTTGAATTATTTGAAAAAGTAAACGCGCTGGGCATTGGCGCACAGGGATTGGGCGGGTTGTCGACCGTGCTGGACGTCAAGGTCACTGACTACCCAACCCATGCTGCTTCCAAACCCGTGGCGCTACTGCCCAACTGCGCCGCGACCCGTCATATTCATTTCACCCTTGACGGCTCTGGCCCTGCAAAACTTGAGCCGCCCTCGCTGGAGGATTGGCCGAAGCTAGAGATGGATGTATCCACCTCGAAGCGCGTTAATATTGACGGTATCAACAAACAACAACTGGGTGAACTGCGCGCAGGAGATCGGGTGCTGCTGTCCGGCAAAATCCTGACGGGCCGTGATGCTGCGCATCGCCGGCTGGTGGATATGATGGATCGTGGCGAACCATTGCCAACCGATTTCACCAACCGGATTATTTATTACGTGGGCCCGGTGAATGCAGTACGCGAGGAAGTTGTTGGTCCCGCAGGTCCCACCACGGCATCACGCATGGATAAATTTACCGCACCGATGCTTGAGAAAACGGGACTCATCGGCATGATCGGCAAGTCGGAGCGGGGCGCGGCAACTGTGGAAGAAATTAAAAAAATGGGCGCCACTTATTTCATTGCGGTTGGCGGCGCAGCCTATCTGGTATCTAAGGCGATCAAGGCGTCGCGCCTGGTCGCGTTTGGCGATTTGGGTATGGAAGCGATTTATGAATTCGATGTAAAAGATATGCCGGTTATTGTCGCGGTTGATTCGCTCGGCAATGCCGTACACAAAACCGGCCCGGCCGAATGGCGCGGGAAAATCGCCAGCAGCGTCAGTAAAATCCCTGTCGTTGTGGCCTAACGCTGCAACTCGCGCGCACAATGCATCAATGATATTTCCTACTGCCGAACCTCCGTCAACGATAGCGCCTGATATGGCGCCGCGTATTGTGCTGGTTGACGGCTCCAGCGGCTATCGCCGTTTAATCGCGACCTTCCTGCAGGCGAGATGGCCGCAGGCGATCATTGAGCAAGTAGATCCATATTCACAAACCATGCGCGGCCCCGGCATCGCCTTCGGCACCACCGGCGACTTGATTGTGCTTGGTGGGATCGGCACCGTCAGTGAAGCGATTGAAGTACTGAAACGTTTACAGGATCGCGCGCAATGTCCGCCGGTGATATTACTGGTCTCGCGTTCATTAGCTGCCGATACAAGCTCATTCATCGCCGCGGGTGCGGCCGGTGTACTGTTCAAAGACGCGTTGTCGCAAAACGCGCTTTGTCAGCTTGTTATGAAATGCCTGGAACCTCAGTCAGATAGTTTAGCGCCACATGGAAATGAAGATGCTGACGGAGCGACTAACGAAACGACATACGGAACATTCACTTTTGCGCAGGGCAGTGAGAAAATCAGCCTGCGCATTAAAGGCTATCGCTGTTTAGCGACGCTCGCGTCCAACCCAATGGCGCAAGTGTATTACGCCGAGAGCCTCGACAATCGTGAACGCGTGGTGATCAAGGTGCCGACCATTTCACCGCACAGCAATCTCAACAGTATTGAGCGCTTTTGTTTGCGCTTCAAATTTATTGCAAGCCTACAGGGGCGCGACGTCGTTCGCTACCTGGATGCTGGCATTGCCGGACCTTGGCCCTATGTGGTGCTGGAATATTTAGCGGGTGGCGATTTGCGCAGCTGGATTAAGCCCGACACACCGGTCAGCTGGCATGCCGAGACAATATGCAAATTGGCGAATGCGCTTACTACTTTGCATGCCGGTCAATTGGCACACCTTGATTTGAAGCCGGAAAATATTTTTTTCCGCAAGAGCGCTGCTTCTGACGACCCGATTAGTGAAGAACTGGTTCTGATTGATTTCAATATCTCCACACCGTTTGGCAGCATCGCCAAAAATCCGCTCAACGCACAGGTGATTGGTACTCCTGCCTATATGAGCCCCGAGCAGGGACAAGGCTTAGCAATTGATGGGCGCAGTGATTTATATAGCGCCGGCGTTATTTTTTATGAAATGCTAACTGGCGAGAAACCCTATACCGCCAAGAACGATGCCGAGTTGTTGTTTCGCCATATTTATGATGAAATTCCGCTCCTGCCTGTGCGCATCCGACGCTTTCAACCTATCATTGACAGCCTGATGGCAAAACATCCTGATGAACGTTTTGCCAGTGGTGCAGATTTGGCGGCGGCACTTCAACCATTTCTGACGGACGCAGGAGCAGCCGCTGGCCCATAGCTGTATTTGTATTCCACACCACACCTGCGCAAAAAAATGCGCTTGATTTTTTTTGGTCATACCCATGCTTCCTCACGGCTCTGCCGATGCTTATTTTCTCTCCCGGCTTGCTGCTGACCGCGCCGCTGAAAAAAAACCGTTATTCATTCTTACCGCCAGCGCACAAGTTGCTGAGCGCTTGCAAAATGAAATGGCGTTTTTTGAGCCGCAGCTCGGCATCAATCGCCTGCCGGATTGGGAAACCTTGCCCTACGACCAGTTTTCACCTCATCCCGATCTAGTGTCGGAACGCCTGGCGACGCTGTATCAATTTTCGCAATCTGCCTTCGATGTCGGCATCGTGCCGGTGACAACGGCCATGACGCGACTGGCCCCGCGTGAATATCTTGCGGGCCGCGCATTTTTTCTGCGCATCAAAACGCGTTTGAATATTGACACCATGCGCGAGAGCCTGACTTTCGCGGGCTATACCCATACATCGCAAGTGATGGCACCGGGTGAATACGCGGTGCGCGGCGGGCTAATCGATTTATTCCCGATGGGCAGCACCGTGCCATATCGGGTGGATTTGTTCGGCGAAGAAATTGATGCGATCCGCACCTTTGATGTTGATACGCAGCGTAGCATTTATCCGGTTAATGAAATTCGCCTGCTGCCCGCACACGAGTTCCCGCTGGATAAAGAAGGGCAACACACATTCCGCGAGAATTTTCGCGATCGTTTTGAAGGTGATCCCTCCAAGAGCCGCTTATATAAAGATGTTTCAGCCGGTTTGGCTCCCAATGGCTGCGAATATTATTTGCCGCTCTTTTTTGAAAAGACCGCCACCGTATTTGATTATTTACCACCAGCCACCGAGATTTTTTTACATGGCAATGCGGATAGCGGCATCGCGGGTATCACCACCAGCGCTGACGCGTTTTGGGCAGATGCAAAATCTCGCTATGAATTACTACGCGGCGATAAAGACCGCCCCCTGTTGCCGCCTAAAGATATTTTTTTGACCACCGATGAATTGTTTGCGGGTATCAACGGCTTCAACAAATTATCTGCGGATAAAATTTTCTTGCCCACCACGGCACTGCCCGCGATTGAGGTTGATCGTAAAGCGGCTGATCCGATTGCGCGCTTCAAACAGTTTGCGGGTCAATTCAGCGGGCGGATTTTAATCACGGCCGAAAGCCTGGGGCGGCGCGAAACCATCACCCAATTTCTCGCCGAACATGGCTTGAAAGCCACGCCACTGCTTGAGTTTGGCGCATGGCCCGCCAGCACCGACCGACTGAACATTGTTTCATCGCCGCTGCAAGGTGGCTTTGTTTTTACCCGTAGTGCAGACGACAACATCGACGCTATCGTAACCGAAAACGAGCTCTACGCATCCGAGGTAAAGCAGTCACGCCGACGGGGCCAGGCTGGCGATAAACGCGGTGCTTCAAACGCAGAAGGCATGTTGCGCGATCTGGCCGAGGTTAATATCGGCGACCCTGTCGTCCACAATGATCATGGCATCGGCCGCTATATGGGCCTGATAAATATGGATTTCGGTGATGGCAATATGGAATTCATGGAGCTGCATTATGACGGCGCGGCAAAACTATTTGTGCCGGTCTCACAGCTCAGCGTCATCTCGCGTTACACCGGCGCCAATCCGGAGAATGCACCGCTGCACCGACTAGGCTCCGGACAATGGGAAAAAGCCAAACGCAAAGCCGCCGAACAGGTACGCGATACTGCGGCTGAATTGCTAAACCTTTATGCGCGACGCGCGGCGCGGCAAGGGTTCGCGTTCCCGTTGCAGCTCAACGAGTTTGATGCGTTTTCTGCCACCTTCCCGTTTGAGGAAACCCCAGACCAAGCCACCGCAATTAAAGCGGTGATGGCCGATATGACATCGGGCCGCCCGATGGATCGACTGGTTTGCGGCGATGTGGGTTTCGGCAAAACAGAGGTGGCATTGCGTGCGGCATTCAT
>JAYVEV010000043.1:0-68300 GCA_043773745.1 Burkholderiales bacterium | reverse complement strand
CTCAAACCTAAACCCGATTTTTTCAAGCAACTTGATGGAGCTGACATTATCTGGCGACGTAATCGCCACAATGCGTTTTAAGCCCACCGTGTTTTTCGCGTAGTCCATTGTGGCGCTGGCGGCCTCAAGCGCATAGCCGCATCTCCAAAATTGTTCCAGGTAGGCAAAGCCGAGGTCAACCTCTTCCAGCTGGTCGCGCTTGATGAGTCCGCAAATACCGATAGGCGTGGTGTCTGACTTTAGCGATACAAGAAACAGACAAAAGCCAAGCCGCTCATACATCGCGATTGGTCCATTCAAAATGGCCGCTTGCGTTTGTTCAATAGTGGTTAATCCGCGATTGCCGATGTAGCGCAGCCATGCCGGCTCATTAACCAGCCGCAAATAGAAGGGAGCGTCATTGATGGTAAAGGGACGAAGAGTGAGTCGTTCGGTTTCGAGAATGTTCATTGATGGTGTTTATAGCGCTGTGGGTTGCTGTTTAAGAGCAGTATTCAATCGCAAACCGGGGTGCAATTATTGCAACAAACTGATCAAACGAAACCAATTTGCAGTAGTTGCCGTAAATGGTGTCATCAACGTAAACTTTTTCGTGTTTTTACGACTCATAAGCACGCAACCTTAAGAATATCGGAGTTATCCCATGAAACGCAGAAATTTTCTTACAGTTTTAGCTGGTGCCGCCGGAGTGGCATCGTTATCGAGTTTGGTGTCTGCGCAGCGTCCCTCGCCAGGGTCGCCAAGTTCGGATAAAGTGAATCTTGCCCTCAAACAAGCGAATGGTCCCATGCCTAAAATCGACAAATTAGAGTTGTCCAAAGA
The DNA here is from genome assembly GCA_043773745.1 of Burkholderiales bacterium. GTDB lineage: Bacteria > Pseudomonadota > Gammaproteobacteria > Burkholderiales > Usitatibacteraceae > UKL13-2. Next base: position 67,478 of record JAYVEV010000043.1, on the reverse strand, counting down.
CGAATGGAAGAAGCGCCTTACGCCCGCACAGTACAACGTGCTCCGCGAGGAAGGTACCGAGCGCCCGGATTCGAGCCCGCTGGGCGCTGAAAAACGCAAAGGTGTATTTCACTGCGCGGGGTGTGACCTGCCGGTTTACACCTCCGAAATGAAGTTTGAAAGCGGTACCGGTTGGCCTAGTTTTTACACTACTTTGCCCGGTGCGTTCGAGAAAAAACGTGACTTTAAGCTGATTTATCCGCGCACAGAATATCATTGTGCCCGCTGTGGCGGCCATCACGGTCATATGTTTAGTGACGGGCCCCAACCAACCGGACAACGCTGGTGCAATAACGGGCTGGCACTGGTCTTCAAACCGGATGCGGCCTGATTATTTATTGCGCACAGAATCGTCACAACAAGCTTGCCAAGCTTTGAACCCCCCTGTTATTATCTTGTTAATGAATATTCGTGCATTTTATTTTTGGTACACCTTCTTTCCGAGCCTTGGCGGCTGGAAGGTTAGTGCTCAACGATAAAACGAGTGACTTAAACCGAATTCCAAAACCGCCGACCTTCCAGTCAGGCGGTTTTTTTATGCCTTTAATTTTTGAAATACAACATCCATACAACATCCGACATTAAAATCAGGAATGCAATAATGACATCCGCTGCCGCAAATTCACATGCAAAACCGAATCTCCAATCTACGTCGCCCGCTCTCAAAGTGGTCGGCAACCCGCAAGGCAAGGAACCCGCCATGATCTATAACACCGACGATTTGCGCATTAAGGCCATCAAAGAACTCGCACCGCCGGGCGATTTGATGCGTGAATTTCCATGTACTGAAAAAGCTTCTGCCACCGTCTATCGGGCGCGCGATGAAATTCACCGCATCATGCACGGCGGGGATGATCGTTTATTAGTGATCGTGGGGCCATGTTCAATTCATGATTTTGACGCGGCACTTGAATATGCCAAACGCCTGCAAGCTCTGCGTCTCACCTTGGAGCCTGACTTGACGATTGTGATGCGTGTCTATTTTGAAAAACCGCGCACAACGGTCGGCTGGAAGGGTTTTATCAATGATCCGAATCTGGATGAAAGCCATGACATTAACAAAGGCCTGCGCTTATCGCGCAAGCTGTTACTGGCAATTAATGAAATGGGTCTGGCTGCTGCGACTGAATATCTGGATTTGATTTCCCCGCAATATTTTGCTGACCTGATTGCCTGGGGCGCCATTGGTGCGCGCACCACTGAGAGCCAATCCCATCGCCAGCTTGCATCGGGTCTTTCATGCCCGGTTGGATTCAAGAACGGCACAGACGGCAATATCAAAATCGCGGTTGATGCCATGAAGGCAGCTGCCGCGCCACATCACTTTTTATCGGTAACCAAGGCGGGTCATTCCGCCATTGTTTCCACGACCGGCAATGAAGATTGTCATGTCATTTTGCGCGGTGGCAAGACGCCAAACTACGATGCGGCAAGCGTCGACGCCACTTGTAAAGAGTTAGCTGCGGCTGGCTTGGCACCGCGCGTGATGGTTGATTTTTCGCATGCCAATTCAAGCAAACAATATCAACGCCAGATGGATGTCTCGGTCGAGGTGGGCGCACAGCTTTCTGCCGGCGATCCGCGCATTATTGGCGTCATGGTGGAAAGTCATATCAATGCGGGCCGTCAGGACATTGTGCCGGGTAAGCCGCTGGAGTATGGCGTGTCCGTGACCGATGCCTGTATTAATTGGGCCGACACCGAGACGCTGCTGCAAGGTTTGGCGGCATCAGTTCGTCAGCGACGTTTGGTTACACGCAGCGTAATGGAATAAAGAGAAAAATTTAAATGGCTACCGAACTGCGCATTCTGGGTCGACATCAAGTCGATGAACACAACACATCCTTCACCTATAACGGCGTTGAATTCAGTCAAAATAATCTGCACACCTTTGCGGGCCTGAACGCTGTCGATACTCGCGAATATGTCGAGCGAACATTTGCCTGCCTACGCGATCACGGCCAAGTTTGCGCGCGCATGGGCGCGTACAAGCCGCGTTCAAGTCCTTATTCATTTCAAGGTATGGGCAAGGAATGTCTGCCGTGGGTATTCGAGCTGGCTGGGAAATACGGCATCAAAGTGATATCGATGGAGGTTACGCGCGAATCGCATGTCGATGAGATTAATGAAGCGATGCGCCTCACTGGTAATGCTACCGGCGCGATGTTGCAAATCGGTACGCGCAATACGCAAAATTTTGAGCTACTTAAAACGGTTGGGCGCCAGCATGAGTACCCCATTTTATTGAAGCGGGGGTTTGGCATCACTCTTGATGAATCACTGATGGCGGCAGAATATTGTGCGAGCGAGGGCAATACCAAGATCGTGTTTGGACTTCGTGGTATGAAAACCAACTTTGGTGATCCGCACCGAAATTTGGTTGATTTCGGCCATGTGCCGGTGGTGCATCGCTTGACGCGCATGCCCGTGTGCGTGGATCCGTCACATTCGGTTGGTGCGCGGGGTGCTTCGCCAGAAGGTATTTTGGATATCTTCCATGTTGCGGCGCAAGGCGTGATTGCAGGCGCCAATATGTTGCTGGTGGATATGCATCCGATCCCCAAAAAATCACTGGTTGATGCCGCACAAGCGATCACGCTCGAAGAATTGCCCTATTTTCTAGAGGATGTGGCGATCGCGCGCGAAGCTTATGAAAAACGTTTAGCCTTGGCGAAACGAGTCGGGCTTTGATGCAGAGGTGGCATTATTTTTGTGGATTAGTCGGGCTATTTTTTATTGGTGTATTGCCAAGCCACGCTGCCATTACAGTTCAGGATGATGCTGGTAAACGCGTTACGATTGATTTTCCTGCAAAGCGTATTGTTACGCTGGCGCCATCGCTAACCGAGCTTGTGTATGCGGCAGGTGCAGGGTCCAAGTTGGTGGCGGTTTCGGCGTACAGCGATTTTCCAGCTGCGGCCAAATCACTTCCGCAGGTAGCTGATTTTAATGGCGTCGCGCTGGAATCATTGCTGGTACAAAAGCCTGATTTGGTCATTGCCTGGAAGAGCGGCAACCGTGAGGCCGATTTACAACGTATTCGCTCGCTCGGTATCCCGGTCTATGCCGCTGAGGTGGCACTGCTGGCCGATGTGCCACATACCCTCCGCCAGATCGGCCAGCTGGCGGGTACCAGTAAACTTGCAGAGACAGTCGCTCGTAATTTTGAAGCACGAATTGCTTCGCTGCAACGGTTCAATGTGGGCAAAGATAAAATTTCGGTTTTTTTTGAAATTGGTCGTTTGCCACTCATGACCATCAACGGTCGTCATGCGATCTCAGAAGCGATCGCAATATGTGGGGGCGAAAACGTGTTTATGAATGCACCGACACTCGTCTTCACACCTTCACGCGAAGCGCTGATTCGACTTCAGCCCCAAGCCATTTTGCATCCCATCAGCAGCATAAAGCGCGGCCAAGATAAAACAGAATCGAAAAAATTACAGGGCTATGAAGGCATCACTGCTGTAGGAGAAAACCGGATTTATAGCATTGATGCTGATTCAATACTGCGCCAAGGTCCGCGATTTATTGATGGGGTGACCGAAATTTGCACGGCGCTGGATACTGCGCGGGCCGCACTTAAAAAGTAATTTGTTTCGACTTCACCCTTAGCGCGGTTGCTTAACCAACCGCAAATAAGGCTTTACCGTTTTCCAGCCATCAGGTTAAATTTTTTTCGCGTCATCATCAGTTTGATTTTTTTATCCTAGCCGATCACAAAGACAGAACGAACGGTTGCGTTAGTGGCTGCTGTTCTGCCATCGGCCGTGCCGAGTTCTTCTGCAGGCAGCATATTGTAGAGTTTGGCAACGGCAAGCTCAGTGTCGCCAATCCAGTCGTGAAAATTGATGGTGCCATGTGTGGAGTTAGCTGTGAAATTTGGTGCGATATCGTTAATGCGCAATGACGATGGTTCCTGAATATGGGGGTCAATGTTGATTCAAGCTCGACGAAAAATATATAGAAAAATTAAGACGTGCTTGTTAGGGTGAGTTTGGAGTGAGCGCTCAAAGCGTCATCACCACGCGTCGCAGTTCGGCATCGTCCGAGTCTGTTTCTTCGGTGAAGCCTAGCCTGCTCATCAGCGACAGCATGTCAATATTTCTGGTCAGAACGAACCCGATGATCGCCGTGAGGCCACGACCCCGCGCAATTTCGCAAATGCGCTTCATCAATTCGGCACCGATACCGCGCCCCTGAAACTCATCAGCAACCACCAAAGCAAATTCAGCTGTGACCGCATCAGGATTTAATAAATAGCGAGCGACGCCAATAATGCTCTCGCCCATATCGACACTCTCAATGGTGACCACGATAGCCATCTCACGGTCGTAATCAATCTGGGTGAAGCGCGCCAACTGCGATGGCGATAATTCCGTAATGGTCGAGAGAAAGCGCATGTAACGGGCTTCGTCGGAAAGGGTGCGGACAAATTTCTGCAGCGCATCGGCATCCTCGGGGCGGATCGGACGGAACTGGCAATGAATGCCATCACGGGTAATGATGTTGCGCGTGAGTGAGTTCGGATAAGGCAGTATCGCCATGTGTGCGTAGGGCATTTGATGCATTGCGTCGGTATTAGCCGATGCCATGCAAATCACTGCCCGTGCATCCACGACAGCAGCACCAGTCTCGTCGAGAATCACCGGGTTAATATCGAGTTCTTTAAGCTCGGGTAATTCGCAAATCATTTCTGAGACGCGCAATAATAAATACTCTAGAGCTTCGATTCGCGCGGGCGGCATGCCGCGCCATTCACCCAATACGGCGGCTGAGCGTGCGCCCTCGATCAGCCGCCGAGCCAGAAATGGGTTCAGCGGCGGGAGGGCCACCGAACGATCGTCGATTACTTCGATCATCGTGCCACCCGCGCCGAAAGTTATGACCGGTCCGAATAATTCATCAGTAGTCATACCCACATAAAATTCACGCCCATGCCGTTTGGTGATCATGCGTTGCAGCGATACGCCATCTACCTTAGCCTCTGGCGCACGGTGGGCAACTTCTTCCAGCATGCCAGCAAATACCGCGCGTACCTGTTGAGCTGAACGCACATTCAGCATCACACCGCCAACATCGGATTTGTGTGCAATATCGGGCGAATTAATTTTGATGACCACTGGAAAGCCCAGATGTTGCGCAATCTCAACGGCCTGCTCCGCTGAATGTGCTACCTCGGTGGTAGTAACGGGAATGCGAAATGCAGTGAGTAGTGCTTTTGATTCTGTCTCCGTGAGTACATTGCGACCAGCCACCAGTACACTCTTAATTAAAGTTCTTGCGCCCGCCACATCAGGTGCGTCATCCAGCATATCCACATTCAACGGTGGCGGCGATTGCATCAGCATTTGCTGGTTGCTGTAAAACGAGGCAATGTTGGCGAATGCATCGACGGCAGCTTCAGGCAACCGGAATACGGGCAAGCCGGCAGCATTGACCATACGCCGCGTTTCGCGCACTCGTGTCTCACCCATCCAACAGCCGATGACCGGCTTGTAGATGCCTGGCAGGCGTGCGGTCGCGCCGCGCGCAATGGCGGCAATATCGATGCCGGGCTTGGGCGTTACCACCACTAATACCCCATCCACATCCTTCGAGGCGGCCAATACTTCGGCGGCAGCAATGAAATCTGCAGCTTCGGCATGCTCGCCAAGGTCAACCGGATTTTCGATTGAGGAAGCTTGGGGAAGCGCGGTTCGTAATTGCGCTAAGGTAGCTTTGGATAGAGCGGGCACGTCAACACCTCGCAGATAGGCATAGTCTGCCGCCAGCACCCCGGGGCCTCCGCCGTTGCCTATGACACCCAGTCTGTTGCCCACCGGCTTGTAGCGTGCAGCCAAACATTTTGCGGCCGAAAATAGTTGTACAAAACTATCCACCCGCACCGCACCCGCGCGCTGCAAGGCGGCATCGAATACATCATCGCCGCCGATCATGGTGCCGGTGTGGGTAAGTGCGGCCTGGCGTCCGCGTTCGCGACGCCCCGCCTTCAACACGATCACTGGCTTGGCTCTTGCTGCCGCACGCAAGGCGCTCATAAAACGCCGGCCGCTGCGAATACCTTCCATGTACATCACGATGCTGTGTGTATGCGAGTCTTGCGCTAGAAAATCCAACAAGTCAGCGATATCAAGTGCGGCCGACCGACCGGTTGCCACCACAGCCGAAAACGTCACCGCGTTTGATTCGGCCCAATCAAGCATCGCTGCCGTCAATGCGCCTGATTGCGATATGAGTGCCAATTTTCCCGTGCCCTGCAAGCTACCGGCAATGCAGGCATTGAGCTTGATATGAGGCCGCTGTAAACCCAATGATCCCGGACCAAGCAGGTGAATGCCGTGATGTTCAGCAATCTCTTTTAAGATTTCAATATGCGGCTGTGCCGTATCGTAAATAATTGCCGCCCGTACTCGTGCTTGGGCAGCGTGGCTAAGTGCCGCAATCACCTTGTCATCGCCCACCGCAATCAGGGCGAGGTCAGGGCGGGTGCTGATATCGATAGCTGCAAAGCCAGCTTGTGTTGCCTGTACACGGGTGATGGTGCCGGTAAATGCATCTTCGTCGAGTGCGGTGTTTAGGAGCGCGGCACTGGATGAAGGCGCATGATCTTGCGCATAAACAAAGATCAATGCTGGATCAAATAACGGCGCTAAATATTGAAACTTCACGCGTCCACCGCGCCCATGAGTACGCCAACGTGCGCGCCTACGCTGCGAGCCAGAGCATGCAATTCATAACCGCCTTCCAAGATCGAAATGATACGACCCTGTGCGTGGCGGTTCGCCACCTCGACTAGACGCGCGGTAACCCATGCATAATCAGCTTCCAACCAGCCAAGACTAGCCATATCGTCATCGCGATGGGCATCAAAGCCAGCTGAAATATAAATCAGTTCGGGGCGGAATGCTTCCAACGCAGGCAGCCAGCGCTCCATCACCACCTTGCGCATCGCATCACCGTATGTGCGCGGCGCAAGTGGCACATTAAGCATGTTTGCGCCTTTGGGAGTTTCGCCCAGATATGGATATAGCGGATGCTGAAACGTAGACACCATCAGCACTTCATCATCACCGGCCAAAATATCTTCGCTGCCATTGCCGTGATGTACATCGAAATCAACCAGCGCAACACGCTTGAGGCCGTGATGGCGCTGCGCATGGCGAATGCCCACGGCGACGTTATTGAAAAAACAAAAACCCATTCCAGCATCGCGCTCAGCATGGTGGCCGGGTGGCCGTACCGCACAGAAAGCGTTGGTTACTTCACTCGCCATTACCAGATCAGTTGCCAGCACCGCTGCGCCAGCGGCATGGTGCGCGGCATTTAGAGTGTGTGGGTTCATCTTGGTATCGGGATCCACCTGAACATAACCAGCGTTGGGCGACATCGCCACAATCTCTGCCAAATAATGAGCGGTGTGCGCGCGTAACAATTGTTCATGCGTCGCGGCAGGTGCTTCATAGGGAGGCATCATCCCCAGCAAGCCCTGCGACAGCAGGTAGTCGTTGATTACTTCAAGACGCGCCGCGCACTCGGGGTGATCTGCACCCATTTCATGTTTAAGGAAAGATGGGTGGGTAATGTATGCAGTGGTGGACATAGACTGGCGAGATCATCGGTTAGCGGGCCAATCGATGCTATCACGGGACAAATTAATGGGCTTGCGCAGAATCAACACCGCATTTTTTCACGCGGCGACAAATACAAGTAACCATTACCGGTGTTGCGGGTTCTAAAAATAAAACATTAATATCCAACGGCACTAACACTCATTTTCGCCTCAAAACCCGTGCCAATGCTAGAGTTTCATGTCTTGATAAAAGCTAAATTTGTCCGCGCTGTTTGGTATCAGCTTTCGCTGGCATGCGCGCAATAGTGCCTTTACACATGATCGAGCCGGTGGGCTTACCGGTAGGTGAACCACCTTTGGGTTCGTTGGTGATGGCGAACACAGTACCGTCAGTCAAGCGAAGTTCCATATCCGGCATGGTGATTTTGGTTTCGCCGTCGTCGTTGATAACGCCTAATGTTCGCGGCGCTCCATCCTTCGGTATTACCCACAACTCCATACTTTGATTGGGCACAACACCCCATGGCTTGACCATTTTGACCATCAGCAAACCAGTCTTGGGCTGTTCAATCACCATACGGGCTATACCTTGGTCTTCCAGGACTGCTAACATCACAGGGTCAGTGCTGGGGGCTTCGTTGCTTTTAAGCGTCAACAATGCCGCAAATAAGACACTGGCCATGAGCGATGTGGCCACGCCGAGACCGCGCCAGAACTTCAGACTGCCTAGCCAGCCCGCTTGGGTTGTTGAAGTTGCGATGCTTGCGCCGCCGATTCTCGCTTCAATATTGGCCCATACATGAACCGGGGGCACAACTGGTTTCAGCCGTTCAATAAGCGGGGTGAGGTGAGTTTCCCATTTGGCGACTTCCGCGCGAAGGGCATAATCACTTTTCAAAAACTGTTCAAAGCGTCGACGAGCACCACCACGCAAGGTGCCCAATACATACTCAGAGGCTAGACGGCCGCGCAGTTCGGGATTGATGATTCTCATGCTAAACCTCTAACATGATCATCGAGGCAATTTTTGAGTTTGAGTAATCCGCGCCGAATATGCGTTTTGATGGTGCCGAGCGGCCTGCCCAAATGATCCGAAACTTCCGAATGCGAAAGTCCGTGGAAAAACGCGAGCGAAATTGTCTGCCGCTGATCTGCCTCCAGCGCTTTCATGCAGGACTCAATCTGCGCGGCCTCGCGACCTTCGGTCAATTGTTCATGTGGACCGGCCCGCCCATCTTCCAGATTTAGCGTGAAATATTCCTCTTCATCCTGAATTTCAAGATGAGGGCGACGCACAATATCAAGGCTGCGGTTGCGCACGATAGCCGCCATCCATGTCATGGGTGCGGATTTGGCAACGGCATAAGTTGATGCATTTTTCCAAATATTCACAAAACTATCCTGCAGGGCTTCCTCGGCGAGATGCCGTTCCCTGACTATACGCAGCGAAACTGCAAACAGTTTCGAATTGGTTGCTTCATATAAAGAAGCGAATGCTTTTTTATCACCTATCCCGCAGCGTGATAAGAGTGAAGCCAGTTTTTCGTTGAGTTCGAGATCAGCCATCAGTTTATTTATCCATGATTTTATGACCCGTCCGGTTCACGAGACCAACAAACATCCGCGACACCAGCATGCCGATTAAGCGTACGACTAATTATAAAGAGCAAATCAGATAATCGGTTCAAATATTGCAACGATAATGCAGAAATCTGCTGCGCTGGCTCAAAGCCTAGCGCCACCAGAGTGCGTTCGGCGCGCCGCGCAACGGTACGTGCCACGTGCGCAAATGCGGCAGCACGTGAGCCGCCGGGCAAGATAAATTCTTTTAAAGGAGGCAAATCGGCATTCAATTGGGCAATTGCTTCATCCAGAAATAAGACGTGCGAAGTGTTGATTGCAATATGTCCGGGAATACAAATTTCGCCACCTAGATCGAATAATTGATTTTGTATTCGGGTCAGCATGGTAGAGGCAAAAACGGGCAGAGGCTCGGTCAGTAACACACCAATTTGGCTATTTAATTCATCAACTTCGCCCATTGCCATTACGCGAAGCGCAGATTTTTGGATGCGGGCACCATCGCCTAAGCCGGTTGAGCCATCATCGCCTGTTCGGGTGGTAATTCTAGAGAGTCGATTGGCCATGCTGGTTGAGACACTTTCATGCAAAATTAGTTGAATTTAAGTTACATGCGATTATACCGATACAACTTGGTATCATTCCCAGTTGCCAAACACCTTTACGCATCGAATGAGCACACCTAAACCCAATTTTCTTGATTTCGAATCGCCTATTGCCGAATTGGAAGGCAAAATCGAGGAGCTACGCTTTGTACAGGACGATTCGGCCGTCGATATTTCTGCTGAGATCGAAAAGCTCGCTAAAAAGAGCCAGGGCCTGACCAAAGACATCTACGCCAAGCTCAATGCATGGCAAATAAGTCAAGTTGCGCGGCATCCTCAGCGGCCATATTCGCTTGATTATATTAATGCGATCACCACCGATTTTGAGGAGTTGCATGGTGATCGTTCCTATGCGGATGACGCCGCCATTGTTGGTGGTATGGCCCGATTCAATGGCCAAAGTGTGATGGTGATCGGCCATCAAAAAGGTCGTGATACTAAAGAACGCCAATTCCGAAATTTTGGCATGCCGCGTCCGGAAGGCTATCGCAAGGCGCTCAGATTAATGAAGCTTGCGGAAAAGTTCGGTGTGCCGTTGCTGACTTTTATTGACACCCCCGGCGCATATCCTGGTGTTGGAGCAGAAGAGCGCGGGCAGTCGGAAGCGATTGGGCAAAATCTTTATGTTCTGGCTGGACTGCGGGTGCCGATTATCTGCACCATTATCGGCGAAGGCGGTTCCGGTGGAGCCTTGGCAATTGCGGTCGGCGATTTAACTTTCATGCTGCAGTATTCAACCTACTCGGTGATCTCACCCGAGGGCTGCGCTTCGATTTTGTGGAAAGATTCAACCAAAGCATCAGAAGCTGCCGAGATTATGCAGATCACCGCACCAAAATTAAAAGCGCTGGGCTTGATTGACAAAGTTCTCAATGAGCCCCTGGGGGGCGCGCATCGTGATCCCGCTGCTATGGCGCAAACATTGAAGAAAGCGATTGCAGATTCACTCAAGCACCTGCAGGAAAAATCGACTGACAAGCTGGTGCTGGATCGGCAGAAAAAATTGCTGGAACTAGGGAAATTCAAAGAAGTGTCGGAGTAGTGGCAGCAAGTCAGTAATCATGATTGAGCCCGTCGAAACAATTCTTAAAAATCATGTGGCGGATTTTCTGGCGCGCCACCATATAAACATGAAACCACTGGCCATCGCTTTTTCGGGTGGCGTTGACTCAATAGTGCTGCTCGAAATTTTGCATCGTCTCAGACTCGACAAGTCCTTGCCCAGCTTGGCTCTTCAGGCAATTCACGTTAATCATGGCATCAGTCCCAACGCGAATGCGTGGGCTGATTTTTGCCATGCGGAGTGTCTGCAACGCGATATCCCCATCACGGTTGAAGTTATCGCTGTGGATAGCAATTCAGGTGCAGGATTGGAAGCTGCGGCGCGTGAAGCGCGCTACCGAGCACTGCAAAAAAACCATGCTGCATTTATTCTCACCGCACAGCATCAAGATGATCAGGCCGAAACCGTGTTGCATCAAATGTTGCGCGGAACCGGCCTAAAGGGCCTGGCTGCCATGGGCGAGGCAAGGGCGCTTTCCGCGACTAAAACTTTGCTGCGCCCGCTACTCGCCATTAGTCGCGAATCAATTGAAGCCTACGCAACAGCACACTCACTTCGCTGGATTGAAGATGAATCCAATAACGACACGGCTTACACCCGTAATTTTATCCGTCATCAATTAGTGCCTGTTATTGCCGAACGTTTCCCGCAATACGCCGAGTCTCTTGCCCGCACCGCTCGCCATGCGGCGGAAAATGCTGAGCTCAATGAAGCGCTGGCGAAGATTGATCTCAGGTGGAACGGCACAGAAGCGTTTGCGGATGCACTTGACGTGTTGCCATCCAACGACAAGCTGCCACGACAAGTGAATGCGCTTTACTATTGGTTGCGCTGGCAAAATATCACCACGGCTTCACATTCGCAACTTGAAGATTGGGCTGTGCAATTATTTCGAGAGTCGCCGGAAAGCAGGCCGCATCAGGCCGGTGGACATGAATTTATTATCCAACGAAAGCGTGACCGGTTGGAACTGTTATTGAATCAAACTAAATAATGGACAAAACACAATATGAAACCCCGTTTTCAGATAACTGCTGGCTTGGCAGCCTGCATTTGTGCTGCTCTTATCCCAAGCTGGGCGCTTGATGCAACTGCCTCATTAGCCAGCCAACAACAAACTCAAAGGGAAAAAGCCATGAACCTGCACGCCGTCGGCGCTTTCGATGTAAAGCTTACCTCTCAACCGCCCGTGGAAAATGCCGTCTCTGCAGCACCCGGCAGGATGACCATTGACAAGCAATTTCATGGCGATCTGAGCGCTACCAGCCAGGGCCAAATGTTGGCAGTACAAACCGGTGTAAAAGGTTCCGCCGGTTATGTGGCGATGGAGCGCGTCACCGGCACTCTGCATGGCCGCAGCGGCAGCTTTGTACTGCAGCACACCGGCACCATGAATCGCGGTGCGCCAACACTCTCAGTTACCGTGGTGCCAGATTCCGGCACTGACCAGTTGGTGGGGCTGAGCGGCAAGATGAATATCATCATCGCGGATGGCAAGCATTCTTACGAGTTTGATTACAGTATTGCGCCGAAGTCTTAATACGACTTTTCACTATGCCGGACACTGAAAATTCTCCTCGCCGTGCTAAAATCGCGTGTTTTCATTCAGTTATCGGAGAATCTTCAAATGGCAGTCGAGCGCACTTTTTCTATTATCAAACCTGATGCAGTTGCTAAAAACGTTATTGGTAAAATTTATTCCCGTTTTGAGGACGCAGGCTTAACGGTGATTGCTGCACGCATGATTCATCTTTCACGAGCAGAAGCTGAAGGTTTTTACGCAGTGCATAAAGCCCGTCCTTTTTTCAATGATCTCGTCACCTTCATGATCTCGGGCCCAGTAATGGCGCAGGTTCTGGAAGGTGAAGGCGCTATTTTGAAAAATCGTGATTTAATGGGTGCTACTGACCCTAAAAAAGCGGTACCCGGCACGATTCGCGCTGACTTTGCCGATTCAATTGATGCAAATGCGGTTCACGGTTCAGATGCGCCAGAAACGGCCGCTGCTGAAATCGCCTACTTTTTTCCGGCATTGAATATTTACTCGCGTTAATTTTTGGGTCTGCAGCTCGTCGTTGAAGTCTAAGTTAGCGCTGCAATCCACGAAGGTGACACCCATCAGCTTCATGCGTGGACCAGAAGGTGAAATTAAATGGCCGTTCCCCAAAACGCGCAAGGCGATAAACCGAATCTCTTGGGCATGACCTTGCCCGAGATGACGGCCTTTTTTGCCGGGTTGGGGGAAAAGGCTTTCCGCGCCAAGCAGGTATTTCGTTGGATTCATCATTTTGGCGTTGATAATTTCGATGCCATGACGGATCTTGCCAAATCACTGCGCGAAAAATTGCCACTTGTGGCGACTATCATGCCGCCAAAGCTAATGACCTCTCAAGAGTCGAAAGACGGCACCCGCAAATGGTTGCTGGATGTGGGCACGGGCAATGGGATTGAGGTGGTGTTTATTCCGGAAGATGATCGCGGCACGTTGTGTGTGTCCAGCCAAGTCGGTTGTGCGCTCGACTGTACTTTTTGTTCAACCGGCAAACAGGGTTTTAACCGTAATCTGACGACCGCCGAGATTATTGGTCAGCTATGGTGGGCCAATAAAGCCATGGGCCGCAATCCCAAAGATGAGCGCATCGTCAGCAACGTGGTGATGATGGGCATGGGTGAGCCGCTGGCGAATTTTGATCCGGTGACCAATGCGATGGATATCATGCTGGATGACCACGGCTATGGTTTGTCGCGTCGGCGTGTGACTTTGTCGACCTCCGGCATAGTGCCGAATTTGATTCGTTTGAAGTCACGGTGCCCGGTCGCATTGGCGGTATCCTTACATGCACCAAACGACGCGTTGCGGGATGTACTGGTGCCGATCAATCAAAAGTATCCGCTGGCAGAATTGTTTGCCGCAATTAAAGATTATCTTGAAGCTGCGCCACGTGATTTTGTGACCTTTGAATACGTGATGCTGAGTGGCGTAAATGATTCGGTCCAGCACGCGCATGAGTTGGTTAAGCTGGTGGCTAATATCAAATGTAAAATCAACCTGATTCCGTGGAATCCGTTTCCGCAAGCCGATTATCAGCGATCGAGCAACAATGCCATACACCGTTTCCGCGAAGTGCTGCAAAATGCAGACTTGATTGTCACTATTCGCAAAACCCGTGGGGATGATATCGATGCCGCCTGCGGTCAGCTGGCAGGACAGGTTGTTGATAAATCGAATCGTAAGACCATTGCGTTGAAATCCATCCCGGTATAACAAAAATAGGAGAATCGATTTGAAACAGTTTTTGTTAAATCTTGCGGTGCCACTAAGCATTTTATTTGCCCTCGGCGGCTGCGTATCAAGTACCACGGTTGAAAATAAAGTGCCAGACCAGGCTGCCAAATCTGACGCTTTGTACCGTGCGCAGATTCATACCGAGCGCGCGGCTGAATATTATCGGCTAGACAAAATGGCCGTTGCGCTTGAGGCTGCGGAGCAGGCTATTTCTGCCAATGCAAACTATGCGCCCGCTTACAATATGCTTGGCATTATCTATATGAATTTGCGTCAGGATGCCAAAGCGCAACAGGCCTATGAGCAGGCACTTAAAATAGCGCCTAATGATTCAGAAACCTTGAATAACTTGGGCTGGTTTGTTTGCGACCGGCAATCGCCCGCCAAGGGGATACCGTATTTCGAGAAAGCGCTCCAAAACCCGCTTTACGCCACACCAGAGCGGGCACTTTTCAATGCTGGCGTTTGCGCTCGCCGCATGGGTGATATGGCTAGGGCGGAGTCACAGCTGACCGCGGCACTTCAACGCCAGCCCAACTATGCACAAGCCATGTACGAGCTGGCTGAAATGCGCTATACGCAAGGTCAGGTCAAGGAAGCAGAAAGCTTGTTGGCGCGGCATAACCAACTGGTACAGGCGCCCTCGGTCAGCGCCTTATATCTCGGTGTGCAAATTGCCCACATGCAAGGCGACAAAACGGCCGAAGCGAGCTATATTCAGCAGTTGCGCCGCCGTTTTCCCGATGCGCCGCAGACCAAGTTGGCGCTGGATGCGCGCTAACCTGAAACTATTGCGACTTCAAGGCAGACTTCAATGACGTCCACTGATTTAAGAACTGCAGAACACGACCATTCATACGGGAGTGCAGATGCTTCTGCTGGCTTCGCCGTTGATACAGGTGTTACCAACCTTGCCAATGAAGCTGCTTTTGGCATAGCGCCCGAAAAAAATCAAACGCCAATATCTCCCGGTGAATTGCTTGGTGCGGCTCGAGAAAAGGCCGGTCTTTCGAAGGGTGATGTTGCGACCCGGCTACGCATGGCAGTACGTCAGATCGACGCATTGGAAAAAGCGGATTACAACAGCTTGCCGTCTGGTACATTTTTGCGTGGTTTTGTGCGCAATTACGCAAAAGTCGTGCAAGTGGATTCTGCACAGGCGATTCTGTTACTCGAGCAGACTCATAGCATTGCGGCAGTATCCAAGCACGCCGCCATTGTGCTGCCGAATCAGGACATCAAGATCAATATCGGTCCCCGAGAAATAGCCTCGCCCAAAGTGCGCATTGCAATGGTGGCGGGGGTGATGTTACTACTCGCAGGTGCTGTCTGGTACTGGTGGGAATTTATACGGCCCAATTTGGCAGAGGGTGGTCGGCCTAAACCTGCTATAGCTAATGCGACTGAAGTAGTGGCGGCTGCCGAAGTCACGTCACCTGTTACGCCAACCGCTGAGCCTGCCTCAATAATGCCGACACCGCTACCAGATGGTGCTGGACCTGGATCCATGGTTACTGTGTCTAGCCAAGCAGCCATCGATGCGGCAACCAACGCGCAAAAAGAGGGCGGCGGGCTGCAAAGCAAAACATCAATCTTGCAGCCAATGACTCCCCCCATTTCGACAACTGCACAGGCGGCATCAGTTGTGCCAGACCTTAAATCGAAAGCTGCGCCATCAGCTGCAATCGCTGCAGCACCCATAGCTGCACCGCGCGCAGCTGGTACGGGCATGCTCGGCTTTACATTCTCGGGAGATTCTTGGGTGGAGGTTGCCGATAGTACTGGCAAAACGATTCTCTCCCGTCGCTACAAAGCTGGCGACGTCGATGAAGCGGTGGGTCGTGCGCCATTTTCTGTTGTAGTAGGCAAGGCGGGTGTGACTCGCATGGCCTATAACGGTAAAGAAGTGGACTTAGCGCCCCACACGAAATTATCGGTTGCGCGCGTCACCGTAAAATAAGCACGATATATTGCGCAACGCTTAAATTTTTAAAAGTTAAATCATGTTCAACATCACCGCTCGTCGTCAATCCCGCCAAGTCAAGATAGGTCATATATTGGTAGGTGGTGATGCACCGATCTTGGTGCAATCAATGACCAACACCGATACCGAGGATATCGCCGCCACCGTCAAGCAGGTCGCTGAACTGGCTCGCGCCGGCTCCGAAATTGTTCGTATCACCGTGAACACCTTGGCAGCCGCACGTGCTGTGCCGGAAATTCGCAAA
This sequence comes from Burkholderiales bacterium, assembly GCA_043773745.1. Lineage (GTDB taxonomy): Bacteria > Pseudomonadota > Gammaproteobacteria > Burkholderiales > Usitatibacteraceae > UKL13-2. Next base: position 51,103 of record JAYVEV010000043.1, on the reverse strand, counting down.
CAGCTTGATGCCATCGGCGTCAACGTACCGCTGGTGGGCGATTTTCATTTCAACGGGCACAAGCTCTTGACTGAAGTGCCTGGTTGCGCCATGGCGCTCGCAAAGCTGCGCATCAATCCAGGCAACGTAGGGCAGGGTAGCAAGCGTGATGATCAATTCGGTGCGATGATTCAGGCCGCCATTAAATTCGACAAGCCGGTTCGCATCGGCGTTAACTGGGGCTCGCTCGATCCAGAACTCATTGCCCGCATGATGGATGAGAACAGCCTGCTGCCTGAGCCCAGGGAGGCTGATGCCGTTATGCGTGAAGCACTCATCGTCTCCGCATTGGAAAGCGCAGCCAAAGCCGAAGCGCTTGGCCTAGCGGGCGATAAAATTATTCTTTCCTGTAAGGTCAGCGCGGTGCAGGATTTAATCGCTGTCTATCGCGATCTTGCCAAGCGTTGCGATTATCCGCTGCACCTCGGTCTGACCGAGGCGGGAATGGGTTCCAAAGGTATCGTTGCTTCCACCGCCGCGTTGTCAGTGCTGTTGCAAGAAGGCATCGGCGATACCATTCGCATTTCGCTTACGCCTGAACCAAATGGTGACCGCACCAAAGAAGTCGTCGTTGCTCAGGAAATTTTGCAGACCATGGGACTGCGCGCATTCACGCCGATGGTTGCTGCTTGTCCCGGCTGCGGGCGCACCACCAGCACCTATTTCCAGGAGCTGGCCGAAAGCATCCAAACATATTTGCGCAATCAAATGCCGATCTGGAAAAGCCAATATCCTGGCGTGGAAGATATGCATGTCGCAGTAATGGGCTGCGTGGTCAATGGCCCTGGCGAATCCAAACTCGCCAACATCGGTATCTCACTGCCTGGCTCGGGCGAACGCCCCGTTGCACCGGTTTATATCGATGGCGAAAAGGCTATTACCTTGAAGGGCGATAAGATCGCCGCGGAATTTCAGGCGCTGGTGGATGACTATGTTGCCAAGACCTATGCACCGGGAGTAGTGCGTAAATCCAGCAATCGTCGGAAAGAAATTCCGATCAAACAGATTGCCTGACTGCACACCGATCGTAACGAAATACCGTTGCGATCGTACTGAAAAAATTAAATAGCGCAGATCGCTATATATAGCTGCTCGGATACCGACTCGGTCACCGCGCCATCATTTGTCAGCATTTCCCTACACGAGCTCTCGATACGTGCTGACTAGCCAAGCTAAATTGAATTAGTAACATTTGGCTATGTACGTTAGTACAGTTTGGCGCAAAAAACTTTTACCTGTTTTATTCGCTGAAATAACCCAAAGGAGCCAACAATGAATACCCCCGTCTATACTTCGCCGAGCAAGATTCACCCCATTATGATCATCGCCGCAATTGCCATTATTTTGGTGAGCATTGCCGGTGTTGCTGCATTGATGGGATGGCTGCCAACATCAAATGCCAACATGGATAATTCGACTGCTCAAAAGGCCGCGAAACCAGCTACTCAAACTGCAAAAACTGGTCACTCCTCATCAGGTAATACATCCGCACCAGTTGTTGTGGCCAGCAATAAGCCCGTTGTGGCGAAATGTGCTGACTGCGGAACAGTCGAGTCAGTCAACGCGACGGAAGTTGCTGGCCAAAGTAACGGTACCGGCGCTGTAATCGGTGGCGTGCTCGGCGGTGTGCTCGGCCATCAAGTCGGTGGTGGACGCGGTAAAGATGTGGCCACGGTAGCCGGTGCTGTTGGCGGTGCATTGGCAGGCAATGCAATCGAGAAAAATCGTAATGCGTCGACCCGTTATCAGGTTCGGGTTCGTCTTGATGACGGCAGCTTCCGTACCATCACAGTCAATGCAGCGACGTCGGTTCAAGCTGGTGACCGGGTTCGCGTTGAAGGCGACAGTTTCTCTCGCCTGTAATTTCACCATAAACATAAAAGCGGCCGCTTGATGCGGCCGTTTTTTTGCAAGAACTGGTGCCGTTTACCGATGTTGGCTGTATAAAATAGATTGAGTTTTTTATGGTCCATATTTAGCGCAACTGGGATTAAGCATACTGAGTAAGCGGGCCTCGTTCATAATTCATCGACTTGCCCGTCCACTAAATCAGGTTCCGCTCATAATTTTGCGGAAACCTAATTGCAGCAGCCCAGCAGTTTACAAAAATCCTGATTACGTGGCTGTTAGTGTCTTTTGACAAAATCGTATTTCATTTGAATTAAGCTGGGATGCCGCAGGGACACATCCAGAGCCGATGCAGAAATATCTAAACCGGCGTATAAGTATCTTGATCCCTAAGTGGCGTGGTCCGAACCCAAGAGTAAATCGGCACTTTCCGTCTAACCATTGTCGTACTGTGGGATGGTGAAGAGAGGCTCTGATGCCCATTTCCCGATATTCTGTGCGACGCTTGCATAGCATCGTTGCAATTTTCCTTGCCATCCTAACCGGTACTGCGTCAGCGATTGGCGGACTTGACGTTGACGGTAACGGCAAAAGTCAAATATTGCTGCGCAATAGTACTGGTCAAACGATGTTGGGACGCTGGACTAACAATGCTTTGATATTTACACCCGCCGCAGATCCTGGTCCAGCCTTCCGTCTTCTCGGTGCAGCAGAATTCAACGGAAACGGAAAGTCTGATTTTGTTTTTCAGGATCTGACGCAGGGTGAATCGGGCGACGTCCGGATTTGGACTGATGGTGCCGCTACCAATAATGTGTTGCTGCGAAGCGTCAAACGTACCTGGGACGTTCAAGTAGTAGGTGACCTGGATGGCGACGGTTACGCCGATCTCGTTTGGCGTTATGTTGCGCCTGATTCGCCAGATACCGGTGTCTCCTATATCTGGTTCACAAATGGTGCCAGTGTTACCCAAGTTCGCAAACGGGGTGGAGCCCCGCTCAATTGGCGTCTCCTGGGCGCGGCCGATCTTAACGGCGATGGCGCGGCTGACATGATTTACATCAGCCCCGATGGGCAGCTCAGGGCATTGATGGCAACGACTGGGCGCACTTGCGCCAATCTTGCGGCCGGATCGCTTCCGCCAGGTGATTATGAAGTGGTGAAGCTAGGTGATTTTACCGGAAACCATTTGGGCGAAATTTTGATCCGCAACCGCAGCTCAGGCCAAGTCTTGATGATGCAATTGGATGCAACCGGTGCGACATTACCGCCACCAACGGCTAACCCCGATGATCGCAACGCGTCTTGTACGGCTTCGCCGCTGGCCGCTGCAGTGACAACATATGTTTTCGCCAATGCCAATCCGACTTGGCGATACTATGCGGCGGGGGATCTTGATGGTGACGGCATGACCGACATTATCTGGCTACGTCCGGATGGTGGCCTTGCAGTTTGGCTGATGAAAGCTATTGGCAAGGTCCCCTCTGCGCCAACGGTCATCGACAATGCCGGAACCGCACCTGTCGGCCACGAGGTCATTCAGGTGCTTCCCAGCGAAACCTTGAACGGTACCGGTTCCCAGAGCGTTCGGTTTTCCGGGGTCTTTCCAGAACAAGTAACGTTGCCGTTTATCACCAAGGGTGGCGAGCAATTCACCGCGAATGGCGCTTTTTTGGGTTGGGCTAAATTGATGGTCATGCCGGCCACACCCGCCCGCACCGTCCGGGAGGCTGCAACTCAGCTTGGGGCGCGACTCATTTCGCAGTCGCCAAGTCTGGGGCTGTATATTTTTGATGCCGGTTTGGGGAGAGAGTCTGCCTTCCTGAGTGCAATGTATTCGTTTTCTTGGGTGGTGGAAGGATCTGCCGTTATTCCAAGCGCACGCGGGGCAAATTACACACTGGACTTTGACTCAGCAACGACTGGCAACAACTGCCGGGACAATCATGGAACGATTGTCACCAATATCGCGAACCGCCGAAATGGTGCTTTCACACTAGAAACGCCGACTGGAAATGCCCAAAATCCTGTAGATGTCGCTGATCAGGTATTGGCGAAACTCAATTCGGTTGCGACCGGTGAGAGACAAGTGATCAACATCTCGTTGAATATCGATCCCTATGGCCTGCCGCCATTTACGCAGAGTGGTGGCCCGAGTAGAAATACCGACGGACTATGCGTCGCGGCGGGCTGTGCTGTTGTGGGCCTTTGTACGAGCGCTTGCCGCCAGAGCGTGACACGGCATTGGACATTTCAACAATACGTGTTGCTTTGGGACTTCTTTAGTGCCATGGAGCAAATCAGTATTAGTTCGCCAGCTAAAGCAGACCAAAGTCTGATAACAATCATCGCCGGCAATTCAGGATGGGAGCTGGATGGCGGACTGAACGCATTACGGAATGAATTTCCCAAGGCGTTCAAGCGCATTGTGATTGTTGGTGGCACCGATCATAACGGTGCCAAGAGTGCAGACTTCAACCATCTGGCTGACGACTCAAGTGGAAGCATGGTCTATGCATGTGCCAAAGGTGTTGTAAATACAGCTTTCCCCGTAAGTTGCGGGGGTACTTCATTTGCCGGCCCGGAAGTTGCGAGCGTGCTTGATGCCGTGTGGAGGCGCTATCCCAGCCTGACCTCTGAGCAGATTCATGCCTCGTTAAAGGAAGCGTTAAACGCGCGTCAGCCACCTACCGCGGTCATTCCGCAAGATGACAGTTGTTGGACCTCACCAAATTTTATTGATGAAATTCTAGTTATTGCCGCCAATAAATTACCGCCGCCGCCACTTTGCATTGGCTATCTGTATTTCGACTGGATGGCTTGCCAGCCGAACAATATGCAGACACGAAATATTTTGTCGCGGAACCCGGCCAACTGCACGGGCGGCGCTTGGCCGGAAACTACTCGATCATGTGTCTACGTACCTTCGGGTTGTCAATATAGTTTGAGCAATACCGGCACGTCCATTCCCAATAGCGGTGGAGTCGGTAGGATCAGTGTAAGTACGACGTCAGGATGCAGCTGGAAAGCTGAGTCTAGCGACCCTTCCTGGCTCAGTATTCTTACCGGCTCAATTGGTGGCGGCAGTGATGTCGTTAGCTGGAGCGCGAGTGCCAATGTCGCGCCAGTGACCCGTATGGCATCAATTACAGTTAGCGGATTACTCTCTGGAATGAGCTTCGTTCAGGCAACAAACTTCATACAGGATGCGGCATGTTCGTTCACGCTGTCAGCCGCGAGCGCCATCCCGGCAGCAGGCGGCGCGGGCAGTATCAGTTTGACTGCCTCTGCGCCAAGTTGCGCTTGGACGGCCGTGTCGGATTCATTATGGCTCACCGTTGGGACTGGTAGCAGCATGGGTAATGGGGTGATAAATTTTATCGCCAGTGCAAACCCTTCCTCCTCGCTGCGAATCGGGAACATTGCTGTTGGTGGCCAATCTGTACAGGTCACGCAGGCCGGTGTTATTGCGCCACCAGCAGGTTGCACTGTGACCGGAATCAGATTCACCAGCAACCCTACTTCAAGTGGATTCATCAATGGTGCCATTACACCGCCACTCGATAACATTTCAATCAGCTGTAGCTGGCTGGGAAATCTTGGCAGTAGATCAACTAGGCAAATTACCACCAACCCGAACGGCAGTTTTTCATGCGCTAGTAGCGACTTAGGCCTTTGGTTGGACTCAAGCTTCACCGTCACCGCCGCCGTCACCGCCTGCGCGAACGTGTCGGTGTCAATCACTTACTAATATAATATTTGCCTTGCAAAAATTCGCTGCATACAGCCCATCATCAAGTGACTTAGAATATGATAATTGCCTTATTGCAAGGGCTGCATTCTTGCGCTTGTGTTAGAACATTATTGTTGCCAATCTACCGGACTTCCTATGGACACCCACATCACCAATAACCCCGTGACGCGTACCCGTTTAAGCGATCTTCGCGCGGCGATGCAGCGCGCTTCAATTTCTGCGGTGCTGATCCCTTCGAGCGATCCACACCTGTCGGAATATTTGCCCCAGCGCTGGATGGGCCGCGAATGGATCTCCGGTTTTACGGGCTCAATGGGCTCGGTGGTAGTGACTCTGGATCGGGCGCTGCTGTTTGCCGATAGCCGCTATTGGCTACAGGCGGAGACGGAGATTGCCGGATCGGGTTTTGAACTGTTCCGCATCCGCTCGGGCGCAAGCATGGAGCATATCGATTGGTTGGCGCAAAACGTGGGCAGTGGAAATACGGTCGCAGTTGATGGCGCGGTGATGGCGCTGGCGGTCGTGCGTTCGCTTGAATCGGCGCTTGGCGCGCGCAGCGTTGTGTTGCGGACTGATGTGGATTTATTCAATGAAGTTTGGCGTGATCGTCCGACTTTGCCCACCGCAACCGTATACGAACACATTGCACCGCACGCAGACCATATCCGGGCACAAAAGCTCGCGGCAACGCGTGAAGCCATGCAGAAAGCCGGTGCTCAATGGCATGTACTATCGACGCTGGATGACATCGGCTATCTATTTAACCTGCGCGGCAGTGATGTGAGTTTTAACCCGGTATTTGTGGCGCATGCGATAGTTGGGATTGATGCCGCAACGCTATTTGTGATGCCGGGTAAACTTCCCGATACTTTGATTGCTGCGCTGGCTAAAGATGGTGTTGGTGTTGAGCACTATGACCGCTTCCATGTAGTGCTTGGTCAATTGCCTTCTGCAACAGTGATGATTGATCCGCGACGCGTGACTTACCATACCCGTCAATCAATCCCGGCGCATGCTCCCATCGTTGAGGCTATCAACCCCACCACCTTTGCGAAATCACGTAAGACTACTGTGGAGGCCGATCATGTGCGGCACACGATGGAACTTGATGGCGCGGCAATGGCAGAATTTTATGCCTGGTTTGAAAACGCCCAGGGCAAAGAAGTTATTACTGAAGTCACCATCGATGAGCGCATTACCGCTGCCCGCGCCAAACAAACGGGTTTTGTGAGCCGCAGCTTTGCCACCATTGCCGGCTTTAACGCTAATGGCGCGCTCAACCACTACCGTGCCAAACCAGAAACCTGCGCCATCATCGAAGGCGATGGTTTGCTGCTAATCGATTCCGGCGGCCAATATCTCGGCGGCACTACCGATATTACGCGGGTGTGGCCCATCGGTAATACCACTGCCGAGCAAAAGCGTGATTACACACTGGTGCTCAAAGGCACGATTGCGTTGTCCGCCGCGCGCTTCCCGAATGGCTTGAAATCCCCCTATCTTGATGCGCTCGCTAGGGCACCGATTTGGGCTGCGGGCTTCGATTATGGTCACGGCACGGGTCATGGCGTGGGTTACTTCATGAATGTTCACGAAGGCCCGCAAACGATCAGCCAGGCCATGCCCGATCCGCATACCGCGATGGAGCCCGGCATGATCACCTCAATCGAGCCCGGCCTTTATCGCGATGGAAAATGGGGCATCCGTATTGAAAATTTGGTTATCAATGTACCTGCCGGCAATGAGGGCTTCGGCGAATTTCTGAAATTTGAAACGCTCACTCTGTGCCCGATTGACACGCGTCTTATTGATATCACGTTGCTGCGCGCCGATGAAGTCGCCTGGCTCAATCTTTACCACGCTGAAGTAGCGCGCCGCTTGGTGCCGCATGTAGCGGGCGATGCAAAGGCGTGGCTGTTGGCGAGAACGCAACCCATTTAGGCCGACATGTTTTTCAATTTGCAAAATTAAGCAAGCATAAAAAACATCAACCCCCAGTATCGGCGGGTAGTTTGGAGCATAAGTGTCCCGAAATGCCCGTTTATACTGGAGTTTCGTTTTTAAATCTGGGGGTAATTGCCAGGATTTTTAAGTTGCATTGACATACAGCCAAGCAGTCGGCGCACAATGTGTGTAGTCCTCTATTGTGTGACCATTCATGAAACCTCCTCAGCTTATTGCGTCAATTGAAGGCGCGGTTGATTATCTGCTCGGCACCATTGCTGGCGATATTGTGCTGGCGATACCGCTTGGTGTGGGCAAGCCAAATCCATTCGTCAACAGTCTTTATCGACGCATCAAGGCAAACCCGATGCGCCGTTTGAGCATCATTACCGCGCTATCACTGGAGAAGCCAGTCGGCAAGAGTGAACTTGAGCGGCATTTCCTTGAGCCGTTAGTGACACGCGTATTCGAAGACTATCCGGATCTCGACTATGTGAAAGATTTGCGTGCGGGCTCGCTACCGTCGCACCTTTCGGTGCATGAGTTTTTCATGAAAACTGGCGATTACCTTGGCAATGAGGTTGCGCAGCAAAACTACATTGCTACCAACTACACATTTGTGGCGCGCGAGATGGCGTTACAGGGCGTGAATGTTATCGCACAGGCTATTGCCATGCAGGACAATGGTGAAGGCGAACAACCTGTGTATTCGCTTTCCAGCAACCCCGATCTGACTCTCGAAATCGTAGAGATTTCACGTGCAGCTGGCACGCCACTACTTATGATTGGTGTTGTTAACCGGCAGATGCCGTTCATGCCGAACACGGCCGAAGTCCCGTCAGATTTTTTCGATGTGCTGGTGACTGATCCGGTTTCAACGCACGCGATATTTGCGCCGCCCAACGGCAAGGTCAATACGGTTGATTACGCTATCGGCTTGCACGCATCCAGCCTAGTTACAGATGGCGGCACGCTGCAAATTGGCATCGGCGCACTGGGCGATGCGATTGCGCATGCGTTGATTGTGCGTGATCGCCATGGCGAAGAATATCGGCGCGCACTCGATTTACTGTGTATCGATGGCCTCGCTAACCGCGAGCTGGGTCGCTTCGTTCAAGGGCTGTATGGTTGCTCGGAAATGTTCGTCAATGGATTTCTGAAATTGTTTGAAGCGAATATTATTCGCCGTGAGGTTTATGGCGATGTCGTGTTACAGCAGTTGATTAACGAAGGTCGGATTAACCATGAAGTGGTCAATGCCGATACCTTACGTGCCTTGTTAGAAGCTGGCCGTATTCATCAGCACTTGCAAATCTCTGACCTTGCTTTCTTGCAGCGCTACGGTATCCTGCGTTCCGAAGTATCAATTGATGGCGAGCAACTGGTGATGCAATCCATCCGCATTGATAACGATCTAGGCAACGCGGCGGCGTTTGACCGCATCGCAGCCGCCATGCTTGGCAAACGCTTCACTAATGGCATTGTTATGACCGGCGGATTTTTTCTCGGGCCGCGTGATTTTTATCAACATCTGCGTACCATGCCGTTGCAGCAATTGGCAAAAATCGACATGACGCGCATTGACTTCATCAATCAACTTTATGGCGATGAAAAGCTGAAGCGTGCGCAACGAAAAAAAGCGCGGTTCATGAATACCACCATGATGGTTACCCTGTTGGGAGCAGCCGTCAGCGACGGTCTTGAATCTGGACAAGTGGTGAGCGGTGTGGGTGGTCAATATAACTTCGTCGCCATGTCGCACGCATTGCCGGATGCGCGGTTACTGATGATGTTGCGTTCTACGCACGAGGATGATGATGGTCTTGTCTCAAGCATTGTCTGGAATTACGGTAACGAGACGATCCCGCGCCATCTGCGCGATGTTGTTATTACTGAATACGGCATTGCCGAGCTACGCGGGCAATCAGACAGTGAAGTAATCAAGCGCCTGCTCAATATTGCAGATTCTCGGTTTCAGCTACAACTCGTCAAAGCGGCGAAAGCGCATGGCAAGCTTCAATCGGGATATGAAATTCCCGAACGCTACTGCGCCAATTTCCCGCAAATGCTGAACGATAAATTGCAACCATTTAGCCAAGCAGGATTACTGCCAGACTTCCCATTTGGTACTGATTTGACCGATGACGAGCTGCATATTGTTAACGCATTAAAACGTATGCAGCACGCTGCGGCACATCCGACAGAATTGGTGACAATGGCCGTAAAAAGTCTGTGGGAAGGCAAGGAAGCGCCACACGAATATCTCGAGCGGCTGGGGCTTGCGGATGCCAAGAGCTTTAGCGATATGTTTCTTCGAAAGCTGTTTGCCGGGAATCTTTAATCTGAAAATTTAGGGAAAATATGGGTGGCAACAGCCAGATTGAATTGTTCCTGGATTTTATAAGCCATATCGTCGCTTAAAAAAATGATCAACGGACAGCCGACCTGGCCCATAAAATACGGTTACCAGCAGCATCACGCCCCACATCATGTGATCTTTGATGCCCGCCTCTGAAATATCAGGGTAAGCGATACAAGCCACAATATTAAAAACGAAAAGTACAATAGCGCTGGGTCGCGTTGCCAAACCTACGACGAGTAGCACCGGAAGTACTAGTTCGGCTGCGGTGCCCGAGTAAGCGGCAAAAGTTGGGGAGAGTAGCGGCACCTTATACTCGGTCTCAAACAGGGCAATTGTGGAGGAGAAATCTTGAATCTTGGTCAGCCCGGATTTGAAAAAAACATTGGCTACGTAGAAGCGCAGAGCCAGCTGAAAGAGCGGCGCGAGAAAATCAAGTATCGTTGCCATGCGAATAAAAACGAAACGTGAAAAGTTGACCATTGAATCCATGACTGCTCCAAAAATTAATGTAGATAATTAAGCTGATTGGACGGATTCAATCAGTAATCCTTGCAAAATAAAAATGCCCTTGATGTAGTCAAGGGCATTTACATTTGAGAGCTTGTTCTTTAGCGATTTTATTTTGTGGCTGGCGCACTGGCTTTTTTGGCTTCGGGCTTTTTCAAACTGCCCTTCATGCCTTCACAAGTGCCCTTGGCGACGAATTTCCATTCGTCAGCTTGGTTGTCAGCCGTGGATTGGCCGGCGCAGGAATGCTTGGCTGTGCCGCAATCATTCAAGGCTTTTTTGGCTACGCCGTAGCATTTTTCCTTGTCGGTTTTTTTATCCTGCGCCATAACGTTGCCGCTTATTGCGGATAGAGCCACAAGACCCGCAATGGCGGAAGAAATCATCAGTTTGCTTTTCATGCTCATATTTGCTCCTCTGTTTGTTGAAAAAAGTGTAAGGTCACTACCGCTATATTGTTGCTGCGATCTGGTGACTCACAAGAAGTACTACGCTTGTGTTAGCAACCCAGATTCAATCTTGATTCCCGGAAAGCTGGCGGCAGCGAGACTGAATAATTTGACGCAGGAAGCCCGCCTTCCTTACAGACACTTTGAAAATAGTGAATCGTTCAGTTTTGCGATTTTTGTTGCCTTAGCACGTGAGTCAACTGAAGGGTGAATGGAAACACGCTATAACTTGATCAATTGGCCTCGGATAAGTGGCCGAAAGACGCTAAATACCTGTAAAATATTGGGTTTTGGTATTCAAACGTATTGCCGACCTATGGCACTTGAATGCCCACCTCTAAATTACAAAGCAGCATGAGTCATGAGTAAACCTTCCCAACCATCCCGCCCAGCCCAAGCCACCATTCAGGCTGTTCGCGGCATGAACGATTTGCTGCCGCAAGATGCGCCGCTTTGGCAATTTCTTGAAGACGTCACCCGCGAGGTGTTCGAACAATATGGATATCGCCTGATGCGAACGCCTATTGTTGAGCCGACGCCGCTGTATGTGCGTTCTCTGGGTGAAGTGACCGATGTGGTTGAGAAGGAAATGTATTCATTTGAAGACGGCATGAACGGTGAGAAACTCACCTTACGTCCGGAGGCCACGGCGGGTCTGGTTCGTGCAGCGATTGAGCACAATCTGATTTATGACGGCCCGAAACGCGTCTGGACATGGGGGCCGATGTTTCGTCACGAGCGCCCGCAGAAAGGGCGCTATCGGCAGTTTCACCAGTTTGATGTTGAAGCACTTGGTTTTGCCGGGCCGGATGTGGATGCAGAGCAAATTGTAATGTTGGCCAGGCTCTGGAAGCGCCTCGGGTTCGCCAATGTTGAATTGCACCTCAACTCAATTGGGGACGCGGCCAGCCGCAAGACGCATCGCGATGCGCTGGTGGCCTATTTTGAAGCCCATCAGGACCAATTGGATGAAGATGCCAAGCGACGCTTGTACACGAATCCGCTCCGTACTCTTGATACTAAAAATCCCAACATGCAGGATTTGGTTAACGCCGCACCCAAACTCGCTGATTATCTGGGTCCTGTTGAACGCACGCACTTTGACGGCGTCAAAGCGAGGCTTGATGCCGCCGGTGTCGCTTATGTCGTTAATCCGCGTTTGGTACGAGGCTTTGACTATTACAACCGTACCGTGTTTGAATTTATCGGTCGCGGCAGTGATTGGGAGCTGACGATTGCGGGCGGTGGGCGCTACGATGGCTTAATCGAGCAAATGGGTGGCAAACCGGCGCCGTCATGCGGCTTTGGTATTGGCGTTGAACGAGTCATGATGTTATTGCAGGAAGCGCCGCCCAGCCCGGCGACGACACTGGATGCTTATGTCGTTTATGCTGTTGAAGCGGAGGCTGGTGCATGGCAAATGGCGGAACAGTTACGTCACCATGGCTTGTCGGTAGCGGTGCATGGCACAGCGGATGGCGGTGTGGGCAGTTTTAAATCGCAAATGAAGAAAGCGGACGCTAGTGGTGCGCGCTTTGCTATCATCTTGGGTTCAGATGAATTGGCTGCCGGTAAAGTCAGCGTTAAAAACCTTGCCAATGGCGAGCAATCGCTGGCGACAATTGACGAAGCCGCTACGCTCATTAACGCTACACAAACATCAAAATAAGCAGCAAAAAATAGCAGGACTATTTCAAACCATTTTTTAGCAATCAGTGAAAGTTTTACATGTCAACTTACGATTTAGAAGAACAAGAACGTATCTCCGCCCTTAAAGACTGGTGGGATAAATGGGGTAATTGGGTCAGCACGGGTGTCGTGGTGGTGGTGCTTGGCATCGTTAGCGTGCAGGGTTATCGCTATTACCAGAAATCACAGACCGAACAAGCAGAAGTATTGTTTAAGAGCGTAAAAAAGACGGCGGACGAAGTCACGGCCAGCAAAGAATCCAAAAAACTCTCTGATGCTGTGAATACACTGGTTGAAAAATTCCCTGGCACTTTTCAGGCTACAGAAGCGCAATTAATGGCGGCGAAAGCAGCATTTGAAGCCGGCGATTTTGCGGCCGCAAAAAGTCATCTGCAATGGGTTGTAGATAAGGGTCGCGATACCCATCGCACTACGGCACGCTTGCGTTTGGCGACCGTAATGCTAGAAACCAAAGACTATGATGGCGCACTTAAAACACTGGAAGGCGTCAAGGAAGATGCGTTCCAATCAAGCTTGGCCGATCTTAAGGGCGACATTTTTGCTGCTCAAGGCAAACGCGATGATGCACGTGCAGCATATCAAATGGCGGTCGATAAAGCCGATACGCGCAGCGCGTTGAAAGCCATTTCGCAAGCGAAACTGGACGCGTTTGGTGGTTCCGATGCCAGCAAGAAACCTGAGTCAAAATCTGACGGCAAAGACAGTAAAGAAAGCAAAGATAATAAAGGAACTACTAAGTGAGTAATGCATTAAGGTCGGTTTTTAACCCTGCAATGGCATTCAAATCAAGATTTCGTCTAACGCGCGCCAGCGTTGCGGCCACGTTATGTGTGGTCGTGGCGGGCTGTGGTCTTTTTGATAGCAATAAACCGAAGCCGGTAGCGCTTCCCGAATTGAAAAATTCCGAGCTTGCTATTGTCTGGTCGGCCAGTGTTGGTAAATCGGCGGGCTACCTGTTTACGCCAGCTTTTGCCGATAAATTGGTTTATGTCGCGACTCACGATAGCGGCATTGTTGCGTTATCTGACGAGGGTGGCCGTCAAGTTAGCCGCATTGAGGCAAAGATTCCTTTGACTGGTGGCGTCGGTCTCGGTGACAACATGGTTGCCGTGGCCAGCAACAAAGGCGAAGTCCTAGCGTTTGATTCTGCCGGACGCCCGTTGTGGAAAAGTCAGGTGAGTGGGGAAGTATTGGCTGCTCCTGTGCTGGTTGGTCTCAATGTCATTGTTCGGACCGCAGACGGCCGCATTTTTGCGTTGAATCGTGCCGACGGCAAACGTAAATGGGTATTCCAGCGCCAGGCGCCTGCCTTGACGCTGCGGACCAATGCCAGTGTGGTCGTTAATCGCGGCACCATCTATGCTGGCTATGCCGGTGGTAAGCTGGTTGCAATCGAGGCGGAAGGCGGTAAGCCAACGTGGGAAGCAACCCTTTCTACTCCGCGCGGCTCAACCGAGCTTGAACGCGTGGCAGATGTGGCCGGGGTGCCAGTGCTGGATGACCCACGGGTTTGTGCGGCCGTCTATCAGGGCCGCACCGGATGTGTTGAAACCCTGAATGGCAATGTGCTGTGGTCACGAGAAATTTCGAGCGCCGATGGGGTGGCTGTCGATGCTAAATATTTATATGTTGCCGACTATGAAGGCAATGTTTATGCGCTGGATAAAACCTCCGGTGCGACCGTCTGGAAGCAGGATAAATTGCAGCGCCGTGAGCCACGCACGCCATTGGCCTTTAAAGGTAAAGTACTGATTGGTGATGCCAATGGTTTAGTGCACTTGTTGTCAACTGAAAATGGTGAGTTGATCGGACGCGTAAGCACAGACGGTAGCGCCGTGGTTGCGTTGTTGCAGAACGGCGAGCGGGCGATTGTACAAACTGCTAAAGGCGGTGTTTACGCCCTGTCAGTCCGATAAACCCCGTAATTTTGTATTAACGCAGCAGTCAGATATCGCTTTCCGTTTTCGCTTTCGTTACACGCTTCGAAAGTAACCAGAGCGTGGCTCTATGCCACGCTTGCACGGCTCCTCCTTATTGGCGGTAGCATTAAGTTTAGAAAAAATGAAACCCACCATTGTTATTGTCGGACGCCCGAACGTCGGCAAATCCATGCTTTTCAACCGCCTCACGAAAACCCGTGACGCTTTGGTAGCGGATATGCCGGGCTTGACGCGCGATCGTCACTACGGCCACGGACGCGGCGCCTCCAAGCCCTATTTATGCGTTGATACCGGTGGCTTTGAGCCCAAGGTAACTGACGGCATCCTGCATGAAATGGCAAAACAGACTTTGCAAGCCATTGCCGAAGCGGATGCGGTTATTTTCGTCGTAGATGGTCGCCAGGGCCTTACGCCTCAGGATAAAATTATTGGTGAACGTCTGCGCCGGGATGCACAAGGTCGCGGAATTCCAATGGCGATCGCGGTTAATAAAGCCGAGGGCATGAACGAGGAAGTAGTTTGTGCCGAGTTTCATGAGCTAGGGCTGGGTGACCCGGTGGCTATTTCTGCTGCGCATGGCGAGGGCACACGGCAACTCATTGAGGATGTGCTGCAGCATTTTCCCGAGGCGGAAGAAAACCTTGATCCTGATACACCGCGTGTGGCGATTGTGGGCCGCCCCAATGTGGGCAAATCAACGCTGGTTAATCGCTTGCTCGGTGAAGAGCGTGTCATTGCCTTCGATGAGCCAGGTACAACGCGCGATTCGATTTATATTCCACTGACTTTCCACGATAAAAATTACACCCTGATTGACACTGCTGGCATTCGCCGCAAAGGTAAAGTATTCGAGGCGGTTGAAAAATTTTCTGTCATTAAAACCCTGCAAGCCATTGAAGACGCGCATGTGGTGGTGTTGCTGCTCGACGCACGCCAGGAAGTGTCTGACCAAGATGCGCATATTGCCGGCTTTGTGCTGGAATCTGGGCGGGCTGTCGTAGTGGGTATCAACAAGTGGGACAACCTCGACGATTACACTCGAGAGCGTACAAAAAGCGATTTTGACCGAAAACTGCATTTTCTCGATTTTGCCCGGATGCACACGGTCTCGGCCAAGGATGGGATGGGCTTGGCACCGCTCTTCAAGTCGATTGATGAAGCGTTTGCGGCAGCCATGTCCAAACTCTCCACGCCCAAGCTGACGCGGGCGCTGATCGCTGCTACGGCTGCCCATCAGCCGCCAATGAATGGCCTGCATCGCCCAAAATTACGCTATGCACACCAAGGGGGCCATAATCCACCGATAGTGGTTGTACACGGTTCAGGGCTGGATGGTCTGGCTGATAGCTACGTGCGTTATCTCGAAAATACTTTCCGGGATGCATTCAAGCTCAAGGGCACGCCATTGAGAGTCGAGCTGAAGAAGAGCCACAACCCTTACGCGAATCGCAAGCCGCAGGTGCTGACAGCGAGCCAGGAAAACCAGCGCCGCCGTGGCCGCATCCGTATGAAACGGAAATTCGCCTGATATTGGCAAGGTTTTGTGCTGCTTTTGTTTCGTTTTGGTGCTTGCCCCTTGAAAAGACGCCACTTTGGCAGCATTTATATGATGCAACAGCAATATTGAGCTTAGTCACGGATAAGCCCTGGCCGTTCAGCGCTCATGGCCGAACTTGATATTGGGCGCGATATGTAGGCCAAAAAAATAAGCCAAAAACACATACTTGAGAGCACAAGGGAACCGGCGATGAATTCCTCTGTCTCTACAAAGGCGCATTGTGGGTTGGGGGTTTTGGGTTGTTACACGATTTGAAACAAACAATCCCGTGTTCACGTATTATTACCATTCGGACGCTAATTTACTGCGTTGTTGTTAACTGAAACTTGAAGCTGGAGAATAAAAAAATGAGCGCAAAAGGGCAACTACTACAAGACCCATTCCTTAACATTTTGCGTAAGGAACATGTCCCCGTTTCGATTTACCTCGTGAACGGTATTAAGCTGCAAGGCCAGATTGAATCCTTTGACCAATACGTTGTGCTATTGAAGAATACGGTCACGCAGATGGTTTATAAGCACGCCATCTCTACCGTAGTGCCTGCGCGTGCGGTCTCGATCCCATTTGAAGCGCCGGACGAAGGTTAATATTTTGCCGGAGCGCCGCGTGCAAGGCTGCCAGTCAGCAGCCTTGTCAGGAGTCAAATGCAGTCCAGATTCACAAAATACCTGTCTCCTTGCGAGGCAGCATATTTACGAGCGTTTCAGAAGTTCAACCCACTAAAATAATGAAACCAAATTTCGCTGATTCCGTGTCGCCGCAAGGCGCTGCCGTACTAGTCGGAATCAATTTTGATGATGTACATTTTGACGCGCAACTTTCGGAAGCGCGCGAGTTGATTTCAAGCGCGGGTGCCAAAGTCGCTGCAACCTTGACAGGCAAGCGTTACAAGCCTGATACGGCGACCTTTGCAGGTAGCGGCAAAGTAGAAGAAATCGCGGAGACCGTGTCGCAAACCAATGCATCGCTGGTGGTATTCAACCACCAACTTTCACCGATTCAGATTCGTAACATCGAAAAAATTGTTGGTGTACGGGTGATTGATCGCACCGACTTGATTCTTGATATTTTTGCCCAGCGCGCCCGTTCTGCCGAGGGCAAACTCCAAGTTGAATTAGCCCAAATGCAGCATTTGATGACGCGCTTGGTAAAAGGCTGGACTCACCTAGAGCGCCAGCGTGGCGGTATCAGCGTGCGCGGTGGCCCCGGCGAATCGCAGCTTGAGCTTGATCGTCGTATGGTGGGTGATAAAGTCAAAAGGCTGAAAGAAAAGCTCAAGAAATTAGGCCAGCAACGTAATACGCAGCGCGCAAGCCGTCGTCGTGCCGGCACATTTTCTGTGTCGATTGTTGGCTATACCAACGCAGGTAAATCAACCTTATTTAATCGCCTCACTCGTTCAGGCGCTTACGTGGCAGATCAGCTGTTTGCAACGCTTGATACCACCACACGACGTCTCTATGTCGCGCCGAATATCAATGTGACACTATCGGATACGGTCGGATTCATTCGCAATTTGCCGCACGGGCTGGTAGCGGCCTTTCATGCCACGCTGACAGAGGCAATGGAAGCTGACTTGCTGTTGCATGTGGTTGATGCCTCTAATCCAGGGCGCGATGAGCAAATCGCAGAAGTTAATAAGGTATTAACTGAAATTAGTGCTGAAATGATTCCTCAGATGGTGGTTTACAACAAAATTGATCTGCAAGTAGACACGTCATTATCAGCAGTCATGCCGGTCGCACTGCGTGACGAGAGTGGTAAAATTGCTGAATTACGCGTCAGTGCTGCAACCGGCGCAGGGATGGATTTGCTGCGTGATTCCATCCATGAATATGCGGCGATGATGCCCCGGCTTGGAAGCACGGAGCCGATGTCAGATAGGTATTTGCAGGTAAGTGATAAAAATGAAGCTGTTTCGATTGATCAAGCGCGATCGCAATCGTTTGCGCACCTCGGAGTAAATTGAGTATGTTTCGACCTTTGCAAGCGCTGAATCAACGTGCGTTGTTATGGCCCTTGGCCGTGTTAGCGTACCCGGCTTTTTGGCTGGGCTATCAAATCAAAAAAATGCGAGGCAAGATCTCCATTATTGCAGCTGGCGCTGAAGTTGGCAACAACGCTACCGAGATGTCGCTCAACGACCCGCAATGGGGTAAACGAGGCGGTAATAAAGACGAAGGCCCGCCTGACCTGAATGAGATATTCAATAAGCTCGGTCAAAAATTAAACAACCTGTTCGGTAAAAAAGCCAACACCGGCAATGGTGGTGGTAATGATAATTTTTCCGGCGGTCCTAGCAAAGCGGCGATGGGCGGCGGATTCGCGTTAGCGTTTGGTCTGGCATTGGCGGTATGGCTTGCCAGCGGTTTTTATATTGTCGAAGAGGGTAAGCGCGGCGTTGAATTGCGCTTGGGAAAATATAACCAGACAACCCAGCCGGGTCCACGCTGGCGTATTCCTTATCCATTTGAATCGGTTGAGGTTGTGAATGTCTCGCAAGTGCGCGCCATCGAGGTAGGACATCGCAACAATCAAAAGACCAAAGTGCCTGAAGAGTCGCTGATGCTGACTGAGGATCAAAATATTGTTGATGTCCAGTTTGCAGTGCAATACACCTTAAAGAGCCCGGAAGATTTCCTGTTTTTTAACCGCGAGCCTGATGAAGCGGTACGCCAGGCGGCTGAAACCGCCATGCGCGAAATCGTCGGTAAAAGCAAAATGGATTTTGTGCTTTACGAGGGGCGTGCCGATATCGGTGCGCGTGCCAGAGTCCTGATGCAGACAATTCTGGATCGTTACAAGACTGGGGTTCAAGTGTCGACCGTGACCATGCAAAATGCCCAGCCGCCGCAGCAGGTGCAAAACAGTTTTGACGATGCGGTGCGTGCCAAGCAAGATCGCGAGCGTTTGAAAAATGAAGGCGAAGCTTATGCCAATGATATTCTGCCCAAAACAAAGGGCGCGGCGGCTCGCCTGATGGAAGAAGCGCAAGGCCATAAGCAGCGCGTCATTGCTACTGCGCAGGGTGATGCCTCGCGCTTTTCGCAAGTGCTGTCGGAGTATGAAAAAGCCCCCGGCGTTACCCGCGAGCGTATGTATCTGGATGCCATGCAGCAGATAATGCAAAGCGCGAGCAAAGTATTGGTTGATCAAAAAGGCGGTCAGAACTTGTTGTATTTGCCGCTGGATAAACTGATTCAATCCACCGCGCCATCAGCCGCGCCAATCAACAGTGATAATTCAACGCCGCGGAATGTGACGCCCACTGCGCTTGATACACCGGCCACATCCGCAGTCATCACGGCACCGGCTGATACAACGCGCGCCAATTCGCTGCGCAATCGCTAATTACGCAACGGAATAAAGAGAACATTATTATGCAAAAAAATATTCCTTCCATTGTCATCGGCCTGATCGTGCTGCTGTTGGCTCTGGTGCTATCTGCCTATACGGTCGATCAACGTCAGGCAGCGATCAAGTTTCGTCTGGGGGAGGTGGTTGCCATTCAGACCAGCCCGGGCCTGTATTTCAAGCTGCCGTTCGTTGAAAATGTCCGCCTCTATGACACGCGGATTCAGACCCTCGACCCCAAAGAGCCAGAGCGCATTCAAACCAAGGAAAAAAACAATGTGCTGGTTGATACTTTCGTCAAATATCGCATCGTTGATGTAAAACAATTTTTCGTCTCGACCGGCGGTGATTTTGTCCGGGCTGAAGTGCGGCTTGCGCAAAGCGTGAATGATGATCTGCGCGCCGAATTTGGCCAGCGTAATTTGGCAGAAGTGATTTCCGGCGAGCGCAACAAGATTATGGATAACCTGCGCATTCGCACCGATAAAGATGCGCGCAGCATTGGTATCGAGGTGCTTGATGTGCGCCTAAAGCGCGTTGATTTGGTGCCTGAAATCAGTGCGGACGTTTATCGGCGTATGGATTCCGAGCGCAAACGTGTTGCCAATGAGCTGCGTTCCACCGGCTCCGGCGAGGCGGAAAAAATTCGTGCCGATGCAGAGCGCCAGCGTGAAGTTATTTTGGCTGAAGCCTATCGTGATGCGCAAAAAATCAAGGGTGAGGGTGATGCAACAGCGGCTAAAATTTACGCTGGAGCGTTTACCAAAAACGCCGAGTTTTATGCCTTCTATCGCAGCATGGATGTCTATAAAAACAGCTTCCGTAACAAGACTGACTTGATGGTGCTAGACCCGAGTTCCGATTTGTTCAAATATCTGAAAAATCCGAACAAGAGCGGCAAGTAATTTAAAAGCGTCATTAAGTTTCTCTAAAGCCGCATAGAAATAAGCAAAACCTAAAAACTTCCGTATAATCCGTTAACGGCGCGTTCCAAACAGGTTCGCGCCGTTTTTGCGTCTTGAGGGTTTGAAACTGTGATTGAAATTCTGCTGGCGGGACTGGCTCTGATGCTGATTTTTGAGGGCATCATGCCATTTGTGGCGCCGCGCGCTTGGAAGGATTCATTTAGACGTATTACCGAATTTCCTGACTCGTATTTGCAGCTCGCGGGGCTGGCATCTATGCTGGCAGGTCTGGTGTTATTGTATTTTGTAGTTTGATCAATTGAAATTAATGAGAAGCCTTAAATGAGAACCTGGGCACTACCCGAACATATTGAAGACGTGCTGCCGCAAGATGCCAGAAAACTTGAGCATATCCGTCGCCTGGCGCTGGATATGTTCGTGCAGCATGGTTATGAATTGGTGGTGCCACCACTGATGGAGTATGTGGATTCACTGCTCACCGGTACCGGCCACGATATGGATTTGGCGACCTTCAAGCTGGTGGATCAGCTATCCGGCCGCACCATGGGCATCCGCGCGGATACCACGCCGCAAGTAGCGCGCATCGATGCGCACGTATTGAACCGTCAGGGCGTATCGCGTCTTTGCTATGCCGGCAGCGTGCTGCATACCTTGCCATCCGGCTTGGGCAAAAGCCGCCAACCATTTCAGGCGGGTGCCGAGTTATATGGTCACGCCGGGCTTGAAGCGGATATTGAAATCCAGCAATTGATGATTGATGCCCTGAGTGCGGTTGGCGTCAAAGCGGTGCAGCTTGATATTGGCCATCCGGCAATTTTTCGAGTGTTGATTGATCTGGCCAAGGTTTCGCAGCCCATTGCCGATGATATCTTTGTGGCCACCGAGGCAAAAGATGCGTCAAGTCTTAAGGCGTTGGTTGCCTCGCTTGGTTCGCAGAGCGATCTTGGCGCGGCTATATGCGCTCTGCCCACGCTTTACGGCGATGCAACGGTGTTGGACCGCGCCATTGTTGTGCTGCCAAAAGATGAGCGCATTGAAAACGCCATCGCACAACTGCGCAAAATCGCCCAGCATTTTTCTGCGCAGGGTATTGCCGTCAGCATCGATCTGGGCGAGTTAGGCGGCTTTAACTATGAAAGCGGCATCGTCTTTGCGGCTTTTGCCAACGGTGCATCAGATGCAGTCGCGCGTGGTGGCCGCTACGATCAAATCGGCAAGGCATTTGGCCGCGCACGGCCTGCAACGGGTTTTTCAATGGATTTAAAGTCGCTGCTACCGCTGATTGCAGATCATCCGTCGCGCGGTGCGATTCTCGCGCCTGGAGAAATCGATAGAGTCGCGCAAGCAACTATCACCCAACTGCGCGCAGCCGGTGAAACCGTGATCACCCATTTGCCGGGGCACGATGCGCACGCGCATGAGCTTGGCTGTGATCGCCAACTGGTATTGATAGAAGGCCACTGGGCAGTCATTCCATTGGCGCAATAACTCAGCAGATTTCAAAAAGGATTTCAAAAATGGCAAAAAATGTAGTGGTGATCGGCACGCAGTGGGGCGATGAAGGCAAGGGCAAGATTGTCGATTGGCTGACCGATGAAGTCGCCGGTGTTGTTCGTTTTCAAGGCGGCCATAACGCGGGTCATACGCTGGTCGTCAATGGAAAAAAAACGATTCTGCGTTTAATCCCGTCCGGTATGCTTCACCCCCACGTTATTTGTTTTATCGGCAATGGCGTCGTGCTTTCTCCGGCTGCGCTGCTGCAAGAAATTGACGAGCTAACTGCGTCTGGGCTGGAAGTTATTTCGCGGTTGCGGATTTCACAAGCGTGCCCGCTGATTCTGCCGTATCACGTGGCGCTTGATCAGGCGCGTGAACTCAAGCTCGGCGCTGACAAATTAGGCACCACCGGGCGGGGTATTGGCCCGGCCTATGAGGACAAAGTGGCGCGCCGCGCAATTCGCGTTAATGATTTGCTGTTCCCTGAGCGGTTCCGCGATAAATTGGTTGAAGTGCTCGATTATCACAATTTTGTTTTGACGCATTATCTGAAGGCTGCACCCGTCAGCCTCGAATCAGTTTATGAGCCAACGCTGGCAATGGCGGAACGCTTAAAGCCGATGATCGCCGATGTCTCGGCCGAATTACATCAATTGATGGCGGCTGGTAAGCAGCTCTTGTTTGAAGGCGCGCAGGCGGCCTTGCTCGATGTCGATCACGGCACTTATCCTTTTGTCACCTCGTCAAATTGTCTGGCGGGCCAGGCGTCGGCGGGTGCCGGTGTGGGGCCACAGGCATTGAACTATGTGTTGGGCATTACCAAAGCCTATGCCACACGCGTCGGCTCCGGCCCCTTCCCGACCGAGCTAGAAGACGATGTGGGCGAGGCCCTTCGTAAGCGTGGCAATGAATATGGCTCGGTAACGGGTCGTCCGCGCCGCTGCGGTTGGTTTGATGCGGCTGCATTGAAACGTGCTGCTCAAATCAATGGCTTGTCGGGCTTATGTATTACCAAGCTTGATGTGCTGGACGGTCTTGAGACGTTGCGCATTTGCACCGGCTACAAAGTCAATGGCGCAAGCGTGGACATTCTTCCCTATGGTGCGGAAAACATTGCTTCGTGTACGCCGATTTATGAAGATCACGCCGGATGGTCAGATAGCACGGTCGGCATCAGCGATTGGAACAAGCTGCCCAAAAATGCGCAGAATTATCTGCGTCGTTTGGAAACGCTGGTTGGTGCGCCGATCGCGCTCGTTTCTACCGGGCCTGATCGTGAAGAGACGATCGTACTGCAGCAACCATTTGCTTGATGACTGTTTGTGTAAGGCGGCATCACTGGTTTAGCGCATGACCGTGATGCAGCCCTCATCGCCATTGTCGTCGCCATCACCGGCTCCCTCAAAGTGGGCCAGCCTCGCCGTACTGGGCGCCTCGGTTCTCGTGGTATCCAGTGCGGCGATCATGATTCGCTTCGCACAAGGGGAGGGTGTGTCGTCTCTTGCCATCGCAACCTGGCGGCTCGGCATTGCGGCGCTGGTGCTGATCGTGGTGGTGGCAGCAAAGCCGGATACCCGCGCAGAACTGACCAAAATCAGCCAACAGGATTTATGGCTGGCCATAGCATCTGGCATATTTCTGGCGGCCCATTTTGCCGCGTGGATTTCATCATTAAGCTATACCTCCGTGGCCAGCAGCGTTGCGTTGGTGACCACCAATCCGATCTGGATAGCATTATTTTCATGGTGGGTATTTCGCGAGAAACTCGGCAGATGGTTATTGCTTGGCATTGCCGCTGCGATTATCGGCAGCGCATTTATCTTTGCCTCCGATGCGCATTTGGCGAGCCAATCCAGCGGCACCAATCCGCCGCTCGGTAACACGCTTGCACTAATCGGCTCGCTAACGGTTTGCGGTTATTTGTTGATTGGTCGGCGCCTGCGCAGAACCATGTCCTTATTGCCTTATATCGTGTTGACTTACAGCACTGCAGCGCTGGTCTTGCTGCTGATGACATGGGCTAGCGGCAACGCGTTGGCAGGCTACTCGTTGCTGGCCTGGCTGTGTCTGTTGGGGCTGGGTCTTGGCCCGCAATTGCTAGGCCACAGTGGCATCAATTGGTCGCTCAAGCACATCCCCGCCACTTTTATTGCCATCGTCATTTTAGGTGAGCCAATTGGCTCATCGCTGCTCGCATGGTGGATTTTCGGAGAGCAATTTGCGCAGCTGCAATTGGTCGGATTCACCGTGTTGCTTGCGGGCATTTATTTTGCCTCGCGGGATAGGGCTTGATTGGTGCGATTGGTGTCCGGCGGTCCATCTATTTTTTTAACTGCATTGCAGCGGATGAAAAGCACGCCCAAGCGATAGATTTTTTCCGTGCTTGAGCTATAGTGCATATAACGAATTCTTGACTGTACTTGAGCCAGTAAATGAATAAACTTAAGCGGTGTGGTGCGTGATTTTGTAGATTTTATAAAGACATTTATATCCGGTAAGTTAGCCTCAAAACTAGCAGTCAACCCATTTTCGATGGGGTTTATATGTCAGATACACTCTGCAGTTCCGGATGTATGCCGCAGGTTTTTTGGCATATATTGCGTTATGGCGAAAACCGCTTCCGTCCCTCAGTAGATTGCCGAGGCCAAAAATGAAAACCGTACTGAGACTATTTGGCGTTATTCATGGCCTCATAGCAGCCCTCTTCGTCTGCGCTGCGATCATATTGATCATCATCGCCTCTCGCATGGGCTGGCAGGCTTTTATGGGCGGCCTAGACAGCGCCGCAGCTCAGCAAATCATCGAAGGTGTGGGATTGCTTGCAGCAGCGGTTGTTGCACTTCAAATCGCACAAACGATTGCAGAAGAGGAAGTCATACGCGGTGCGGATATCAGCGCACCAACGCGCGTCCGCCGATTCCTGTCGCGATTCTTTGTGGTGGTAATGGTGGCCCTAGCGATAGAGGGTCTGGTGGCGACCTTCAAAGCGATTCATGAAGACCCCTTGCAGCTTCAATACGCCGCGGCTCTCATCGCCGCTGTTGGAGTACTATTGGCCGCCTGGGGTTTATTCATCCGTCTAAATCGCTTTGCGGAGGAACTGGAACCCGAGGCAATGGCTGATGTAAAGCGCGAAGACAGGAAGCTGAAGCAGTGAGGGAGGCATGCGCCATAACAAGCCGTTTTAACGGCTGCCAAAAAAGCCGCGCGCCGTTGAACGGCGGCGATATGGGGCTCCCGAATGCTAGCTCGGCGTTGGGCTATGAATGTATGATTGCGCTTCTCGCTCTGACAACACCACCAACTGGAGACAAGAAATGATCAAAGTTAGCGTGATGTATGCAAATACCCCCGCGGCTCGATTCAATCACGAGTACTACCGCGACAAGCATATGCCGCTTGTTAAGGCTCGAATGGGAGATTACTGCAAGTACTACACAGTTGATAAGGGATTGGCTGGTGGAACACCGGGGGCTCCGGCAACCTACGTTGGCATGTGTCACATTTTCTGCGATTCGGTTGACGCATTTCAAAGCGGATTCGGGCCTCATGCACAGGAGATCATGGGCGACATTGCGAACTACACTGATCTGTCGCCGGTGATCCAGATTAGCGAAGTAGTGGTGGGGTAACTCTCTGCACCAGAACTGACTGCATCGCCACTAGTGAGGCGGCTAACGCCCCCCCCGTTGCAGCCGACCACCTCCAGCGGTGGTTTAACTCAAGCAGCTAGGTGGCACGAATTCTTCGCTGCACCTTATAGGGGTTCATCATGCTCATAAACGGTGCCTGCCACTGTGAGCAAATATCGTTCTCCGCAGAAATCGACCCGGCCCAAGTTGTGATGTGCCACTGCGCTGCTTGTCAAGTCCTATCTGGTTCGCCTTTCCGAGCCGTTGCCGAGGCGCCCATCGGCACATTCAAAATCTGCGGCTCGCCGAAAAGCTATGTCTTCACAAAGCACGGTATTCGCATGGCGCAAGTGTTTTGCCCGAATTGCGGCACGCCTCTTTACGCCACAGCTCACGAGAACCCCACCTCGGTCATCATACGTTTAGGCTGCGTCAAGCAACGGGCTCAACTAAAGCCAGCCATTCAGATTTGGCAGGGTTCTGCGCTGCCATGGCTGGCGGAGCTGGCAACCGTGCCAACATCCACAGAACAACAGGGATTTTTGCCAACTACTACCCAATGAGTTGAAGCGTTAAAATTTTAAAACACCAGCACTGCAGAGCCTTCCCGAGCCTTTTTTCCCCAAACGCCTCGCCAGTATTGGTAAGTGGCTTTCCGATGTGATGCCAGTTCTGCCGTTCACTGCGTCAGAAAAATGAAAATATAGCTGGCTCGCTTATAATCGTTACATCGATTTATTTGTCCGCCATGTTTGATTTTTGATCGCCTACCACTCGTGACTTCCCCTCCCGTGACCACTGTTGTTTCCGCCACTTCCGCTGACATAAACCCCAACGAACGTAATGCAGCGCTGGCACGGCTGGCGGCATCGACATTGCCTAAAATAGTTTTCATCACCCATTCACTTGGCGGCGGGACAGAGCGGCATATTCAGGATCTGGTGAAGATGTTAGCCGGTACCGCCGAAGTGTTGATACTTAAACCAGCCGGTGCCGATGTGTTGTCATTGCAATGGGCCAGCTCGGGTGAAAACCTGACCGCCTATTTTTCGGGCGCTGCCGAATACCCGCAGCTTGTTGCGTTTTTAAAATCGTTGCCGGTTTCGCGGGTTCATTTGCACCATATTGACGGCCATCCCCAGGAAATTTTGGGACTGGCAGCCGTGCTGGGTGCTGCGCTCGACATAACTTTGCACGACCATTTTCCGCTGACGCCGCAATATTATCTGGATGAAGGCGGTACTGTGCCCACGCGCAAGATTGCTCATGCCTGGCATCTCTCCAACGATGAATGGCGTAGCCGGATGCGGCGGCTGCTTGAGTCAGCCGCCCGGGTTATTTGTCCCTCGCGCTATATTGCGGCCCGCATCGCTGAATATTTTCCGGCTATCCAAACCTTGATTTGGCCACATCCGGAAACCGTCGCCAATTATCCCGCTGAGGTACCGCGCAAAATCAAAGTGCTGGTGCTCGGCCGCATGACGCCCAGCAAGGGTCTTAATATTATTGAAGCGTGCGCACAGGATGCCCAGGCGCGCAATCTGCCGTTGCAGTTTGTCGTGCTGGGACCGACGGTGGCGCCGTTATTGGTCTTTCCGGCATTACCGATTACCGTGAAAGGCAGTTATGCAGAGCATGATTTGCCGGAACTGATTGCGCTGGAGCGCGCCGATGCATTTTTATTTCCTTCGCAAATTCCGGAAAGTTTTTCATACGCCCTGAGTGTTGCGCTGGCAGCGGGTTTGCCGATTATTGCTTCCCGATTGGGCGCATTTATTGAGCGGCTCGAATCTGCCCCGCAAGCTAGCATGCTTGACTGGAATAGCGCGCCCAAGGCGTGGAATGACGCGCTGCAATCCATCGCTTTTTTGCCACCAGGCAATAAAAACACGAGCCCCGTTCCGCACACCACACCTGCTCAATACCTTGCACAATATTTGGCGGGCTTTGGTGAAGCCGTCGTCCCGACTTCTGCACCAGAGCTGGCCTTGAAAGCGGCATTTTTTTATCCGCCCAAAAAAGTACAGGAGGGCGTTACTTACTCGCTGCCTGAGTTGTACAGCCTGGGCGTAGTCTGCGGTCAACTTGAAGCACGCCAGGAGCTGGTGCGCCGTATTGATGAGGCCGAGCATGAAATTGTTGCGGCCAGAGAATCCTCTGAAGCCGCGCATATCGTCTTGCGCTTGCGCGATCAGGACGTGGATGATCTCAATTTATCGCTGCAGCAGGCGCAGGCCGATTACGGTGTCTTGCAACGACATTTAGCGGCATTGGACACAGAGCTTGAAGAGGCGCGTATGGCGCTTGAAGAGGCGCGTATGGCGCTTGAAGATACCCGCACTACGCTTGAAGGTGAGCGCGACGCGGCGCGTGCGGCTTACCATGCAATCGACTCAAGCCGCTTCTGGCGAATGACGGCACCATTGCGAACCGTTGCG
Organism: Burkholderiales bacterium; assembly: GCA_043773745.1. Taxonomy (GTDB): domain Bacteria; phylum Pseudomonadota; class Gammaproteobacteria; order Burkholderiales; family Usitatibacteraceae; genus UKL13-2. The sequence goes on along the minus strand of JAYVEV010000043.1, from coordinate 23,145 downwards.
CATGTTATTAAATCGCTGATGTTCCGCGCCAAAGATGCCAAGCTCAGCACCCGTCAGATACCACACCGCATGGCGGTGGCATCACAGATTTTTAAAGAGGAAGGCGCATTCGCCCTCAGCAAGCGCGTTCATGAAAAGCTCACGCGACGTTCAGAAACGCCGCGAGAATCCAGGCCGATCTACCAGCTGGAAACCGCGATAACGCCACTCGTGGTGCCGCATCATGATGTGCCGCGCTTTTCCATCATCATTCCGGTCTATGCACAGCATTTGCTGACGTTTACCTGCCTCAAGAGCATTGCCGCGACCTGTGGTGATCTCGCCATTGAAGTTATTGTCATTGATGATTGTTCGCCCGAACCTGCAGCCGAAGCCCTGACGGTGGTGCAGGGCGTCAATATTGTTCGTAATGAAATCAATCTGGGTTTTTTACGCAATTGCAATAAAGCTGCACAGATTGCCCGTGGCGAATTTTTGGTTCTGCTGAATAACGACACTATTGTCACTGATGGCTGGTTGCAGGAAATGGCGGATGTTTTTGCCAAGCAGGAAAATACCGGCATGGTCGGTTGCAAGCTGATTTATCCCGATGGTTCATTGCAGGAAGCGGGCGGCATTATCTGGCGTGATGGCTCCGGCTGGAACTACGGCCGCAACGATAAAGCCGATAAACCTGAATACAACTATTTACGCGAAGCTGATTATTGTTCGGGTGCCTGCCTGCTGATTAGGCGCGAGTTCTGGAATGAGCTGGGCGGCTTTGATGAGGCTTATGTGCCAGCCTACTATGAGGACGGTGATTTGGCGTTCCGTGTGCGCGCAGCGGGCAAGCGGGTGTTTTATCAGCCCTGCGCCGTGGTGGTGCATTTTGAAGGCAAGAGCTCTGGTACTGATCTCACTCAGGGCATCAAAAAGCATCAGGTCATCAATCAGGAAACATTCGTAAACCGCTGGCGCCCTGTTCTCGCCAAGCACCGCATCAATGGTTTATCACCGCATCTGGAGCGTGACCGCTATGTGAAGCGTCGCGTGCTGGTGCTAGACGCCTGCATGCTAACGCCGGACCAAGATGCCGGCTCGCTGCGCATGTTCGAGATGCTGAAAATCATGGTGGCGATGGGCTGCAAAGTAACCTTTGTGGCGGATAACCTTGAATACCGGCAGCCGTATACGCAGCAAATTCAGGCGCTCGGTGTTGAGGTGTTGTGGCATCCGTTTTATTCATCCATCACCGCTTTGCTGGAGCGTACTGCCGCGCAATACGATGTGATCGTGCTGTCGCGCGCAACTGTGGCGGTGAAGTATGTTGATCTGGTCAAGCGAGTCGCGCCGCGCGCCAAGCTGGTGTTTGATACCGTCGATCTGCATTTCCTGCGTCAGCAACGGCTGGCTGAGCTGAATCCCGAGCCAAGTCTGATTGCTGCCGCCGAGGCAATGAAAGTGCAAGAGCTGGACATCATGTCAAAGTCGGATATCACGCTGGTGGTCAGTCCGGTTGAGCAAGCCTTGCTGGATACGCTGGCACCGCAGGTGCGTGTGCATATCGTCGCCACCATTCACGACACCACGCCGGGTCCCAAGTCGTTCTCTGAACGCAGCGGCATTCTGTTTATCGGGGGTTTCCGTCACCCGCCGAATCTGGATGCGGTGACCTGGTATTGCGAGAATGTGTTGCCGATTATTCGACAAAAAGCGCCGGGACTGGTCACCACACTGATTGGCAGCAACGCGCCGCCTTCATTGCAAAAATTTGCCGCGCCTGATTTTGTGATCGCCGGTTTTGTATCTGATGTTGCGCCCTATTATCAAAGTGCGCGGCTGTCCATATCACCGCTTCGCTACGGCGCCGGCGTGAAGGGCAAGATCAATATTTCCATGCAGTACGGAGTGCCCGTGGTCGCCACCACCGTGTCGGTTGAAGGCATGTTTTTGCGTGATGGCATCGAGGCACTGGTCGCCGATACGCCGGAAGCGTTTGCCGATGCGGTGATCCGCGGTCACTCGGATGAGGCGCTGTGGAATGCACTGTCCAAAGCTTCGTTGGTGAATATTGATACCTATTTTTCGAGTCGGCGGGCGAGGGAAGCGCTGGCGGGGGTGTTAGACCTAGCTTCTTAGATATAACCCATCGTAACCCATTCTCATAGGACGCTATGAAGCTTATCCTGACTCGCCTGGCCGTCGCTGCCTTTATCCTCACAGTATTCACTGCCAGGTTTTCTCATGCGCAGCAGCCGGTTACCCAAGAGGGCGATTTCATTTTGCGGGATTTCAAATTCAAATCCGGCGAGGTGATGGAATCGCTCAATATTCATTACACCTCGCTTGGCAAGCCAGTACGTGACGTAAGCGGACGTGTGACCAATGCAGTGCTGCTATTGCACGGCACCGGCGGCTCGGGCAAAAGCCTGATGCGTCCCATTTTTTCCGATGTGTTGTTCGGGCCCGGCCAGCCACTGGATGCGCAGCGTTACTACATCGTGTTGCCGGACGGCATTGGTCACGGCCAATCTAGCAAACCTAGCGATGGTCTGCGCGCAAAATTCCCGCAATATGATTACGACGATATGGTGCTCGCGCAAAAGCGTCTATTGGAGGAGGGCCTCGGCGTGAATCATCTGCGTCTGATCCTGGGTACCTCGATGGGTTGCATGCATGCGTTTGTGTGGGGTGAAACCTCGCCTGAATTCATGGATGCGCTCATGCCGCTGGCCTGCCTGCCGGTGCCCATTGCCGGTCGCAACCGCATCTGGCGCAAGATGCTGATCGACGCCATTCGCAACGATCCCGAGTGGCTGGGCGGCAATTATGTGAGGCAGCCGCGCATGGGACTGACGGTCGCGGCCGATATGCTGATCCTGGCGGGTGGTGCGCCGATCCAGATGCAAAAAAGTTATCCGACGCGCGCTGCCAGCGATAAATTTGTTGAAGAGGCTGTTACACGCAACATGGCCGATATTGACGCCAATGATTTGCTTTACGCCGTCAGCGCCTCGCGCCACTATGATCCCTCGGCCAAGCTCGAATCGATCCGCGTGCCGGTGATGTATATCAATTCGGCTGATGACTTTATCAACCCGCCCGAGCTTGGCATCGCCGAGCGGGAAGTGACGCGCATCAGGCAGGGGCGTTTTGTGTTGTTGCCCGCTTCAGAGCAAACCTTCGGTCACGGTACACATACACGGGCCGCGGTCTGGCAGAGCTATTTGAAGGAATTGCTGGAAAGATCGGTGCGAAAATAGGTGTAAAAATTTGCACTTTATTGGTGGTAGATGAAAATGTTTCCTCGTTATGTAAATCGCGATCAATCCAATTTAATATGTCGATGTATACCCATTTAAATATTCACACGGAGCCCGTATGCGTTTAAGTCTTTTAACCATAATCTGTTGCTGCGCAATGATGGCGGTTTCTGGCAGTATCCACGCCGCCAAAATCTGGACGGTTGATGAACTGGTCGATAAAAATATTGAAGCCCGTGGCGGTATGACGGCAATCCGTGCAATGAAGTCGCTCAAGCTCACCGGAAAGCTGTTGCTAAATCAGGGGCAGTTTGAAATGGCGATTGTGCAAGTCTTTAAACGGCCAGCCCAGGTCAGGTTTGAAGCTACTGTACAAGGATTAACGCAAACCCAGGTTTATGACGGCAAAAGTGGTTGGCAAATTAATCCATTTAATGGAAGAAAAGATCCTGAACGCCTATCAGGCGACGATAGCAAAGGTTTGGCTGAAGCGGCAAGTGAGTTTGATGGTTCGCTTATCGACTGGAAAGCCAAAGGCGCAACCGTCAGCTATCTGGGCACGGAAGATGTGGATGGCACCTTGGCGCACAAAATTAAACTATTGCGTCCCAACGGTGATGTTGAATATATTTTTCTAGACCCTGACCATTTTCTTGAAATTCGCACCTTGAGCCAGCGCATTGAGCATGGCGTGCAGCTCGCGATCGAAACTGACCTAGGCGATTATGAAAAGGTGAATGGTGTGTACATTCCTTTTGCAATGGAAACAGGCAAGCAGGGTTCGACCGACAAGCAAAAAACTGTGATCAATAAGGCTGAGGTGAATCTGGCTGTTGATGATGCAGTATTTGCTTTTCCTGCCGCTAAATCCAAAAAATAAATCAGGTACCTGAATATGTATTCAAATAAATTCTTCATTTCGTTTTTGCTATTTGTTGCTTCCATTTCCTGTGCTGCTGCCGAGCTGGTCGCATTTGACTCAGGCACTATTTCCGGATTGGGCGCGCGCAATATTGGCTCCGCGGCTATGAGCGGCCGCATTTCAGCCCTTGCCGGTACCCGAACGGCTACCGGAAAAATTACCCTTTATGTTGGCGCAGCCAGCGGGGGCATCTGGAAGTCGGAAGATAGCGGTACACTATATCGCCCCATTTTTGATAAGCAGTCCGTGCAATCCATCGGCGCAGTTGCGATTGATCCTTCAAACACGAACAATATCTGGGTTGGAACGGGTGAAGCGTGGACACGTAATAGCGTATCCATTGGTGATGGCATTTACAAATCTGCGGATGGTGGCGATACCTGGGTCAATATGGGCCTGCCAAATTCCGAACGAATTGCCAAAATTCTCGTCAGTCCCAAAGACAGCAACACGGTTTACGCTTGTGTGGCGGGCAAACTCTGGAGTGATTCTGCCGACCGTGGACTGTACAAGACCAACGATGGCGGTAAAAGCTGGAATCTGATGCTCAAGGGCAGCAATTTATCAACTGGTTGCTCAATGATTTCGTTTGACCCCACCAACCCGAATATTATTTTTGCGGGCATGTGGGATTTTCGTCGCCAAGGCTGGACGTTTCGCTCCGGCGGCGAATCCCCAACAGCTCCGTCGGGAAGCGGCCTTTATCGCTCAGCCGATGGCGGCTTGACTTGGTCAGAAATCACAGAAAATACTAATAAAGGTTTCCCGAAAAAACCGTTTGGGCGAATTGCCGTCACGGTTGCACCGAGCGATGCCAAACGTGTTTATGCTTTTATTGAATCAACGGATAGCGCGCTATATGTATCCGATGATGCGGGGCAGACTTGGCAAGTACGCGATAAAAGCCAATGGATGGTGTGGCGCCCCTTCTATTTTGCCAACCTGATTGTGGACTCGCTGAATGCAGACAGGGTGTACAAGACGGATGGTGCTTTAATTATAAGCACGGACGCAGGCAGAAGCTTTAGCGCGGTGGGCGGCTTTACTGGCATGCATGGCGATGTTCACGATGTGTGGATTGATCCTGCGCCTTCCACTCATGGTCAAACTATTTTTGCCGGCGATGATGGCGGTATGTGGTACTCATACAATGGTGGCAGCAAATGGTGGAAAGGCGGCAATTTACCTGTTTCACAGTTTTATCATGTTAGCGTTGATAACAAAGATCCCTACCAGGTTTATGGCGGACTACAGGACAACAGTTCTTGGATCGGGCAATCGCAGTATCCAGGCGGAATTACGAATAGCCAATGGGAAAACATGTTTGGCGGAGATGGCTTTTGGATGTTCGCCGATCCGTCTGATCCAAATTATCTTTATGCGGAAGCGCAGGGCGGTGCCATTGGCCGCGTGAACCGTCACACCCATGAGTCGCGCGATATTCAGCCCAGACTGAATGCGGTCGATTTAAAAGCGTTTAAGAAGCTGCGTTTTAACTGGAACACGCCGATCGCACTTTCGCCCAGTGATAAAAAAACGGTCTACATCGGTAGCCAGTTTCTTTATCGCACTCGTGATCACGGACAAAGCTGGACTCGTATCTCTCCTGATTTGACGACGAATAACCCAGACAAACAACAGCAGGAAAAATCAGGCGGTGTGACCGTTGATAACTCGGCAGCAGAGATGCACGAAACCATTTACTCAATTAGCGAGTCACCCAAAAACGCCAACGTGATTTGGGTAGGAACCGATGACGGCAATCTTCAAATCACTCGTGATGCTGGAAAGTCGTGGAGAAATGTGGCGCCCAATGTCACCGGTTTGCCCGCGGGTTCATGGGTCAGCTGGGTGCAGGCAAGCAATTTTGATGCGGCAACTGCTTATGCTGCGTTTGACCGGCATACCGTGGGCGATATGGCTGCCCATGTTTACCAAACCCGCGATTTTGGCAAGACCTGGAAACCGCTTTTATCGCCCGCCAATCTTAAGCGCGTACAAGGTTACGCCCATGTCATCAAAGAGGATTTGGTTAATCATAACCTGCTATTCTTGGGCACCGAATTGGGTCTTTATATTTCCATCGACAGCGGCGAAAATTGGGCTCATTTCAAGGGTGGCAATCTGCCGGCGGTGGCGGTGCGTGACATCGCCATCCACCCACGCGATAACGATTTGATTCTGGCAACTCATGGACGCGGTATTTGGATCGTTGATGACATCACGCCACTGCGTGCACTTTCGGCAAAATTGCTCGGTGAGGAAATAAGCTTTGTGGCTACCCGGCCCACACAACAACGCGTCCAGGCAAACGGCGGCTGGCCCAATGGTGATGCCGTATTCACCGGGGAAAACCCTCCAGACGGGGCGGTAATCACGTACTACCAGCGTACTCGCCATTTATTCGGGAAGCTCAAGCTTGAAGTTATTGATGCCAACGGCAGAGTGGTGGGTCAGCTACCGGCCAGCAAGCGGCCCGGTTTGAATCGGGTAACGTGGTCGATGCGCGAAAAACCACCACGGGTGCCACCTGCCGCCCAGTTGGCTCAGTCCGGCACCCAGGGACCGCGTGTGCTACCAGGTAATTATCGTATCCGCATGACCAAAAATGGACAAACGATAGAGACCAAGATGGTGGTCGGCCTCGATAGACGTGCAACCTTCACACCAGCTGATCGCAAGGCACAGTTTGGTGCGGCGCTTCGTGTAAAAGCGTTATTTGACGCTGAAAGTACATTGATGGACCGGATTACTTTTCTGCGTAGTGAACTTGCGCAGCATCTGGACACTCTGCCGGAAAGCAGTGGCCTGAAGAAACAGGTTGCCACACTTGATGCCAAGATTGATATCGTACGCAAGCTGATCGTGGCGACCACGGAAGGCGGTGCGATTACCGGCGAGGAGCGCTTGCGCGAACACACGGACCAGTTATACGGCGCTATCATAGGCTATGAGGGCAAGCCGGCTGATTACCAGATCGCCAATATTGTGGCGCTGGAGTCGGAACTTAAAGAAGTCAGCGATCAGTTTTCCCTGCTTATCAGCGACGATCTTAAAGCGCTTAATAAGTCGCTCATGGCATTAGGCCAGAAAGCGGTTGCAGCGCCGCCCCCAATTATTGCGTTGAACGACAATGATGTGACTTCTGCCAATGCAAAAATGCCAACTAATTTGCTGTTTTTGCGCTAGCCAAAAATGAACAAAAAACTTTTACTGCGCGAGGCATGACCATCGTTATTCAGGAATGATGCCAACCGGCATCATTCCTGGAAATCGGGAAGGAACGCCCGACAGCGCATCCGATACCCGCTCCCAGACCATCTCGACGGTGATATCAGAAATCGGCACGGTTGCATCGGTGGTGGTGCCAGCCAGAGGATGATCGACCACATATAAAGCCGGATGCTGCAAAGGCTTATAGAGAGCGCTGGGTAAGGTGGGGTGATACATCGCCACCATCGGCTTGCCGAGCGCACCAAACAAATGGGTGGGCCCGGTATCAACGCCGATATATAAATCGATTTCGTTCATGATCGCCACCGTTTCACGCAGACTTAATTGCCCTGCGTAATCGGTGGTGTTGTCAGGTAACAAATTTTTAAAGGTAGCGGTGCGCTCACGATCATCCAGCCCGCCGAATAAGCAAAAATGTGCGTTGGGGTGCGATTTCACTATGCGAATACCCAGCGCGATGAATTGCTCAATCGGCCAATCGCGGTAAGCCTTAGTCGGAAAGCTGGCGACTTGCAAGCCGATGACAGGTTTTTTGTTGGCACCTAAATCGCGCTCCAGCTTGGCTTTCGCGGTCAGTATTTCGTTACCGGCAACCGCGTAATCAAGGCGATAACCATCGGCTGCAATGCCCGCCGAATGCGCCAGCGCCAACTGCATCGCCACACCATGCATGCTGTAGAGCTTTGGTTGCGCCGCGGCATGGAACAGCTGCTTATTTAAGGCAGCATTTTTTTGCGCATAACCGACAACACGGTCCGCTTTGCGCAGCGCGTAGCGATGTAACGCATCATCATTGCCCCATACAAAGGCCCAGTCATAACGCTCGCCGGTTAATAAACCCAGTCGCCCGCGATACAGCGCGGAATGTTTATCGATCTCGCCCACTTTGGTGAGATAGGGCAAATGATTTAATACCTCAACACGCTTGGCGTGCCCCAAACAAGTGATGGCCGCATTGGGGAAATGTTTTGCAATGGCGCGAATGGCGGGGGTGTTAAGCAGCGTATCGCCGATACGGGTGACATTGATAATCAGAATTCGCTTGGCAGTAAGCGCTTCAGCGCTGCCAGCAATGGGGACTTTATTCATTGTGCAGCCTGCCGAAAAATCGCTTCCATTTTATCGAGCATCACATCAATACCAAAATGCTGTTGCGCATAACGGTAACTGGCCGCGCCCATTTGCAGACTCAGCGCATCATCCCCCATCAGCTTGGCGAGTGCCTCGGCCAATAACGTGGGATCGCGCGGCTTCACCAGGTAGCCGGTCAAGCCTTCCTGTACCGCCTCGTTAATCGCGCCGACCGTTGTTGAGACCACCGCCAGACCGCACGCCATGCCCTGCATGATGCCTTGCGGTACGCCCTCGGCACCGTAGGAAGGCAGGGTGAGTAAATCCAGTGCTGATAGCCATTCCGGCACATTCTGTTGATTTCCGACCATGCGCACAATATTTTGCAAATTGAGCTCGGCAATACGATTCGTCAGACGCTCGCGTTCCGGTCCGTCGCCGATGATGAGCAGCCGCCAGGATTGCAAATGCGGGAATCGTTTGCGCAACAACACGAACGCATCCAGCAAATCGCGATGGCCTTTCCAGTCACGCAATGTCGCTAACACACCGAGCGTGGGGTCATTCTCGATGCCCAGCTTTGCGCGCATCGCGGTTTTGTCCAAAGGCCGGTAGTGCTGCAGATCAATGCCGGTCCGTACAGATGTCATGCTTGCCAGCGCATAGCCGTTATCGCGATGCAGCTGCTGGCGCAGCGCTTCACCAGCCGTCACGATATGCGAAGTCGCTCTGGTGTAAAGCCAGCGTGTTGAAAAATGATTATTGATCGGGGTTGAAACATGCCGGGTGCGCACGATGGACGGCATATATGGCAGCGTGGCGCAGGCCACGGCACTGAGCCAGCTATCGGTTGAGCTGTGGGTGTTAATGACATCATATTGGCGGCCATGCCGCACCAGCCATGAGCGCAGGCGAAACAAGGGCCCCAGGCGTTTTTTTTCAATATCAAGCGTGGTGGTGGGAATGCCCATTTGTTTTGCCGCGAGCAGGATCTCAGCATCGGCCGGTGTCAGAAGCATTACCTGATGACCGCGCTCCAGCATGCCGCGCGCTTCGGTGAGAATGCGAATTTCTTGTCCGCCCCAGCCGGTCGAATTTTCGGTATGAAGTATCGACAGTGGAGATGAAGATAGTGGATGGGCCATGTTTTTATAATTTGAAATCGGGTTGATGCCGTTTAAACCATAACTCTAAAACAGTCAGCGCCCATAAGCGTCCGGCATGGTTGCTGCGGCCGCGTCTGTGGTCAGCCAGTAAATGAGCCAATCTGCCGTCGCGAAACAGCCCGCGTTTTTGCAAACCGTCCGCGCCTAGCGATGCTTCCATGTGTTTTTTGAGGCCGCCTTCTAGCCACGGTGACAAGGGCATCACAAAGCCCTGTTTGCCGCGGTGAACAATGGCTTGGGGCAGATATTTTTCAGCCAGCTTCTTGAGTAAATATTTGGTGGTCTTACCGTTTTGCTTCAGCGCGGGATTGAGCTGGGCAATGAATTCAACAAATTTGTGATCGAGATACGGCACCCGAGCCTCAAGTGAAAATGCCATCGTGGCACGGTCAACTTTGGTCAACAAATCATCCGGCAACCACAGCCGCATATCGACATACATCAGTTTTTCAATGTAATCTTTTGCATCACACTGATCAAAAAATTTCGCTGCATAGTCCGCAATATGGGTTTTTTGCTGATGCAGCATCGCGTCTGAAAATAATCCAGCGTGGGTCGCGCGATCGAACACATTCGGGATCGTGGCATATCTTTGTGCGAGTGGCAGGCCGATGGCTTTCATCACACGATCTTTTTGTATTGCTGTGGGTAATAACGGAATCAGTGCAGGCAGTGGCGAGAATGGGGCGCCGAGCATGCCGGTCAGACGTTCCTCGGCAACACGTTTGCGGTAATTGCTATAACCCGAAAATAATTCATCCGCACCCTCGCCGGTGAGTGCCACGGTGACATGTTGGCGGGTGAGTTTTGAAAGCAGCATTGTCGGCAGCGCGGCCTGATCGCCAAATGGTTCGTCAAACACCTCAACCCAGCTATCAAACGCGCTGAGTACATCATCCGGCGTCACCATCAGCGCATGATGCTTGGCGCCAATATGTTGCGCGACACGCTCGGCATAGACATGTTCACTCTGGGTGGTGTCGCTGACTTTATTGTTACTCTGAAAACCCAGATTAAAAGTCTCGATCGGTTTGCCGGTCAGGTCGGTCATGATGGCGGCCACTAGGCTGGAATCAATCCCGCCACTGACAAATGCACCGAGTGGTACATCCGCCACCAGCATCGATTCCACCGAGCGGCGCAGCTCGCTGTCCAAACGTGCCAGTGATTCCGCCTCATCCCAATCGGGCTTCACGGCATAGCTGGGATTCCAGTACGACCATTGATGCAACTGACCATTGACAAGTTTGAGCGCCTGGCCTGCGGGCAGTTTGCGAATACTTTTATAGATCGTCAGCGGTGCCGGAATGTATTGGCATTCCAAAAACAAACCGAGCGCATCCAGATCAACCTCACGCGAGACTGAAGGGTGTTCCAGCAACGCCTTTATTTCGGAAGCAAATGCGAAAACCTGACCGTCAAAAAAATAATAAAACGGTTTGACGCCAAGGTGATCCCGCGCCATCAATAGCGTCTGGGTTTCAGCATCCCAGCAGGCAAAGGCAAACATGCCCTGCAATTTATCCAGTACGGCGTCGCCATAGTGCGCAATGGCTTGCAGCGCCACTTCCGTATCACCGGCGGTACGGAAGGTGCGTCCCAGCGCCTGTAATTCAGCGCGCAAGGTTTTGTAGTTATAAAGCTCGCCATTGAAAAGCAGGGTGTAGCGGTTGTCCGCCGTGGTCATCGGCTGGCGGCTGGCTTCAATATCGATCACCGACAGGCGGCGGTGGCCCAGATGGGCTGCGCCCAGTTCGGCGTAACCTTCGGCATCTGGCCCGCGATGCGCCAGCGTGCGGTTCATGCGGCGCAGGGTTTCAGACTTGTCGTAAGCCGAGTCAGCCTTGACCGCAATAAAGCCGCTTATGCCGCACATGAGGTGCTTCCGATTATGAGGCTGTTTGGGATGCAGGATTGGAACATGCGATAGGCGTTGTAGGGTTTAAGACGGTAAAGTAAGAGTTTACTTGATGGCGTTGCCCGCCGACATTCCATGAATACTGCTGATTTGCCTACCAACACTATTGACACCCAGACAATCAAAGTCAGCTTTAATCCGCTTATTCGTCCTTACTTGGTGATGACGATCGGCTTTACGCTTTTAATATCTATTATTGGTATTCCGCTGGCCATCATTTGGTTTCTGGGCGTGGGCCAGTGGTGGGCGCGGCATTATTTCGACAAGCTCGAATGTGAGTTGGGCGAGAAATCGCTGCGTTACCGAAAAGGCATATTGGTACAGGTCGAAAAGACCATTCCGCTGGAGAATATTCAGGACGTCACCTTCATCGAAGGCCCGATCCTCAAACGTTTTCAGCTGAGCACGCTCAAATTTGAAACGGCTGGGCAGAGTCAAGGCCAGGCCAATGCTATGCAACTCACCGGCATCATTGACGCCCATGATTTTCGTCAGCAAATCATGCAACGCCGCGAGGCGCTGCGACATCCACTGTCGAGCGCATCCGCCAGTCAGGCTACATCTGCCGCCACTTCGCGAGATGAACAAACCGTGATTCTGAAAGAAATTCAGGCGCGGCTTGAGGAGATTGCGCAGATGATGCGGCAAACAAAATAACCAGCAAGCATGTTGGCCGTCTGGAGATATATTTTGCGTCGAGGCTGCGATCTCATTTTGTCTAGTTGTAATTTGTATGCACGCGTCGTCCAAATTGATCGTTTGCGCCGATCGATAGGCTTGAGCCCGCGTATTGACCGCTCAACGGTGCCGACAGTACCAGGGTCGAGATGCCTGATCTAGTTCTACTCGTGAGATCGGCTTCAGCGCAAACAGAATTATTCGTATTTCCGTAAGCGCAGATATTCAAATAATCGCCGTATAGTCCGAACGGCAGTGTCCAGTTCGCTGCGATGGTGCCGCCGGAAGGTAGCGCGGCACGCAACACTGATGCTGCGTTATCGATGGTCGGAAATGCAATGGCACCTAGAGCGCCATTCAAAACGGGTGCTTTGAACAATACCGCCGTATAGGTTGCCAGCGGTGTTCCACCCGGTGTGCTGGCTTGGTAAAGGGCCATCGTGTAGCTACTGTTATCCACCAGCGATGCGATAACAGTATCGGTTAGGGGATAATCGCCACCACCACCTGGGCAGGGATTTGAAGGCAGTCGCAATTGTGTATCATTCAGTTGCGCCACGAGGGTCACGCCGGATTGCGGTAGCCCGGGTCCTGTTACCAATGCCGATCCGATACCCGCATGTGCTTTATCATTAATATTAAAACTTATCCCGGTATAAGTGGCCGGGCACCCTTGGTTTGGCGCGTTCACTACATAAATTTGCTTTTGGGCAATCGCAGTGACTTCAGCTTTGGCAATCTGTTGGTTGCCATTGAGCAACCAGGTACCGCTGGGCGCACGCGTCATTTGCCAGACTAATGCAGAATCCGTTTGGCCGTTCCGCAAGCGCGGTGCAAAGCTCACTATTGCTGTGCCGGTGGCCAGGTCAATACTTCGCACTAAAACGGTAAATGTTATCCCGATAAGGTCGGGACTGCTGATCATATTCAGAAAGGCTGATTTTGACTGGCCATCATTGAGAAATGTGCTGCTGAACAATGCGTTAAGGCCTGGGTTAGTCGGCGATGGCACGCTAGTGACGAAAAACCCCGAAAACGCGGCAAACGTATTATTGATCAAGTCGATGGGGGTACCTGCTGAAGCCGTAATCCCGGTGGCTGGAAGCGTGCCGGATAATTGTCCCGTATTTGTATTCACCGTTAAGCTTGCTGATGAGTCTAAAATATTCTGGATCAGGAATTGTGACGCTGTCGATCCCGGCACAACATGCACTAGGTCCATGAACCGATCAAGGCCGGTATGATCTGCATTAAAAGCCGACCGTAGTAAATCGATACTGGTCGACAGACCGGCTGCCGCAAGAACCGGAGCCAGGGCATTCGTCAGTTGAATGCGCTTGCTATCGAGCTGGGCAATGGTGAGATTGGTCGACATGGCGCCGGGTGAATTGAACATCGTATCGGCCAGGCCGGCGGCAACATTGCGTACCATCAGGTCCGTAAACGGCGAGATATTGATGGTGCCGCCGACGTCAGCTTGGGTTGCGGCTGAATAATATGATACCGGGCGACCGCCAACTGTACCGCTGGCAAAAAACATGAATGGTGGCGTCATCCCACTCGTATCTGCCGAGAATTTCCCATCCACGCCGATCGCAACATTGTTCAGCACGTTCTGAGGAGTAGCGCTGTCCCGAACGGTCATGTATCCCACGATCGGCGAGCCCGCGGCGGCCGTTCCGGAAATGGTCGTGGCGGGCGCTCCACCACCAATGCCAAGCTGAAAAACACTATAGCCAGCCGGCGGTGTACCCGCATTAGCGATGACCGTTGGCGCACCGCCGTTAGGGGACATCAGCCAGACGGCGAGCGTATTGTCTGGCTTAATCCAGACAATATCAAAAATTCCGTCGCCGTTAAAATCGCCCGCCGCATAAAATTTCCACGTTGCATCGCTCGCCGTCAAATTATAAGTAGTGACAGCGATTGTTAGCGGCGTACTCGTGCATGAAGCATTGAGATCAGTCGGGCTGGCCGTCGAGGGCGGCAGTGTCAAACCATTGCCGTTGAGGGACAAAAGCATAACTTCCCCCGTGTTGGAATTGCGCGCCAGAATATCGCCGCGCCCGTTGCCGGTGAAATCAGCGAGTTGCAGAGCGGTAAAATTTTGGGGAACCGATCCCGCCGCGAGGTTGGCACAGGATCGGCCAGGGGCAGGGGTGTTCGTCGCCATCAAGGCACGAAGCTGACCATAGGGACTGATATAAATCATGTCGGCTGCGCCATCTGAATTGAGATCAGCAGCACCAAGCAATGTCCAGGACAACGGTGCACCGCCACGTTTTCTGAACATGTCGTAATTTCCGGCGGCCTTTTGGAACCAGACGTAGGAAACGCCGGTGTCGTTGGGGATGCCGTCATCACCGGTAAATCTGAATGCCATGTCACCGAAACCATCGCCGTCCAAATCGCCAACGGCCTGAACAATCCACGCACGCTTTACCGTCCGCAACGGATAGTCCCCAACTGCAGCGAAATTTGGCTTGACACGAACATCACCAAATTCGCCAAGCTGCGTCATGTCCTGATAGGCCAAGTCGGATTTGCCGTTGCCGTCGAAGTCGGCAACCGCAACAAGTCGAAAATTAGGGCCGGGATCCGGCAGCGCCGAGAATTGGAACTGGTTGTTGACGAGCCGTCCGGCCTGCATTTGCGCCGCCGCTGATCGCACCAGCAGCACGCTCTTGCCAAGGCCATCAATATCAATTCCCCCTCGCATTGATAGCGGCAACGGCGCGGCAATTGTCATGTTTACCAATAAGCCACACAAAAATGCAGCGCATCGGGTACAAGTGATTTTTTTCATTGTCAGCCTCCAGTTGTGAAGGAACTTACATTGCCGCTCGGGTTCAGCAATGACTACTAGAGCGCATTAGTGAAATAACTTGATGATATTTTATTTATTTGAAAATCATCATTGCACCTAAAATTCATGTTTGTCAAGAATTCTGAAATGACAAGTTGATTTTTAATCCACAGCAATGAACTCAAGATAAAAGACCGAAAGGCGCGGCTTGAGGAGATTGCGCTGATGATGCGGGCAAAGAAATAGTCAACGCGTTATTGGTAGGGTTGGCAGGGTTGGTAGGAGTGCACCAAGGCTTGCTACTAATAGAAAAAATAAACAAACCCTAGTATTGGCGGGCACCTTGAGCACATTGTGGCTCAAGATGCCCGCCCGCTGGACACTTTCAATATTTAATTGCCGACGCCTGACGTCACCTTATTTTTTTGCAGGCGCTTCTTTTGCCGGTGCCTCTTTTGCTGGCGGATCCTTCGGACGACGTAGCAGCAGAGAGGGGTTTTCTTTAACTTTGCTGGTAAACACGGTGACGTCGTTTAGCGCTTTCTTGGCCTGATCCTCGATGACTAAAAATTTCTCCACCACTTTGGGTAATTGATCGAGGACTGTATTGATGCTGCTCTTTTCGAAAGGAATCTCGGGGACTTTCCCCGCCTCAGTCGTGGCTACCAACAGCTCGGCTTTGGGGTTGCCACCATTGAGTTCAATCAAAACGGTGCCGGTAACGCCTTTGAGTTTGAGCACGGCGCGGGTATCGGTTTTCACCGGTGTTTGGTTGCGCAGGCCGACAACAACCTGAACCAAACGCGCATCGTCGGGGTCGATGCCCACCGACCTCACGCTGCCGACATCGACGCCGTGAAATTTTACCGGATCGCCGACGGCCATGCCGCTCACGGATTCAGCAAAGCGGATGCGATAGAGCACATCGTCGCGCTGTTCAGTGCCCGAGAGCCAGACGAATGCAAAGGCAGCACCAATAGACAAAACGATGATGAACAGGCCTTCGATGAAATAGCGTTTATCGTTTTCCATTATGATTTTCCAAGTTCTTTTTGATGATCGGGTTCCGGTGATGGGCTGACTCGCTTGATAGCGGGAGCACGCGGTTTTCGGACAGGTTTGGCCGGTTTGCTCGATTCATTGAACTCGGCAGACTCAGCTTCAGCCGCAGTCATGGCGCCACGGGCTCGCGGCCCGTTCAAAAAATCGTGAATCCATGGCTGGTTTGATTTTTGTAATACATCCAGCGTATCCACCGTTAGCTTGTGGTCAGCCAATATCGCGACCCGTCCGCAAACTGAAAACAGGGTATTGAGATCATGGGTGACGATTACGACAGTAATGCCCAGACTCTGGTTTAGTTTCAGGATGAGTGAATCAATACTGCTTGCGCTAAGCGGGTCGAGCCCGGAGGTTGGCTCATCAAGAAACAGGATGCGTGGATCCAGCGCCAACGCGCGTGCCAGCGACGCACGCTTGACCATGCCTCCCGAAAGCTGTGCAGGCATTTTGAGACCAGTATCCGCCGTCAGCCCAGTGAGCTCGATTTTCATGGCGGCCAAGGTTTGCTGTTCTGCCTCCGATAGCTTGGTGTATTCGCGCAGCGGCAGCATGATGTTCTCGGCCACGGTCAGTGATGAAAATAATGCGCCCTGCTGAAATAGCACACCCATCATGGCGGCGCGCTCATGCGGCACGATGCCCGAGATGGGTTTGCCGTTCAAAGTTACCTTGCCACTGTCAGGTTGATGCAGACCGGTCAGGGTCCTGAGCAGCACGGATTTGCCGGAGCCTGACCCACCGGCAATGCCGAGGATTTCGCCGGGCAGAATATCCAGGCTGAGCTTATCGTGGACGATCTGCTTGCCAAAGCGATTGACTATGCCACGCGCAGTCATAATCGGCTCAAGTGTTGTAGCTGACGAAACGGAAGCCGCTGAAGGGTTCGCGACGGCGATGGATTTTTTCGCGGTCATAGCCCGACCTTTTCAAATAAGATCGAGAACAGCGCATCCAACACGATAACCAGAAAGATCGATTTCACCACCGCGCTGGTGGTTTCCTTGCCGACACTATCGGCTGAGCCACGCACCCGCAAACCATGCATGCAGCCGATGACACCGATCATAAATCCGAACACCGGCGCCTTGATCAGCCCTACAAATAAATCGCGCATTTGCACTGCGTCTCGCACCCGATCCAGATATTGCAGCGGCGAGACATGCAAAAGCGATTGGGAAATTACCGCGCCCCCCAGGAGACCCATCACATCGGAGAAAAAAGTCAGCAGCGGTAACACCACGATCAGCGCCAGCAGCCGTGGCACCACCAGCATCTCCATTGAATCGAGCCCCATGACCTTCAGCGCATCAATCTCCTCGCGTGCCTGCATCACGCCGATCTCGGCAGCAAACGCCGAGCCAGAGCGGCCAGCCACCATGATGGCGGTGATCAGCACGGCCATTTCACGCAGCACCGAGACCGCCACTAGATTAATGGTGAGCTCTTCGCCGCCGTAAGCCCGCAACTGGGCCACACCCTGATAGGCGATGACAATGCTGATCATGACCGCCAGCAGCCCCACAATCGGCAACGCATTGACACCGGTTTCCGAGACGTGCCGTGATATCGAAGGCCAGCGCAGACGCGACGGATGAAATAGCGTAAGGACGATCGCTTCGGCGCTACGCCCGATGAACGTGATGACATCACCTGTACCGCGGAGTGCATCCTCGCCACCGCTACCGAGCTGCGTGATAATTTGCCGCCAACGCGCTTTGTGCGGGGGTTCCGGCAACGGCTCAAGAGTCAGGCCGCCAATCAGCTCAAACAAAGCCTGCTGATCGGCGCGTACATTCGTTATTTCCAGCCCTTGTTCGCGCAAGCTGTTTAGAAATAATGCGCCCGGCGTATCGAGTGTCTTGAGCTGAGCCAGATCGAGTTGGCCCGCCTGATTTTCTTTGCCCCATGCGTCAATTGCGAGCCGCGCTTCGGGCAGCGTCGCGTGTGTCAGCGCACCTTCCAGCGAGGCTTGGTTGCCCTCGTGATGGAATATAATCGTGGTCAGGGGATTTTTTTGAGCCGCTTTGAACATGCGTACAACTTTGTTTTATCGGGCATTGTGGATGCCGTGAACACCCAAGCTTTTACCGGGTGCCATAAATCGGGCAACTTGGCTACGCGCATGTGCTGCCAACACTTCGTTTACGTCATGCACATAACCAATCTATTCACCCAGCATAACAAGCGCATGCCGCTGCCTTTGTAGGCGCCTTTGCCGTCAGCAAGTAGGAGATTATTATTTTTTGATCTTGGTACACCTGCTTGAGATGCTTGATTTGCCAGTTATCTGACCGGTGTATGTCAGGTTAAGTCTTAGCTAGGACACTTTAAATTAGTCCCAACCACCTTCAATCAATCCCCGCGTTTCTTCAACCGCAACTTGCCATAACTCATCCATCACCGCGTCCGGCTTTTCATAAACGCCCGCGAAATTTCCATCGCCTAGATAAGCGCGTGTTTGTTGCGGGTTCATGAGCTTTAGTTTGGCGTAATCAATGGGCGCAGGTGCTGTAGTTGGTTGCACCACGCTCGCGATTCTGGTGGCACGAAAATTTTCCATCCACGATGCGTGTGATGCCACGGGATCAATCTCTATCACCTTGGCCCAGGTGCGCGGTGAGTTCCACCAGTTATGAAACTTCACCTTCACGTCGGGATGATCGGCCATCCACTCGCCGAGAAAATGGCCAATAGGTGCGTTTCCACCATGGCCGTTGACGATGACGATACGCTTAAAGCCATGCGTGGCGAGGCTGTCCAGCACGTCGCGCATCACCGCAATCAGGGTATCAAGCCGCAGCGAGATAGTGCCGGGGTAGGCCATGAAGGTCGGCGTGTGACCGAATGGAATGACCGGGAACACCGGCACACCCAATGACTCTGCGGCGTCGACGGCGACATTTTCGGCAAGAATCGCGTCCACTGCCAGACTCAAATACGCGTGCTGCTCGGTGCAGCCGATGGGCACAACGGCACGGTCGTCATGCTTGAGGTATTCCTCGATCATCATCCAGTTGGTATCGCGAATTTTCATAGTTGGGTAATACTTTTTGAAAGAACTAAACCTAGGATTCCATCATTGGTCAATCGATTGCTTGTAACGCTGGCGCGCCGCTTCTTCCTTGATCACTTCATCAATTTCTTTGATAAGTCCTTTTACGTCGGCGGCTTTTTCATTGCGCGCGAAATGACCGGTGAGAACGGTATCAGGCAGCAACTTGCCGGTCTTGTAGATTGCCCAGATTTCGCGACCGTAGTCGGTTGTGAGCAGCTCGGGGGCGAAGCGACCAAACCATAATTTCAGATTTTCGACATCGCGCTCCAGCAGCGCAGCAGCGCTATTATTGCCAGCGGCATCAACCGCCTGCGGCAAATCGATGATGACGGGACCATCGCCGTCGATCAGCACGTTGTATTCGGAAAGATCGCCGTGGACCATGCCTGCGCATAGCATGAGCACGACTTGCCGGATCAGGAAGTGGTGATATTCGCGGGCTTTCTCGGCGGTGAGCTCCACATCGTTCAGCCTTGGGGCGGCATGGCCGTGCTCATCCGTCACCAGCTCCATCAGCAGCACGCCGTTGAGAAAGTTATATGGCCTGGGCACCCGAACGCCGGCCGCGGCAAGGCGGTGCAGGGCATCTACCTCGGCGTTTTGCCAGGCTTCTTCCTGCTCCTGGCGTCCATAGCGCGAGCCTTTTTCCATAGCCCGCGCGCGACGACTGTTTTTGACCTTACGCCCTTCGGTATATTGCACGGCCTGGCGGAAACTGCGCTTGTCAGCCTCCTTGTAAACCTTGGCGCAGCGCACATCTTCCCCACAGCGCACCACATAAACCACGGCTTCCTTGCCGCTCATGAGCTGGCGCATGACCTCGTCGATGAGACCTTCCTCAACCAGTGGCAGTAATCTTGGTGGGGTTTTCATAAGTGATAGGGGAATAGTACGGCTTGGTTGCCAGTTGGTGGCCAGAATCAGATTTTACTAGGGAAAGCTGCTTTGCCATGGCACTGTACAGTGAGGCCGCGTCGCTGGGCATTTGATGTTAAATTTGCGGGCATGATGGCTGGGCAAAAACGGTTGTTACGGTGTAATTATTTTTAGCAAAACACCAATAAGGGAGAGGCTCTTGAGGCATTTTTGCCTGAAGAGCCCCGTGGATATTGGGGTTTTAAATTCGGACGATGGCGGATGAGTGATTTGTTTTCTGGCGATGATGTCACTACACAAGAGCTGCAGGCGCAGGGAAATGCTGGCGCGCCATTAGCAGAGCGCCTGCGTCCGCGCACCCTTGCCGAGGTGATCGGCCAGGAGCATCTCACCGGCGAGGGCATGCCGCTGCGGATTGCGTTTGATTCGGGCAAGCCGCATTCGATGATCTTATGGGGGCCGCCGGGTGTCGGCAAAACCACCATCGCCCGACTGATGGCGACGGCTTTTGAGGCGGATTTTATAGCACTGTCGGCGGTGTTGTCCGGCGTGAAGGAAATTCGCGAAGCAATTGAGCGCGCGAACATTAACCGCGAGAACCTGCAGCGGCGCACGATTTTATTTGTGGATGAGGTGCATCGCTTCAATAAAAGCCAGCAGGATGCGTTCCTGCCGCATGTGGAATCAGGGCTGGTCACGTTTATTGGCGCGACCACCGAAAACCCCTCATTTGAATTGAATAACGCGTTGCTGTCACGCGCCGCGGTTTATGTGTTGAAGTCGCTTGATGATGATGCGCTGATGTTACTGTTTGCCCATGCGGCAGACGCGGTGCTGGGTGAAACGGTGGTTCAGGACGATGCAAAAAAACAGCTTATCGGCATGGCGGATGGCGATGGGCGACGCCTGCTGAATTTGGTGGAACAGCTCGCCATCGCGGTTGAAACCAAAAAAATAACCAGCGTGGATGTGGCGCTGGTGGAAGCAGTATTGGCGCGCGCGGCCAAGCGCTTCGACAAGGGTGGGGATAATTTTTACGATCAAATTTCGGCACTGCACAAGAGCGTGCGCGGGTCCGACCCCGATGCTTCACTTTACTGGTTCTGCCGCATGCTTGATGGCGGGGCTGATCCGCGCTATCTCGCGCGGCGCCTGATTCGCATGGCGACCGAAGATATCGGCCTAGCTGATCCGCGTGCATTGGAGATCACCATGTCAGCTGCAGCCGTGTATGAACGCTTGGGTTCGCCCGAGGGTGAGTTGGCTTTGGCGGAAGCAGTAATTTATCTGGCTGTGGCGGCGAAATCAAATGCCGTTTATGAGGCCTATAACGAAGTACGCGCCTTCATCAAGCAGGATGAGTCACGTCCGGTGCCGATGCATATTCGCAACGCGCCCACCAAACTCATGAAAAATCTGGGCATGGGCGCAGGCTATCGCTATGCGCATCAGGAGGAGGGTGCTTATGCGGCTGGCGAGACTTATTTGCCGGATGGCATCGGCGCGCAGGAGTGGTATCGCCCGACAGATCGGGGGCTGGAAGCGAAAATTCGCGAAAAACTTGCGCAATGGCGTGAGCTTGATTCAAAATACCGGAAATGAAAACAATCCAGACATTTCGCCTAGTTGTCCAATACAGCAATTCTTCCAGCCGCTCCTCTCGCCTCTCCGTGCGATCTAGGTAGCGCCGCCTTCGTCACGCCCACTGAAGGCGTGCGCTTTTCAGATTTAATTTCTTTAGTGCTGATGCGCTATGCCTCTGTATATGCATCTATATACGCCTCTGGGTATGAGCATCGAGCTATCAACAAATCATTTTGAAGTAAAGGAATCACCATGCTAGATATTCAACAACTCCGCAAAGATTTACCCACTGCCGTCGCGGGATTAGCGCGACGCAATCATGTTTTCGACGAGGCACAATTTCGCGCGTTGGAGGGCGAGCGCAGAAAACTTCAAACCCAAACCGAAGAATTACAAGCCAAGCGCAATGCTGCGTCGAAGCAAATCGGCATGATGAAAGGCAAGGGCGAAGACACCACTGCCGTCATGGCCGATGTGGCGGACCTGGGTGACAACCTGAAAGCCAATGAGGCAGCGCTTGGTGAGCTTCAGGAAAAACTTAACGCATTCCTACGCCAAATCCCCAACATCCCGCGCGCTGAAGTGCCGATTGCCAAATCAGAGCTCGACAATGTAGAAGTGCGCAAATGGGGCACACCCAAAGCCTTCGATTTCACCGTCAAAGACCATGTTGATATCGGCGAAGCGCTGGGCGGTATTGATTTCGAAACGGCCGCCAAGCTAAGCGGGGCGCGGTTCTCGGTGCTGCGCGGTGGTGTGGCGCGGCTGCATCGAGCGCTGGCCCAATTCATGTTGAATACGCATACGCTGGAGCACGGCTATACCGAGGTTTATGTGCCGTACCTGGTGAATGATCATTGCATTGATGGCGTGACCAATCTGGAAAAATTTCGCGACGATGGTTTCAAGATTGACGGTCGCGATATGTATTTGATCCCGACAGCCGAAGTGCCGGTAACCAATTTTGTGCGCGATGAAATCGTCAACACGTCGCAGTTGCCCATGAAGTACGCCTGTCATTCACCCTGCTTTCGTTCGGAAGCGGGCAGCTATGGCAAAGACACACGCGGCATGATTCGTCAGCACCAGTTCGACAAAGTGGAAATCGTGCAAATCGTCGCTCCGGAAAATTCAGTCGCCGCACATGAAGAGCTGGTGCAGCACGCGGAAACGATTTTGCAAAAGCTGGAATTGCCCTATCGCACCATGTTGTTATGTACCGGCGATATGGGCTTTGCGAGCGCCAAAACCTATGACCTGGAAGTCTGGCTGCCCGCACAAAATACCTATCGCGAAATTTCTTCGTGCTCGTTGTTTGAAGCCTTTCAGGCACGGCGCATGATGGCGCGATGCAAGAACGCCCAGGGTAAAACCGAATACCTGCACACGATCAACGGCTCAGGCCTGGCGGTAGGCCGGGCCCTGGTGGCGGTGCTGGAAAATTACCAGAACGCGGATGGCAGCGTGACCATACCGGCAGTGCTGGTGCCGTATATGGGCGGAATGACAAAGTTGACTGTCGCCAATTGAG
>JAYVEV010000042.1:0-9741 GCA_043773745.1 Burkholderiales bacterium | reverse complement strand
CACGCATGATCCTTGCCACGCGGTTCTCTCCACAAGTTACGCCCGCCTCACGTAAATCTCGATGCACGCGAGGGCTACCGTAAATTCTGTCACTATCGTCAAATGAACGCTTGATGTCGACTAACAATGTCGCATTGTCCAACGCCCGCTTGGACAATGGCGTGTGCTTCCATGCATAGTAGCCACTGCGATGCACGTTGAACACGCGGCACATGCTATTTAGGCGAAACACGTTGCGATGAGCATCCATGAACGCGTACTTTACTCGGACAGCTTGGCAAAGTACGCGGCGGCCTTTTTTAGTATGTCGCGCTCTTCAGTGGTGCGTTTCAGTTCCGCCTTTAAGCGACTCATTTCCCCCTTGAGGGCATGGACGTCTTCATTGACTGCCGGACTGCTTCGTTCTCTATTCTGCTTTAGCCAAGCATAGAGGCTTTTATCTGAAACGCCCAATCGCTTGGCTACATCCAAAACACTATGACCCCGTTCGGTGACTTGTTTAATCGCCTCCGCTTTAAATTCCGCTGTGTACCGGCTGCTTTTCATCGGCATTTCCCTTTCTCAGTTTCGACATTATTAAATGTCTACTGAATTAGGGGAAGTCCATTGCAAATGAAATACCGGACAAGAATCTGCTAAAAGTTGAACTTATGCGCCAAATGGCGTACTATAACAAGACAGATGACACAATCAGGAGTTAACAATGGCTGAAGTGCTAGAGGCGATGGGTGGGCTTAAAGCCTTGAAGGTTGCGCCGGCGAACACCCAGGAGTGGGTTCAACGGATCGTTGCGGGACTACCCGCGCAGGCAGCTTGGGCTTTTAAAGGCGCACTGGGATTGAATAATGACCAGTTGGGAGCCCTCCTTGGCTTGAGCCGGCGATCGGTCAATCGCCTGACGCCCGCAAAAGCTGTCTTGCCAGCGGTTGCCGGCGACCGCCTCTATCGGTCCGCGCGCCTCCTGACGCTCGCAGTGGACGTCTTTGAGGACCAGGATGCCGCCACCGAGTGGTTGAAGTCGCCGCAACGGGCGTTGGGCAATGCAGTGCCCTTGGACATTGCAACAACCGATATTGGCGCGAGAGAAGTGGAAGCGCTTCTGGGCCGGATCGAGCACGGTGTTTATTCCTGATGAAGGCATATCGCCTGGTGAAAGCCAAGCATGCGGTGGATGCCTTCAACGGCGAAGGGGCGAAGCTCTATGGCGGCCGCTGGAATGCCGTCGGCACCCCGATGGTCTATGCGGCACAAAGCCGTGCGCTGGCCGCGATGGAGACGCTGGTTCACACGGCGGGCGCTGACCGGCGCATTCAGTACGTCATGTACGAAATTGAGATTCCTGACGGGCTAGTTCGTACGTTCGACCGCAAGAGACTCCCCTCAGATTGGCAGAACCTTTCGCCACCGGCGAGCTTGCAGGCAATCGGTTCGACCTGGCAGGCGAGCCGGCAATCGCCAGCGCTCCTTGTACCCTCGGTGATGATTCACGAGGAATGCTGCATCCTCTTGAATCCCGAACACCCGGACACTAATGACATTCAAGTCCACTATCCGACAGCGTTCGAGTTTGACGGCCGCCTCTAGCCGGATCGTCACATTTCGCGCCGAGGACCATCTATGCCCGATCCCACCCTTGCTCCGATAGCCATGAGCCCTGCGGCGACGGGGCCGACGGGCGCGGTGCGTTCGAGTTCATTTGGCGGACTATCCGTCTTGATTGCGAGCACCAGCGGAACGCAGCCGGCGAAGGCATCCAGCACATTATCCAGCGGCGTTGGCTTGATCTCCTCCTGATACTGCTTGATGACTCGCTCGCTTGACGTATGAAGGGCGTGCCAGCTGTCAAATCCACCTGCCACGCTAATGCTTTCAAGAAGCCGTCGGTGCCCAAACTCTGGCAACAGTTTCTTAAGATCGCGAGCTAACGCCTTTATTCTTACGTCAAGCCACTCCACGAAGTCAGTGGGCTCAATAATAAAGTCGAAGTTGTCAGAGCCGGGTTGGCCTTCGTAGCGGATTTCGTCTATTAGCAAGTGCAGATATTGTTTTGCAAAGGGGTGGTTCACGGTTAGATGCTTCGTCAATGCGCGAGCGAACGCCTCGGCTTGTGGCGCTTTGAGCAACCTATCTGGAAGCTCCTTCTGCTGTTTTACCGCTGCGATTTTGAGAAGGGGAAAGTATGGGCCGCTACTGGACATGAAATTAGCTCATTTCAAAATACTGAACCAAAAATAAGCTCAACTGAGCTATAATTTAGCTCATGAGCAAAATTAGTGATGCACTGTTCTCCAAACCAACAATTGCCGTCCTGGGCAATGTCTACATGCGTCCTGAAGGGATTCATTTGCGGGCATTAATGACCGGTACAGGCATTAGCTCTGCCTCAGCGCAACGCGAGTTGAGCAAACTTACCCATGCAGGATTGTTGATCAAGGAAAACGTTGGAAGGGTTGTGCTGTATAAGGCAAATACAAAGTCCCCAATATTTGCTGAATTAAGCGCTATTGTTCGCAAGACGTTCGGCGTTGCCGATATTCTAAAAAATGTTCTGCAGCCATTCATCAGTCAAATTAAGCGTGCGTTCATTTATGGGTCGGTCGCCAAGGGTCAAGATACCGCAATGAGCGATATCGACCTGTTAATTATTTCCAACAAACTGAATAGCGCTGATCTCTATCGGCAACTTGCGCCGATAGAGGGAAAACTTGGGCGAAAAATATCGCTTTCTATTTATCGGCCGACTGAGTTTCAGAAAAAATTGGAAGGTAAGAATCATTTTCTTGTTTCTATCATGGCAGGTCCAAAAATTGAACTAACTGGAGAGGATGATGAGCATTAAGGAGCTCGAAAATCTTGTCAAAGTTGGACAGCTAAAATCAGAGCCATCCGCTCAGTCTGAGATTGGAACTCATATCCAGAGTGGCCGCGACCGTTTGCGTGACGCATGCGCGGCCGGAATTTCGCTATCGGGAAAATTTCTACTTGGCTACAGTGCTGCATATGCATTCGCATTGGCGGCACTTCGCAAGCAGGGATATAGGCCCGTCAACAGATACGTTGTTTTCCAATGTTTACCGCACACCTTATCCGTCGATGCCGATGTATGGCGCGTGCTGGCCGACGCACACGATGTGCGCAATGGTTTTGAATATGAAGGCAATGCAGAGGTCACTGAAGATTTGTGCGAGCAGGTAATTCGCTGTGCCAAGATATTGGACACACTACTTTTGATGGCCAACGGCGCGCGGCAAGCGCCGTAAATGTAGGGCTGATAAAAATTTTTTAATTATCTCCGCGACGGTTAATCCGCAGGTCCCTGGTTCGAATCCAGGCCGTTTCGTTTAAATGATGAAAGTGTCCAGTGGGCGGGCATCTTGAGCCAAAAATGCTCAGGATCCGCGCCAGTGCTGGAGTTTAATCTGACGCTTCTGCCGTCTCGTTTTGATACGTTAACAGCGGCGGACAGCTGCAAAACACGTTTTTATCACCGTAAATATTGTCGACGCGTCCCACCGGCGGCCAGTATTTGCCTTGCTTCAAGCTCGCCAATGGAAACGCGGCGACTTCACGGGTGTAATCATGCGCCCATGATTCGCTCATCATCACTTGCGCGGTATGCGGCGCATTCTTGAGCGGGTTGTCATCGCGATCCGCTTTGCCTTCTTCGATGGCGCGAATCTCGTGTCGGATCGAAATCATCGCGTCAATGAACCGGTCAAGTTCAAACTTGGATTCACTTTCGGTCGGCTCGACCATCAGGGTTCCTGTCACGGGGAACGACAAGGTTGGCGCATGGAAGCCGTAATCGATCAAACGTTTGGCGATATCCTCTGCACTGACGCCACTTTTTTCTTTGAGCGGGCGCGCATCGAGGATACATTCATGCGCAATCAGGCCGTTGTGCCCCGAGTATAAAATCGGGTAGTGAGGTGCCAGGCGGGTTGCAATATAGTTGGCGTTCAGAATCGCCACCTTGGTTGCTTGCGCCAAACCTTCGCGGCCCATGAGCGCGATGTAAGCCCATGAGATCGCGAGGATACCGGCACTCCCATAGGGTGCCGCTGATACCGGCCCCACCACGCTGCGAGTATCGATACCCAAGCGCTGTGGCAAGTAGGGCGCAAGATGCGCGCGTACCGCCACCGGGCCAACGCCAGGGCCGCCGCCGCCGTGCGGTATGCAGAAAGTTTTATGCAAATTCAGATGTGAAACATCGGCGCCAAATTTGCCGGGCTTGGCAACGCCGACCACGGCATTCATGTTGGCGCCGTCCAAATAAACCTGCCCGCCGTGCGCGTGAATGAGATCGCAAATATCGACAATCGCATCTTCAAATACGCCATGCGTGGAAGGGTAGGTCACCATCAGCGCGGCGAGATGTTTGCTGTGCAATTCCGCATGGCGCGTCAGGTCGGCAACATCAACGTTACCGGCTGAATCACAGGCAACAACGACCACTTCCATGCCCACCATTTGCGCCGATGCCGGATTGGTGCCGTGTGCGGAGCTGGGAATCAGCACGATATTCCGATGTGCTTCACCACGTGCATGGTGGTACGCCTGAATCGCGAGGAGACCCGCATATTCACCCTGCGCGCCCGAGTTGGGTTGCAGTGAAACGGCGTCATAGCCGGTGATCTCGCAGAGCGAATGTTCAAGGTTGGTAATCATTTCGCGGTAGCCCACGCTCTGGTCTTCCGGAGCGTACGGATGCATGTTTGAAAATTCGGGCCAGGTGACGGGAATCATTTCTGCCGTTGCATTCAGCTTCATGGTGCATGAGCCGAGCGGAATCATAGTGCGGTCCAGTGCCAAATCCTTATCTGACAAACTACGCAAATAACGCAGCATGTCTGTTTCGGAATGATGGCGGTTAAAGACCGGATGCGTAAGGTAAGCAGAAGTGCGGTTCAGGCTCGCCGGCAATGTGTGCTTCGCACGCTTTTCAATGTCGACAAAATTGACAACAGCAGAGAGTTTTTTATCGTCGGCTACGTCGGCTGAAAATACTCGCCACAGATTTTCAACATCCACCTTGGTAGTGGTTTCATCCATAGCGATAGCGATTGTGTTCGCATCGACTTTGCGCAGATTGATTTCTTGCGCGACTGCGCGGGCCATAATCGACGCTGTTTGGTCGCCGGTATTGACCGTGACCGTATCAAAAAATGATTCATCGGCAAGCGTGAACCCCAGATCACACAACCCTTCCGCAAACGTTGCCGCCACGCGGTTTACGTAAGTCGCAATGCGGCGTAATCCAGCCGGGCCGTGATAGGTCGCATACATGCCGGCCATCACCGCTAGCAGTACCTGCGCGGTGCAAATATTGCTGGTCGCTTTTTCACGGCGAATGTGTTGTTCGCGTGTTTGTAACGTCAACCGGTAGGCGGGATTGCCCATGGTGTCGATGGATACACCGACCAGACGACCGGGCAGCTGTCGCTTATAGGCATCTTTGCAGGCGAGATAAGCGGCATGCGGGCCGCCGAACCCCATCGGCACACCAAAGCGTTGAGTGGTGCCTACCGCAATATCGGCACCCAGTTCGCCCGGTGGCGTGAGCAATGTAAGACTCAACAAATCAGCTGCCATCACGACCACCGCGCCTCTGGTTTGCGCGCTCAGAATAATTTGCCGATAGTCGATCACCCGCCCGGTGGAGGCGGGGTATTGCAACAGCAAGCCGAAAATATTTTCAGCTGCAGCGGTGGTCTCATCACCGACTTTTACTTCAATGCCAAAGCCATGCGCGCGGGTTTGAATGACGGCGATAGTTTGTGGGTGGCAGCGGTTTGAAACAAAAAACACGTTGCTGTCCGCTTTCGCAAAGCGGCGCGCCAGCGTCATTGCTTCAGCGGCGGCGGTAGCTTCATCGAGCAGCGAGGCATTCGCGATATCCAGTCCAGTAAGATCGCTCACCATGGTCTGAAAATTGATCAGTGCTTCCAGACGGCCCTGTGAAATTTCCGGCTGATACGGTGTGTAAGCGGTGTACCAGGCCGGGTTTTCCAGTACGTTTCGCAAAATCACATTCGGTGTATGGGTGCCGTAATAGCCCATGCCGAGATAGCTTTTGAAGACTTTATTTTTTTTCGCCATCGCTTTGAGGGCCGCCAATACTTCAGGCTCGTTTTGCGCAGACGGCAGCGCAAGCGATTCACGCGAGCGGATGCTTGTCGGCACCACTTCATCAATTAATTCGTCCAGCGTTTTGCGCTTGAGTACGGCCAACATTTCCTGTTGTTCGGCGGCGGAAGGGCCGATATGGCGCTCGATAAAACCATCATGCGCTTCAAGCTGGGTAAATTCGATACGGTTCATCTGTATGCCTTCTCTGCTCAAGCCGCGCCGATACTGGCGGCATAGCCCGCAGCATCAAGCAGGCCATCCAGCGACGCATCCGCGGCGGGCTTCAATTTGAACAGCCATGCATCGTAAGGTGCCGCGTTAAGCGATTCGGGCGCATCGGCTACCGCTTGGTTTATAGCGATCACTTCACCGGCCACTGGCGAGTAGGCATCCGATGCTGCTTTAACAGACTCCAGCACAACAATTTCTTGCCCAGCCTTAACGTGTTTGCCGACTACAGGTAATTCGATATAAACCAGATCGCCCAGCGCATCTTGCGCGTGGTGGGTGATGCCGACAGTAAGGGTGCCATCGGCTTCGGTCTTGACCCATTCGTGGCTGGTGGCGTATTTGAGGTTGGTTGGGATTGTCATGAAAGTCTCCGTTGAGGTTTGTTTAAATGGGTGGAAATTAAATTAAGGATTGTCCGTTGCGGATCAGATTAAGGATTGCCCGTTCCGAACGAAAGGGAATTTTGTCACCCGACAATCAAGCCACTTGCCGCGTACTTCCGCTTGTACCGTATTGCCAATTGCGACTGCAGACGGGATGCGGGCAAACGCGATGGATTTATTAAGTGTTGGTGAAAATGAACCGCTGGTGATTTCGCCGTTGCCGTGTGGCGTTTGTACCAATTGATGGCCGCGCAAGATCCCCGCACCTAGCGGCACTAATCCGACCAGCTGCAGTGCTGGTGGTGCCGCTTCAAGCGCAGCCCTGCCGATAAAATAGCGGTCAGCTGTTAAATCAACTGTCCATGCAAGATTCGACTCAAGCGGTGTGGTTTCGTCGGTCATGTCCTGGCCGTAGAGATTCATGCCCGCTTCCAGCCGCAAGGTGTCACGCGCACCTAGGCCGCAGGGCTGCACGCCAGCGCTATGCAGTTGCGACCAAAATTCTGCCGCAAGGCTGGCAGGCAAAATAATTTCAAAGCCGTCTTCGCCGGTGTAGCCAGTGCGTGCGATAAAAAAATCACCTACCGTTGCGCTGTTAAAAGGCTTCAGATCGGCCGTGGCGGCACGCGTATCGGGCAACACGCTCCACACGGCCTCACGTGCGCGGGGTCCTTGCACGGCAATCATCGCCACATCGGTGCGCGGTGTCAGCATCACCTCAAATTTTTCGCGCAGGGCGATGGCATTTAGCCACGCAATATCTTTCTGCGCTGTGCCGGCATTAACGACCAGGCGAAAAGTGGTGTCATCAAAATAATAAACAATCAGATCGTCCACGACTCCGCCTCGCTCATTCAGCATGCATGAGTAAAGCGCGCGGCCATGGGTTTTGAGCTTGGCTACATTGTTGGCGATGGCAAACAGCAAAAAGGTTTTTGCCTGCTGGCCAACGACTTCAATCGTGCACATATGTGAGACATCGAACATACCTGCATGCTTGCGCACTGCGTGGTGTTCATCGACTTGTGAGCCGTAATGCAGCGGCATTTCCCACCCGCCAAAATCGACCAGTTTTGCGGCAAGCTGCTGATGGGTCGTGTAGAGCGGTGTATGGCGTAATGCCGATAGCGATGATGACAAAATGGAACTCCCGATAAAAAGAACGTGAAGGAACAGTGAACGAAAAATCGTGAGATTAAATCGTCAGTCCCCTCTGTCCTTGATACCTGAGAGATTACGAAAATCGCTCTGTGCGAATTTCGTGTGCCCCTTCGGTGGCATGTATTTGAATTGCTCAAATCATGCGCTCTCCAGAGAAGCTATGCAGTCCAGGTATGTGTGCCTGAGCGGTTCCGGGAGTTGCGCCTTCGGCGGCGATTCATGGTGTGAATCGCGCTCTCCCCAGACTTGCAATACGCTTGGCTTGTAGGATAGACGTGAGGCGCGGCCGTGTCAATCAGGAGCCTCTTCCAATGGCAAATGCGTCTGGGATCGGGCTGTGTTTCCAACGGCAAATGCGTCTGAAATGGTGATTTTGGGTCGATTATCCAGAAATGGTTATCGACATGAACGATTCAAAGCTCACCACGATCGAGCAAATCCGGGAATTTCTGGCGGGTACAGCGGACGCCACCTTTTCAATTCCGAGCGACCAGGCGACGTTGCACGAATTTGTCGCCGCCGTTCTCAAGCGATGTCGATATTTTCAGCTTGGCAGGAAAGATCGAGGCGTGGTGATCGCGTACATGCGGCGCCTCAGCGGGTACACGCGACAGCACCTTACCAAGCTTATTGGGCAATACCGGAACGCGGGGTCACTCAAGCCCGCCCGTCGTGCGAACCGAACCAGCTTTAGCAGTCGCTTTAGTGCGGCAGACATCGCACTTCTTGCTGAAATCGACCTTCTCCACGAAACCCTTTCTGGGCCGGCCACGAAGGTGCTTTTGATGCGCGCCTGGCAAAATTTCGGTGACCCACGATTCATCAATCTGGCGAGCATTTCCGTCTCGCACCTTTATAACCTGCGCGCCAGCGCGGGGTACAAGAAGCGACGAATCAAGTGGAGCCGCACCAACCCGTCTCCCGTGAAAATCGGCATCCGCAAAGCACCTGCTCCGCAAGGACTTCCCGGGTATATTCGCATCGATACCGTGCACCAAGGTGACCAGGATGGGCTCAAGGGCGTCTATCACATCAACGCCGTCGACATCGTTACCCAGTGGGAGATAGTCGCAGCCGTCGAGCGCATTAGTGAGGCTTATCTGCTGCCGGTCATCGAATTGATGCTGGCGAGCTTTCCCTTCGCCATTCGCGGCTTCCATTCCGATGGTGGGTCGGAGTACATCAACTATGACGTCGCCGGCCTGCTCAACAAGCTCAATATCGAGTTCACCCGTTCGCGACCCAGACATACCAACGACAACGCTTTGGCCCAGTGCAAGAACGGGGCTGTCATCAGAAAGTTCATGGGTTACAGCCACATCCCACAAAAGCACGCTACGGCAATTAACCGCTTCTACAGCGAAACGCTGAACCCCTATCTGAATTTCCACCGGCCCTGCTACTTCGCAGTCGATACGGTTGATGCCAAAGGAAAAGTGAAAAAGACCTACCCGAAAGAGCAAATCGCGACACCCTTCGAGCGCTTACAAGGCATGCCGGATTATGAATCCCATCTGCGCCCGGATTTGGACCGGAATAAACTCAACCACATCGCAAACGCTTTGAGCGACAATGAAGCTGCAAGACAAGTTCAGGAAGGCCGAAAACGGCTCTTCCAATCCTTCCACCGCCGATCCAAAGCCGCCGCCTGACTCCCGACAGTTTCAGACGCATCTTACGATTGGAAAATACTTCAGGATGTCATCGCGGCGGAGGCGCGTATTATAGCCGTCATCAGCTAAAAATACTGTCCTGTCCTGCTTGGCATTCACGGTAGTTTGAGCGCTTGCACAGCATCACAGTGTGTCGCGGACTGGTAATATTGTTTCAATTG
>JAYVEV010000041.1:0-35389 GCA_043773745.1 Burkholderiales bacterium | reverse complement strand
GATTAGTATCGAAGCAGGTGGTTTCGATATAATGTAGGTTCTGCTATGTGAGGTTGTGGGACGTTAGCTCAGTTGGTTAGAGCAGAGGACTCATAATCCTTTGGTCGAAGGTTCAAGTCCTTCACGTCCTACCAAAAGCCAATATCGGCGGCAGTTTCCAGCTTTTTGCCTCAAACGGCAAGCTGGATGCGGAGTTTAATTTTTTGTTATTGTCCGTGCCAAAGAGGGCAAAAAATAACGGGCAAGCCGCAAGGGTCTGCCCGTTATCATTTGTAAAACTTGCAATTGTTGCCGAGCAATTTGCCCCAACACAGTCGGCTTACTGGGTGATAACAATTTCCACGCGACGATTCAGTTGACGCCCGGCGGCTGTAGCGTTATCAGCAGTTGGGCGATCGGCACCGTACGCACGGGTATTCAGTCGATCGGTTGGCACGCCCAGATTCACCAGTGCGGTCATCACGGCATTTGCGCGACGTGCTGATAAATCATAGTTGGCATTAGCGTTGCCGGTGCTGTCGGTGAAACCTTCGATCAATGCTGTGCGTTGCGGATTTCGTTTAAAGAAATCGGCGAGCTTAATCATATTGGGTCCGCCGGCTGCCACAAGGCGCGATTGTCCGGTATCAAACAACACATCGCCGAGTGTCACCACCATGCCGCGCTCGGTTTTCTTTGCATTAATTTCTTGCAATTGCATTTCGAGATCATTCAGCCGCGCGGCATTAGCTTGTTCACGAAGTGCTGTCGCGGCGGCGGTTGCAGCGGCTGCCGATTCTGCATTCGCCAGTGCGGCCGCTTTTTCGGCATTGCTTTGTTGGGATACCGTAAGTTTCTGTTGGGCAAGGTTTGCCTCGTTGGTGCGCGATGCTAACCGTAGGCGGTCACGCTCGGCAGCAGCACCGGCAGTAATCGCCTCAGCGGCTTTGCTTGATGCGGTCTCCTGAGCAATCGTCACACGCTGACTGGTCATGTAGGCCAGATGATTCACGGTGACGGCATTGTTGCGGTCGGTCCAGGCTTTATCGGCGACACGTAATGATTCACCGGCATTTTTTAATTCAACAGGCGCCAGTGCGGCAACCTGTGGATCATTTTGTGCTGAGTTGTAACGGTTGCGTGCCTCGTCTAGCGCGACGTTACGATCAGGCATTGAACTGCATGCAGCAAATGTGGCCGTAATAGTGGCGGCTAATAAAATTCGGTTGTTCATGTGGGCTCCAGATCCGCTTGCGGAAAAAATTAACTAGGGGTTTTGCGATTGATTTCTTCACGCAATACGCGAGCGGCGTCCTGCGATTCTTGCGCCGCTTTGCGTGAGCGTACGGATTGAGCGCGCAGCTCGGCTACCTGGGCATCGACTTCAACCTCAGCGGCAAGCTGCTTGGCGCGGTCGTAATCCCGGCTAATTACAGCTTGACGTGCGCTCGCCAGCTTCGCGATGGCAATCTGTAGTTCGGCGGGGGCATTTTCGCTGGTGCTGCTGGTGTTGGCGTGTTGAATCGCGGCTTCGGCAACGGCCATCTGTTCAGCCGACACAGGCGTGGCAGCGAAGCTGCTGACCGTAATAAACAATGAAGCGGCTAACGCCGACGTGGTATGAATAAAACGTGTGGTATTCATGTGGGTTCCTTGGTGTAGAAGTGCGGACATTAATGATGGTGCAATAGCATTGATATATTGTTGATGTAAAAGCGCTGCGCTGTTCAACTAACAATATGAGCGCCGGACAAACATCCGTCTGTCCGGCAGCGCACATTGATGACATGCTTATGTTGTTGGTGCTGAATCAGTGCTGCACTTGGCTGACAATATGAAAAGGATTGCCGCGTGGGCCATCAGTGAGTAATCGATTGAACTCGAGCTTGACCACGGCGTAACACTCGCACACAGCCTTTTCCAAGCCCGGCCGATCGTGTACCGTGATGCGGCCACGGCTGTAACTGATGAGCCCGGCGCGCTGCAAATGTCCGGCCGCTTCGGTCACGCCCTCACGGCGTACGCCTAGCATGTTGGCGATTAACTCTTGTGTCATGTTCAATGAATCTGAGGATAGGCGATCAAGACTCACGAGCAAGCGTCGGCACAGTTGCTGCTCGACTGAATGGTGTCGGTTACAGACGGCAGTCTGCGTCATCTGTGTCATCAGGGCCTGCGTATAGCGCAAAAACAAGCGCAGCACATGTCCTGCGCGATTGAATTCATCCTTGAGTATTTGCGCCTTCAGGCGATAGCCGTGGCCGGCGTTCTGCACCACAGCGCGGCTTGGGGTGGTGTCGCCACCCATGAAAAGTGCAATACCAAAAATACCTTCATTACCCACAACCGCGGTTTCCGCGGTGGCACCGTCTGCCAACACATACAGCAGCGACACGATTGATGTGGTGGGGAAGTAAACGTGCTGTAACTTGCCACCCGATTCGCAGAGTACTTCGCCTAATGGCATCGATACCAATTCCAAATAGGGCGCAAGACGATTGAATTCGGCGGCTGGCAATGCGGCCAAGAGATGATTTTGCTTCGGATTATGATCAGCCGGACCACCCGATTTTTCTGCTATTCGGAGAGGCCAACCTGCTGCATTAGCTTGTGAGTGCAGGTTTTTAGACGCGATATGGGGGAGCCGCGGCGCATGGCTGATGAGCTTCTTTAGCGATAAGTCTTGTGCGACTTCGCTCTTCGACAATTTCGATACCTGCGTCATGACGGTCCCTTTTTTTGAAATTTGATGTGGCTATTATTTCGAAGAGAGCAGTTCAAAACGAGTGGGTTCTGGCCTAACATTTTGTGAGGTTAGGCTTACAAGACCCTCAATCCACTTGTATTTTATGAGCACATCGCAGGCGCCGAATGTGCCGATTTTAAGAGGAGAACCACCCTTTTCGGCGCTGCAAATTGGCCAAAAAAATATTTCGGGAATGGTAACTTTTAAAGCGAAAACAATTTTTAACTTATGTGCGCAAACACACAGAGCCGCGAATGACGGGAAGGCATGATTGCCCGGCAAACAGCGCTAAATATCTGGCGCTGTCATATGAAAGGAAGGCAATCATGCTTTATACCATCGCGGTTGTACTCATTATTTTGTGGCTGTTGGGAATGGTCACGGCCTTTACCATGGGTGGTTTAATTCACATCTTGTTGGTAATAGCCATTGTTGTTGTACTGCTGCGCATTATTAGCGGTCGCAGCCCCCTTTAATTCGCCGCAGACAACTTTTAAAAGCTTCAGCGGTGATAAAAATGACTGCATGTTTGCTGCTGGCAGTTGGCATTTTGCTGACGGCGCTCGGCGCGTATTTCATGAGTGCGGCTAGCGCTGACATCACGCGCTATTTCAGCGGCGCGCCAGCCGATTCGGCGATTTGGCTGCTGGCTGTTGGCATCATAGTGCTGGTGACAAGTCTCGCGGGATTGTTGCCTGCGTTTAGAGATAAGTAAACAAAGATAAGTAAGCAAACTGAATGCTTAACTTGTTTTAACCCATTCAAAAAAGAGAATCATGAAAAATCTAAATAAAATAGCCATTGCAGTTTCCATTATTTGCGGCAGTGTCTCTGCTGTGAGCCATGCACAATCGGCGCTTTACAATCCATCCTGGTACATTGCACCCAGTGTCAACATGATGGATCCCGATGATCGTTTTGGCGTTGATAAAAACGGTGTTGGCGGCGGCTTGCGCTTTGGTAAACCGATCTCAGATTATTGGGATCTGCAAATGGGTACCAGCTATTCGCGCTCGAAAACCAATAACGCCCGCTACCAGCAAAACACGCTCGGCGTCGATATGCTGTATATGTTCTCGCGCAAGTCGATCCGGCCATTCTTGCTGGTGGGAGCAGGCTATGAACGTGACAAAACTAATTTCCCGCTTCGTGAAACCACGCGCTCATCGCCTTATATAAGTGGCGGCGCTGGTTTGCAGATTGTGCTCAGCGACCAGTGGTCGATGCAGGCTGATTACCGCCGTGTTCATGGCTATCTGCGTGGAAACGATTTTGGTTTTAATCGTAGCAATAATGATTATGTAACAGTCGGCCTCAATTACGCTTTCAACAAATCGCCTGCGCCTTATGTGCCTGTTGCCAGATTGCCGGAGCCCGTTCAGGAAGTTGTAGTGGTCGCTCCTCCGGTGCCGGTAGCACCGGCACCACAACCCGTGCCACAGCTAGCGCCACGTTTTGAACGTTATACATTGTCGGCAACCGAGCTGTTTGGATTTGACAGCGCTGAACTGCAAATGCCCCAGCCTAAGCTTGATGAGGTTGCGACCGCGCTTAGAAATAACAGCGGCATCAATAACGTCGTCATTACCGGCTACGCGGATCGTCTCGGTTCCAACCAGTACAACCAGCGTTTATCAGAGCGTCGCGCGGTGTCAGTTAAAAATTATTTGACCAGCAAAGGCGTCGACTCAAGCAGGCTTAAAGCAGAAGGCAAGGGCGAAGCGAATCCAGTGGTTGTCTGTACGAACAAAAATCGTCCCGCACTCATTAAATGCCTGGAGCCAAATCGCCGCGTAGAAATCGAGCAAATTACGGTTGAACGCCGCGTGCAATAAAAGTATCGCGGCAATGGTTCGCACATGTGTTGAGCGAACCTAAATAAAAATGGGCGCAGATTTTGCGCCCATTTTTATGGAGAAGTTGCGCATGTATTATTGAACAGGGCGCCCGTATTTATCTTCGAACCGGACAATATCATCCTCGCCCAAATAATTGCCACTTTGTACTTCAATCATGACCAGCGTATCGACGCCGGGGTTTTCCAGTCGATGTTTGTTGCCGGCAGGAATATAGGTTGACTCATTGGCATTAAGCGATAACGCTCGTTCGCCGTTGACGACGTTGGCTACGCCGTCAACGACAATCCAATGTTCACTGCGGTGATGATGCATTTGTAACGACAGTGAGGCGCCCGGTTTGACTTCGATGCGTTTTATTTTATAACCGACATCCTCTTCCAATACCGTATAGGTTCCCCATGGGCGATGTACGGTGCGGTGCAGTTTGTAACTTTCATGCCCCTGCGCTTTAAGAGCCGCATAAATATGTTTGACGTCCTGCGCGCGGTCGCTGTGGGCAACCAGCAGGGCGTCGGGGGTATCGACAATAATCAGATTGTTGACACCCAGCGCTGCCACCATACGGGCATCGCTTTGAATATAGTTATCGCATGAGTCATGCAGCAGGGCGTTTCCCTCGACGCGGTTACCCGCCGCATCGGCAGTGGACAGATCGCTGATGGCGTTCCACGAGCCGATATCGCTCCAGCCAATATTGCAGGGCACGACCGCGACATTAGCCGACTTTTCCATCACCGCATAGTCAATTGAAATATCCGGTACCAATGCAAACGATTCCGCGTGCAGTTCGCTGAGGGCGATGCCATTGCCATTGGTATGTTGTGATTGGGCAAGACATGACTGGGTTAATTCCAGAATCTCCGGATTGTGACGCTGCATTTCGTGCAGTAAGCTACCAGCAGCAAAACAAAACATGCCCGAATTCCATAAATAGTCGCCTGCAGCAATATAAGCTTTGGCATTATCCATCGATGGTTTTTCAACAAATCTGACCACCCGATTACCATCCGCCTGAATGTAACCAAAGCCGGTTTCAGGGGCGCTAGGTTGAATGCCAAACGTGACCAGACTGCCGCCGACAGCGATGCGTGCGGCTTCGTGTACCGCTGCCTCGAATGCAATCTGGTCGGCGATCAAATGGTCAGCCGCCAGCACCAGCATGATGGCGTCGTCACCATGTGTCTTCGCCACTTGTAATGCAGCGGCGGCAATCGCCGGTGCGGTATTGCGCCCAAACGGTTCCAGAATGAACGACGTCGACAGTTTTTGATCATTGACGGCGCGGTAATCATCCTGCGTTTTGAACAGCAGCTCGCGGTTCGTCACGGTCATTACGTCAGTCACGTTGGGCAGTGCTGCGCCGCGCAGGAATGCTTTTTGCAGCAGGCTTTGGCCGTCAGCCAAGCGAATAAATGGTTTGGGATGGGTCTCGCGTGAAACCGGCCACAAGCGGGAGCCGGCACCGCCGCACAATATCGTCGGGATTAACTTCATTTATTAGCGACGCGCTTCAAATCGGCCATCATCATCATCTCGCTCAGTTGCTTAAAAGTGACGGTTGCTTGCCAACCCAATTTGGCCTTGGCCTTGCTGGGGTCACCAATCAATAAATCCACTTCGGCGGGACGATAAAACTCGGGATTAACTGCCACAATCGTCTTGCCTGTTTTACGATCAATCGCCTTCTCTGCGGGCCCAGTGCCTGACCATTCCAGCTCAAATTCGCAGATGCTCGCCGCGGCTGAAACAAATTCACGAACAGTATGGGTTTGACCCGTGGCGAGCACAAAATCATCGGCTTCCTGCGCCTGCACCATCAGCCACATGCCCACCACATAGTCGCCCGCGAAACCCCAGTCACGCTTGGCGTCCATATTGCCCAGCTTCAACACGGTGGCATCGCCCGCTCTGATGCGGGCAAGTGTTTTGGTAATTTTACGGGTGACAAATTCAGGACCGCGCAAAGGCGATTCGTGGTTAAACAAAATCCCCGATGTAGCATGCATGCCATAGGATTCGCGGTGATTAACGGTTGACCAGTGGCCGAACAATTTCGCCACGCCGTAGGGGCTGCGCGGATAAAAAGGCGTGGTCTCGCTCTGCGGTATGGCCTGAACCTTGCCGAACATTTCCGAAGTAGAGGCCTGATAAAAACGGGTTTCAGGGCAATGCGCGCGGATGGCTTCCAAAATACGCAGCACAGCCAATGCATCCACGTTTGCTGTGTACTCCGGGCATGCAAAGGATTCCGCCACAAAACTTTGTGCGCCCAGATTGTAGATTTCGTCGGGTTGGAGTTGCTTGATCAGATGCGTGATATTCGATGATTCGGTTAATTCAATGGTTTTAATCTCGACATCTTTTTCAATACCCAACTCAAACAGGCGGGAGTCGCCATGAGCGGCCGAGCGGCGTGCTGCACCAATCACGCGATAACCTTGTTTGAGAAGATGCGCTGCCAAATAGGCACCGTCTTGGCCGTAGATGCCGGTAATAAGAGCTGTTTTCATGTGATTGACGTAAACAAAAAATTATAAAAATATGGCTTTAAATTAGGTGCTAATGATGAATAAGCCAAAATTTATCAAGCTTACGTAATCGACGTAATTTTATCCGACTTCGCCGTGGCATAACGCCGTACACATATTGACGGGGAAGTATGGGCAGTTTGCTAATGAGGGGTATCTCCTTTATCGGCGGGGTTTTTGAAGCATTTGTGCTCGGAAACACCCGCCAGTAAAAGAGTTTGCTACTGCTCTGCTGTGTAATCCAAAAACTTTTCCGGTGACACTCGAATTGCCGCACCCGTTGGGCATGCACGCACACAGGCAGCGCCACCTTTTTGACCTTTGCACATATCGCATTTCACGGCCTTTTTGGCGAGCGATTTATCGTTAATTTTTGCACGGCGGCCAGGCTCGTCACCGAGCCCAAACAACAGCCACGAAACCAGCATGGGCTTGCCTTTTTGGGGGGCTACCGGCGCTAACTGGATCACCCCATAAGGACAATTTTTCTCGCAATTGCCGCAACCGATACAGGTATCTTGGATGTACACCTCGCCGTTGGGCGAACGGTGTATGGCATCTGGTGGGCAGTCTTTCATGCAGTGCGGATGTTCGCAATGGCGGCACGATGTCGGCACATGAATGTGCGCGAAGGTGGGCCCAGCCTCGCGATTCAAGCGAGAGGTGCCGTCATGGGTTTCGGCACAGGCTTTTTCACAGTTATCGCAGCGAATGCAAAGTGATTCATCAATCAACAAGACATCAGTGGCTTCGCCTAATCCCTGCTTGATGAGAAACGAAATAATGTTGCCGGATTCTGTAGAAGACTCCATGGCCTGGTTGATACGCATACGATCCAATAACTTGCTATCAATGTGACCTCGCACTGTCGCGTGGGATGCCATCACCTCAATGAAGCGTTTGGACTCCAGCATTATTGCTTCTGTGGGGACGGCAGCACGAATGGTGGCCGAGCGCGGCTTGTCGGACAACAACGCCATCTCACCAACATAATTGCCTGCCGCCACATAGGACAGCACTACGTCGCTGCCGCTGATCATGCGCGATACCGTGACTGAGCCGCGACGAATCAGATAGAGGCCGTCCGCCGAGTCGCCTTCACTAAACAATATATCGCCGGCATTGTAGGACTTGATCACAGCCGTCCCAACCAAATAATCGACTTCTTCTTCGCGCATGGTTGGCGATAAATATTGGCGCACCGCCCGCTTCATCATCACGTTATCCAGAATACGGCGCACGGATTCTACTGACGCCAATAATTTCAGCATCGAGCGTCGTGGTGTTTCGATCAGCAGTGTGCGATTTTGCGCTCTGATGGTGGCGGTTCGGCGGCGTCCTGAAATCAATCCCATCTCGCCAAAAAATTCGCCAACACCTAACTGGAAGGCGAGCATATTACCCTCTGTTGTCGGCGTTTCCACCACTACGCCGCCTTCAACAATAGCGTAAAACGAATTTGAATAATCGTTGCGCGCAAACACCACTTCGCCCTCGGCGGGACGTCTAATCTCGCTGTCCAGTAAAAATTCCCGCAGTTGCAACGCAGTCAAGCCCGAGAGCAGCGGCACATTGCTCGCGATATGCGCAACCGCATCGGCAATGCTGGTGATCTTTACTTCCTTAAATTTGGCGCGCAAAACCGGCTCATCGGCAGGTTCAACCGGATTGCCCAAAATATACTCGACTGCTTCATAACCCTGATTCATTGCCTGCTTAATTAGCGGATAACCGCCTAAAGCGCCAATGATGTAAATGCCCGACACATTGGATTCATACTGCGCTGATAGAGCGGGTACTGCGCCGAGGTCGTCAGACGGAAATTGAATGCCAAAACTCTCTACCAGCTTGCGTGGTGGCGTTGCACCCAAGCGTGCGATGACCCGATGGCAGCCGATGTTCTGTACACCACTGGGTGTCTTGGCTATGAAAACAGCGGGATGGCTGGCGCCCGCCTCACTGGTCAATTCAACGCGCTCTGCCTTGGTGCCGAAACGGCAATCGATTTTTCCGTCCTTGATTGCGGCCAGCACGGCAGCTAAATTGCCGTCTTTGCAGCGCGTAAACTCATCATTGCGGTTAATCATGATGACGTGATTTTTTTTCGCCAGCGCAATCGCGTTTTCAATGGCGGCATCACCCGCACCGACCACTAAAATCGTTTCATCTTCAAACTCATCCGGATCGTTCAATTGATATTGAACCATCGGCAGGTCTTCACCCGGCGCACCGAGTTTGCGCAAATTCCCCTGTAGGCCAATCGCCAGCACGATGTGCGCAGCCGTAATGGTTTTCCGGTTGGCGAGCGAAATGGTGAAGGCCCCTTTGGCGCCTGTAATGCCGACTACCTGTGATTGATGACGAATATTGACCTTGTGTTTGCTGAGCTCCTTATCCCAAGTGCCGAGAATATTTTCACGCGTGCCGGCCGAAAAACTCATCGGACTGCGCAAGGGCAGGATGCCGGGCTCGGCCATCACATGTTTGCCTTTTTGATATTTGTAGATAGTGTCTGCCGCATGATTTTCGCTTTCGAGCAATACGTGCGACACCGCCAGCTCGGCCGCGTGCGCTGCCGCGGAAAGACCCGCTGGGCCAGACCCAATAATGGCAATCTCGAAACGTTCTGAACCTTCAGACATAGCTGCCCCTTAACTTTTTAGACCTCATTGGCCGCTTCATTTCTTGTATCTTGTTTTCAAGGCGCAAGTGTCACCCGCAATTCGCGCAGCTGCGCTTCAAACTCGGCCGGCTTGTAGCGCTCGTCATTGGCCAGTGTGCTGTTTAATTTTCGCAAACTCTGATGAAACGCAGTGACATTTCTAACTGACCCCTGTTTCGCCAGAAAATTGCCGACACTGGCAATAGCCATGGTGGCTTGTTCGGCTGCAGCATAATCCGTGTAATAGCCAGCCAAACCATCGTCCACCATCCGTAACGCCGCGCTACGCAAGGTGGACGAATTCAGCGTTTTATTAGCAATAGCAGCAATCAGATCAAGCGCCATTTTCTTTAAGCCCAGTGCTTCTGCTTTGATATCGCCATCACCGGCAACGGCTTTGTGCAGTTTTATGATCTGGGACGCAATGGTTTCGCCCCGCGCCGGTTCAATCGCAAACGCCACGGCGCGCAACATGAGCAAATTGCCATCGTTTAATCGTACCAAGCCGGGCGAGAGACTGGTGCCAAAGGCCGTCTTCGGTTTCCACCGATTGTCACTCATGGGGTGATGACAGGCATGGCAATCAAACAACACCAACTCCGGAAACAAACCATCACGCCCGCGTTTCTCGTCGAGCAGGATATCCACGGTTCCTGATACGGCCAGTGCCTGGCCAATTGCCCATGCTTTGACGCCATCCCAGACACCTTTACGCGCCTCATAGTCTTTATCAATGACAAAATGCTTAGGTGCCATTTCGGTAAAGGTATCCAGCTCGAAACTCATGCGCGGGTGGCCGGCGGCCATCATCCGATGGGTAACCAGCTTGTCCTTGTTGCCGAGATGGCAGCTCAAGCACAGCTTGGCGCGCAGGGTTGCGTCTGCGGTGGGATAGAGGCCGTGTTCAATATTGCGCGCGTGGTTGGTGTCGGGCTCGACGTGCGTCTGAATCCATTTTTCGGCAGGTCCGTGACAGGCCTCACAGGTCACGCCATCCGATATCTTGAAGCGCTCTCCGCGCTGGTCCGCAGCGACATTGTGGGCGTGGCAATCGAGACAAATTTTTGCCTCATGGGCGGGCTGTTTAAGGCCGAGATTTTTGGCGATTTTCTGTGATTGGGTATTTAATAATTTGTTATAGGCTCGGGCGTGCTTATCCAGCCGTGACCAGGTGATGTACTCGTTTTGCAATACATTGGAATCTTTCCAAGCCTTGATCGAGCCGTGACAAAGGCTGGACGCACAGGTAACGGTGCCCTGGGTCACGCGTGATGATTGGTAGGGCAAAGGGTGTGCAGGGGGAGTCTGGGCAAATACAGTGATGCCTGTGAACAGCGAGGCAATACCCATCGTGCCCAGCGCCGTTACAAATTTCGCGCTAAATTTTCGGCTCAAAAAAATCCATACATTCATGGGGCGACCTCGGCATTGGGTTTTTTTTTCGGTGTGGGTTTGCTGAGAGTCGCTTTGGCAGCCGGGATAAATTTTGACCGCTCAATTTCATCCGTCACACTCCAAGGTTTGCCTTCGGGCGTGACGTAGAACTTGCGCATTTCAGCGGCACTGAATGGGCGCGAACCAATGCGGCCAAATACGGCAATCTGCCCGCCCGTTTCATCGACGCCGCGGTCGCGATCCAGACCTTTTGATAAGGCCAGCGCTGGTGATTCGGTCTTGCGGGTAGCGATTAATTGCGGTTTCGGTTCGGGAGAAAAGCCATAGAACTTGGGCTGTGAATCGGGAGAGGTGAGCTGAATCACTTTAAGGCCATTAACGCCATCAGCAACATAGGCAAACAATGATGCATTGGTTGAGCCCACGATGACATCGCGCGCATCATTGAGCGCGCCGGATGCCGTGAAGCGAGCAATTTCACGCGGCGCTGCGGGTTTTTCAATATCGACTATTACCAGCCCATCACGGCCGGCTGCAATATACGCATAAGTGCGCGCTGCGTAGACGCGTTGCGCATTTGCAAGCGGCACCAAGGCGCTGAAGCGGGGCGCTTCGGGGAACGTTACATCAATCACTTCCAATCCTTTTGCGGTGGTCGCAAACAAGTAACGAAATTGCAAAGCCGATGCGCGCATATCGGTTAGGGCCAGCTTGGCGGTGACTGTTGGTTTAAGCGGATCATTCAAACTCAGCACCACCAAGCCCGAGTCCGTTGCGATATAGGCG
Organism: Burkholderiales bacterium; assembly: GCA_043773745.1. Classification (GTDB taxonomy): domain Bacteria; phylum Pseudomonadota; class Gammaproteobacteria; order Burkholderiales; family Usitatibacteraceae; genus UKL13-2. The sequence continues at coordinate 23,434 of JAYVEV010000041.1, read as the reverse complement.
TAGTACCCCCCCAGCGTTATATGTCGCGCACCCTGCAGCACATTGTCCTGATTCCAGGTGATGGCGCGCTTCAGGAAATTATTGCGCGGCTCGCCATCGGCAAAGGTGTCGACATTGACCACGATTAAACCTTCCACCGCATCGACCACGAAAGCGTAATGATAAATCGGATGGAACGCCTGCTCCTGATTGGTGGTTCGCATCAGCTCACCTGTATTGCGTTCGGGCGCAATCGGCTGATTGGTCGGCAGCGCCATGCAGGTGGCGTTGGTGCTGGCGATATGCGCATCGTGCCCCAAAGGAGAAAATGGTGCGCTGATAATACGCTGCGAAACACCTTTGTTGGCGATATTGGCCACATCGTAAACCCTGAAGCCGCCGGGGCCTTCGGCCACAAACAGGTATTCACCGCGCAAGGTTAAACAACGCGCTTCACCATTCGTGGTGTGTGAATGCGCTTCGGGCAATCGCTGACTACGTTTTTGATGATTCGCAAACCAATCGGGATAAGCGTATTGGTGCAAATAGCTACCGATGACAGCCTGTGGTTCATCCCACTCCGTCACTTTCACAGCTTCGATATGTTTGCTGGATCCCACCCACGCGTTATACCCGATAAAGTTGACGAAGTTGGTGCCCTGCAAAAGCAGTTGCGCCATGATCGCGTTGTTATCGTTAGCGCGGCTTACATGACAGTCCGAGCAGGTCTTGGTTTCGGTAGTGCGCTCGGTATGCGGATAGTGCGGTGCAAAGGCTTGCGATGAAAACCCCGCCGCAGAAATGGGTGCTTGCTGGATATAAATTTTTTCGCGATTCGCGTTGGTGGACGACAATATCAGCGCTGAGCTGGATCGAACCGGCGTGATGCGCGAACCTTTGACTTCGCCGTGTACGCCGAGCTGGAACATATCATCGCGCGCAACTTGTGGATTGTAGGTGGCGTAATTTCGGGTCTCACCGCCTTCATAATGCAGGCGCTCGGTTTTGGCGTTGGCCTGAATTGGCAAATGGCAGCCCGCGCACGATGTGGTCCAAGAAAGGTGGCAGGTATAACAGGTCATTTTTTCGTTGGCATGTGCAAAAGCTGGCGGCTTGCCATCAGAGGTCGCGGCGGACCCTGGTCCCCAATTACCGTCGCGTCCTGAAGCGCCCGCATGCATAAGCTTGGCGCGGGCCGCCTTTTCGTTGTATCTGGGATGGCCAGCGGTCACGCTATCTTTCACCAAACTCATTTCCCATTCTTTTTTCGAGTCAAGTGCGGCTCGCTGAAACAGCTTGCCTTCGCGCCATTCAAAGCGCGCGCGGCCATCTTGGGTGCGCAGTAATTTCAAATCTCGCCCGCCCGGTTGGGCCGCCGGGCCAGAGGTAAACAGCGTGGGATATTGATCTGCGGTGCCGTGGCAATCGGCACAATCGATTTCAATGGCAGCGGCGACCTCACCATAGATATGGCCGTTGCCATGTCCGTCTTGTGAGAAGTGGCAGTCCACACATTGCATGCCCATTTCGAGATGAATCGAGGTGAGATGCACCGCCTTGTCAAATTTTTTAGGATCGGTGTCAGCAACAGGCTTGTTTTCTTTATCGAGCAATGTGCCCTTGCGGTCGCGCTTAAATATTTTACGGAAGTTCCAGCCGTGTCCGTGATAGTCCGCGAATTGGGTGTCCTTTAATGTGGGATTGAGCGACGCAACATTTTTTGAAAATTCTTTATCTCCCCACAAGCCGCGTGTGGCGGCTTCTTCCGGATTGCGGTTCAAAATTTCGCGCGCTTCTTGTGCGGTCGGATACTTTTGTTTTTTTGGCCACATGCTCGGCGCATCGGATTCGTAATCCCACATGGTCGTGCCGTAAAAAGAATTCACGAAAACATTGGGCTGATGCATATGACACACCATGCATTGCGATGACGGAATGGCTCTCGTAAACTCATGCTTTAAAGGGTGGCCAGATTGATCCTTCGGAATCGTCGGGTCTTTGGTTTGGGTTTTGCCATCGTGACCGTACTTTGCATAGGGACCGCTGTGTTTGGGATCGCGGTCATTGGCGTAAATGGTATGGCATGCCGTACAACCGGAGGAGCGATAGTCGCCCGGTTGTTCATTGGTTCCCAGAAACCAAAGATGGGGATCATTCAGGCGCGTCTTGGTCAGATTAATCAGCGGTACGGCAATTCGACTGCCGGTACTGGGCCCGCGATTAGATTGCTTAATATCGGGACGACCGGGCTCATCGAGCTTTTGCAGCTGTCCGGTGCTATTGGGCAAACCGACATCCGGAAACTGGGAATTGATCACCCGCCCGCCGCGCTCAAACACTCGGAACACATCGGCCGGTGGCACTGTTTCCCAAGACGGTAGCGGTGCCAGTGAAGGCAAGATACCCATCTGCGTCATTTGCGCATTAACCGCTGTCGGGTTTTTGATGGTTGCGGGTTGGCCGTTGGCGGTGTACGACTCACCCAGGATATAGCGCTTGTACGGCAGAATGCCGTTGTTGTAGGATGCCCCGCCCCATAACATGGCGCTGGATGACATGAGGCTGCGTTCCACCGCCTGCACGGTCTCCAAATGGCAGGCCCCGCAAGCCTCGCGAGCCACGCGCAGATCGCCGGGATTCATGAAGCGCACAAAGGCATTCGACTCCTTGTTGAGCAAAGTGTACGAGCGCTCAGGGTTTGCGCTGGAAGGATAATTCCACGCTTTATTAAATTGGGGCAATACATGCGAACGCGCCATGGTGGCGCGATAGTCGATTTCATTTTTACCGTTATATTCGACATCTGCCGGTTGGTTCACCGCCGCATCGCCGCCATGACAATCGGTGCAGCCTAGTACTACGCCGGGATTGGCATGCATGGTGTGGCGGTCGGTGGTGGTGTGGCAAGAAACGCAGCCGAAAGATTTTTTATCCGCATCCATTACCGATTGACGCGCCGGTGCAGCCGGTGTGGCCGTATAGGTGCGCGAGATGGGCTTCAGGTTGGATGAAGCATAAGATGACGCGCCGAATAGTATCGATAACAGTAATAGCGCAAGTGCAGCAAACGCAGCAAGCGGGGCAAGGGATGTCGCCACCATTGAGCTATATTGTTTTGGTGTCGACATAGTTCGCAGCGTGCGTATGGGTTCAGGAGGCATGATCAATACATCAACGATAGATTAGCCAACAGCGAATACTGTGGGCCGCGCTTATTTTCGTCATACAGCTGTTTCAAGCCGCGCCCCGGCAGCAGCGCTGCCGCGGACGCATTGAATACGATGTTCTGCGTCATAAACGGCCGGTACTGTATGCCCGCTGAAATATCTATTCCTAAATCTTTCGAGCTGATGGGCTGATTGCGCAACACGGCCAGTGATGAGGTATTGATGAAATCCAGTTTAGAAATATTGCCGAGTATTCGAATCTGCGGTGTCAGATCCGCATCGGCGCCGAGGCCAATCAGACGCAGGCCGGGGTTGACGAAATTCGATTGTCCCTGATCTTTCGATGAGCGTAGCGACGGCAAGATGCCGTTGCGCCCTGACAAGGAAACCCCACCCCCGCCAATCAATGGGACGGCCTGACGAATAAAGAAACTGGTATCGGCGCCGGCAAATTGCGGATTTTCAAGAATTGCATCGAAGCCAGTGGCTTTGCCGTCGAAGGGATCTTTGTCGCCGCTCGCAAAAAGTGCGTTACCGCGAATCCTGAACCAGTCAAAGTCCCGCGATAACTCCGCCGCCGCAAAACCAGCACGAATGGCCTGTCGGCGCTGCGCCAAGGGATTGCGGTCATCCACGCCGACAGCTGCATACAGGGATGAGGTTAAATTCCAGCGTCCAAAATGGCCATCGCCATTGAGCCCCAAATAGGTAACGCGATAATTATGGGGGCGCACATCACCTAAGACGGCGGGGCGCACCAGGAGGCCATTGTTATCGTAGTAGTCCTTCGCTGCCTCCCGATTGATGTTGTGGATGATCGTTGCCTGCGTAGTGTGTCCTTGCACCGGGAAATCCTGACGGTACACATTAGCGACGAACAAATCATCCTTGCGCAAGCGTTGATTGATATCGTTTAAGCCACTATTGGTGTCTTTCTCCAAACGACGAAAATAGGCGAGGTTGTACTGCCACTGGTTGTTGTCGCGTATGCCAAATAGCCTGATGCCGATGGGCACATCCTGAAACAGGAAGCCGCGAAAATCGGACTGAAACGGCTGAATGCCAACGCGAAGGGAATCGAAATCAAACTGGTCGGACACGTTGCGCAAATGGACATCACCAAACAGCTCCTGAATGCCAATGTGATGGTCGGTTCGGGTTCTGCCAGCCTGCGGATTAACATTGATACCGCGCACTTCCTGTAGGCGTGCATGGTTGATCTGGATGGCAGGCACCAAGCGAAATTCATAGTCAGGCGGCTTAAAGGTGGTGTCGCCTTTAATCACGCTGATCGATAAGATGACCGTTTCAACCAGTGCGGATTGGGTCGAGCGGCCAAACACATCATTACTGCCCGGGCGCAGCGATGACTGTGCGCCAGTCGGCGTCGGTAAGCGACGCTGCTCAAAGAGCGAATCCGAAATGGCAGAAAGTGCCAGGAACCAATCCGGACCCCAGCTTGCAAACGGCTTAAAGGGTGTGTCGCCTTTCAGCACATTATGGTTGTAAGGATCAAACCAGGGTGCGGAGGCACCTAAGCCATCCATAATGCGCCAGCGATCGGGAACAGAAACAGATACGCGAGGCTCCAGCGCTGACGGCGGCGGTACTTGTTTAGTGTCGATTGGCGGCAGAGCGTATTTCAGCGGTTTACCTTGCGGACGCTCTCGTTCAGCGAGTTCATCGGTAACAGAGGGGTTGCCGACTTGCTGTGCATCGCAAACGGGTGAGGACACGTTTAACAGTGTTAAGGCGATAACGATAACGCTGATAAGCCGTGCGCGGTTCATGTCACAGACCTTCGCAAACATTTTGCTCGGACGAGTCGTTGAACGGTGCTTGTGGACACTGCACATAGCGCAGCCGCGTGCCTATGCCCCCGGGCGCCAAGTTGTCGGCGCGTAGGGCTCGCGGCGCATTGGCAATGCCGTTGGCAAGTATTTTTCCCGCATTGGCCAAGCCCAGAAAAGCAATCATATCATCCTGATCAACACCATCGCCCGATACGCCAATCGCACCGACGAGCGTGCTGCCGCGATAGATGGGCACCGCACCGGGAAAAATTTGAATACCGTTTTTAGCGCGGGCAAGACCCGTGCAACCCACCGCGGCTGAGCCGGACGCTGCCGCAATTATTGCGTTATAGGTAAGATCCAACTGCAAACCCAAATGAAACGGGCTCCAGTTCGTATAAGGGGTGGAGAGCGGGCCGGCGCCAGTGCCGCTAATGCCGTCCGGGAATAGCGGGCGCGCGATATTGCCAATGGCGCGGTTGGAAAATGCCATGCCATTGGCAAGCATAGTCGGGTCATTGAAAAATGTTCTGGTTGCCTGCACATATTGTGCAAAGCTGAGGGAGGTGAAGGGCGGCGCCACTGCATTGCCGCTCGCACCGATATACTGTGCGGGCGGTAATGCGGTCAAATCAGCTGCCGCCGACGGTAGCGAAAATAGTAGCGCTGACCGTGCTTTTTGCAGCGACACATCGGTTCCAAAAACGGGTGCATCCGGCGTGCGCGCTAGCGCCAAAACCTCGCCATTGGTGTCTACTACTGCGACTGTGACTTGTGCCTGTGTCCCCAATGGTCGGCGGATTTGCGCGCGCGCATGATTCGCTACTTTTAGCGCTTCGGTCAAGATGGCGGTAACCTCAGCGGCGCTCATCAGGCTATCGCTGCCGGCTTTCGGCGCGTAGCGATTGGCGTTGGTGGCATCGACTAGGATAAACGCATTCTGCGCTGCAAATGCACCGGTATCGGCGCGGAAACCCGATTGCATATTGCCGAATGAGGTGCCGACCTTGAGGATGCCATCGAAAAATCCATTTACCAACGGCACACTTCCGGCCAAGGTTGCAAACGCGGGGGCCTGGGAAGGTGTCGAGGCCAGCGATTCACTATCAACAAAGCGAAACGTGCGGCCATCGGCGGCGATGCGATTGGCGCGAATATCGTCAGGTGCCGCAAAGCCTGCCGTGGCGGCCACGGCGATCAGTTCATCAACATCTTGGTCAATATCAGTGATATCAGTATCAAGGCCGTAAATGCCGTCTGCCATCACCCCCACGCCGCCAACCAGCCGATTGTTTTTATACAGTGGCAGTCCGCCAGGATCGGCTGCCAGACCAAGCGGGGAGCGCTTTGGGCCCACCATGCCGTTATCAGCGCGGCGCATTAAATCCGAGCAAGATAATTGCGAAAACTGGACGCCATAAAGTGGGCCTGAAGGCTGATTAAATTCACGCGGATTAAAATTTTCCTGCACGATCTGGCTGGCGGTGCGGGTCGAAAACGCATTGCCATTTGAGGATAAATAAGCGCCGGTAATGGCCTTGGTGATGGCGGCAAAAGTGTCTGGCAGGATATCGATATTTTCAAGGCCACCGCTGACACCCCGATTGCTAGTAATGCGAAACGCCGTGCGCGCGCCCGTCATGCGAAATACCCCAAGGATATTACCGACGCGATCCGTTACCGCAATCGTTGCCGGCATGCGACGCGCATTGGCCTCCTGTGCAGCTTGCGCAATAATGCGTTCCACATCAGCCACCGTGAGAAAATCAACGGCGGCGGATGTCGGTGTGCAGCTACCGGTGCAAACCTCGATGCTGCTTCCTCCGCCTCCGCCACTGCAGGCGGCAATAGACAATACCGTCGCCACCAATGAGGCTAACCAGCGTTTCATGGTTGCGGCACCGGCTTGGCTTGTTCATGGAGATGGGCAACCTTAAGAGGTGCCTTTGGTTTAAGGCCTTTGGGGTCTTTTGTATCGTAAGGCAGAACACCTGGCAGTGGCACCGGTGTGCCACTCCTCGATCCGCCCACATGAAAGCCGTGGCAGGTCTCACAAGTGCCGGGTGCTTTATCGACAGCAACTGTGTTGCCGCCGTGACACTCGCGACAATTCTTTATATCTGGAATCGCAATATCACTACTGAGTTTCGATGCCGCCACCTGGTGGCAGGATCCGCAATCCTTGGTGTTGTGCTTGTTGTGCGGGAAGCGCGCTTTGGGTAGCCAATGTTGGGTAATGGCAATGGGCGCGATTTTCCATGAAGGCGTTTTTTCATCGCTACCCTCATTACTACCCTTCACTCTGCGGATCTCGTGACACGCGAAACAGACGCGGTCTTCCATCAATTCGCTACCGGTTTTTTCGGCTTTCTGTGTCGCCCACTTGAGTGCAGATTCGCGCTTGGCTGACGAGAGTCGTTCGCCCGGGCGGCGCACCCCATCTTGTACCACCACGTCAATGGGTGTATCGGCTAACGCGGCCTGCGCATAAAACTCCTTGAGTGTCGCCATCACGTCATCGACATTGCCGTGCGGCACTTGCCGCTTGCTTGCCTTGGGTTCGAATTCCAATGAGTGGCAGTCCTGACAATGCTCTTTCATGGTGGTCGGCTTGAAGCGGATGCCATTTTCATCGGGTACATGACAGTTTTTACAAGACATGGTCACTTTGCTGGCCGGGCCACGAATACCTTTCTTGGTTAGATGAATATCATGCGGAAATTTCAAGTTGGAAGTTTCAGCAGTACCGCTGTCTTGCGCGATCCTCACGACCGCATCCTGACCGGTTTTACCGGGCACCAGCATCGAAAGTTTAAAGGCCGGATGATCGCGACTGAAGTCGGCGATATTGGGTGAAGTCGTTTCGGGATGGCGGGTTTTTAAGTCAGCGTGGCATTGCGTACAAAGTGGCGAGTCTTGCCGAATCAAACCGAGTGGCCCCTTGTGGTCACGATGGCAGGCGGCACATCGCGAGGCCTCGGCAGATTTCATAAAAACGGATTCGTGAAGCGACCGGGCCGCTTTGTTTTCCAATACAAAATGCCAACCAATTGATTTATGGCAGCTCTCGCATTGTTCATTTTTGGTTTGTACAAATGGCGTAGCGTGGCATTGCGCACAATCGCGGCCAAAGCTGTGATGTGCGGAGGCGAGCGGACCGGGATTCCATGAGGCATCCGGCGGGATATTCAGCTTGGCGTTGGCCTCGCGATCGTGCGTATTGAGCGCGTTCATCACCGGCCAAAGCAAAAAAATAAACGCGATAGCACTGCCTGCAATCCAGGAAAGATTTCTTTTCGAGAGCCATGTGCCTGTCAAGCCTGTTTTGAGATTGGCCCGAATATCAGATAGCTCGGCTTTCAGCGGGTCAACGAGTTCGACTGATAAAGCCAGATCGACGCTTGGCGGTGTTGGCAATACGATTATTTCAAATGGCCCCACGCGGATTTTTTGGCCCGTCCTGAGTCGCATCGAACGCTCAAAACTGCCATCTATTTTGACGTTGCCCGCGACCGCTTCAATAAAACAGGTGCCATCATCGTTCAGGCCCATGGTGGCGTGGTGCAGCGAGACTCGCGGGTCCGGCAAATGCAATTTACAGTCCGCGCCGCGCCCAATTCGAAGAGGATCAGCTTGCAGCGCCAGTTCAGACGGGACAGTCTGCCCTTGACGGTTGCGGGTGAGCTGGGTAATGGTGAGTTTCATCGTTCGTATTTTGTGAGCCAGGCTGCCGCTACCAGTAAAAAAATACCGAAATAATATGCGCGCTCAATGCCGCTAATAGGGCAAACGAAAGCGGCACATGAAAATAAAGCCATAAATTAAGCGCAGCCTTGAAACGTATATCTGCGCGAGCACGTGCCACCAGTTTTTTCTTGCGAAGCATCAGCGAATAAAGCTCGTGATTACGTTGCTGATCCTCACCATTCAGTGTTTTGCCCACATCCTCAAGGAATTTTGTGGCCAGGCGGGTAGGGCATTTTTTCGGGTTGCCGCGAAACTGCGCAAGCACCCCGCCGCCAATGACGGTGTATTGGATGGAATCTTCGGCCGCACGGCTTACCGCATCAGGCATTGCCATCGCGACACGACGGATATCGCGATCTGCATCGGCGATTTTTAGCATCACGCTGTCGAGAGTATCTTCGCCCATATTTTCTGTCATCAGGCTCGGCAGACGCATATAGACATATACGCCAAAAAATCCTGAAAATATAACGGTCAACATCAACACATAGGCGAGCGTATGCACATTCCACCCAATATGAAATCCCGTGTGCAGGGTGGCGACCACGATAAGGCTGGCACCAAGATAAATATGCGCTGATACCCAGCCCTGCAAACCGTTTGTGTTAGAACGGTAGCGGCGCTTTTGCATGCCTAGCCACATCAACCAGACAATGAGGAGCGCCCCTACTGTGCCCAGAGCATAGCCAACCATAGTGCCGCCGTAGCGCCCGACCGGAAAACTGAACCAGGCATAAACGAAAATGGCGACAAGCGATAGCGCCACCGCTAACTTGAGGTAACGATAATGTCGGTATTCGAGAAAAGTACGATGTCTGATACTTTGCCTCTTTTGCCCGATTTCTGCAGATTCTGCAGATCGCGCTTTTCGCATCCTCATGCAGTTTGAACGGTCATCTTGCTGCCGTTGCCACTGCATTTCCCTGAAGGTGCTTAATTATTTTTCGCATAGCAATAAACTGCTATGCCCCTTTCGTGCGCCTTGACCTATTTGGTTACTTATTTTGTGTTGTGCCGGACTTTTATCGGATTTGTAAAAATGCTTAAATTATGGCCAGCATTTGAAATCATTCGGGGAAAGTGTAATCGGTTTTGCAAAAATAAAGTAGCAAATCGCGGGGAGGTTTTTTGATTGCTATGCTGTTGGGAGTGGCTCTGTAGTTCAAGTATTATCGGTTACTGAATTGGGCTAAAAATTGCTCCAGCGCGCTTGCTCTGGCAATGTCGCGTTAATCAGGCGTTAATTGCGCTAAAGCATTGCCGGATGACGGGCTATAATTTCATTTTGTAACCTAGGTAACCTGTGACTATATTTTTCATTGCGGCAGCACTGATGCTGATGATTGCGTTGGCTTTTGTGCTGGTGCCGCTGCTACGGCCGCGCCAAACGGCCGCGCCATCCATATCTGACGCATCAAGCAACATCGCAATTTTTCGGGCGCAGAAGCAGGAGCTTGACGACGATGTTGCACGCGGCCTTATTACTGATGTAGAGCGTGACTTGGCGGTGGCTGAGTTGGGTATCCGTGTTGTGGCCGAGGTGCCCGCGCTTGCCGCTGCGCCGCGTCTGACTGATTCTTCTTCCGAAAAGCATGCATGGATCGTCGGCATATGCCTCGCGATGCTTATTCCTGTCGGGGCGATTTTGGCCTATCTGGCGCTGGGCACCCCGCAGGCAATTGGCGTGACAACGGTTGCGGCTGTCAGCTCTGCTGGCTCTGTGGATGCAAATGCGAATGCGGAGCCGCCATTGTCGGATAAACAAATTGTGGCGATGGTCGACAGCCTTGCCAAAAAAATGAATGAGCAACCTGGCGACCCCAAGGGCTGGATTTTACTGGCGCGCTCACAAAACGCGTTGGGGCGCTACCCTGAAGCAGCAGAAGCTTACGAACGTGCGATGAAGCTGCTGCCCGGTGACGCCCAGGTTCTGGCCGACTACGCCGATGTGCTGGTCATGACCCAGGAAGGTCGCTTCGATGGCAAGCCCTACCAGCTTATTCAGAGGGCGCTAAAACTAGATGGTAATAATTCCAAGGTGCTGGCCCTGGCAGGCACTGCTGAAATGCGGTTGGGCAATCGCGCCTTATCGCTCAAGCATTGGCAAAAATTAAAGACTCTGGTAGCAAAAGACTCCAGCGATTATCGCGAAGTAGAGGCAATCATTGCCGAGGTTGTGGGGAAGCCCGCTCCTGAGGTAACGGCCAAAGCAGTACCGCCACTTGCTTCAGTTGCGAATGTTTCATCTACCGTATCGGGTTCGGTGACGATCACTCCCGGACTGGCTGAAAAAATTGCGCCGGGCGATACGTTGTTTGTGTTGGCACGTGCTGCGGGTGCCGCGGGTTCTAGCTCACCGACGTCGCGGATGCCGCTGGCCGTGTTGCGAATCCCTGCGCCGCAATCGTGGCCGTATCTTTTTGCGTTAACCGACGCGATGGCGATGGCGCCGGGCATGAATTTATCGTCTTTCCCCGAGGTCGTGATTGAGGCGCGCATTTCGAAATCAGGTGGCGCGACTTTGCAGTCTGGTGACTTGACGGGGCAAGCTGCGCCCGTCAAACCGGGTAGCAAAAATCTGGCCATAACGATTTCCCGGACGGTGCCGTAAATGGCATCGTGCTAGGTAATATGTCCGCGCTTAATATGCCTGAAAACTCTGCGCGCCCAGCTGAGAGCGTCATGGCGCATGATTTTCGTGCAGATGGCTTAACGCTGACCCGTGGCCCGCGTCGTTTGTTTGCGGATTTATCGTTTAGCGTTGGCGGCGGCGAGGTGCTCATTCTTCGTGGCCCCAACGGCAGCGGCAAGACCAGCTTGCTGCGCGTGCTGGCCGGGTTCACCCAGCCGGATGCGGGCTCGTTATCTTGCGATCGGCAAAATTTAAAGCCGCTCGATGGCGTGGGACGCAATCTGATGCTTTATGTCGCGCATGCGAATGCTATTAAGGATGATTTGAGCGCACTTGAAAATCTTCAAGAAGCATTGCGTCTGGATGGAATGCCGAACGCGGCCATCGCTACGGAAGCTTTGCTACCAACCCTAGCTGAAGTCGGCTTGCTGGAGCGCCGTCATTTGCCCGCCCGCAAACTCTCGCAGGGTCAGAAGCGGCGCATTGGTCTGGCGCGACTTGCCCTTGCCCATAAAGTGTTCTGGCTGCTCGATGAGCCGACCAATGCGCTTGATGCTGAAGGCGTAAGTCTGTTTACCGCGATCATCAACCGGCATTTAGGGCGCGGTGGCATGGCCTGTATTGCGAGCCATCTGCCGATGCAATTTGCTGGCACGTCGCGTGAAATCACGTTGGAGATACCCGCGTGAATCGCACGGCGGATGAAGTCACGATGAGTGCTGCCGCACCTGAACGCGGCTTTGTATTGGCGACGGCACGCGATATACGTCTCACCTTTCGTTCCAAAGGCGAGGTGGTGCAGGCATGGGTATTTTTTGTGATGGTGGTCAGCCTGTTCCCGTTGGCAATCGGACCTGAAACAGCCTTGCTTCAACGTATCGCTCCCGGCGTTGTGTGGGTAGCGGCGCTGCTATCGGTGCTGTTGACGCTGCCCCGCTTGTTTGCGAGCGATTATCAGGATGGCACGCTGGAGCAATTAATGCTCTCGCCATTTCCTTTAAGCGTCATCGTCGCCGGTAAAATAGCGGCACACTGGTTGACGACTGGCCTACCGTTGGCGATGCTTGCACCGTTACTCGGGCTGCAATTTGGCTTGAATAGCGACGAACTTGTGGTGCTGGTGGTGAGTCTAATATTGGGTACACCTGTATTATCAATGCTTGGTGCGATTGGAGCGGCACTGACGCTGGGTGTGCGCGGCGGCTCAGTATTGGTCGCGTTGTTGATTTTGCCACTTTACATCCCGGTGCTGATTTTTGGCGCAGGTGCGGTTGAGGCGGCGTCGGCGGGCGTAGATTACGTGGCCAACCTCTCGCTACTAGGAGCAGGATTGTTATTCGGCGCACTGGTAACGCCGTTTGCTGTCGCTGCGGCTATCAAAATTTCTCTGGATTGATTTCAGCCGTTTTAACGAAGTGATGACGAATGAGTATCTATAAATACGCTTCTCCTACGACCTTTTACCCACTGGCAGGCAGGATGGCGCCATGGTTCGCTACGCTCGCGGTCGTTCTGGGCGTGGCGGGTTTGTATTTGGGTTTGTTTCTTGCGCCACAGGACTTTCAGCAGGGTGAGGTGTATCGCATTATTTTCATTCATGTGCCAACCGCATGGATGGCGATGATCATTTATTTGGTGATGGCAGGCTATGGCGTCATGGCGCTTAGTTTTAATACCCGGCTCTCCTCGATGATGATGGAAGCATTGGCGCCAACGGGCGCCATGTTTACCGTGCTGGCGTTGTGGACCGGCGCGCTATGGGGCAAGCCGACCTGGGGTACTTATTGGGTGTGGGATGCGCGCATGACCTCCACGCTGATTTTATTATTTTTGTATGTGGGCTATATTGCGCTGACCCACGCGATTGAAGATAAAAAGCGCGCCGATAAAGCCGGTGCCTTATTGGTGATTGTTGGCTCGATCAATGTGCCGATTATTTATTTTTCAGTTAAATGGTGGAACACGCTGCATCAGGGCGCTTCGGTGTCGGTAACATCTGGTTCAAAAATGGCGAGCATCATGGCGCTCGGTATGTTGGTGATGGCTCTGGCCTGCTGGATGTATGCGATTGCTGTATCGCTGGTTCGAGTTCGCGCGATTATTGTGGAGCGCGAGTTGGAAAGCGGACGGCTGGCGAATTGGCTAACTGAATTGCCGACTGCTGATTTGGCATTGAATGGTCGACCATGAACTGGAACGAATTTTTTGCGATGGACGGAAGGGCGCTGTATGTGTGGGGCTCTTTCGGTGCGGTTGCGTTGGCGATATTGGTCGAAGTTATTGTTTTGCGCCTTCGCGTCAAACGGGCGCAACAAGAGTTGACCGATGTCCGTGCGGCTAAATGAGTGGAACAGTTGAACAGTTAAAAGATTGAAAATCTGAAGGCAGAGTGGAGTCATGAAAGCACGTCATAAACGTTTTATGTGGATTGCGATGGGATTATTGGTGATTGCATTGGCCGTCACGCTGGTGCTGCGCGCCTTCAATTCCAATTTGGTTTTTTTCTTCACGCCCAGTGAAGTCGCGCAAAATAAAGCGCCTCAAGATCGTACTTTTCGGCTCGGTGGCTTGGTCACGGCGGGCAGTTTGCAGCGCCAGCCTGACGGCTTAACGGTGAAATTTGCGGTGACTGATACGGTGCAAACCATCCCGGTCAGCTACACCGGCATCCTGCCCGATTTATTCAAGGAAGGTAAAGGCGTGATTGCGCAGGGCAAGGTCGGTGCAGATGGCGTATTTCGCGCCTCTGAAGTTTTGGCCAAGCATGATGAAAACTATATGCCACCTGAAGCCGCCGAGGCGCTCAAAAAAGCAGGACATCCAATTGAGGGCAGCGTCTTTGCTGGACAAAAGGCTGTCGTGACGCAGCCTCCCGCCAAACCGTAAATAATCTTGAATCTTTCACCCTTCACTCACCTCATACCCACACTCATTTAGTCGGACGCTCAAGATGATTCCCGAACTCGGTCACTTCTCACTCATTCTGGCGCTGTGCCTGGCAATAACGCTGGGCGTGGTTCCGTTGATGGGCGCGGTTCGCAACGATAGTCGGCTAATGTCGCTGGCCCGTCCGCTGGCACAGGGTCAATTTTTGTTTATTGCGTTTGCTTTTGCTTGCCTGGTGTACTCATTTATCGTCAGCGATTTCTCGGTGCAAAACGTGGCTGCGAATTCAAATACGCAGCTGCCGGTTCACTACCGCATTACCGCAAGCTGGGGTTCGCATGAAGGTTCGCTGCTGCTCTGGGTATTGATGCTGGGTGGGTGGACGTTTGCGGTGTCACTGTTGTCAAAAAACCTGCCGCTGGAGGTCATTGCGCGGGTGTTGTCGGTGATGGGCTTGATCGCCGTTGGCTTTTTGCTTTTCATGCTGGCGACCTCGAATCCTTTTGAGCGTTTGTTGCCTGCGGTTGCCGAAGGCCGCGATCTGAACCCGCTGCTGCAAGACCCCGGCATGATTATTCATCCACCCATGTTGTACATGGGGTATGTAGGCTTCTCGGTTGCGTTTGCGTTCGCGGTTGCGGCTTTGCTTGGCGGCAAGCTAGATGCCACTTGGGCGCGCTGGTCACGGCCGTGGACTACTGCTGCTTGGATCTTTCTGACTGTTGGTATTTGTTTGGGTAGTGCATGGGCGTACTACGAGCTGGGTTGGGGTGGCTGGTGGTTCTGGGATCCAGTCGAGAATGCCTCTTTCATGCCGTGGTTGGTTGGCACCGCATTGATTCATTCGCTGGCCGTCACCGAGAAGCGCGGTATCTTCAAAAGCTGGACGGTGTTGCTTGCCATCATCGCGTTTTCATTATCGCTGCTGGGTACCTTTCTGGTGCGCTCAGGTGTGCTGACCAGTGTGCATGCCTTTGCGACCGACCCCAAACGTGGCGTGTTTATTTTGGCCTTTCTGGTGCTGGTAATTGGCTCCTCGCTGGCGCTTTATGCGTGGCGTGCGCCCAAGCTCGGCCTAGCGCGGGTGCCTGGTGCTTTTTCGCCGGCATCGCGGGAATCGTTTTTACTCGCGAACAATATTCTGATGGTGGTCGCGATGTTAGTCGTCGCACTTGGTACTCTGTATCCCTTGTTCATGGATGCCTTGGGTTACGGTAAAATTTCGGTTGGCCCACCGTATTTTGATTTGATTTTTGGCATCGTCATGTTGCCCGCCTTGTTTTTAATGGCCGTCGGCCCGGCCGCGCGGTGGCGCAATGCCACATTGCCCGAGTTGTTGGTTCGTCTAAAGTGGGCAGCCGGGATTGCGCTGATCGCGGGTGTTGGTATTCCGTTGGCAATGGGTAAATTGACGCTCTGGATTGCGGTCGGGCTTACCCTCGCGGTGTGGATTATTGCCGCCACTCTGAGCGCGTTGGTGCACCGCTTCAAGATCACGCCGCAGCCGGGCTTGAGGGCAAAAATCACCGCCAACAGTCCCTCGTATTACGGCATGCACATTGCCCATATTGGCATTGCGGTATTTGTCATCGGCGTGACGATGGTGAAAGGTTTTGAGACCGAACGCGATGTCCGTTTGGCACCGGGCGGTATCGCCACTGAAGGCGGTTATGAATTCAAATTTGTCTCGCTGAGCGAGCAATCGGGCCCGAACTACCGGGCGATTACCGGACGTTTTGAGGTCAGCAAAAACGGCAAATTAGTCGAAGTTTTAAGCCCTGAAAAACGCACCTATTTGGCATCGGGTCAGACCATGACCGAGGCGGCAATCAGCGCTGGGTTGACGCGTGACCTCTATGTTTCGCTCGGCGAGCCGGTTGAAGGCGCAGCCGATGGGGCCTGGGGCGTACGAGTGTATGTAAAGCCGTTTATTGACTGGATTTGGTTTGGTTGCCTGTTCATGGCGTTCGGCGGCGTGCTGGCGATTGTGGATAAACGTTATCGGCCCAAAGTAAAACAGTCTGCCGCCATTGAGCCGCTAGCCGTACGGGTGGAAGCCGCCGTTGTTTCGGTGCAACCCAGCGCTGGGGATTGATGGATGGACGAACCAAAAAAAATTGATGGTGATGGCGCTAGTCCTGCGTCTGTCCAGTCTGCTGGCACTTGGGTAATAGCGTGGCGTTACTTTCTGCCGCTGGCGATTTTTTTCGGGTTGGTGTGGTTTTTATGGCGAGGCCTGAGTCTCAACCCGCGCGAGTTGCCGTCCGTTTTAATCAATAAACCGGTTCCGGAATTTAGCCTTCCGCAATTGCAGCAACCAGATAAAACCTTATCGGCAGCGGATATGAAGGGCCAGGTTTGGCTGCTGAATGTATGGGGCTCATGGTGTGTTTCGTGTCGTTATGAGCATCCATTTTTGATTGAGCTTGCCAAGCAGCAAGTGGTACCGATTATCGGCCTCAACTGGAAAGACAAACCGGAAGATGCAACCGCGTGGCTCGCCAAATACGGTGACCCTTACAAATTATCCGTGAGCGATATTGATGGCCGGGCCGCGATTAATTTCGGGGTTTATGGCGCACCGGAAACCTTCGTCATTGATAAAACCGGAACGATTCGCTACAAGCACACAGGGCCGCTTGATGCCGTGGTGATGCGCGACATCTTGCTGCCGCTGATTCGCGATTTAAAAAAGGCATCCTGACTTGGATAGGTTATTAAATAAAAGACAAAACTCCTTGCTGTGCGCGGCAATTGGAGCAAAAATGCCTGAAAATGCCCGCCAGTACTGGGGTTTCATTTTCTGTTGTGTGTTGATGGCGATGATCGTTATTTTCGCGCGCCCCACTTTTGCGGAGCCCTCCGGCCCGGCACCCACGCCGCCGATGGCACCGATGACGCCCGCATTGGAAGCGCGCCTCAAAAAACTTGAAACGGAATTGCGCTGTCTTGTTTGCCAGAACCAGACGCTGGCTGAATCTCCCTCCGGACTCGCGGGCGACTTGCGTCGTGAGGTGCGGTTGCTGGCCGAATCCGGCAAGTCGGATGAGGAAATCAAAACGCATCTGCAAGCGCGTTATGGCGACTTCGTGCTTTACCGTCCGCCAGTCGAATCAAAAACCTATTTACTCTGGTTCGGGCCGTTTGCATTGTTGTTGGGCGGCGGCATCCTGCTGTGGTGGCTGGCGCGCGCTCGCCGCGTGGCCAGTGCTGGTGTGCCATTACCCAAGCTATCGGCTGCCGATACGGAGCGAGCTCGCACCTTATTGGGTGACTGAAGCGTCGTCGAGTATTCAGAGCGCAAAAGGGTTGTCACCGCATTGACTTATTGAGCTACTGTAGTAAGCGCAAAAATAGTCGTATGCTTGCATCGTGTTCAGCCGATGTTCCGATGTAAAAAAACCTCAGGCAACCGCAAGCAACTGCAAGCAACCGCAAGTCAATATAACCGTATGGGAGATACAAATATGGGCATGGCTGCTTATCTTTTGTGGGCTATCGCAGGTTTTGTGCTGATCATTGCCGAGCTGATGACAGCCACATTTTATTTATTGGTACTGGGTTTGGCGGCGCTGGTGTCTGCGCTGGTCGCCTACCTTGGTGGCGACGTGTGGGTGCAGGTGATGATTGCCGCGGCGATGTCACTTGTTGGTGTGTATGCCGTCAATCGCTGGCGTGCTGCGCACCCCAACGACGCGAAGGGGTCCAACGATCTCAATATCGGGCAGAGCGTCATTATCGAATCGTGGATAGATCAGGCATCCGGTATGGCGCGGGTGAAATATCGTGGCAGTACCTGGGACGCCAAGATTGACTCACTTAATATGCCCGTCACTCTGAACGATGTCCTTTATATTCGTTCGCAAGAAAGCGGTGTGCTGCATATCGGCGCCAAGTAGACCCGTATCAATAGCAGGTTTTCGTTTCCGCACTCCCTTTAGGAGAAATTCATGTTTGCAAAATTCTTTGGCGTCATTATCGCCACCGCTCTGATCGCCGCCATGCCCGAAACCCGCGGCTATGCGATTCCATTTTTCTTCCTTGCCACGGTGATTGTCTTTGTCATTGAAGGTGTACGCATCGTGCCGCAGCAAAGCGCGTGGGTGGTCGAAAGGTTGGGCAAATTTCACTCGGTTCTGGAGCCGGGTTTAAACGTGATCGTGCCGTTTTTTGATCGAGTTGCCTATCGCCATATTTTGAAAGAAACACCGCACGATATTCCTGAGCAGGTTTGTATCACCCGCGACAATACCCAGCTCGCGGTGGATGGCGTCATTTACTATCAGGTGATCGATCCAAGACTTGCCAGCTACGGCTCCAGCGATTACCTCGCCGCCATTTCGCAGCTCGCGCAGACCACCTTGCGCAGTGAGGTTGGCAAAATGGAATTGGATAAAACCTTCGAGAGCCGTGATGAGATCAATCACAAACTCGTCAGCGTGCTCGATGAAGCCGGCCGCACTTGGGGCGTGAAAGTATTGCGCTATGAAATCAAAAGCCTGACGCCACCGGAGTCGATACTGCGTTCGATGCAGGCGCAGATCACCGCTGAGCGTGAAAAGCGCGCGCTGATCGCAAAATCAGAAGGTGTGCGTCAGGAAGAAATCAACATTGCCGATGGCCAACGCCAAGCCGCGATTCTCGCCTCCGAGGGGCAAAAACAAGCAGCCATCAACAGAGCGCACGGCGAAGCCACTGCGCTCACCACAGTCGCCGAAGCCACTGCCAGCGCCGTCCGCCAAGTCGCCGCCGCACTCGAAGCGCCTGGCGGGCAGCAAGCGGCAAATTTAAAAATTGCCGAAAAATATGTCGAGCAATTTGGTCATCTTGCCAAAGCCGGTAACACCCTGATTGTGCCAGCGAACATTGCCGATGTGGCGTCAATGCTAACGAGCGCGATGACGGTGTTGGATAAGACTAAGCAGGGGATGAAGTAGGCGTTTCTTTAGGGTTGTGCCGCGTTTTGTACGAGATTCCGAGGTCCCAGCTTCGTTGCTAGACCTCGGTGCGAACTGCGTCTGCAAACATCAACGCCTGAGCATCCCCCAAACGCTGGCGGCTTCATCAAACGATATGTCAATTTTTGAGGTTACCCAGCGGCTGTAATCGTGCCAAGAATCGACGGTCGTGTCGCACCGGTGGTCGCTGTTAAATCAAGCGCCCGACGCTCCACACATTGCTTCGCCAACCATGCAAACGCCAGCGCTTCAACCTGTTGGGCGGGAACACCATAGGCATCAACGGCTTCAACCGCGCCTATGGAAAAGCGGGTAGCGAGTTCACGTATTAACGCTGCGTTGTAAGCGCCGCCGCCACAAATCAGCAGGCGAGTCGCCAAGGGCGCATAGCACGCTACATGGTCGGTAATTGACCATGCAGTGAGCGCCAGTAGCGTGGCTTGTACATCAACAGGGCGCTCATTGCCGTCAAGGTAAGGTGCCAGCCAGGCCATGCTGTATAAATCGCGCCCGGTACTTTTTGGTGGTGCTAATTTGAAGTAGGCATCATTCTGCAATTGCCCCAAGAGCCGCGTCAGTACTTGACCTTGGGCAGCCCAAGCACCATTTTCATCGTAGGTTTTATGTTGATGTTGGGCGATCCAGCCATCCATGAGCGCATTGCCAGGGCCACAATCGAAGCCGCGCGCCTGCTGGCCGGGATCGAGAATAGTGAGGTTGGCGATGCCGCCGATATTAACGACTACGCGCGTTTCATTTGGGGCGCGAAATATACCATCATGAAACGCCGGTGCAAGTGGTGCGCCTTGTCCGCCGCCCGCAATATCGCGTGAACGAAAATCGGCAACGACATCGATCTCCGTTAATGCGGCCAAGCGCGATGGGTTGTTGAGTTGCACGCTAAAGCCCAAGTCGGGGCGGTGCCGCACGGTTTGACCGTGACAGCCGATGGCGCTGATGTCGCTTGCACGAATGCCTGCCGATTTCAGTACGTTTTTGACAGCACTCGCATAAACATCGGCCAATTGATTGGCGGCGAGTTGGCTGCGTTCGATTTCATTTTCACCGGCGGTATTGAGCGCTAGTAATTCAGCGCGGAGATTTGGTGAAAATGACTCACTGGCGAACGCAATAACACGTGGCTGTGCGCCGGAAAAATCAGCCAAGATCGCATCGGCGCCATCGAGAGAGGTGCCGGACATGATGCCGATATAGAGGCTGTGCGGTCCCGCCTTATTCAAAGCGGCCAAAGTTTGCATCGCGAATCAGTGCAAGCTGCTCGCCTTGAATCCGGGCCTGGCTGAGGAAAGCGGCGCGATATTTAGCGGCGAGCGGATCTGCCTTTGGCAAGGCAACGCGCATCGGGTCCTGATGTGCGCCGGCAAGCTTGAACTCATAATGCAAATGCGGACCGGTGGCGAATCCGGTGGCGCCGACATAGGCAACAGTCTGGCCTTGGCTGATCCGTGTGCCTTTACGTACACCGGCCGCAAAGGCGGAAAGATGTCCATAAAGCGTGGTCACGCTACCGGAGTGGCGAATCTCAACTACATTGCCATAACCGCCTTTGACGCCCGCGTATTCAACGATGCCATCCGCGGTTGCCCAAACCGGCGTGCCTCTGGGCGCCGCAAAATCGACCCCGGTGTGTGCGCGCCAGTTGCGAAAGATGGGGTGCATGCGTCCGCCGAAACCGGATGAAATACGCGAAAATGCCAGTGGTGAACGCAGGAATGATTTGGCGCGATTTTGTCCCTCGGCGGAGTAATAGCCTTCGTTGCCTTCCGCGTCTGTAAATAAAAACGCCTCGAATTTTTTATTGTTGTTGATGAACTCAGCGGATAGCACACGTCCGGGGCGCAGGTATTCGCCGTCCTGATAGAGCATTTCATAAATGACTGAAAAACGATCACCGCGCCTGAGGTCGATATGAAAATCGATATCAGTCGAAAGAATCCGCGCAAGTTGATTGGCCACCGCATCGGGTATGCCCGCTTCATCGGTGGCGCCGTAAAGCGAGGATTTAATGGTGCCGGTTCCCTGCACAGTTTGGGCGGTTGGCGAGAGATTTTTTTGCGTGGCGATAAAGGTATCGCTTGGGCCTGTCGCCTCGCGTTTGACCTCAAGCAGCGCTTCGTTACTATATAGATAGCGCAATGAATAAAGATCGCCGTCCGCATCGGTAACCGCCTGTACAGTGCGGCCGGGACGAAGCTGAAAAATGGCGCGAGCAGCGGGCGCTGTGCGTAAAAAATTAAAAGCGTCGGCGTCGTTCACATTCAGGCGCTGCAGCAATGTGGCCACCGTATCGCCGCGCTGAATGCGTTCACTGCTGTAATAGCGCTCATCACCATCTTTATCAACAGCGGTTGGAAGTGCCAATTCTAGCGTTACGTCGTGACGCGCAATGCGATCCAATTGTGTGTCTGAGGCGACGCCAAATGCCGTTAGAACCCCAAACACCGGCAGAGCCAACAGCACGCCGATTGCCACGACCGTGCGTCTGCCGCCGGAATTCCATAGGCTTTTGGTCAGGTTTTGCGATAAGATTTTGAGTTTTGTGAAATTCATTGCACCAAAAACGACGCCTGTATTTAATATGGAGCGTTGCAAAAAAGACTGCCTGATTAGGGCAAGGTCTTGAAGAGTAACAGAATAATAATTATTTCGTCACGCATCATTTGCGTCGAGCCTTAACCCTTTGGACCATTTGGACTGCCTTCATGAGTAACGCCACGACTAATCCCGAACAAATTGACGCGGCACTTGCCGTTATCAAGCGCGGTGTAGATGAATTAATTGTTGAAGCTGAAATGCGCAAAAAGCTTGAAAGCGGGCGCGTGCTGCGGATCAAGCTGGGCCTGGATCCCACGGCGCCCGATTTGCATCTGGGGCATACCGTGGTGCTTAACAAGATGCGACAGTTGCAGGATCTGGGGCATCAGGTCATTTTTCTGATTGGTGACTTCACATCCATGATTGGCGACCCGAGTGGTCGCAACGCTACCCGTCCGCCGCTCACACGCGAGCAAATTCAGGAAAATGCAAAAACCTATTTTGCGCAGGCGAGTTTGGTGCTCGACGCTGAAAAAACTGAAATTCGCTACAACTCAGAATGGTGCGATCCACTGGGCGCCGCCGGCATTATCCAACTCGCATCGCGCTGGACGGTGGCGCGCATGCTGGAGCGTGATGATTTCACCAAGCGTTACCAGGCTGGCACGCCGATTTCAGTGCATGAGTTTTTATATCCGTTGATGCAAGGCTACGATTCTGTTGCGCTCAAGTCCGATCTGGAATTGGGTGGTACCGATCAAAAATTTAACCTACTCGTCGGCCGTGAACTGCAGAAACAATACGGCCAGGAACCACAATGTATCTTGACTATGCCGTTGTTGGAAGGTCTGGATGGCGTGGAGAAAATGTCCAAGTCCAAGGGTAATTATGTGGGCATCACCGATAAACCGGCCGATATGTTTGGCAAGCTGATGAGTGTGCCGGATGACTTGATGTGGAAATATATAGAGCTGCTTTCGTTTAAGTCGCTAGACGATGTCTCGGCATGGAAACGCGAAGTAGAAGGCGGCCGTAATCCGCGCGATATCAAGGTTGCGTTTGCGCAAGAAATTGTTGCACGCTTTCATTCCCAGTCGGCTGCTGAGGCAGCACTGGCAGATTTTGATGCGCGTCACCGTGGCGGCATTCCTGACGATATTCCCGAAGTCACACTGGCGATTCAGGGTGAGTCAATCAGTATTGTGCAACTCCTCAAGCAGGCGGGACTCACGCCAAGCACGGCGGAAGCTAATCGCATGATTGAGCAAGGCGGCGTAAAGCTGGATGGTGAGAAGGTGAGCGACAAAGCGCTCGCTATCAAAAGCGGTGCGATGGTGGTGGCACAGGTGGGTAAGCGCAAGTTTGCCCGCGTCACGATTGCCTAAATAAATTACGGCCCTGTTGGCGCTCGACCTACATAATTTCGCAATTTTATTGAAATTAATCTTCAAAAGGGCTTGACCGAGTTTGTGCGTCGCGGCATAATGGCAATCCTTCGAAACACAACGCAACAGCAGCAAGCGTGGTGGCAAATTTCGAAACGCTCTTTAAAAACACGGACAACTGATTGAGGTGGGTACTGGATATGAGGGTGCCGCTTTTTGATGGTCGTTGACTGGTCTTGACGCAAGTCAGGGTTGGTTGATGATATTGGTTAAGAAGTTGGTTTGAGCTCGAAATATATGAAGTACCTGCCTTGAAGTAAATAAAGTAACA
>JAYVEV010000040.1:0-10373 GCA_043773745.1 Burkholderiales bacterium | reverse complement strand
CAATAATCATTCTAAATGGCATAATATTGCGGAAATTTATTCATAAATAGAAAATTTGACGAGGACAACAAATGGACAAGCCCGGAGAAATGAAAGCGTTTGTGCGCTCGGTGGAACTGGGCGGCTTTTCGGCAGCCGCACGCGATCTTAATCTCACGCCTTCAGCGCTTTCTAAGCTGGTGACGCGTATGGAGGACAGGCTTAGCGTGCGGCTGATGAATCGCACCACGCGCAAACTTGCGTTGACCGCTGAAGGCGAAGCCTACTTCGCCAGTGCCAAGCGCATCCTTACCGACATTGAAGAGGCGGAAGCCGAGGTGACGCGCTTTAGTGACCATCCCAAAGGCATGTTGCGGATCAATGTTGGTGTTGCGTTTGGTATGCATCAGCTGGCACCGGCGCTACCGCGCTTTTTGGAAAAATATCCTGAAATTGAACTGGATATCACCGTTACGGATCGTTTGGTCGATCTGGTTGACGAAGGCGCTGATGTTGCCATTCGCACAGGCGTGTTGCGCGATTCCAGTCTGATTGCTAAAAAAATCTGCGATATGCACCGCGTCATTTGTGCATCGCCGCTGTATCTCAAAAAACACGGCACCCCGAAGACCGCACGTGATTTGCTCAATCACAATTGCATTTCGATTAGCGGCGCGCCCCATTTGCGTAAGTGGCCATTTGATACGCCGGATGGCATGGAAACGGTTGATGTAGTAGGCACGGTAAACGCCAATAATGCCGAGACGCTGCTGCAAATGGCAGCGATGGGTGTGGGCATTATTCGCTTGGCCGATGTGATTGTGGCGGACGGCATTCGTGCCGGCTGGCTAACGCCGATTCTCACCGATATTCACCATGCCGAGCCGCTGCCGCTTTCGGCGGTATATCCGCAGGGCAAACACAAAAGCCCGCGCGTGGCCGCTTTCGTGAATTTTTTGGTGGATACTTTTGCGTCGGCACCGTGGCGGCATGTTGCCGAACCGGCGGCAACGTTGGTTAGTTCGAAAACATCACGCAGTAATGCACGCAAAGCCAGTTGAAATAGTTTTTTGTTCAGGCTGTCGCCAAATTAACCCACTCATTTCATTGGCAGCGTATAGTTTATTTTCGTGAATCGATTCATAGAGGGACGAAACATGGCGATACTGATAAGAATAATCATCGCGTTGGTTGTACTGATCGTAGTCGTGGCGCTGATAGGGTTTGCGCTGCCCAAGCAATTCAAAATCGAACGTTCAGCGGTCATCGCCGTGCCCGCTGAAAAAATTTATCCGCTGATTGCAGAGCCTAAAAACTGGCCCAAGTGGGGCGTGTGGAACCAACGTGATCCGCAGATGAAAGTAGAATTTTCTGGGCCTGTCAGCGGTACTGGCGCAAAGTGGACATGGCAATCCAAATCGGAGGGTAATGGCGTCATGGAATTTATGGCGGCCGATCCAAACAAACAGATTAACTACCAGCTAACCTTTGCTGACTTCGGCATGATATCCCATGGTGTGTTGAGCCTAGCACCTGAGGGTACGGGCACACGTATTGTGTGGACCAATGAGGGCGAATTTGGTGGAAATCCGTTTATGCGCTATTTTGGTTTATTGATGGATCGTATGGTTGGAAAAGATTTTGAAGCGGGTTTAAGTAATCTCAAAACATTGGCTGAAAAATCGTAACAACATCATCATTACGATCCAAGCGCATCGCAAAGCCGAAAAAATTCCTTCCAACTTCTGGCGCAGGCCACCATCAGCAGTCTCGCCCGGCGCTTGCTCAAAGACGAAGAGGATTTAATCCACAAAGCCGTCGGCTGAATGTTGCGGGAAGTGGGCAAACGCATCGGCGAGGATATTGAGGAGTTATTCCTCAAGCACCATTACGGGACCATGCTCGCACCATGCTGCGTTACGCGATTGAAAAACTTCCTGAACCTAAGCGAAAACAATACTTACGCGGTGAAATATGAAGCGCGTTCACTTTTTCTCGCTATAAATCATGCATGAGGGCGGTTTGCTGACCGTATAATTGTTTTTCCAGACACACTTTCTCATCACTTTTATATCATTGCGCTAATACTCAACATGAAAAAAAAATCTTATCTCACGCTGGAAGATTGTAAGAAGATTGCGGCTGCTTCAGAAGCAGAAGCGCTAAAAAATAATTGGGCTGTTTGTATCGCCATCGTTGATGATGGTGGACATCTACTGTGGTTCCAGCGGCTTGATAAATGCGCACCATCGAGCGTGGCGATTGCACAGGCGAAGGCAGTCAGCGCCGCAATTCGCCGTCGCGCTACTAAGTCAGATGAGGACATGGTGAACAATGGGCGGGTATCGGCACTATCAATGCCGGGCGTAACCTTTCTGGAGGGTGGTGTCCCGATCATGGTGGACGGCGAAACCATTGGTGCGGTGGGTGTGTCCGGCGTGAAATCAAGCGATGATGCCTTGATTGCCCAAGCCGGAATTGATGCGTTATTGAAATAGCATGCATTGCCCCAGCTGCAAGACTGAAATGGAGGCGCTGACACTGGTCTCGCACATTGGTACGCCCGTTACCATCGATGTGTGCTGGCCATGTCACGTGATCTGGTTCGATCACTTGGAAAGCACTTCCTTGTCGCCCGCATCGGTCATTGAGTTATTCAAACGAATTCATGCGGCGCGCGATGCCGAGCGTAATTTGGTGAGCTTGGCTATGCGCTGCCCAACTTGCGATGGGAATTTGAAGCTTACAAATGATTTTGGTAAAAACGGTCGATTTACTTATTATCGTTGCGACTTGGGTGATGGCCGCATCACCAGTTTTACGCAATTTTTGCGCGAGAAAAATTTCATTCGCACGCTAAGTGCGATCGAGATCAAATCGCTCTCGGTGCAAGTCAAACAAATTCGCTGTTCCAGTTGCGGAGGCTCGATTGACCTGGAGCATGACACCGCGTGCAGTCACTGCGGCTCAGCAATCTCGGTGCTCGATCGAGATGCAGTTGAAAAGGCGTTGTTGGCGTTCGCTGCCAAAGAATCTTCACCAGCCAAGGCGGCGGCTTTGGCGCAGATCTCTAATCAGGAAATCGATGCGCTCCTGCAACGCTATCGATCTATCAAACCTGCAGCAGACGAGCGGCCGGTCTATGCCGCACAAGATTGGATGGCTGATATAACGAGCTGGCGAACGACTGATCTGGTCGCGGCGGGCATTGGCGCTTTAGTCACCAGTTTGCTCGATTCGTAACCATTCTCTATTTTTAACCAATACAGGGGCTGCTGTTGCGACCCGCATCCATGGCAATCCATACATGAATTTATATATCATCACCGGCACTACCAAAGGTCTCGGCGCGGCGCTGCATTCGCAGCTTATTGCGGATAACAGCAATGTTGTTATGTCACTTTCCCGAACGAAAGATGAAGGGGTCAAAGCGCTAAACCCCATAATCCACGCGGACTTTGGCGACATTGAAACGGTTGAATCTGCTTTCGAAAAGGTGGCGGCGCGGCTTACCGGCAAACATTTTGATCAGGCGGTATTGATTAACAATGCC
This sequence comes from Burkholderiales bacterium, assembly GCA_043773745.1. Classification (GTDB taxonomy): domain Bacteria; phylum Pseudomonadota; class Gammaproteobacteria; order Burkholderiales; family Usitatibacteraceae; genus UKL13-2. Next base: position 6,841 of record JAYVEV010000040.1, on the reverse strand, counting down.
GGTGTGGTGCTGCCGGTTGGACCCGTTAATGCTATCGACAGCGCTGAGCTTACGAATAACATCACGGTCAACCTGATTGCTCCCATGGTGGCAATGCGTCGTTTTGCCGAGCTGACACGTAGCATGGCGAAACAGCGCCTCATCATCAATATTTCATCGGGCGCTGCCAAACGAGCCATTGCGGGCTGGTCCGCTTATTGTGCTGCCAAGGCCGGTCTTGAAATGGCCACCCAGGTGGCGGCTCTCGAAGCCGCCGCCGATGATCCAACGCTCGCCATCTGCGCGCTCGCTCCGGGTGTCGTCGATACGCCAATGCAAAGCCAGGTGCGCGCCGTATCTGCGGAAGCATTTCCTGATGTAGAGCGCTTCCGTACGATGAAAGCAGACGGTACACTGCGCCCTGCCGCCGATGTTGCGCGTGATATTGTCCAGCTTATTGCCAACGGCAAGCTCACCAACGGTGGCATTTTTGATATTCGCAATATGAGCTGATTCCATCACCACTTAACTGAACCTATGACTGAAACGCTAAAAGAAACCCATACCAAACTTCACTACTGTGATTTAAAAGACTGCGAAGGCATTTGCTGTAGCGACGGCGCATTTTTATTGCCGGAAGAGGAGGACCTGATCCATCGGGCGGTAGCAGAGTACTCTGAGCATTTCCAACATCTGCTCCCGCAATATATTTTTGATGGCGAATGGGAAGGTAATGTGGGCCGTAAAACCGCGGTCTATGAATTCGATTACAAAAATAAGCCCGGCCACTTCGCCAGCACTCGGTGCGCGTTCTCCGAGCAGGACGGCAAATGTTCGCTGCAAACGCTTGCCGTTAAACTGGGCAAACATAAATGGCACTACAAGCCGATGGGCTGCTGGCTGTTCCCTTTGTCGTCAGATGAACAGGGCCTGATACCGCCGCCGCGCACCCGCCGTGAAGATCCCAACAACCTCGGCAAACACTACCCCGGCTTCGCAACCTTTACGCCCTGTGGCAAGCATGATGCTAAAGGAAAAGTATGGTGGCTCCAATTGCAAGAAGAGGTCGCTGAATATCAGCGCGAGTAAAATTCTGCAGAGCAAGGCATAACAGCAGATGTAACCGATAGATATCGAATATCGGCGGTGTGGTTTAACATAGGGATAGTGTCTGATCACAGTTCGCCAAGTTGTGCAATTTTTTGTCGTGCACCCATCATAAAACCCCATGTCCGAACCGACTGACCTTGCTGAGTTTGTTAAGCAACTCGAAATTGCACAGGCAGCGGCTGGCCGCCAGTTGGCTCAAATTGTTGCAGCATTCGATTTTCTGGAATCTGGCATCGTTTTGTACGGTCCCGATGACCGGATCGTGTTTTGTAATCGCCGCTTCCGCGAGCTGTATGCGGGCGTTGCGGATTTGCTGGTGCCGGGAGCTGACTACGCAGCCGTTGTCCGCACCTTCTATCAACGCGGGCTTGAGCAGCGACTGCAAATGGAAGAGGAGGAATACGTTCGCACACGAGTTGAAAAGCATCGCCACCCTGACGAGGCTGATTATGAACTGCAGATAGATGACGATACGTGGCTTCTGGTGTCTGATCGTAAAACGGCAGATGGCGGTGTTATTGGGTTTCGTCTGGACATCACTGCCCGAAAAAAAGCTGAACAGGCGCTCGAGGCCAGCGAGCAGCGCTTTAAAAGTCTTATGGCAATGTCATCTGACTGGTACTGGGAGCAAAACGAAAAATATGAATTCACACTCATTTCGCGCGGCATGGAACACTCTATCGGTGTGGAATCAGCCTCACGCTATGGTGTGCGGCGCTGGGACCTCCCGTGCATTGGTGTGAGTAAAGAAAAAATGGATGAACATCGCCGGCAGGTTGAGGCGCATGAGCTGTTCCGCGATTTTCAATATGCCAGTGCCATGCCAGACGACACGCTCCGCTGGGTCAGCATTTCTGGCGAGCCCGTTTTTAATGAGGCAGGAATCTTCACCGGGTATCGCGGGGTTGGCACCAATATCACTGAAAAAAAACGTTCCGAAACACAGATTCGCGAAATGGCAGAATATGATTTTCTGACCGAGTTGCCCAACCGCAAATTGCTGGGTGCGCGTTTTGATTTTGCAATGCGCCAGGCAAAACGCCACAGCGGCGGTATGTCGCTAATGTTTATTGACCTTGATCGATTCAAAAATATCAACGACTCATTGGGTCATCATGTAGGCGATCAAATTCTCGCCCAGACAGCGCGCCGTCTACAGGAGGCAACCCGCATTACGGATACGGTGGCCCGCCACGGCGGCGATGAGTTTATTGTCCTGTTGCCTGAGGTGACCAATGCCACCGACCTCGCTCAAATTGCCGAAACATTGCTAGCCAATTTGGGCAAGCCACACCACATTGGCGACTTGGAATTAACAGTAACACCTTCTATTGGCGTCAGCATTTGGCCCACTGATGGGGACGATCTGAATACGCTGATCAAGAATGCTGATTTGGCGATGTATCACTCCAAGTCAGAAGGGCGCAATCAGTTCAGTTTCTTCCGTCCCGAAATGAATGAGCGGGTCAATGAGCGCTTGATGCTTGAAAATGCTTTACGCCGGGCGCTGGTTCGAAACGAGTTTTCCCTTGTCTACCAGCCAATATTTCATCTTCCTGATCGACGCATCATCGGCGCGGAGGCGCTGTTGCGCTGGGAGAGTCCCGAGCTGGGCGCTATAGAGCCATCACGCTTTGTGCCTATTGCGGAAGATAGTGGGTTGATTGTGCCGATTGGCGAGTGGGTCGCCAAAGAAGCGATTGCCCAATTACGCCGCTGGCGCGACACGGATATTGATAAATTTCCGATTACAATAAATGTATCGGGCGTGCAATTTAAAACACCGCGTTTGGTCGAGGTGCTGCTGGCGAGCCTGCATGAGCACCAGCTGGTAGCGGAAGATATTGAAATCGAACTGACCGAAACGGCTCTGGTGAGCGAAGGCGATGCAGCCAACAGCACGCTGGATGCAATGGCAGCAGCCGGGTTTAGATTGGTGGTGGATGATTTTGGTACGGGCTATTCAAACTTGGCTTATCTCAAACGCTTTGATATTGCCAAGCTCAAGATCGATCAGTCGTTTGTGCGCGATATCACTACTGACCCCAACGATGCGGCTATCACGCGCGGCATTATAGGGTTGGCAAAGAGTTTGGGTCTGCGGGTGGTGGCGGAAGGCATCGAGCATCCGGCACAGCTTGAGTATTTACTGGCCAGTGGTTGTGAGGAAGCGCAAGGTTATTTATTATCCAGGCCCTTGGCACCCGCAGTCTTTCAGGCACAATTTTAATTTTCAACCATAAAAGTCAAGGCTGGGAAACATGAGTACCTATAAATTGCAAGTGCAAGATGATGACGCCCAACCGCTTAATTGGCGCGATGTCAAAAGTGACGACGGTAGCCTGCTCGTTTTTGACAAAGAACCAGCTGCACGCGAGAAGCTAGAGCAGCTGTTTCCGGTGCTAGTGAAGCTCGAAAAATTTGCCGCCGGACCCAAACGAACCCGGGTGGTCGTGGTCAATGCGTATTCGGATATTGATGAAGAAAAGGAAGCGTAAAAATGGAATATCGTCGTTTAGGCAAGTCTGGTTTAAAAGTGTCCGCGTTGTCGCTGGGCTCATGGGTCACGTATGGTAACCAAGTCGATGAAAAATCGGCGATTGAGTTGATGAGCGCTGCGCGCGATCACGGCGTTAATTTTTTTGATAATGCCGAAGTCTATGCCTCAGGAAAATCTGAAACCCTGATGGGTGCCGCGCTCAAAAAGCTGGGCTGGGATCGTTTGACTTATGTTGTGTCCACCAAATTTTTCTGGGGTCTGCCAGCAAAATTCGGCGACGGCATCAATGAAAAAAATACCCTCAATCGAAAATATTTGATGCAGGCGATTGATCACTCATTAAAGCGCCTTGATCTTGATTTTGTCGATCTTGTTTATTGTCATCGGCCCGACGCCCATACACCGCTGGAGGAAACGGTTTACGCCATGCACGACATGATTGCCAGCGGCAAGGCGCTTTATTGGGGGACATCTGAGTGGAGCGCGGCCGAGATCATGGCGGCCTGGCATATTGCGGATAAACATCATTTGCACAAGCCCATTGTGGAGCAGCCCGAATACAACCTGTTTCACCGTCATCGTGTTGAGACCGAATATGCCCGTTTGTATGGCGACATTGGTTTGGGCCTCACCACCTGGAGCCCGCTTGCCTCGGGTTTGCTTACCGGCAAATATGCCAATGGTATTCCTGTCGACAGCCGCGCGACGCTCAAAAATATGGCGTGGATGCAAGATCAGTTGCTCGACGCGGATAAAAATGCGCGAGTCGTGAAGCTGTCTGCGATCGCCAAGGAATTAGGCTGTACCACGGCGCAATTAGCAATTGCTTGGTGTTTAAAAAACCCAAACGTCAGTACCGTGATCACAGGCGCATCGCGCATCGCGCAATTCTCAGAAAATATAAAATCGCTCGACGTGGCGGCAAAACTGGATTCTGCGTTAATAGCTAGAATTACCGATATTGTCGGCGCTCATCATGCCTGATAGCGTAAGCCAGACAACGCAGAACGGGCGCGCCGAAGATGGCAGGCCGGTTCGCTATGATGCGCCCACGCTGATGCTGCGGCTGGATCAGGCATGGCGGATCCTGAATTTGAATCAGGAGCTGATCCGCTCCGCAGACCAGAAGATTTATCTGTTGATCGTGATGTCCACATTGCTGGTCACCTATGTATCAGCCAATCTGGACAAAATCATGCATCTGGGTATGCGCGAAAAAATTTGCCTCATATTGTTTTTGATTGCCGGCGCCGCATTTTTCTATTTTGCGCTGACCACTGTTTTGTCGCGTGCCCGTCGATTACCCGCGGGCCGTGTACTTGAGAGCGATTCGTCAATGCATTCTAAACAAATTCCGAATCTGATTTTTTTCGGCGATATTGTGCAGCGCACACGGCCAGATGAATATGCGGCGTCTTTCCACGGCGCGGATTTGCATGATTTATTGGACGATGTTTGTCACCAGATTCACGAAGTTGCCAGCATTGCCAATAATAAATTCAGCGCCTACCGCCGCGCCTGGCTGGCGTTGCTGATTGAGGTCAGCATGTTTTTGGTGCTCGAGTTTTCAATCATTCTCTAAACCGCAAGAGGGTGCTCCAAATGGAGATGAAAAAAGTCAACGGCGGCACTATTCGTGCAATCGGCTATGACGATAAGCTGCGCGTATTACTGGTCGAGCTATCGGCGGGCACATTCGAGTATGCGAGCGTTTCATCTGAAACTTGGCGGCGGTTCTCAACCTCAGCATCGATGCAAAGTTACTACCGCGATAATATTGAAGATGTGTTTAACAAGCGACGGATTAAATAAAATTATTTGATAAGCTCTGATATCTACGCGGCTTTTGAGCATATTTCGCCCCGTTAACCCCGCCAATAACTGACCCTCATTCCTGCTTCGCAATACTTTACGGCTTCAATGCCTTAACCAAAAACGGCAGGCTCTGCTCCATACGGTAATCGATACCAGAGTGGGTATCGTCGAACTCCTCATAACGATGCTTGACGCCAGCCGCCTTCATGCGCTTGCTTAAAATTCGCGCGCCGTAATGGATGCTGTATTGATCACGCCAGCCGCAATCAACAAAAATACCGTTTAGAGATTTCAGGTTGGCGGCGTATTTTTCCACCAGATTAATCGGATCATGCTTGAGCCAATTTTTCCAGCGCGCCTCTATGCGCTCGCCGGTTTCAAGATTAAATGGCAAGCGAAATCCCAGTGGCGTTTTGGGGTCGGGATCATAGCTGGCAGCCATCGCCATCATCATCAGCGCGTGGCCTTCGGCATCCGAAAATTTTTCTTTTTTCCAAATGTCCTTGAGAAAATTTCTCACCCTGCCATCGTCAATTCCTTTGGCCGCATTTTTTTCTTCAAGCGTGACATTGATGGGCCCGGCCACCCGCTTGACCTTGCGGTGCTTCATCAACTCGGTCAGCGTACGCGGCCAGTCATTCAGATAAACAAAATCGAAATAGGCATCACCAGAATGGCTGGCCACCGCGCCCCAGTACTGTGCATATTTCATGCCGTGAATGATGGCACCATAGCCGCCGGATGATTTACCAAAACAACCGCGATGCTCGCGTGACGCAAGCGTGCGAAATTCTTTATCCACCAATGGTATTAATTCCTGCGTGATGTAATCCGCGTAATTACCGATTGCGGAGGAATTAATATACTGGTTACCTCCCAACGCGGTAAAACAATCCGGGAACACGATAATCGCCGGCGCCATTTTCTCCTCTTGTATCAGGCGTGCGGCACGTTCGGGAATGTTCTCATCAAAGCCACGCCAGTTCACGTGGCTCAGCCCCGATCCCATGAAGCCGACCAGATCGTATAAAACCGGGAAGCGTGACGGAAACTTTTTTGAGTTTGTCGCCACGGCATCATATTGCGGAGGCAGCCATACAGCCAGCTTGCGGCGGGGCGAATCGCCCAACGTGCGGGGAATACTCGCACGCAGGATTGCGGAATCATGATCAAGTATGACGGTACGGCCAAGCGCATAACGGGGATGTTTTAATGCCATGAGAAAAAGCTCCGCGAGGGTGGGTTGGTATACAAATGATTTTATACTCTACCGCACCGCAACTCGGCCGCAGGCAATAGTCGTTCGCTAAATTTACCGGATTTGCGCGGAAAGCCTCGTCCTTTAGGGCGGGGAAGGATAGCGTGGGCGGCGTAGCCGGCCATTGTCAACAAACATAAGGTACTGTACGTTAATATAGTCTTAATGAAACGCCTTCA
>JAYVEV010000039.1:0-13430 GCA_043773745.1 Burkholderiales bacterium | reverse complement strand
CAGCATTTCAACTGGCCCGTTACCCGCGCTGATGCCATCATCGCGCTGAAATCATTTATCGAAGAACGTCTCATCAAATTCGGTGAATTTCAGGATGCTATGTGGACAGGCGAGCCGTTTTTGCATCACAGCCTGATTTCTGCCGCTCTGAATATAAAGCTATTGAACCCCCGCGAAGTGATCGCGGCGGCGGTACAGGCGCTCAAGACAGGCAAGGCACCGATTGAAGCGGTAGAAGGCTTCGTTCGCCAGGTGCTCGGCTGGCGCGAGTTCATGCGCGGCATGTATTGGCTCGATATGCCCGGCATGCGCGCTGCCAACCACTACAGCCATACCCGCAAACTCCCTGCCTGGTACTGGACCGGCCAGACGCATATGAACTGCATGCGACACACCATCAACCAAACCCTCGATTATGGTTACGCGCACCATATTCAGCGTTTGATGGTGACCGGTATTTGGGGGCTGCTAGCCGAGACCCTGCCTCAGGAGCTTGAAGATTGGTATCTCGCCGTCTACGTTGATGCAGTGGATTGGGTGGAGTTGCCCAATGTGGCGGGCATGGCCCTGTATGCGAACGGCGGCCGTTTTACGTCCAAGCCGTATATCGCCAGCGGCCAATACATCAAACGCATGTCGAACTATTGTGCAGGCTGCCAATACAAGCCGGAAGTGCGCGTGGGCAATACAGCCTGCCCTTTCACGACGCTGTACTGGCATTTTCTGGATAAGCACGAAGCAACTCTGGCGAAAAATCCCCGCACCTCGCTTATGGCAAAAAACATTACGCGGCTATCCGCAGATGAGCGCACGGCGATTCGTATTCAGGCAGAGGCAACCCTTAAAAACCTGGACTCGCTTTAGCGAGTATTTGCCCTGAGTTGGCCCATAGCTAAGGGCCGAAGCCCCCGCTGTTATAATTCGAGGCCGCCTGTTGCTGCCAGCAACGTCGCGAATCGGCGACGCGCCACTGCCCCCTAACGCATTCATTCATTACGCTCATTGCTCCATGCCACTCTACGCTCTAGGACTCAACCATCGCACCGCCTCCATCGAGGTGCGGGAGCGTGTTGCGTTTCCACTTGAGTCGCAGCGCAGTGCCATTGATAGCCTGCGTCAGGAAACTGATGCCCAGGAAATTGCTTTAATTTCGACCTGTAATCGCACTGAAATCTATCTGCGCGCCAATGATGAAGGCGCGCTCAAAGCCGCCGCCATCTGGCTGAACGCATTACCCGCTGCCCAGGGCCTGGATTTAAGCTCGCATTTTTATACCCTTGCCGAGGCCGAGGTACCACGCCATGCCTTTCGGGTGGCGAGCGGACTAGATTCGATGATTTTAGGTGAGCCGCAAATTTTGGGGCAGGTAAAACTGGCGGTTAAAATTGCCTCAGAAGCCGATTCGCTGTCGGGGCCGCTTGATCGCCTGTTTCAAGAGACATTTAAAGTCGCCAAGGAAGTCCGCACACAAACCGATATAGGTACCACCTCGGTCAGCATGGCTGCGGCTGCGTTAAAACTGGCGCAACAGCTATTTGGCGATATTCGCGACACCAAGCTGCTGCTGATTGGCGTCGGCGAAATGATTGAGCTTTCCGCTACTCATTTCGCGGCACAATCGCCCAAACAAATCGTGGTCGCTAATCGAACCCTTGAGCGCGGCCGCGAATTAGCGCAGCGTTTTAATGCCAGCGCCATTACGCTGCAGCAACTGCCCGACCGCATCCATGAGTTTGACGCAATCATCACTTCCACTGCGTCAACTTTGCCGATCATTGGCAAGGGCATGATCGAAAGTGCACTTAAATTACGACGTCGCAAGCCGATGTTTATCGTCGATTTAGCGGTGCCGCGCGATGTGGAAGCCGAAGTCGGTGAACTCAATGATATTTACCTTTACACACTGGACAGCCTGGGCCGCGTGATTCAGCAAAATCTGGATAAGCGCGAAGCAGCTGTCGCCGAGGCCGACGCGATTATCAATATTCGCACTGCCGAATTTATGCAATGGCTCGGCGCGCGCAGCGCCGTGCCCATCATCCAGCAACTGCGCGGCAAGGCCGATCACTACCGGCAAATCGAGCTTGAACGCGCGAAAAAACTGCTCGCCAAAGGCGACGATCCTTCCAAAGTCCTCGAAGCGCTCGCCAATGGGCTCACTAATAAATTTTTGCATCATCCACTCGCTGCGCTTAATCGCAGTACCGGCCAAGACCGCGAAGCTCTCGCGGATGCGCTGGAAAAACTCTATTCCGAACCGGACCAATGAAAGAATCAATCAGTAAAAAATTGACCTCGTTAAGCGAGCGTCTGGTGGAGCTGGACCGCCTGTTATCAGAGCCCAGCGTGGTCAACGATATGGACAGCTATCGCAAAATTACCCGCGAACACGCCGATATCGCACCAGTCGTCGCCTTATTCAGCGATTATCAAAAGTCGGAGGCCGATGTCGCCGCTGCCCAGGAAATGGGCAAGGACCCGGAAATGCGTGAATTTGCCGAAGAAGAAATCAAGGCGGGCCGCGCCCGTCTGGAGCAGATCGAAATCGATTTGCAAAAAGCCCTGCTGCCCAAAGACCCCAACGACGACAAAAATATTTTTCTCGAAGTTCGCGCCGGTACTGGCGGCGATGAATCAGCCTTGTTCGCGGGCGATTTGTTCCGCATGTACACCCGCTATGCCGAGCGCAATCGCTGGCAGGTCGAGATTGTGTCCGAGTCGCCGGGTGAAGTCGGCGGCTACAAAGAAATCATCGCCCGCATTGTCGGCCAGGGTGCTTACTCACGTCTGAAATTTGAATCCGGGGGCCACCGCGTGCAACGGGTCCCCGACACCGAAACCCAGGGCCGGATTCACACCTCTGCCGCCACCGTTGCCGTGATGCCCGAAGCCGACGATGTCAGTGACGTTGTCATTAATGCCGGCGATGTGCGGGTTGATACCTTCCGCGCCTCCGGCGCGGGCGGCCAGCACATCAACAAAACCGATTCGGCGGTGCGCCTCACCCATATCCCGACTGGCATCGTGGTCGAGTGTCAGGACGGCCGCAGCCAGCATAAAAATAAAGAACAGGCGTTCAAAGTATTGGCGGCGCGTATCAAAGACAAGCAAACCCGCGAGGCGCAAGCCAAAGAAGCCGCCACCCGCAAATCGCTGGTCGGCTCCGGCGACCGCTCCGAGCGCATCCGCACCTACAATTTTCCGCAAGGCCGTATGACCGATCACCGCATCAACCTGACCCTCTATAAACTCGATTTCATCATGGACGGCGATTTGAGCGAGCTGACCGATGGCCTGATGGCCGAACATCAGGCAGAATTGTTGGCAGCGTTGGGGGAAACGGCTTAATATTTTCCGCAGGAATTAAAGCGAAAACACTAGCACCAGCGCGGCATTTCAGGCGTTTTTGCTTGGAAAGCCTCGCCCCTATTGCACTTTCATCGTTGACTTAATGCATAGTTCGTTTTCGCTGAATCTGGTAGCGTATGAGTTGGCGTGTTGTGCTGACGCTCAATTCACTCTCGGGCTCCCATGAAAACTATCCTCATTGCCAACCCCAAAGGCGGCGCAGGCAAGACGACGCTTTCCACCAATCTGGCGGGTTATCTGGCGGCGCACGGCGAAAATGTTTTTCTGTGGGACTTGGACCGGCAAAAATCAGCCTTGCATTGGCTGTCGCAGCGGCCCACGCATTTGCCCACTATCTCACGTCTGGATAGCGCCAAAGAAAAATCTGGGGAAGGCTGGCTGGTGCTCGATTCTCCCGCTGGCCTGCATGGTGAAAAATTATCCGACTTGTTAAAACGTGTCGAGAAAGTCATCGTGCCGATTGTGCCGTCGAGTTTTGATCTGGCCGCGACCAAAAATTTTCTAAGCGAGCTCGCTGAAGAAAAAGCTGTGCGCAAAGGCAGGGCATTTGTGGCGATTGTTGGGATGCGCGTCGATGCCCGTACCCGCGCCGCAGAAAAGCTGGATGAGTTTTTAGCCCCCATCGATTTGCCAGTATTAACGCATCTTCGCGACACGCAAAACTACGTTGCTGCCGCATTCGACGGCAAATCCATTTTCGACATGGCGCCGTCCAGTGTTGCGCAGGATCTGGCGCAGTGGCGGCCGCTTATCAAGTGGCTGAGTTCCTGACCGAGCGGCCATATATGTTGCTGGATAATTTGAAAAAGAAGGCGGCGATGCTGGCGGGCGGCGGCACCAGCGTGCGTCAGCTGGTGAGCGCAAGCCGCAAGCTGCTCTCGGAAGAAGGCGAAGCCTCCGGCACAACGCGCGCCAAACAAACCCTGGACTTGTATGCAGCGCTCGATGCCGCAAAGCGACTGCAATGGTTCGGCGCGTTAAAACGTGACTTTGCGCCCGACCCCGAACGTGTACTCGCCGCGGCCAAGGCGTATGCGCTGGAGCCATCGTCTAACCACCTCGAAACCCTGACCTTTGTGACCGAACCGCCGCGACAGGAATTATTGCGTCGCTTGAATCGTGCCCCCGGCGGCACACGCATTATCGTGAACATGCGTGAAAAGCTGCTTGATGCTTTGCGCAAGGATGCGGAGCTCAAGCAGGTTGATGCCGATTTTCGCCACTTGCTGTCGTCGTGGTTCAACCCGGGTTTTTTGCAGATGGTACGCGTGGACTGGAATTCACCCGCCACCTTGCTCGAACAGGTGATTCAACATGAGGCGGTGCATGAAGTGCGCGGTTGGAATGATCTGCGACGCCGCTTGCAGCCTGACCGTCGCTGCTTCGCTTTTTTCCATCCGGTGATGCCGAGCGAGCCGTTGATTTTTGTCGAAGTTGCGCTGGTCGATGCCATGTCACCGCGCATTGGCCCGCTGCTAGACATGGAAGCGGTAACCGGTGATGCGGAACGATTTAGGACGGCAGTTTTTTATTCAATCAGTAACTGCCAGCCCGGCTTGCGCGGGGTATCGCTGGGCAACTTTTTAATCAAGCAGGTCGTGGATCAACTCTCGCAGGAATTCCCGCGCCTGCGCGTGTTTTGCACGCTCTCGCCGATCCCCGGTTTTCGTGAATGGCTCAAGCAGCAAATGGCGAACAAATATGCAGGGCTCGCCACGCCACCCAGCGAAAAACTTAATGCGGCCATTCGCGCCATTACTGCCTCAACATTGGGCGAGCATATCGGCAGCAGCGCAACCGAGCTGCGCGCGCACCTGAAACTCATTAATGCGCTGCAAAAACCACTCACCTGCCTGGCGGCGGCATATTTGACCGGCACGGGTGAAGACATCAGCAAAAATGGTGGCACCTCGACCGACCCGGTGGCGCGTTTTCATCTGAACAATGGCGCCAAGCTCGATCGCCTCAACTGGGGTGCCGATGAATCAGATAAAGGCCTGCGGCAGTCGCTCGGTATGATGGTCAACTATGTTTATGAACCGCGGCAGATCGAAGGTAACCATGAGAAATTTGTTCGTGGCGTTACCGTGGCGTCCAGCCAAGTTCAGGCGCTCCTTTAGCTGCACTGCGCACTTTCACACTACGCACTTTTAGTATGCATCCACGAAAAATTGACAGGAACATTCATGTCCGACGCACAACCTTATCAAATCACCCTCACTTACCCGGCTGCCCCCGACCAGACCTTGCTGCCCGACAGCCATTTTTCGCGCAACAGCAATCTGCATGCTGACGGCAAACACAACATTGCCGCCTCCGCGCCTGCGGTTTACGGCGGTGATGCGGCTCGCTATAACCCCGAAGAGCTGCTGCTGATGTCGCTCGCGCAATGCCACATGCTGACCTACCTTGCCATCGCTGCCAAAAAACAGATGAAAATTCTGCGCTATGAGGATCGCGCCACCGGCCGCCTGGGTATCGGCAAGGCCGACGGAATTGGCGTGGAAGGCAGAATATCGATGCAACAGGTAACCCTGCAGCCGCGGGTAACAGTGCCCAAGGGTACCAATCTCGACGACGCGCGCGCCATGCATGTGAAAGCGCATACAAATTGTTTCATGGCAAATTCGGTCAATTTTCCGGTGATAACAGAGCCCGAAGTGATTGAGGCAGACGCCTGAATGAGCACGATTATTGAGTTGGCAACGGCCCTTGCTAAGGGGGCCACCACATCCGCGCGTTTAACCGAAGAATGCCTTGCCCATATCAACGATACCGCCGGAGAAGGCGCGCGCGCTTTCATCAAGGTGTATGCCGAATCGGCTCGCGCCAGCGCACAGCAAAGCGATCATTTACGAGCTCATGGCGTAGTGCCCTCACTGTTGGCGGGCATGCCGATTTCGGTAAAAGATTTATTTGATATCCAGGGCGACACGACCCGCGCCGGCTCCACCATTTTGCGCAACGCGCCGCCGGCCAGTGTGGATGCTACTGCGATCGCGCGTCTGCGAGCGGCCGGCGCCATTATCATCGGCCGCACCAATATGACTGAATTTGCGTATGGCGGGCACGGCATTAACGCCCATTACGGCACACCGTTAAATCCCTGGGATCGGCCCAGCAAACGGATTCCCGGTGGCTCCACATCGGGCGGTGCGGTGAGCGTGATGGATGGTATGGCGGTAGCAACGATAGGTTCGGATACGGGCGGCTCGGTGCGAATCCCCGCTGCACTGTGCGGCATTACGGGCTTCAAACCGACTCAGGCACGGGTCCCGCTTGACGGCGCGTTTCCGCTTTCAACTACGCGGGATTCCATCGGCCCGTTGGGCCGTTCTGCCGAGTGCTGCATTTTGCTGGATCGTTTGATGGCAGACGAGCGCCCCAACCTGCCTATCGGCGCAACATCCATTGACCGCTCTGCGGAACTGCTCAGATTACGTGGGCTCCGATTCGGCATACCCAAAACTATTCTGCTCGATGATTTGGCGCCCGAAGTCGCCGCCGCTTTTCAAAATGCGCTCACGGCACTGTCAGCCGCCGGTGCGGTGCTTGAAGAATTCACTTTTGCCGAACTGTCCGAGGAGGTGTTTGGCAGTAAAAAAGCTAATTTTTCAGCGGTGGAAGCTTATGCGCTGCATCGTGAACGATTGGCGCAGCAGTTTGATCAATTCGACCCGATGGTGGCGAAGCGACTAATGCTGGGGGCCAATATGACGGCGGCAGACTACTATGATCTGATCCAGTTGCGCCAGCGGCTGATGGCCTCGGCCAATCGCACCACCGCGCGGTTTGATGCGCTGATTGCCCCGACCATCCCGATCGTCGCGCCGACGATTGCCGAGATGCAATCATCAGATGAAAATTTTTATCGCATTAATGCCCTGCTGTTGCGAAACTGCGCGCCGTTCAATGTTCTGGATCGGCCCTGCTGGTCGCTGCCGTGCCACCCTCAGGGGAGCGCGCCAGTGGGGCTGATGGTGGTCGGCGAGACCATGCAGGATATGCGCCTGCAAGCTATTGGCTTGGGCATTGAAAGCGCCCTTAAAGTAAGCCGGTAGGAACGCTCGTTAAAACTGACGCGCAATCAAAAACCCCGCTGTTTTTTCTTGGTTTCTTGTGCCATCTTTTCGTCCGCCTGCATTTTCTTTTCCGCTGTCCGCTTATCCCAGCCGATCATGGGGGTAATGACTTCCCACCAAAGCAAAACCAGGGCCCAGGGTGCCAGCACCCAGAGCCACGACCAATTTGCCACCGGCCCTACGCCAGCCACCTTCATGAGCAGAATTATCGCTGCAATAATGACTAATACCATCGCGCTCTCCTCCAAATATTTGAACCATAAATTCGATTATGCCTAATTATGCCAAAGTCGCTCACCCTATTTGCAGCGTTATCCTTTAACATGCGGTCTATCTCTGCCCAAGCTGGATTTTATTGACAAGCGCAAATCCTCATCCGCATAATTAAAGATTGAGCTTACTCAACTCATTACATTCATTTACATCATTTACTCACTCATCACATTTTCACTGGAGATGCACGCATGAAAACAGCATACAAATTCGCATTTGCGGCCATGCTCGCCGCTGGCATCGTTGGTTGTGGCAAAGAGGAGCCCAAAGTTGAAGCGCCAAAGGCAGCCGCGCCGGCCGCTGAGCCGAGCGTCATAGTGAGAATTGCTCACGCGGGACCATTAACGGTCAAAACCCCGCATTTAGGCAAAGATGATGAAAATGGCGTTGCGCTGGCCGTGGCGCAGGCCAATGACAAAAAAATGAAAATTGGCGGCAAGCTCGTCAAATTCGAAATAATGTCCGAAGATGATCAGGGCGATCCTAAAGTAGGTTCAACCGTTGCGCAAAAATTGATTGATGCAAAAGTGGCCGCAGTGATTGGCCACCTGAATTCAGGTGTTGCCATTCCCGCCTCAGAGGCCTACGACAAAGCCGGCATCCCAATGATTTCTGGCTCCGCCACCAATCCAACCCTGACCGATCGTGGCCTCAAAACCGTGTTCCGTACGGTGGCCCGCGATGATCAGCAAGGTCCGGCCATCGCCGCCTATATCGCCAGCGAAATCAAAGCAAAAAAGGTTTCACTGATTGACGATAAAACAGCCTATGGCGAAGGCCTGGCAAACGAGGTTGAAAAAACTCTCAAAGCCGCAAAAATCACTATCGTTGGCCGTGAGCGCACCACCGACACTGAAACCGATTTCAAATCGATCCTGACCAAAATCAAAGCCAAAAATCCCGACGTGATTTTCCATGGCGGCATGGACCAGACAGCGGGCCCGATGATGAAACAGGCGCGCGAACTCGGCATCAAATCCATTTTTGTTTTCGGTGATGGCGCCTGTACAAACGAAATGTTCGATAAAGCCAAGGACGCTGCTAATGGCCTTGTGTGCTCGCAAGCCGGTTTGCCTTCCGAAGCCGCTAGCAAGGAATTTCTGGCCTCGTTCAAAGCAAAATTTGGCGATGTGAAGCAATACGCACCTTACTATTACGATGCCACCATGGCTGTTGTCGAGGCAATGAAAAAAGCTGATTCGGTTGACCCTCTCAAATTTGGCCCCGAGTTGTTTAACGTCAGCTTCACCGGCGCCACCGGTAAAGTCGAGTTCGATGCCAAAGGCGACCGTAAAGACGCTGAAGTCACCATTTTCAAAATGTTTGATGGCAAATTAGTGCCGGTATCTATCATCAAGGCCGGTGTTGCCTCCAAGTTTGAAATGGCCGCAGCACCAGCCCCCGCTGTCGTTCCAGCCGCTCCTGCTGCGCCAGCAGCAGCACCTGCCGCCAAACCTGCAGAAGCGCCAAAAAAATAATCGCGTCATAAAATAAAACGGCACCCGCTTTAAAGCGTGGTGCCGTTTTTATTGGTGCTATTGTTTGCCTCGCACCCTGACTGCTTGCATAGCGACCTTTTAGCGACTGCGAGAGTAGCTTCGCACATGATGTAACATCGGCCGTATAAATTATGGATACCTTCCTTCAACAACTTGTGAACGGCCTGACACTAGGCTGCGTGTATGCCGTAGTGGCGTTGGGCTACACCATGGTTTACGGCATCATCCAGCTCATCAACTTCGCGCATGGCGAGGTGGTGATGATCGGTGCCATGGTGGCGTTTAGCGTGATTACCGCACTGGCGGGCTCCGGCATACCGCCGCTGGCAATCGTGCTGCTGAGTTTATTGGCAGCGATCCCCGCCTGCATGCTGGTGGGCTACTCGGTCGAACGCATTGCCTACAAGCCACTACGCACCGCACCGCGGTTAGCGCCGCTCATTACCGCCATTGGCGTGTCAATCATTTTGCAGCATGTGGCGCTGCTGATTTGGGGCCGCAACTATATTTCTTTTCCGCAAATTGTGCCGACCGAATCCTATGCGCTGACCGCGTCAGCCAACAGTGCGACCATCACCAATATTCAAATCGCCATCATCGTGCTTTCAGTAGTGATGATGACCGGACTCATCGCCCTGATTTATAAAACCCGCATCGGCATCGCCATGCGCGCCACCTCACAAAACCCAGCCGTGGCCGGGCTCATGGGCATTAACGTGAATAGCGTGATTTCATTTACCTTCATTATCGGTGCCGCACTGGGTGCCGTCGCAGGTGTGATGGTCGGCAGCTATTACGGCATTGCGTACTACCAGATGGGCTTTTTGCTGGGACTTAAAGCGTTCTCCGCAGCGGTATTGGGCGGGATTGGCAATCTGGGCGGGGCTGTCTTGGGTGGAATCTTGATCGGCCTGATCGAAGCCTTCGGCGCAGGCTATATGGGTGACGTTACCAACGTGTGCACCTTGAACCAATTTTTGCCAGGCTTTGCCGCGATGTGCGATGCAAATTCCAACGCGTCCTTACTGGGCTCCAATTACAAAGAAGTTTACGCGTTCGTCGTATTGATATTGGTACTCCGATTCCGGCCATCAGGCTTGCTGGGCGAACGTGTTTCTGATCGCGCATAGCTAAATCATGACCCAATACATCGATCATATTTTGCCGGCGCAACTGCGCAAACACCCCGCGGTATTTTGGGTCGGGGTTGCGCTGATTGCCGCCGCACTGGCGGTGATGCCGTTTGTGCTGGTCAGCCACAGCATGACTTCATGGGTGCGTATTACCAATTTTGCGATTTTATTTGTGTTCCTGTCGCTGGGCCTCAATATCGTGGTCGGCTTTGCGGGCTTACTGGACTTGGGCTATATCGCCTTCTATGCAGTGGGTGCTTATGTTTATGCGTTGCTTGCCTCTCCGCACTTTGGTCTGCACTTGCCGTTCTGGGTGATTCTGCCGACAGGTGCCGCGGTCGCCTGTCTGTTTGGCGTGCTGCTGGGCGCACCCACCCTGAAACTCCGCGGCGATTATTTGGCGATTGTCACGCTCGGCTTTGGCGAAATTGTGCGGATTTTCATGAACAATTTATCCGAGCCCATCAATATCACCAACGGCCCCAAGGGCATTGCCACCATCGATTCCATCAAGTTGTTTGGCATGGATTTCAGCACCACCACCCGCTTTGGCGATTTTGCCCTGCCGGGATTAATCAAGTACTACTACCTGCTGATGTTTATGCTGCTGGTGGTCATCATCCTTAATTTGCGCCTGCAAAATTCGCGCATCGGCCGCGCCTGGGAAGCCATTCGTGAAGATGAGCTGGCCGCGCGCGCCATGGGCATCAATACCATCCATTTAAAGCTGCTGGCCTTCGCCATGGGCGCATCATTTGGCGGCTTGGCGGGTGGCGTATTCGCGGCTATTCAAGGCTTTGTCAGCCCCGAGAGTTTCACGCTGACCGAGAGTGTGATGATATTGGCCATGGTCGTGCTGGGCGGCATGGGCAATATTTGGGGCGTGGTGCTGGGCGCTATCCTGCTCTCGTTTGTGCCAGAGCTATTGCGCTACACCGTTGAGCCCGCGCAAAAAGCATTGTTTGGCCGGCAGATTATTGAAGCTGAGGTTTTGCGCATGCTGATATTCGGCTTTGCAATGGTGGCGATGATGCTATTCCGTCCTGCCGGATTGTTGCCCTCCGCCGTTCGCAAGCGCGAACTTGCGCGGAAGGAAGATTGACCATGGCAATCATTCTTTCTGCGCAAAATATTACCAAGCGATTCGGCGGCTTGACCGCGCTGTCCGACGTGAGCTTTGAAATTCAGCAAGGCCAAATTTTTGGCTTGATCGGCCCCAACGGCGCAGGCAAGACCACCATGTTCAATGTCCTGACTGGTCTCTATCAGCATGATGAAGGCACGGTCACCTTCAACGGTGAAATTTTAAATGGCATCACCTCAGATCGCATCGCTGCGCTGGGTGTGGCGCGCACCTTTCAGAACATTCGTTTATTCGGCAATTTGAGCGCGATCGAAAACGTGATGATTGGTCGTCATGTGCGTACCCACGCGGGGGTGTGGGGTGCGATCACCCGCAACAGTACGACACGTATCGAAGAGGCGGCGATTGAGGCGCGCGCGCATGAGTTGCTCGATTTTGTGAATGTCGGTCACCGCGCCAACGAGTTGGCTAAGCATTTATCGTACGGTGACCAGCGCCGTCTGGAAATCGCCCGCGCGCTGGCGACAGACCCGAAAGTGTTGGCGCTTGACGAGCCCGCCGCTGGCATGAACGCGACCGAAAAAGTGGCGTTGCGCAAACTGATCGAAGCGATTCGTGCGCAAGACATCACCATCCTGCTGATCGAGCATGACGTAAAACTGGTGATGGGCCTGTGCGACCGGATCGGCGTGCTCGACTACGGCAAAAAAATTGCCGAGGGCGTGCCCGCCGATGTGCAGCGCGATCCCAAAGTAATTAACGCCTATCTGGGTGCATCCATCGAGGTGGCGGCATGAGCCTGCTATCCATTAAAAATTTGCATATCGGCTACGGTGGCATTCAGGCTGTTAAAGGCATTGATATTCATGTTGAACAGGGCGAGCTGGTCACGTTAATCGGCGCAAACGGTGCGGGCAAAACCACTACGCTTAAAGCCATCACCGGACTGCTCAAGCCAACCGAGGGCATCATCGAGTACGACGGTAAAAATATCGTCGGTACCCCCACTTACCAAGTCGCCAGCCAAGGGCTGGTACTGGTACCGGAAGGGCGCGGCGTGTTTCCCGGCCTGACCATTACCGAGAATTTGCAGATGGGCGCTTATTCACGTCCGCGTAGCGAACGTGCCAGCATTGCCGACGATATCGAACACAAGTTTGGCCTATTCCCTCGATTAAAAGAGCGTGCCAAACAAACGGCGGGCACACTGTCCGGCGGTGAGCAACAAATGCTGGCGATCTCGCGCGCATTGATGGCGCGCCCCAAATTGCTGCTACTCGATGAACCCTCGATGGGTCTGGCACCGATCATGGTACAAAAGATTTTTGAAGTAGTGCGCGATGTATCCAAAAGTGGCGTGACGATTTTGCTGATCGAACAAAACGCCAAGCTGGCCCTGCAAGTCAGCCAGCGCGGTTATGTGATGGATGGCGGGGTCATCACACTCAGCGGCGATTCAAAATCATTGCTGGTAAATCCCAAGGTGCGTGAGGCATACTTGGGCGAGGATATTACGGCATAAATATTTTCGAAAGGCTCAGGCAATGGTAACCGCGTACAAAACCACAGCGCTTTCAAAAACCGTTCTCTCACAATCTGGCTTCTCCAGAGCTGATCTCGCCGATCTCATGCGCGCCAAGGCTTTGTTAGAAAACCCCAGCCTCGCCGCACGCGCATCGGCCGTGCTCGGCTCCCCGATTGAACGAGGCATGTCGATGCTGCCCAACCGATTTCAAAAAACAGTGCATCAGGCATCGGAAGCCGCGCTAATGAAAGCGCTCGATGTCGCCATCGGCTCGCTCAACGAGACGGCCATCAAGCCCAGCAAAAATCGCCTGCATAAATTCGCTGCCGCAACATCGGGCGCCATCGGCGGTGCATTTGGTCTCGCGGCACTGGCGTTTGAATTGCCCGTATCAACCACCATCATGCTCAGGTCAATTGCCGACATCGCCAAGAGCGAAGGTGAAAATATTCAATATATCGACAC
>JAYVEV010000038.1:0-9284 GCA_043773745.1 Burkholderiales bacterium | reverse complement strand
ACCGGGAGCAGGGTTTGCTTCCGTATAAAACGCCGCCTGCTGATGCGGGTTTTCGCCGTAGCGCATAGTCTGCGCTTTGGTGAAACTTAAATTCAAACGAGACGGGAAAAGCTGTGGCTTGTTATCGGCATCAAGCGAGGTCAGAAAATTCGCGATCATGCCGTCATATTCGGCTGTATGGCTAAACGCTTTTTTGGCTAATGAAAATCTGGTAGCTGCCGAGACGGAACCATGATGGGCCGACATTTCATCCATCAGGCGCACGTAATCGGTAGCATCGGTCACGATCGAGACAAACGCATAATTTTTAGCGGAAGAGCGCACCATGGCTGGGCCGCCAATATCGATATTTTCAATCGCATCGTCCAGCGCCACATTCGGTTTTGCAATGGTTGCCGCGAACGGATAAAGATTGACGACCACCATATCAATGGGTGGGATATGGTGCTGGCGCATAGCGTCGGTATGCGACGCCACATCGCGCCGCGCCAAAATGCCGCCGTGGACTTTGGGATGCAGGGTTTTGACACGACCATCCATCATTTCCGGGAAGCCGGTATAGGTGCCAACCTCGATGACGTTGATGCCACTGTCCGCCAGCAATTTTGCCGTGCCGCCCGTCGACAGAATTTCGACTTTGTGTTTGGCTAGAAACTGGGCGAATTCAACGATGCCCGTTTTATCAGAAACGCTGATGAGCGCACGTTTGATGGGGATCGGGGCAGACGGGGCAGACGGGGTAGATGGGGTAGATGTAGGCTGGGCCAGCATTGCTTACTCAATCCCATGCTGTGTCAGTTTTTTGCGCAAGGTATTGCGATTCAAACCAAGCAACTCTGAAGCGCGTGTCTGGTTGCCTTCGGCATGGTGCATCACGACTTCCAGCAACGGCCGCTCAATATTGGCAACAACCATATCGTAAATATCAGTTGCGTCCTCGCCGTCTAAATCCTTGAAATACTGCTTCAACATCTTCCGAACGCAAGCGGATAGCTCGCTGTCCCGCTCATCCTTACGGGGGGTAGTAACCATACTTTTCCTTGACTGCCTTGTTTTTAGTATTAAGCCGCGTGCTGCAGTTGGCGCGCGACAGTCTGCTGCTCAAAATCGAAAAACAGGTTGCCCTGATTTTCCAACGTATTCAGATAATTCATGACGGCGGCGAATTGCTGATGCGTGCCCGTAATTTGGTTCATGCCATCACGAAACTCATTTGCTCCCGGCCCGCCGCGGATATACCAGGCAATATGTTTGCGGGCAATGCGATAGCCTTTTTCTTCACCATAAAATAAATACAAATTCTGCAAATGTTCGGCTGCAATATTGCGCACTTCGGCCACGGTAGGCGGTGCAAGATGCGTGCCGGTCTTTAAATAAAAATCTATTTCGCGAAAAATCCACGGCCGACCTTGTGCTGCCCGGCCAATCATCACCGCATCGGCTTTGGTATAGCGCAAAACATGCAGGGCTTTTTCCGGTGAATCAATATCACCATTGGCCACGACTGGAATTTTTACAACCTCTTTGACCGCCTTGATCGTGTCGTACTCGGCTTCGCCATTGTACAAATCAGCGCGGGTGCGGCCGTGCACGGCCAATGACTGTATACCGTTCTCTTCGGCAATTCGCGCAATCGTCAATGCGTTGCGATGATCACGATCCCAACCGGTGCGAATCTTCAGTGTGACAGGGGCTTGTATCGAATTGACGACAGCACTGACAATCTTCGCCACCAATGACTCATTTTGCAGCAATGCGGAGCCCGCATAGACATTGCAAACTTTTTTGGCCGGGCAGCCCATGTTGATATCAATAATCTGCGCGCCGCGCTCGACGTTATAGCGCGCCGCCTCGGCCATCATGTCAGGAGCCGCCCCGGCAATTTGCACCACAATGGGATCGACTTCGGCGCTGTGGTCACCACGACGTATAGATTTTTCGGTTGCCCAAAGCTTGGCGTTTGACGCCACCATTTCAGATACCGCCATTCCCGCGCCAAGCTTTTTACAAAGCTGACGAAACGGACGATCAGTCACTCCGGCCATCGGCGCGGCGATCAGATTGTTCTTGAGAATGATATTGCCAATTTGCACGGAAAATGGGTTGCGTAAGTAGGGTGTAAAAAAGACGCTTCGAAAATCGAGCTGCCCATTTTATAGGCAATCACCCACGCTGCAAAATGTTTTTTTTAGTTTCGAGAAATGAACCGCAAGTGGCTGATTATTTGACGTTGTGAGACATGATGACGCGCCACTTATGATCGCGTCATCAACCACCATGAAACTTGGCTCAAGTTATGCTGAACCATAGCCGCCACCGCCCGGCGTTTTCAACACAAATATATCACCGGCATTCATTTCGGTCTCATCTGAAAACCCTAGCGGGGCGATAGTTCCGTCTGTGCGCTCTACCCAATTCGCACCCACCGCCGCAGCATCGCCACCCGCCATACCAAACGGCGGCACCCGACGGTGGCCGGCAAGAATGGCGGCTGTCATCGGTTCCAAAAAACGAATTTTGCGCAACGCACCATTGCCACCGCGCCACTGACCGGCGCCACCAGATCCACGCATAATGGAATGCTCTTCCACCCGAACCGGAAACCGCCACTCGAGCATTTCAGGGTCGGTTAAGCGTGAATTAGTCATATGCGCCTGGACCGCATCGCAGCCGTTGAAGCCGGGCCCGGCACCCGTGCCGCCGGAAACTGTTTCATAGTATTGGTAAGTGTCGTTGCCGAACGTGAAATTATTCATGGTGCCGCTACTGGCAGCCATCACACCGAGTGCGCCGATGATGGCATCGGTAATGCATTGCGAGGTTTCCACATTCCCCGCCACCGTCGCGGCGGGTGGATGCGGATTAAGCATCGACCCGGATGGAATGATGATGGTGAGCGGCTTCAGGCAACCGGCATTGAGCGGGATATCGGCATCGACCAACATACGAAACACATAGAGCACCGCCGCATAAACAACTGCGGATGGCGCATTGAAATTTGAATCGAGTTGCGCCGAGGTACCGGTAAAATCAATCGTGGCGCTGCGCTTATCGACACCCATTTTAATGCTGACCGAAATAACCGCGCCGTTATCCATTTCATACACATACGAACCATCCCGCAACTTACCCAACACTCGTCTCACCGCTTCTTCGGCGTTGTCTTGGACATGCTGCATATAAGCGTTGACAGTGGGCAGGCCAAAATGTTCCACCATGCGGCGCAGTTCCTGCACCCCCTTTTCATTCGCGGCGATTTGCGCGCGCAGGTCAGCAATATTCTGGTCAATATTGCGGGCAGGGTGTTTGGCGCTGGCCAAACGGGCGCGCATCTCGGCCTCAAGCATCACACCCCGTTCAACCAACTTGACGTTATCAAGCAGTACGCCCTCGTCCTCGACTGTGCGTGAAAATGGCGGCATGGATCCCGGCGTAATGCCGCCGATATCGGCATGGTGTCCGCGTGAGCCCACAAAAAACAGGATGCCTTCACCTGACAAATTAAAAACCGGCGTTACCACAGTGACATCGGGTAAATGCGTGCCCCCATTGTAGGGGTCATTCAGCACATAGACGTCGCCCGGCTTCATGCGGCCCGCATTTTTTCGCACCACGGTTTTGATCGATTCGCCCATCGAGCCCAAATGCACCGGCATGTGTGGCGCGTTAGCAATCAAGCTTCCCTCCGCGTCAAACAGAGCGCAGCTGAAATCCAGCCGTTCTTTGATATTCACCGAGTACGCCGTTTGCTGCAATCGCAAACCCATTTGCTCCGCAATCGACATAAAGAGATTGTTGAAGACCTCCAGCATGACCGGGTCCACCACGGTGCCAATCGCGTGTCGGGCTTGGCGGACACACACACGATTCAACACCAAATGATTTTTTACACTGACCTCAGCCTGCCACTCCGGCTCAATAATGATGGTCGAGTTTTGCTCGGCGATAATGGCCGGACCGGAAATTTTCTGACCTATTGCCAGCGCATCACGCGCATAGATGGGCGCTGTGAAGGTGGTGTTGCCCGACGTCATAGTGGCTTCCGCCATCGGCATGGCTGCCGACATGCGACCCACCATTACATCTGCTGGCGGCGCCGCACTTGTGCCGATGACTTCGACCGACACTGCCTCTACGACCAAACCGCGTCCGGGCATTAAAAAACTGAAGCGCTGTTGGTAGATGGCTTCAAATGTACTTTGCATCTCGGCTAGCGCTGCATAGTCGACGATCAATGCCGAATCTGTCCCTGCATAGCGCAAGTGCGCGCGAGGTTTAACGATAAGCTGTTCTGTTGTCACTCCTTGTGCCAGCACCTCGTCGCTTGCGGTTTGAGCGAGGGCGGCAAGGGCGTCCTCAAGCAAAGGAATAGCCGCAGAACTCAATGCCAGCTCAACAGCACGCTCCCGCATGACGGATATATCTGCCAGCCCCATACCGTAAGCCGACAACACGCCCGCCAAGGGATGAATATAAACCCGCGTCATGCCCAGTTCATCCGCGACCAAGCAGGCATGCTGCCCGCCCGCGCCGCCAAAGCAGGCCAGGGTGTATTCAGTTACATCATGGCCGCGCTGCACCGAGATAAATTTGATCGCGTTAGCCATATTCGCCACGGCAATTTGCAAAAATCCCTCAGCGACTTGTTCGGGTGTTTTTGTCACACCGGTGGCATGTTCAATTTCATTTGCCAGCGCGATAAATTTTTCGCGGACTATGCTGTTATCCAGTGGCTGATCAGCGTTCATGCCGAATAATTTTGGAAAATGCGCAGGCTGAATTTTGCCCAGCATCACATTGCAATCCGTGACTGTCAGCGGCCCACCGCGACGATAGCAAGCGGGACCGGGATTAGCACCGGCGCTGTCCGGCCCGACGCGATACCGCTGGCCGTCGAAATGCAGAATCGAACCGCCACCGGCCGCAATCGTGTGAATTGCCATCATCGGCGCACGCATTCGCACACCGGCAACCTGAGTTTCAAACTCGCGCTCCAACTCGCCAGCATAGTGCGACACATCGGTAGAAGTGCCGCCCATGTCAAAGCCGATCAACTTACTAAAACCCGCAGCTTCGCCTGTGCGAACCATGCCGATAATACCGCCAGCCGGTCCGCTGAGGATTGAATCCTTGCCGTGAAAATAACGTGCATCGGTTAGCCCGCCGTTAGACTGCATGAAAAATAACCGTGCCGCAGTCGGCAGCTCTAAGGCAACTTGATCAACATAGCGTCGCAGGATAGGCGAGAGATAAGCATCAACAACGGTCGTGTCACCACGCGAAACAATTTTCATCAGTGGGCTCACCTGATGCGATACCGACACCTGCGTAAAGCCGATTGTGCGCGCAATCTCTGCGACGCGTTTTTCATGGTCCGTGTAGCGATAGCCATGCATCAGGACGATGGCGATGGCCCTGAACCCCTTTATCCATGCGGATTTCAAGGCATTTTCCGTGGCTGATTCATCCAACGGCTGAATTATTTCACCATGCGCGCCCATCCGCTCATCGATTTCAATGACATCCGAATACAACAATTCCGGCAATTTGATTTCACGATCAAAAATACGCGGACGGTTTTGATAGGCAATGCGCAATTGATCGCGAAAACCGCGCGTAATGGCCAGCAGTGTTTTTTCACCCTTGCGCTCCAGCAACGCATTGGTCGCCACTGTCGTACCCATTTTGACGGCTTCGATTAGCGTTGACGGAATCGCGTCATTGGGCGCAATGCCCAAACAATGGCGGATACCTGCCACTGCGGCGTCCGTGTATTGCTCGGGGTTTTCACTCAGTAATTTATGCGTAACAAGCACACCATCGGGCCGCAGGGCGACAATGTCGGTAAAAGTGCCGCCGCGATCAACCCAGAATTGCCAACGAGTTTGTGAGTGCATTTTATGTTCGCGTATATTTAGACTTGCAACCTGTTACAGGAGTCGAGATTAAATTATTTCACCAAGAGTATCGCTTTTTTTGTAATTCATTTTGTAATTCAGTAGCACATTGATTTTCTCTGCCCGCAGTCGCCACGCGGCGCTGACGCCGCACCCCCGCCCGGCCAGATTTGTACTTGTATTTACATTTACATTCCCCCACGCACTTGCTCAGATATTGCCCAACGCTTATGAAGCTTATAACGCCCATGTCAAAACCAGCACACAATCCGGAAATTTGGGGCATTGATTTTACCAGTCGCCCTACTCTGCAAAAATCTATCACACTCGCCCGCGGCCACTTAATCAGCGGCACCTTACAACTCTCTGTCGTGCAACGATTGCCGTCATTTGCGGCCTTCGAAGCCAGTCTGCGCGAACCTGGCCCGTGGGTGGCGGCATTTGATTTTCCATTT
Source organism: Burkholderiales bacterium (assembly GCA_043773745.1). Classification (GTDB taxonomy): domain Bacteria; phylum Pseudomonadota; class Gammaproteobacteria; order Burkholderiales; family Usitatibacteraceae; genus UKL13-2. Next base: position 2,932 of record JAYVEV010000038.1, on the reverse strand, counting down.
GGCTTGCCGCGTGAATTTGCGACCGAAATCGGCTGGCTGAAAGGTAATGGCCGCAGCACCTGGGCATCGATGACGCGCAAACTCACGACGCTGAACCGCGAAGCATTAACGATCCACTGCCGCGCCTATTGCGATGCGCGCCCGGCCGGTGCCAAGCTCGCGCATCGCGCCATCGACCGTTTAGCAGGTTCCAGTTCGTCGATGAAGTGGGTGAATCCACCGGTGGCGTATATGCTGCAGGAAGGCGCACCGCGCTTGCTAGCTGCGGGCGTCCATATTCCTGGCCAACATTCAGGTGACAAGAACCGCATTGCGCTGGAAGCTTATCCAGGATATTTGGCGCGCTCGATTACCCGCGCCTCCTATAAAAACGATCAGTATGCGAAGCAGACTCCAGCACTCGCCAAGGCGAGACGTGAATTGATTGCGTCGCTGCTGAGTGGCGACTATTCTCTGGCAATTCCATTAGCCGCACCCAAGGCATTGCTGCGCGCGCTGCAGCTTGATGCCAGCGGCGATACGCTCGATGCGGTGCTTTGCGCTTTGCAGGCGGCGTGGGCGTGGCAACGACGCGATCAGCAATACGGCTTGCCTCAGGATATGGATCCGCTTGAAGGCTGGATTGCCAGCGTGCCGCCCCCGCCGCGCTAGCGCAACATAGCTGCTGGTGGTGCCGTTAGCAGCTACAATCTCACCATCGCTAAATTTTCTTTCCATTTTTGAGTGCCTTCATGTTTTCAGCCCCGCTTTCACTGACGACCGACACCGCCTTCGAGCTGCCCAGCTACCTGCATGAATCCAGTGTCGGCAATCCATGGGTTGATGCCAATTTGAACGGTCGCGACATCCATAGCTATCTGGACGCACCCTGCTTTGATACGGCCGGTAATTTGTGGGTAGCTGATATTCCGTTTGGAAGAATTTTTCGTATCACCCCGACGGGCGAGTGGGATTTAATCGTCAAATATGATGGCTGGCCGAGCGGCTTACGCTTCCACCCCGATGGCCGTTTGATCATTGCCGACGCACGCCATGGTTTGCTGGCGCTTGAAATTGATGAGCGACACATCAAGCCTTTCCTCACGCATTATTTATCGCAACGCTTTAAAGGCATCAACGAGCTGATCTTTGCACGCAATGGTGATTTGTATTTCACTGACCCGGGTCAGACCGGCCTGCAGGATGCCAGCGGCGCGGTATATCGATTGACAGCCGACAGCAGTGTGCAGCGGCTGTTGGATAATGTGCCAAGCCCCAATGGACTGGCACTCAACCATGATGAAACGGTTTTGTATGTTGCCGCCACGCGCGACAACGCCATTTGGCAGGCACCACTGGTCGAAAACGGCACCACTAAAGTTGGTAAATTTATCCAGATGAGTGGCGGCTACGGGCCAGAAGGTATGGTTACTGATAGCGATAATAATTTCTTCGTCGCGCATACGGGCCTGGGTGCCGTGTGGCAATTCGACAAACGCGGCGAGCCCAAATACCGCATTGATTCATCGCGCGGCGACTTGACGACCAATCTTGTTTTTGATCCCGGCGATCCCCGCACCATCTTCATCACCGAAGCGCAAACTGGCTCCGTGTTGAAGGCGATGCTGCCGATGTACTAGATTATGAGCGACTGCCCACATTCACCGGAGTTGCCCGAAGGCGCTTTCGCCGATTTTCGCGATTCGATGTCGTATGGTGACTACCTCAAGCTCGACCAGCTGCTGAGCGCGCAGCAGCCGCTTTCTGGCCAGCATAATGAACTGCTGTTTATCATCCAGCACCAGACGACCGAACTGTGGATGAAGTTGGCGCTTCACGAGTTGATCGCGGCGCGCAATCAGATTATTGATGATGATTTACAACCGGCCTTCAAGATGCTGTCGCGGGTCTCGCGCATCATGAATAATTTGATTCAAGCTTGGGATATTTTAGCCACCCTGACACCGACTGAATATTCCTCGTTTCGGGAAAGTCTGGCGAAGTCTTCCGGCTTTCAATCTCATCAAAACCGTTCGCTGGAATTCGTGTTCGGCAACAAAAATGCCGCCATGCTTAAACCGTTCGAGCATCGTGCTGAGATATATACGCCGCTGAAGCTGCTTCTCGACTCACCATCTATTTACGACGAGGCCAATCGTCTGCTGGTTCGGCGCGGATTTCATCTAGATGCCACGGCTATCAAACGGGATTGGTCGCTGCCTTACGTAGCCAATGACAGCGTTGCCAAAGCTTGGTCAAGCGTTTACAGCAACCCGAAATCACACTGGGATTTATACGAGCTTGCCGAAAAGCTGGTTGACCTTGAAGACTATTTTCGTCAATGGCGTTTCCGTCATGTCACCACCGTCGAACGCGTCATCGGCTTCAAGCGCGGCACCGGCGGCACCTCCGGTGTAGATTACCTACGCGACATGGTTAATGTACGACTGTTTCCGGAGTTATGGGATTTGCGAACCGCACTTTAGGTCGTAAACACGCGGCGTCATAACCGCCCATCACCAACAATTAAAATAGCAAACCCCTTTCCAGTAGCGGCGTTTGGAGCAAAAACGGCTCAAACGGCACGCGGATATAAGTGTTTGCTGCGTACAATGCTAATCGCGAATCAGCTGCTGCTCACGCAAAAATCGATACAGCACTTCAAGCCGCATCTTGGCATCGGTCAACTCAAGCATTTTTTGTTTAATCGTCGCGCTAAACGGCAACAATTCGGTCAAACGAAAACTGACCCAGCTCGCATCGTCAAACAAGGCGTCATCATGCGCGCGATCTGCGCCACCAACTTGGGCCAGCACTATTTTTAAAAACTTCGCGCAGGCGTAAAGCTCGCCGCTATCGCTCACGGTATCGGCTTCGATGTTTTGCACCGAGCCGATGATAAGGCCATTTTTTTCAACGCGATGCTCAATGATGCGAAACCGGGATTCGCCGT
>JAYVEV010000037.1:0-15450 GCA_043773745.1 Burkholderiales bacterium | reverse complement strand
CCGGTGATGAGCGCAAACGCACCTTCCGGCCAACCTGCACCGCGCGCCAAAATAATCTCGCCATCCTGCTCAAGCAGCACACCTACCGCTGGCGTTGGGTTGTCGTAATGAATGAACCCACATGTATTCGCCGAGCATGCACGGCGTAATGTGGGACCACCATCTTCAGCGAATTCACGATCAACCAATGGCGTAGCGCAGTGTGGACAAAATATGAACATGGTGTGCGGTAATGGAACGAATGAGGTGTAACGAATCAGGCCGCGTAATTCTCGGGGAAAAACCGCCGCTCGATCAGCTCAATCAAAATATGAATCACCTTGATGTGCAACTCTTGCACGCGATCCGCAAAGCCTGAAGTGCCCAATGTAATGATGTCCACATTGGCCAGTGTGCCAAGCGCGCTACCGGCCTTGCCAGTAAGGGTGACGACATGAATGCCGTGCTGCTTCGCGTATTCTGCCGCTTTGATCACATTGGCACTTTTGCCACTGGTACTGATACCGAGCAACACATCGCCTTTGCGGGCATGCGCTTCCAAGTAGCGAGAAAAAATAAAGTCGTAGCCGTAGTCATTGCCCACACAGGAAATGTGTGACGGGTCGCTGATCGAAACCGCCGGTAACGCCTTGCGGTCCTGCCGATAGCGGCCCGAAAGTTCCTCCGCAAAGTGCATCGCGTCACACATGCTGCCACCATTGCCACAAGAGAAAACGCGGCCCCCTTGCTGAAAAGAGTCCGCAATTAAATTAGCCGCTGTCGCCACCGAGGCCAGCACCTCGGGCGAAGCCAACAGCGTAGCCAGCGCAGCTTCAGCTTGCTTGAGGTTACGAACAACGACTTCCAGATCTGCAGACACGTTATTTGTCATGACGTACGCTCCCTGATAAAGGCCGCCACGCTGGCCAGTGCCGCACCGATGCCAGCAGGATTGGTGCCGCCGGCCATAGCCATATCCGGTTTGCCGCCGCCTTTGCCGCCGACTTGTAGCGCGACATGGTTTACCACTTCACCCGCTTTGAATTTGGAAATCAAATCAGCGGTGACACCAGCAGCGATCTGCACTTTGTCACCTTCGACCACAGCCAATACAATCACGCCCGATTTCAACTTGTTTTTGACCTGATCCATGGTGTCACGCAAACCCTTGGCGTCGACACCGTCGAGCTTGGCGGCAAGCACTTTAACGCCATTGACATCCACCGCATGAGTGAGCAAATCATCACCTTGAGAAGCGGCGACTTTTGACTTCAATGCGCCCAATTGTTTTTCAAGTGCCTTGATATTTTCCAGCAGCGCACCGATTTTGGCTTCGACTTCTTGCGGCTGGGTTTTGAGTAAAGCCGCCGACCCCACCAGTTGTTGTTCCATGCCCTGCACATAATCAAACGCGACCGATCCTGCAACCGCTTCAACCCGCCGCACGCCTGCCGCCACGCCGCCTTCGGCTACGATTTTGAAGAGGCCGATATCGCCGGTTCTGGTTACATGCGTGCCACCACAAAGCTCTTTGGATGTGCCGATTTCCAGTACCCGAACCTCATCGCCATACTTCTCGCCAAACAGCATCATCGCGCCGGTTTTTTGCGCGGCCTCAAGTGCCATGACTCTCGCGCTGGTGGCAACATTCGATAAAATTTCGGCGTTAACAATCGCCTCGACTCTGGCGATTTCAGCCGACGTCATTGGTGCGTTATGCGCAAAGTCAAAACGGGTTTTGTCCGCATCTACCAGCGAGCCTTTTTGCTGCACATGCGCGCCGAGCACTTCACGCAAGGCCTTGTGCATCAGATGCGTCGCGGAATGATGTCGTATGGTGCGGGCACGGCGATGCATGTCCACCTGCGCCGCGACTGTGTCTCCCACCACCAGCTCGCCGGTCTTGACTCGTCCAAAGTGACCAAACACATCCGCTTGAATTTTCTGCGTATCCTCGACCGCGAACAGCGTGAGGCAAACCCCGCCTTTACTGATCTCACCCATATCGCCCACCTGGCCGCCAGACTCCGCGTAAAACGGCGTGCGATCCAGCACTACCACACCTTGCTCGTCCGCAGCGAGGCGTTGAACGCTGACACCATCACGATAAAGCGCGACCACACGACCCTCTTCACTGAGGGTTTCATAGCCGCGGAAGTGGGTCTTGACGCCGTCATAGGCAAGTTTTTCTTTGGCCGAAAACTTGCCCGCCGAGCGCGAGCGCTCCTGCTGCTCGGTCATGGCTGTTTCGAACCCGGCCATATCAACCTCAAAGCCGCGTTCACGGCCAATATCGGCAGTCAGATCAACCGGGAAGCCGAAGGTATCGTAAAGCTTGAAAGCGGTTTCACCATCGAGCCGCTTGCCATCCTTACCGACCGCAGCATCAAGTATGCTCATGCCGTTCTCGAGGGTCTCGCCAAAACGTTCTTCCTCCTGCTTGAGCACGGCCTTCACACGTTCCTTGTGCTCGACAATCTCGGGGAACGCCTCGCCCATGACTGTTGCCAGATCATCAACCAATTTATAGAAGAACGGCTTTTTCTGGCCGAGTTTGTAGCCATGCCGCATCGCGCGACGGGCAATACGGCGCAGCACATAACCGCGACCTGCGTTTTCGGGAATCACACCGTCACAAACCAGGAAAGCGCAGGCACGAATATGATCGGCAATCACGCGCAAACTCGGATTTAAAATATCCTTCTCACCGGTTTCGCGCATGGCGGCTTTAATCAGCGCCTGGAATAAATCAATTTCATAGTTGGCATGAACATGTTGCAACACTGCCGATAAACGCTCCAGACCCATGCCGGTATCGACCGAGGGCTTGGGCAGCGGAATCATCGGGCCGTCTTTGACTTCACGGTTGTATTGCATGAAGACGAGATTCCAGATTTCGATGAAGCGATCGCCGTCTTCACCGGGCGAACCGGGCGGGCCGCCGGGAATATGCGCGCCGTGGTCGTAGAAAATTTCGCTGCACGGCCCGCAGGGGCCAGTATCACCCATCATCCAAAAATTATCGGAAGCATATTTAGAACCTTTGTTGTCACCAATACGGACAATTTTTTCTTTTGGCACGCCGATTTCGTTGGCCCAAATATCGTATGCCTCGTTATCGTCCGCATAGACGGTGACGAGCAGTTTTTCCTTGGGTAATTTATAAACTTCCGTCAGCAGTTCCCAGGCGAATTGAATTGCTTCGCGCTTGAAATAATCACCGAAGCTGAAGTTGCCCAGCATTTCGAAAAATGTGTGGTGTCGCGCGGTATAGCCAACATTTTCAAGATCGTTATGTTTGCCCCCAGCGCGCACGCAGCGTTGTGAGGAAACCGCCCTTACATAGCTGCGCTTTTCGAGTCCCAGGAAGCAGTCCTTGAACTGGTTCATGCCGGCGTTGGTAAACAGCAACGTGGGATCGTCGCCCGGCACCAGTGACGAGGAAGCGATGTGTGTGTGCCCCTTGGAAACGAAAAAATTGACGAAGGCTTGGCGGATTTCTGAGACGTTCATGAGATTGGGTGCGCTAAAGGCGTGTTGTAAGAGTGAAGGTAGCTAACAGAGAGCTAATTGAAAGCTAATAGAAGCTCGCTTGCCACTAACATCGTATTTTACCCTGCATGACCCCAAAACTCAGCCGCCGCCACAACAAAATCACTCGTGAGTGGGAAACCCGGCAATTCGTGACACCTCGCGGTATTTTTCCATCAACGATTTTTCCGAATCACCGCCCATATTCAGGCAGGCGTAGCGATAGCTTTGCAGCCATTTCATTTCGCGTTTCAATTCGTTGCCGCGCTTTTTGAATAGTAGAAGTTGGGCATCGGGGTCGAATTGACGCAGCCGCTCAAATTCAACCGGGCCGGGGAATTGAAGCTGGGGCTGGCCATCGAAACGACGATAGACAAAGCTGGTGGCAACTTTGTATTTACCTTTTTTATTTGCCATTTCGTATTCGATATTCACGCTCTCACCCGTCGCCAGTTTGATAGCAACATCATGCAGGTTGATGCCATCAACCATCTCGTACATGTCTGAAAATTGCGCCGCCATACGCGGATTGACTTCGATCACTTTGCAATGGCCGGAGTGCGAGCAGACACGAAGCTCAACATTATATAAACCATGATCTAGTGCCAGCGCTTTCACCACGGCATGGGTTGTTTCATGAATATTGCGCTGCCATTCGGGGGGCAGGCGGCTCGGGTATTCCCAGCGCATAAACGCATCAGTACCGGGATACATCACCGCATCAACAATACCCAGAACGGTGGATTTGCCATTTTCAACCAGGCCGTCAACATTGACCTGAAACCCATCAATTAGCTGCTCAGCCAACATGTAATGGCCGTTAATATCAGTTGCGCCAAGGTGTTCAACCACATCATTGAATGGGCGCACCAGACGTTTGATGATGTACCTTTCCCATGGATGAAATGTAAGGTGCGTCTTTAGATCACCAAAGTTCTCGACACGCCGGGCCAGTACCGAATACGCCGCTTTCACCGGTTTCGCAAAAAATGGAAATGGCAGCGCGATTTCAGAGGCGCCTCGCACAGTGTAAGGAAATGTCGCAAACGGCACGTTGGCTTTCGGCACATCGCGCTCAATCAGTGTGCGTGCCAGCGCTTTGTGTTGAGCATTCATCACCCCATGAATCGAGGTTGACGGTAGCCCCAAGCGCTGCGCCAATAGCGCGGCGGACAGCGCGCCAAATTGTTCGTGGCTGGAAATGATGCCGTCAATTTTATGTCCGTTGTTTCCACGGCCTCCATATTTTTCGACCAGTTTGTCTACAAAGCGAAAAATATTGAAAAACAATAAATTGGCGTTGCTGGGAAAACTGAAAAGGTCAAAACCTTCATGAAAAAAACGAGTGTTGTGGCCGGATAACAGGGCGGCTCGATTAAGCTGTGCGTGGTCCCATTCCTGATCAAACAATACGAGGATATTTTTCAAAATATTGGCATGGTTGGTGGCTATTAATTGGTATACGCAGCAATGTCGCGAACAGATTCTAGCAGGCCAGCTGCGCCATCACCTATTGCCATTTTCCAACAATCTGCCCGCAAAGGACCGCTGCAATCGCAGTAAACTGGTACTTCTAGATTTTTAGCCAGCGACGACGAACATTAAAATGACTTTGATAACTAATTCTGCCCCCGAAGCGCCGCTGCTTGTCACCATAGAGAACGGCATTGCGTTTTTGATACTCAACCGCCCCAAACAATACAACGCTCTCTCGAAGGCCCTGCTCGACGCGTTACATCAGACCTTGGACGAAATCGCCAGCAATGAGGAAGTCCGTGTCGCAGTCATTGCCGCCCAAGGCAACGTATTTTGTGCAGGACATGACTTGAAAGAAATGCATGGTGCTCACGATGCCTCGTTTGCCACTGAGCTATTCGCACGGTGTACGGCGATGATGCTTAAAATTGCCCAACTTCCGGTGCCGGTCATCGCCGAAGTACAAGGCATGGCAACGGCGGCGGGCTGCCAATTGGTGGCGCAATGCGATCTGGCTGTTGCGGCTGATCATGCGAAATTTGCCGTGTCCGGCGTCAATCTTGGCCTGTTTTGTTCAACCCCGGCGGTCGCACTCTCGCGCAACATCTCACGCAAACGTGCAGCTGAAATGCTCATGATGGGCGAATTTATTGATGCCAAAACGGCACTTGATTGGGGCCTGGTTAATCGAGTAGTCACGGCTGCAACGCTACGCGAGGCCACATTACAGCTCTGTGAAACCCTGAAAGCAAAACCCCGCGCAGCACTCGCCACCGGCAAGGCATTGCTCTATCGGCAATTGGAAACAGGTATCGCTGCTGCTTATGCAGATGCTTCTGCCACCATTGCCTGTAACTTTGCCGAACCTCATGCGCAAGAAGGTGTAGCAGCGTTTTTAGAAAAACGGAAGCCGAACTGGGATTAACCAGAAAATTGAAACTCTATTATTGACGGGGCGTTTGAAGCAAAAAGCTTGGAAATGCCCTATTTATAAGGAGTTCTCCTTTTAACCCATAAAGACGAAGCTGCTCTGCGCTTCGCATGCGTTTCACTTACCCTTCAAAATCTCCACCGCCGCATTGTGCCCCGGAATACCGGTTACACCGCCGCCTGGATGAGTGCCAGCCCCACATTGATATAGCCCTTCTATGGGCGTGCGGTAATTACCATAGCCCAACAGCGGTCGTGCGCTGAATAACTGGTTAAGCGATAACTTGCCGTGGAAAATATCGCCGCCGACCAGACCAAATTTACGCTCCAAGTCGAGCGGAGAGTGAATTTGTTTGGCGATCACACTGGCCTTAAAGTTCGGCGCAAATTTATTCACCGTATCAATCATCAAATTGCCCACTTCTTCGCGCGCACCATCCCAACTCATGCCGTTGGGCAGGGTCGGCGATACATGCTGGCAGAACAGGCTGGCGACATGTTGTCCCTTCGGCGCCAATGAATCGTCAACGGTTGAGGGAATCAATATTTCAACAATTGGATTTTTCGACCAGCCGAAAGTACGGGCGTCGAAGTAAGCCTGCTCCATGTATTGCATCGACGGCGCCATGATGATGCCCGATGAATGGTGCGGCCCCGGTTCGGGATGACAAGTAAATCGTGGCAATTCACTGAGGGCGACATTCATGCGGAAAGTGCCGGAGCCACATTGATAGGCGCTGATCCGCTGGTTGAATTCAGCTGGTACATCTTGCGGCACCACGATATTTTGGAACAGCAGTTTGGGATTGAGATTGGAAACGACGCGCCTGGAATATAGCTCAGAGCCGTCATCAAGCATCACGCCTTTTGCGACCCCCTTCTCCACCAGTAATCGTGCGACAGCCGCTTCAGTGGTTATTTCAACCCCGCGAGCACGCGCCTCGGCCGCAATTGCCTGAGTAATGGCCCCCATACCGCCGATGGCGTGCCCCCAAATGCCCTGCTTGCCGTTGACTTCGCCAAACACGTGGTGCAACAACACATAGGCCGAGCCGGGCGTGTAAGGGGAGGCAAAATTACCCACGACGCTATCAAAACCAAAACAGGCCTTGATCGGCGCGGACTCAAACCAGTCATCGAGCATATCGCCCGCGCTTTGGGTGAAGAGATTCAGCACGTCACGACGGGCAGCCATGTCGAGCGATTTGAAGCGTTTGCCAATCTTCAGCGCCTGAAAAATATCCGCCACGCCACCGCCAACATTGGGCGGGGTTTCAAGCAGCAAGTCCTTGAGCACAGCAGCCACACGATCGAGCATGGCGTAGTAGTCGGGGAGCTTGTCGGCATCACGTTTTGAAAACCGCGCCACCTCGCGCTGAGTGTCTTCAAGACTGCCACCGACTTTGAGATATTCGGTGTCACTTAAAGGTAAAAAATTGGAATAGGGTCGCTCAACCACGCGCAGGCCGTGCTCGTACAATTTCAAATCGCGAATGATTTTGGGATTCAGCAAACTTACTGTGTAGCTAGCGGTCGAATTGCGGAAGCCGGGATGGAACTCTTCCGTGACAGCTGCACCACCCACTATCGGTCGCCGCTCCAGTACTCGCACCTTCCAACGTTTTGCGGCAAGATAGCAGGCGCATACCAGCCCATTGTGACCGCCACCAATAATAATTGCGTCGTAAACTTGATTCATGAAATAGTATTCCAGCTACAAAAAACAACATTATCCGCGCAACCCAACGATCAGCAATGAACCTCCTTAAATATTTATTCTTGTTTCCCTTGCTGGCTCTCGCTGCCTGTTCGGGCGGTGTGGCTGACTATAACGGCCCGGACGCGCCCACCTTTACGCCCTATTCCGCCGCGCAACGACCTCGCGTGGCATTGGTGCTTGGTGCCGGCGGCCCGCGTGGCTTCGCACATATTGGCGTGCTGAAGGTGCTGGAAGCAAATGGGATAGAGCCTGATCTGGTGGTGGGCGCATCAGTCGGCGCCATGATTGGCGCACTGTATGCCGATGGCATGAGCGCCACTGAGATTGAAAAATTGGCCCTTAATCTTGACACCATCCAGTTCATCGGCATCTCCAATGCTGGCATCAAGGGCAACGGCGCTGCAGTGGCCGCATTCATTACGCAAAACACCAACTACAAACCACTGGAAAGCATGAAACGCAAGCTTGCCGTCACGGTGACACAAACCAGAAATAACCGCCTGAGCATCTTTAACCATGGCAACACGGGGGCTGCGGTGCGGGCATCGAGCGCCACCCCAGGACAATTTTTTCCGGTGCGTATTCGTGGTGTTGAATACTTCGACGGCGACGAGGCGGCCCCAGTGCCGATTCGCGCTGCACGAGACTTGGGTGCGCAAGTCGTGATTGCCGTTGATGTCTCAGCCTATGTGTCTGCCATTCCCGCAAACGCACCTGCCGAGTGGAGCCTGCGCGACCGGAAACGCGCAGCAATGATTGCTGCCGAAGCACCACTTGCCAATGCACTCATTCATCCCGACCTCGGTTATTACGCGGGCATTAGTGATGAATATCGTCGCATGAGCATTGCCCGCGGTGAGCAGGCTGCGCGCGCTGCCTTGCCTACCATCAAAGCCGCGCTAGCCAAACTTGATACGCTTTGAAAAACAGGACTTCACAAAAAAGCGCTTCGGAAAAATTCGCAGGCCTTGTTGTTAAACTGTATTTGCAACATATAAACCCCGATCATTCAACTGAAAGCGTGCCTTTATTTTGAAGATTCCGCGATTAGCCTTCTTGGCATCAATATTGGTTTTACTCATGGCCGCTGGCGGACTAGCTGCCCAGACTGCCCCGGGCGCCGCGGCACCGCTAGCGCAGCCCGCGTCCAAGCCGATAGCCATCTCATCTACGGCTGAAGGTGTTTATGCGGCGGCACGTCCGCGACTTTTACAAATCCGCACCTTGTTGATTGCAGCCGGTCGTCAATCATCGTTGGGTTCCGGATTTCTGGTCAATGCAGATGGTTTGGCGGTGACCAACTATCACGTGGTCTCGCAATACGCGTTGGAGCCCGGCACCTATCGGATGGAGTACGCCGCCCCTGATGGCACCCGTGGTGCTTTGAAATTGTTGGCGATAGACGTGGCTAATGATCTCGCCGTATTGCAGCTGGATAAAACTGGCTATCCGTATTTTGAATTTAATCCGCGAGCGCTTGACGGCTCATTGCCCAAAGGCGAGCGCCTGTACGCCATGGGCAATCCACTCGATCTGGGCTTTACCATCATCGAGGGCACTTACAACAGCTTGGTCGAAAAAAGTTATCAGGATCGCATTCACTTTACAGGCGCATTGAATCCCGGCATGAGCGGCGGCCCGACCGTCAGCACGGATGGACGCATCGTTGGCGTGAATGTTGCCAAGCAAATCGGTGGCGAACTGGTCAGCTTTTTGGTACCCGCGCGCTTTGCCGCGGCCTTAATCGAGCGGGCAAAAAAAGAAACTGCACTGGCCGTCGCAACATCAGGCAAAACGCGTTCAGAAATTGGCAGACAGCTATCAACCTGGCAATCTGCCTTGTATAAAAATTTGGGCGATCAGGGCTTTCGATCCGCCACATTCGGCCCTTACCTGGCACCCGAAGCTGTAGCCCCTTGGTTTACCTGCTGGGCGCGCACCAACGCTGAAAAAGTACCCAAGCCGCGCGCGATCGTCAATAGCACCAACTGCACCACCAAAACATGGTTATTCATCGCCAATAGTTTGCAGACCGGGCCTATTGAGCTTTCGCACTCATACACAAAAAGTGGCGACTTGAATGCTTTTCAATTCGCCGCATTTATTTCCGATCAATTCGAAATTGGCTGGACCGGTTCAGGCAAGAAGCATTTCACCAAAAACCAATGTGCTGAGGATTTTATTGCCGGTTCTAAAAACAATACCGGCACCAATCGGCCGCCGCTACGAGTGGTTTGGTGTGCGCGAGCGTTGCGTGAATACGAAAATTTATACAACATCACCGTCATGGCTGTAACTCAAGACCGCAGCGATGAGGCGCTGATCTCAAAACTATCCATGTCTGGTGTTGCCTATGACAACGCGCTACTGATTGGCAAACGCTTCATTGCCGCCATTGAAGTCGCCGGCAACTCCAATGTCGGAGTAGCAAAATGATCTGGGTCGAAGTTTTAACTCGCCAGCATGATGTGATTTCACGCCAACGCGTTACCGATGTTGCAGAGGGCGCGTCAATTCGCATTGGCCGCGCTTACGACAATGATGTGGTGATTGATGATGTCTATGTGGCATCCCATCACCTACAGTTGACGCGAGACGCCGTAGCGGGCTGGACCGTACATGATAACGGTAGCGTGAACGGTGTATTTATCGAACGCCGGGGACTGAACAAGAAGGTCACAACAGCGCCGGTCACGCTCACCGATGATTCGATTATTCATATTGGCAAAACCCTTCTGCGCATTCGCCAGTTTGATACGGCGGTCGCTGCGGAACGGCCATTACCCGCTCCGTTGCGTCACACATGGCGCTGGCCGCTGCTGGTCGCACTGGCCGCAATCGGTATTGAAATTGTCAGCGCTTGGCTCGGCGAAACCGGCGAGACTAAATTATCTCGCTATATTCTGCTCACCCTCACCATGGTTGTCACAACCTTGATTTGGTCCACGTTGTGGTCACTGGTGTCACGAATTTTTTCCGGTCATGCCCAATTTGAGCGGCATTTGTTCATCGCGCTTTGCGGCCTTCTGACGTTAAGTGTACTGGACGAAATTATTGGCGCCAGCGCCTATTCACTTTCAACATTGGTGCTGGTCGAAAACCAATTTATCGTTAACTCGTTCATAGCTGCGGCAACGGTGTTTTTCCATCTGCGTGTGGTGGGGCCCAAACGGCTGGCATTAAAAGCTGTCAGTGTTTTACTGGTAGCTGGCCTGGCTATCGCAACGACGATGGTCGGCAAGTCGGAATCAAAAGCGAGCGGCCAAGCCAATTATGTACGGCAATTAAAGCCGCCCATCATGCGAGTGGTGCCATCGCAAACAGACGTCACGTTTTTTTCTGCCGCTGAAAAGCTCAAGACCAAACTGGATTCTGCCCGCAAGGAAGAAAAACCCGAAGGCGGCATGTTTAATTTCGATTCAGATGAGTGATGCCGAATAGCTAAAATACAGCCTAAACACCGCGCCAGCGCTGAGGTTAGGCTGTTTTAAATTTCTGCTGGATGCCACTAGCGCTTCGGGCTCGGAACATGCTGATCGAACAGGATCGTGTTGCCGTCGGGGTCGACAACCTTGAAGTACGCAGGCCCCTCGGTCTTCTCGTCCGCCTCGGGCGCCATCGTGAGTCCACGCGCCTTCAAGGTTCGCTGTAGCTCTCGCACGTCTTGGAAGTCCCTCAAGGTCTCCTTGTCCTTCGTCCATCCGGGGTTGAATGTCATGAGGTTTTTGTCGAACATCCCCTGGAACAACCCAATCGTCACGGCCCCATTCTGGAGGACGACCCAATTCTTTTCGAGCTTGCCAGCGACCTCCTTAAAGTCGAGTTTCTCGTAAAATGCCTTGGACGCCTTAATGTCCTTGACGGTGAGGCTGACCGAAAAATTTCCGAGCTCCATGGCCTTCTTCTCCTTGACTGGAATGGGTGGAGTTGCAGTCGTACCGACGATAGCAATCGAGGCTATGGTGACGGCGAGCAAAAGCGTGAGGGTTAGTGCTTTCATAGAGATTCTCCTTCGGTTAAGAGCTAGTCGCCATGGGTACAGGCCGCCAACTGACGCTCACAATCGGCATCGCCCAAGCGCCCCAAGAATGGGATATTAGACCATACAAGCCGATTTCTGCAGGCGCCACAACCGGCGTGTAGCGGTGCTACTTGTCACGATAAATCGCGCAAAGCTTATTGCCGTCGGGATCTCGTACATAGGCTAGGTGCATCGCTCCCATTTTGCTATTGCGCACACCCGGGGCCTCTTCGACAGACTTGCCGCCATGCGCAATCGCAGTGTCGTGAAACTCTCGTACTTTTTCAGGCGAGTTGCACTTAAAGCCAATGGTGCCGCCGTTTGCAAAAGTAGCCTCCTCTCCGTTAATGGGTTCGGTTATGCAAAAAGTGCTGCCGTCGTGCCGGTAAAAGAGCCGGGTGTGGCCAGAATCCGCCTTGTTAAGCAGCGGTTCGCCCGCCCCGAGCGTTCCGAGCACAGCGTCGTAGAAGCGCTTCGAGCGCTCAATATCGTTCGAACCAATCATTACGTGACTAAACATGGCTTCTCTCCTTTATGGCACTGCGTTTCTGTGTCTGTCGCGGAATAGATGCAGTTGATGCTTGTTGAAATTGGCGCTCGAGTCCGACAGCAATCAAATAGCCGAATAGTAGTGAAAGTAAAATATTTGCCGTCGATAGTTGATGTGTTAGCTATGCTTGATCCATCTCTGCCGAGATTGCCATAGCAATATTGATAAACAACAACATTACAAAACTATTATTGATTTTTTTCGGTATTCTTTCGTGTTTAGAAAATTAATCATTCATTTCCGAAGTCGTCCTAAAGCGGCCTATGGACTTGACCACGCCGGCACAGCCTACTGCTCGAGTTTGCGCAGCCAGTTTCGCGCAGTTAGCGTAATGCGCGATTGTTCACGCTCTATATCAAAATGCTGCCGCTCGTCTGCGGCGCGTCGGCGCGCCTCAATTTCTGCCGCTTCATTGCCTGCAAGATGCTCAAGTTCAGCGATTGCGTTGAACAATTCACCGATGCGAAACGACGGACGCAACGATTCCGCCGCTTTCAAACCGTCTTCCAGCGTCGATCGGGTCGAAGACGTCAATGTTTCCCCTCTGGTAAGTGGTGTTGACGACTATTATTAACCGCCAAATTAATTCTACTCCCCGTCGGTTTGGAAACTGCAAAAAATCAATTTGCGCCGTGATGTTGCCCTATCTAATCCTAGCTGACCGCTATGCTAAAGAAATGTCCGGTGATCGCTTGATTCGTTTCGGCTTACTGTTTCAGGCTCAATTAACGATAAAAATGCACCGCTAACGTTTCAGCAATGCGGTTTTTTCTTGCACGCGCTTGTCGAATCGTTCCACATTCACCACAACACGTTCATGCGTACCTTCGCCGATTACATCGCGTTCATCACGGGCGCTGACAGTAAAGTAAATATTGCGGCCATCTGTTTTGACGACGATGGCAGTAGCCGTTACGCGCATGCCAACGGGGGTGGCCGCAATATGAGACACATTTAGTTTGGTGCCGAGGCTTTGGTGCCCATCGGGCAACAGCCTTTCGCATGCTTCGAGCGCAGCTGCTTCAAATAAATTAATCATCACTGGGGTAGCCAGCACATGAATGGCCCCCGAGCCGACGCGTGGTGCAGTGTGTTCATCAGCCACCAATAAGCTGGCTGTCCCCGCGGTGCCGGGCTGAATATTGAGCGTGAAAGTCATTAATTAGCTGGATTCTGGAAACGGCTATTGCACAATTTTTACCGTGCCATCGACCATTTCAGCAGCGCGCTTGGTGCCATCTTTTTGAATCACCAAGCCCTTGGCGCGACGCAATCCGTCTTCAAACTGGCCTTCAAACCAGGAGCCATCGTTGAAGTAGAAAGCGCCCTTGCCTTTCAGCACACCGTTCACATATTCGCCATCGGAGCGCAGTCCGTTGGAATAAAAATAGCTACCCTGCCCGGTCAACGCACCCGCTTTAATATCACCTTCGTAGCGATCGCCATTGGAAAAATAATAGGTACCCTTGCCCTGGGCATTACCGTCTACAAAATTGGCTTCGGTACGATCACCGCCTTTGCTGACATAAACGCCCTTACCGGTCATCCGCCCTTGCCGCATATCACCTTCGTATTTATCGCCGTTGGCAAATGCATAAAGGACTCGCCCGTTGGCCTTTGCATCGACGAAGGTGCCATCAATCCTGTCACCGTTTTTAGTGCTGAATACACCTTTACCGATGACTGAGCTATTTTTTACTTCGCCTTCATATTTATCACCGCTGGCAAAGATCCAAACCCCGCGTCCGTTCGGACTGTCGTCCGTAAAGTCGCCCTCAAAGCGGTCACCATTGGCCCATTGGTACACACCGCGCCCCTGTTTCTTGCCGTCCTTGAAATCGCCTTTGTAGCGGAAAGTGCTTGATGTATATTCGCCGCGACCGTGCAGAATTTTAGTTTTATCTTTATCTTCTTTGTATTCCCCGTTGTAACGCGCGCCATCCGGAAATTCAATTAAACCCTCGAGAATTTTGGGCACAACCGGTGCAGGCGGAAGGGCTGTTTTTTGCTCCGGCGAAAGCGAGGCAACGACGATCGGCGCAGGAGCGGATGTTGCTGCAAAAGTAGCAACCGGGGCAGGTACGGCTTTCGCCTCAGCGCTGCGCGGCTCTATACTACGTGATTCGCTTGGCGCCATTGACGCCACTTGAATCGGCTCAGGCCAGGCAACTATTTTGGGTGGCACTGCTCTGGGCGGTTCTGCCTGTGCCACTTCAACCTTGGCGGTCTCAGCTACGGCAGGGGGTAGTGCATTCGGTCGAGCAGGCGCTTCCGCTACCAGCACAGGTGCGGTATTGACTGGCATTGCGGAGAGCGGC
The DNA here is from genome assembly GCA_043773745.1 of Burkholderiales bacterium. Classification (GTDB taxonomy): domain Bacteria; phylum Pseudomonadota; class Gammaproteobacteria; order Burkholderiales; family Usitatibacteraceae; genus UKL13-2. The sequence continues at coordinate 925 of JAYVEV010000037.1, read as the reverse complement.
GCGGCGGCGACTTGTGATTGCGCCTGCTTTAAACTATCAATACGGTTACGCACCAGTGGTGCAAATGCTCCCGACGGGAATGACTCCAAATAGGCTTGAAAATCTTTGAGGTTTTTACTGTCTTTGATGGACGTCCAAAATTCGCGATCCAGCCCGGCATGTGTATCGCTGGACACGCCGCCAGCACCAGATTGGGCAACAGGCTGTATTGCTGGCGCGCCACGCTCGGCAAAAAAGAATGCACCGCGCGGTAATGGCGTTGAATACAATTCTGGTAATTGTTTGTTGCCGCTTTCCTGTGCAACCGCCGTTTGCACACGTTGAAACATCAGCCCCGCCTGAAAGTCAGGATTACGGATCGTCTCAAGCAAGTGCTTAGTATAAAGACCGTTTACGCCATCACCGTCCAGCGCTATTGCACCCGCCGCTGCGGCATAGGCGACAATCGTGCCGGGCGGCACTTTGGAGATTTTGGCCAGACCGGTGGCCGCAAACACATTGCTGAACGGATTATTGCGACACGCATCCAGGATCACGAACTTGAACGGCACCTTGGCGTCATCCATGCTCTCGAGAATCTGGCCTACTTCTACCGCGTTATAGACAATCTCGGCCTCAGACGTAAATTTGGCATCGACTGGCACCATGAAATTTTTATCGCGATATTGAATGCCATGGCCAGCGTAATAAAGCACGGCGGCTTTGGCCCCCTCAAGCACTTTAGTGAATTCAACCGCTGCGCTGCGCATGGTCACGATATCGGCATTGGTTTTCACCACGACCTTGAAACCCAGATCGCTCAGTGTTTTGGCAACGGCTCTGGCATCGTTTTGCGCGTTCTTGAGTGGATCAGTGGGATAGGCATCATTGCCGATGACCAGAGCGACACGGTCATCATAGGCATAAGCCGATGTGCTGAACCAAA
>JAYVEV010000036.1:0-2837 GCA_043773745.1 Burkholderiales bacterium | reverse complement strand
TGACGGGGCTATTTCTCGTCTGCATGAGCTTACAGGCGTGCCCGCTGACCACGATTTGGCCATTCGCGCCGCCAAACTCCTGCGCCAACACACCCACTGTACGCTGGGATGCGATATTGGCATCCAGAAGCGTATCCCGATGGGTGGTGGGCTAGGTGGCGGCAGTTCAGATGCGGCAGCCGTCTTGCTCGGTCTGAACGCCTTGTGGGGCCTTAATTTGCCTTCAATAGAGTTGCAGCGCCTAGGCCTGACATTGGGCGCCGATGTGCCCTTTTTCATTAATGGGCACAGCGCCTTTGCCGAGGGTGTAGGCGAGGTTTTGACCAAGATAGACCTGCCTGAATGGTGGTATGTGGTGCTGACGCCGCCCGAAACAGTGCCGACCCCGCTCATTTTTAGCGCGCCGGAATTGACAAGAGACACGATCCCCCTCAAAATAGCGGACTTTTCAGCGAGTCAGTTAGCGAATTGCCATAATGATTTGCAAGCTGTTGTTCTGAAAGCATTTCCGGTTGTGGCGTCGTATTTGTCGGCGCTGGATGCGGCTAGCGCCAAAGCAGTCTTTGGTGCCCGTATGACCGGCTCAGGGGCTTGTGTGTTTGCGGCCTTCGAGTTTGAGCACGACGCTCGTGATGCTTTCAACAAACTCACGCCGAAATACCAAGGATTTGTAGCACGCGGGATGAACCGTCATCCCTTGTGTTCAGTTGCTGCCATAGCTGATTAAGCGCGCAGGTTACGCGTAAATCAGCGCGGCGGGCAACACGAAGAGTTTGGGGAGTCGCCAAGTGGTAAGGCACCGGATTTTGATTCCGGCATTCGTAGGTTCGATCCCTACCTCCCCAGCCAGGTTTTTGCATTGTTTCCCGAAATAAATAAGCACTGCACTATCGTCCCCGTTAACAACATTGTTTAGTCGGGATTATTTGTAGACGTAGCCCTTTGTTCCAACCGTGAGGATGAGGCGCTAACATGGCATTTGATAATTTAACTGTATTCGCCGGTAATGCGAATCCTAAGCTCGCCCGTGAAGTTGCGAAGCTATTGGGTACGCAGCTGGGCCGCGCTAAAGTATCAAAATTCAGCGACGGTGAAGTGATGGTTGAAATAATGGAAAACGTCCGCGGTAAAGACGCTTTCATTTTGCAATCAACCTGCGCACCGACCAATGATAACCTGATGGAAATCATGGTCATGGCCGACGCGTTAAAGCGGTCGAGCGCGGGGCGTATTACCGCTGCTATTCCGTATTTTGGCTATGCACGGCAGGATCGCCGTCCACGCTCAGCAAGGGTGGCGATTTCGGCCAAAGTAGTGGCAAATATGTTGACCGGTGCCGGTGTTGACCGTGTGCTGACAATGGATTTGCATGCAGATCAGATTCAAGGTTTTTTTGATATTCCTGTCGATAACATTTACGCCACGCCAATTTTGCTGGGTGATTTGTGGAAACGCGATTATCAAGGTTTGATGGTGGTCTCGCCCGATGTGGGCGGGGTTGTCAGAGCAAGAGCTATTGCAAAACAGTTGGACGCAGATCTGGCGATTATTGACAAGCGCCGTCCGCGGGCCAATGTGTCGATGGTGATGAATATCATCGGTGATGTTGATGGCCGTGCCTGCCTCATCATGGATGACATCGTGGATACCGCCGGAACACTGACGGAAGCAGCGCGAGCCCTGAAGGAGCGCGGCGCAAAGAAAGTATTGGCGTACTGTACGCACCCGGTATTGTCCGGACCAGCAATAGAGCGTTTGGAAAATTCGGTGATTGATGAACTGGTGGTGACGGATACGATTCCGCTTAAGCCAGAAGCAATGGCCTGCAAGAAGATTCGCCAGATTGGTACAGCGGAATTGCTCGCTGAAACCATCCGCCGGATTGCCGAAGATGGTTCAGTCAGCTCGTTGTTTTCAGATTAAGTTTTATACGCAATCGTTTTTAAGAATGAGCAGCAGAGCGGGTCAAAGCATCGATCCGATTTAAGTGGGCAATTGGTCGCAAATTGCCCGTAACCGCGCAAGGCAAGTTACCGCAGGTAATTGTCGAGCGCAAATTTGGAGTCACTATGAAAATCGCAATCTCAGCAGCAACGCGTAATGGACAGGGCACTGGTGCGAGCCGCCGCCTGCGTCACGCGAACAAAGTTCCGGGCATCATTTACGGTGGCGGTGCAGAAGCCACGGCAATTGAGCTCGACCACAACGATATTTTTCACAAGCTGCGTAACGAAGCATTCCACGCCTCGATTCTGGATATGACGCTGGATGGCAAAGCGCAACAGGTTCTATTGCGTGATGTGCAAATGCACGCATGGAAACAAATTGTCTTGCATGTTGATTTTCAGCGCGTCGCTGCCAATCAAAAAATTCACATGAAAGTGCCATTGCACTTCATCAATGCTGATATCTGCCCGGGTGTTAAAATTTCCAGCGGTATCGTTTCACATGTATTGAATGAACTCAATATTTCCTGCTTACCAAAAGACTTGCCGGAATTTATTGAAGTTGACCTGAAAGACTTGGCCTCTGGCCACTCGCTGCATATTTCCACCATGAAGCTGCCAGCCGGTGTAACGGCTGTGCCGCCATCACGTGGTGGTGACCCTGTCGTCGCGACGATTATTATCCCGCGCGCTGCAGTTGCTGAAGAAGTGGCAGCGCCCGCTGTGTCCGCCGCAGATGTCCCGGCCGCGAACCAGAAGGCGAAGGAGGAGGAGAAGAAAGACGACAAAGGCGGAAAAGATAAAAAATAATTTCGCTTTGCTGTCGCGTTTTATATTTAGAATGCCCGTCGCCTTATTGGGGTGGCGGGCATTTTTTATTAGATCGGTAAA
>JAYVEV010000035.1:0-19061 GCA_043773745.1 Burkholderiales bacterium | reverse complement strand
TAGGCAAGAAGTTGCTTTCCTGTCAGTGGTTTAGTTTTCGAGGGCATGACGAATCTCCTTTAACTTTGCGCCTGTGATGTTGTCAGTCTTGGCTTTCGCGTACAGAGTCAGAAGCACGATCTCTTCATCCACGGTACGCGTAAAGTAAATGACGCGAACACCTCCAGACTTTCCGGTGCCTTTTCGCCGCCAGCGGACTTTTCGGATGCCACCAGATTCGGGTACTACGTCACCGGCGTCCGGATACTCGGCGACGTACGCCGCGAACTCACCCCGCTCGTCTTCGCTCCAGTAGAGCGGCCATTGCTTCTGGAACAGGACAGTTTCGACGACCGTATACATAGCATAACTATACTCCTTAGGCGTAGCTCTGTCCAGTGGTCAATTTAAGTCAGGGCGCTCTGGAGTCAGGGATAACTAGCGAAAACGGGTCCAATTGAACCTTCGGCGGGAATGTCGGCTTTTGGCCGATTTGTGCCGTGCTGCAACTGTGCAGGAGCGACGCGTGGGGTGCGTCGATCCGTAAACATATCAAGGAATTCGCGTTGTTTGTGCCGCGCAAACCAGTCACCATTAAAGCCATGGCGAAGGCCGTCCGGCAGCACGCAAAGCGTTCGCTTGCCTAGGCGCTTGCTCCCATGATCGGACTGGATACCAATATTCTTGTTCGCTATTTTGCGCAGGACGATAGCCAACAAAGTGCGCTGGCGAATCGCGCCATCGCCTCACTCAGCAAACAGGAGCCCGGCTTCATCTCACTCATAGTGCTCTGCGAATTGGTCTGGGTATTGGAGGATGCCTACGCGATGAAAAAAGCCGAGATCAGCAATATCTTGCGCACCCTGCTTGAGTCCGACGAACTGATGATTGAATCGAAGCCAATCGCGTGGAATGCGTGTAATAGTTTTTGCGAAGCTGCGCCCGATTTTAGCAATGCCCTGATCGCCAATGTGGGCAAACAATCCGGCTGCCAGCACACCATCACTTTTGACAAAGCCGCTGCCAAAACGGCGGGTTTTATACTGCTCAAGGCGCACTAAGTACAAGATCGTCCTATGCTCAACCAAGCTATTTTCATGAGTTACGCATCTCAAGACGCTAAAACCACACGGCGCATTTGAGAGGCTTTGCGTGCGGCTGGTTGGGAAGTATGGTTCGATCAGAGCGAATTGCGCGGCGGCGATGCGTGGGATGTATCGATTCGCAAGCAGATTAAAGAATGCGCGTATTTGTGCCGATGATGCTGCCGTTATCGGGTTGTGCAGTACTGTGTTTGGCTCGCAACGCATGATCGGCGCGTATTCTTATTCTTGAAAATCTAAGATGCAAACAGCATATCAAGCGACAATATGAGCGTTAATACTTAACTTTCTATTTCCATATAGCCAATGCCTCAAACACAACACGAAAAATATTCATGGCAAAAACTCCGCCCATCAAAACCCGCGAAAAACTGAATCTGCACCCGCGTAACCGCCATCGTGGCCGCTATGATTTTCCACAGTTGGCTACCGCGTTGCCCGCGTTAAAGCCCTTCTTAAAAGCCAATCCGTTCGATGCCGCTGAGCTAACCGTTGATTTTGCGAATCCTGAAGCGGTGAAAACACTGAACGCCGCACTGCTTAAACACTTCTATGGCGTTCAGCATTGGGACATCCCGGCTCATTATCTTTGCCCGCCGATTCCGGGCCGCGCGGATTATTTACACCAGATCGCTGATTTGCTCGCCAGTGCCAATAAAGGCGTGATTCCGCGCGGCAAGGCCATTCGCGTGCTGGATGTGGGGGTCGGCGCCAATTGTATTTATCCGCTGATTGGCCATCACGAGTATGGCTGGCATTTTCTCGGTACGGATATTGATCCGGCCGCGATCAACGCAGCACAGCAAATCATCAATGCCAATCAAGGCTTGGCACAGGCGATTGAACTGCGCTTGCAGACTTCGACGCTGCAAATTTTTGACTATGTGTTGAAATCCGAAGCGGATGATTTATTCGATGCCGTTATCTGCAATCCGCCGTTTCACGCTTCGCTTCATGCCGCGCAGGCAGGCTCATACCGAAAATGGAAAAACCTGGGCAAGGCAAACGAAGATGAAACCATCGCTGCACCGGCGCTCAATTTCGGAGGACAGGGCACCGAGCTGTGGTGCGATGGCGGCGAGGCTGGCTTTGTCGGCTGCATGATCGCCGAGAGCGCCGAGCGGCCGCATCAAAGCTTATGGTTCAGCGCACTCATTTCCAAAGAAGCCAATCTGCCGCTGATCTATGCTGCGCTCAAGCAGGCGAAGGCGCGTGTCGTCAAGACCATCGATATGGCGCAAGGCCAAAAGAAAAGTCGCATTGTCGCGTGGAGTTTTTTGACGGAGGCTGAAACAAAAGAATGGTGCTGCGCACGTTGGCAGTAGTTGTTTTCCCTATGTTCGTTTAGCACCTTCATCAGCGCGTTCAGAAATGGTGAGGTGCTGTGTTAAATTCGATGCGATGACCCAGCCTAAAAATACCAATGCAAATATAGTCGCACGCTCGCTGGCGAGTGTGTGGCATCCGTGTACGCAGATGAAACACCACGAGCAATTTCCGCTGGTACCCATACAGCGCGGCGAAGGCGCGTGGCTGATTGACCATGAGGGCAAGCGTTACCTGGATGCGGTGAGTTCATGGTGGGTCAATTTATTCGGTCACGCCAATCCGCGCATCAATGCCGCGCTCAAAAATCAGCTTGATCAACTGGAGCACGCCATGCTCGCGGGCTTCACCCACGAGCCTGCCATTGAATTATCCGAGCAGCTGTCGAGGCTTACCGGCCTCGGGCATGCGTTCTACGGCAGCGATGGGGCCAGCGCAGTGGAGATTGCGCTGAAAATGAGTTTTCATTATTGGCGCAATGTGGGAAAGCCCGAGAAGAAAAAATTTGTCAGCCTTGAGAGCAGCTATCACGGTGAAACACTGGGTGCTTTGTCGGTAACCGATGTGGCGATTTTTCGTGATGCCTATGGCCCATTGTTGAACAACAATTTATTGGTGCCTTTTCCGGGCGGCATGGCCGGAAAGTCAATGGGTGCGGGCATCTTGGGGCGGCATGCCTCAAACTCCTCTCTAGACGGGCATCTTGAGGCATGCTGCCCGGAATGCACGGTCGATGCCAGCGCCGCCCTAGAGCGGCTTTTTATCGAGCGCGCCGGTGAGATTGCCGCGTTCATCATCGAGCCACTGGTGCAGGGTGCTGCCGGGATGCGTATGTATCATCCAGCCTATTTACAAAAAGCGCGTGAGCTGTGTACTCAGTACGGCGTGCACTTGATTGCGGATGAAATCATGACCGGCTTTGGTCGCACCGGCACCCTGTTTGCCTGCGAACAGGCAAACATCAAGCCGGACTTCATGTGTTTGTCCAAAGGTATTACCGGCGGCTATTTGCCCTTGTCTTGTGTGCTGACCACAGACGAGGTTTATGCTGCGTTTTATCACGACGATACGGCACGCGGCTTTTTGCATTCGCATTCCTACACCGGCAGTGCCTTGGCTTGTCGGGCAGCATTGGCCACCCTCGATATTTTTTCCAGTAATGACGTCATCGAAAAAAATCGCGCCAAGGCACAACGCTGGATGGCGCTGTGCCAACCGCTGGCCACGCACCAGCGGGTCAAAAATTTTCGGCGCAGTGGAATGATTTTTGCATTCGAGGTTGAAAGCCAACACCCTAAGTTTGCGCGCGAATTTTTTGCGCTTGCCTTGCAGCGCGGGGCGCTGCTGCGGCCCATAGGCAACACCGTCTATTTTATGCCGCCGTATATTGTGGATGATGATGAGTTTCAGTGGCTGGCGACACAAACGATTGACGTTATTGAAGCGATGCAAAAATGAAAGCGGGAAAAATGACAGCGGGTGCCATGGCTAGGTTTATTGCCGGAATGTTATTTCTAAGTCTGTGCGCATTGCCGGTGGCGGCACAAAATACGTTAAATATTTTACCCACTGCGCTACCGCCAGCCGTAACGGAAGTTTTCAGCAAAGCCGGTGTTCCACTTGAAAACCTGTCAGTTGTTGTCAAAGAAGTCGGCGCCAAAGAGCCGCTGCTGACATTGAATGCCGACAAAGCAATGAACCCCGCTTCGGTCATGAAGCTCTTCACTACTTATGCGGGCCTGGAGCTGCTGGGCCCGGCCTACGCCTGGAAAACAGAGGTCTATGCTGCTGGCGAGATTCGCAATGGCGCGCTGCTGGGCGATCTCGTGCTAAAAGGAGGCGGTGATCCCAAGCTCACGGTGGAACGCTTTTGGTTATTGTTAAAGCAGCTGCGCGAACGGGGCCTCAGCACACTCAAAGGTGATTTGATTCTTGATAAAACGTTTTTTGATAACGTACCTTTTGATGCCGCAAAATTCGATGGTGAGCCGCTCAAAGCCTACAACGTCGGCCCTGACGCGTTGCTACTTAATTTTAATACTGTGCGATTTAATTTTGCGCCATCCGTCAACGGGAAATCGGTTTCGATCTCGCCGGATGTCAGACCCGCACAGTTGGAAATCGTGAGCCGCATGAAATTGATTGACGCGCCCTGCGGTGACTGGCGTGAACATATTGTGCTGGATGTGCAGGCCATTACGCCCATACAACTCAAGGTCTCGTTCACCGGCAATTATCCCAAAAGCTGCGGTGAGCGCGCCTGGAGTCTTTCGCTGCTGGACCACGCACGCTTTGTCGGCGGCGTGTTCGCGAGTTTGTGGAAAGAGGTCGGCGGCAGTTGGCAGGGTGCGGTAAAAATTCAGGCCACCCCCGCTGGGGCCCAGTTGCTCGCCTCAACCGAGTCGCCCGCGCTGTCTGAAGTGATTCGCGACATCAATAAATTTTCCAATAATGTGATGGCAAGGCAATTATTTTTAACGCTCTCAGCAGAGAAAATGCTGCCGCCCGCCAATGCAGCCCGTTCGGCAGACATCATCAAAGAATGGCTCAACAAAAAAGGTATCGTGGCACCTGAATTGGTGCTTGAAAATGGTTCCGGCCTGTCACGCATCGAACGCACCAGCGCCGCTACGCTGACCGCACTGCTGGACGCCGCTTTCAAATCGAGTGTGATGCCGGAATTTATGGCCTCGATGCCGCTGTTGGGTGTGGACGGCACGCTGCGCAGTCGGCTGCGCAACGGGCGCAGTGATCCGGTCGCGGGGCAAGCGCATATTAAGGGCGGCACGCTCAACGATTCACGCGCCATGGCAGGCTATGTGCTGGACGCCAACAGCCGCCGGTGGGTCGTGGTGATGATCGTGAATCATCCAAATGCATTGATGACGCAGGCCGCGCAGGACGCACTGCTCTCCTGGGTTTACGCGAGGTAGACACAGGCTTTTGCGAGCATTTTTTAGGAGGTCTGAAAATCCTGCTTTTTTATGTGCGATAGTAGGCGCGAAATCCAAATAAAAACCCGTTAAAAAGCGCGCATTAAAATTATATAAATGCGCGACTGATTATTTTACTGAGGAGAAAAAATGGCCAGTCTACCTGCACAGACCAACGTCCGCGAGCATCAACCATTCATTCCAAGTGACGCCCATGTTGCCGAATTCACGCTGCGCGCTGTGGTCATGGGCGCGTTGCTGGGAATGATTTTTGGCGCATCATCGCTTTACCTTGTGCTCAAGGTGGGCCTCACCGTCAGCGCCTCCATTCCGGTCGCGGTGATTGCGATTACGCTGTTCCGCCTGATGTCAAAAGCGGGCGTTAAGGATTCCACCATCCTCGAAAATAATATCGTCCAGACCGCAGGCTCGGCCGGGGAATCGATTGCCTTTGGTTTAGGCGTGACCATGCCCGCCATTTTGATTTTGGGCTTTGACCTGGAGATTGCGCGGGTGATGCTGGTCGGCGTGCTGGGCGGATTGCTCGGCATATTGATGATGATCCCGCTGCGCAAGACCCTGATTGTGGCGCGCCATGGTGAGCTGAAATATCCCGAAGGCACCGCCTGTGCGGAGGTGTTGAAGGTGGCGGAGATTTCCAAAACATCATCTAGCGTTAAAACCGATGCGGCCAGCGGCGCCAGCGTCATCTTCCTGGGCTTCGGTGTGGGGCTGCTTTATAAAGCGCTCAATGTCGCTTTCAAAGGCTGGAAAGATGTTCCTGAAAAAGTCTTTGGCGCGCCGCTCAAAGGTGGCTCAGTCGGCGCGGAAATTTCGCCCGAGTTATTGGGCGTGGGCTATATCATCGGGCCACGCATCGCCTCAATTATGGCGGCGGGTGGCGTAATGGCATATCTGCTGTTGATTCCGCTGATCAAGTTTTTTGGTGATGCATTGTCTGTCCCGCTTGCCCCCGGCAATAAGCTGATCAGCGAGATGAGTCCGAACAATATACGCAGTGCTTATATTTTGTATATCGGCGCGGGCGCGGTGGCGGCGGGCGGGATTATCAGCATGGCGCGCGCGATGCCGACGATTTGGAATAGCTTGAAAGACAGCTTCAAAAGCTTTGGCATTGGCACGGCTGGAACCAAACGCACCGACCAGGACATCCCGATGAAATGGGTGCTGGTGGGTTGCCTGGGCATTATTGTGGTCATCATGCTCGCCTCACCACTAAATATGAATTTGCTGGGCGCACTGCTGATTTTGGTATTCGGCTTTTTATTCGCCACCGTCTCGTCCCAATTGACCGGGCAAATCGGCTCCTCGAGCAATCCTATTTCCGGCATGACGGTGGCGACATTGTTATTCACCTGCTTGATTTTCCTGCTGGTCGGCTGGACCGGCGGACCGTATTACGTCACGGCCTTGTCAGTCGGCGCGATTGTTTGTATCGCTTCCAGCAATGCCGGCACCACCTCGCAAGATTTGAAAACCGGTTTTCTGATTGGCGCCACTCCGCGCCTTCAGCAGTACGCCATTCTGGTTGGCGCGCTAGCATCCGCAGTGATGCTGGGACCGATTTTGCTCAAGCTAAACGATGCCGCCACTGTGTACGTGCCTGTCGCGCAAGTCGCACCGGGGCTGACTACCAACGCTGCGACCCTGACCGAAACCGCCTCACTGCAAGGCCCGCAAGCTGCGGGTGACAGCGGCACCTATCGGGTATGGCACAAGACTGATGTGGTCGGCGGTCCGGCGGGCAAGTATCTGGTGAACGATGCGGGCAGTGCTGTTTGGCTGGTTGATCCGGGCATCAACGGTACCTTTACCAAGCGCCCCGACGGCAGCGAAGTGCGTAAATACGACGCACCCAAAGCGGTGCTGATGTCATACATCATCAAGGGAATTCTGGATCAGAAATTACCGTGGGCATTGGTCATGTTCGGTGTGATGATCGCGCTGATTCTGGAAATGTCCGGCGTGCCCTCACTACCGTTTGCGGTCGGCGTGTATTTGCCGTTGTCGTCATCCGCGCCGATTTTTGTCGGCGGCATGGTGCGCTGGCTGGTTGATCGCCGTCGCAACAAACAACCCGAATATGTGAACGCTAGCGAAGATGAACGCACCGCAGCGGGCGATCGCAGTCCGGGTGTATTGCTGTCGTCAGGCTATATCGCCGGCGGCGCGTTGGCGGGCATCATTATCGCGTTCACCGCCGGTGTGCTGACTAATTTCGATAAGGCCATCACCGACTGGTCAACCAAGAGCAATCCGTTCTTCGAAGGCCCCAATGCGGATTTATTGTCGATGCTGCCCTATGCGTTTTTGATCGTGCTGCTGTATTGGTTTGGGCGGGAAAATGCTAAGAAATAATTTATAAAGTTTAATACTGGCGCGGCGTTTCAGGCATAAAGGCCTGAAACGCCGCTCTGGATAAAGAGTTTTTATTTTGAATTTAAATTGAATAGGCGCTATGTCGAATTTTGCGCTTCTCGGGTTATCGTCGGCTCCATTGATCGCCTAATCCCAATCCATCCGATCCCGAAATCGCTCGTTTAAAAAATCCACAAACGTCCGCACTTTTGCCGATAGATGGCGGCGGCTGGGATAGACCGCATAAATATTGGTGCGGCGCGGCTGGAAAGCGCTCAGGATCGGCACCAAGGTGCCTGCCTTGAGTGCCGCACTGGCTGAAAAATCAGGCTCCAACACAATGCCAATATCCTGCTCAGCAATGGCAATCAGCATCTCGCCGTTGTTGGCTTCGACGGAGCCTTTGATCGGCACGTCGACTGAGCGACCCGCTTTATCCACAAACAGCCAATGATTTTTGGTCGTCATGTAAGCATAAACAAGGCAGTTATGTGTAGCCAAATCCTGCGGATGTTGTGGTGTACCGTGGCGCTTCAAATAGGATGGTGAGGCGCAGCAAACCAGACGCATTTCGCCGATTTTGCGGGCGATTAAATTGGAGTTGCCTGCTTCGCCAATGCGCACGGCGAGATCGAGTCCCTCATCGACGAGATCGACAAACCGATCCGATAACGACACATCAAAATGTGCCTGGGGGTAGCGCTGCTGGAATGCGCCAATCGCGGGTGCCAGATAGCGGATACCAAAATTGATCGAGCAGGTAAGTTTGAGTGTGCCGCGCGGCTCGGCGGTGCTGGCACTGGCAAGGGTTTCGGCTTCTTCCAGATCGGATAGCAACTGTATGCAGCGTTCAAAAAAAGCCTGCCCGCTTTCAGTCAAAGACAGTTTGCGCGTGGTGCGATTGAGCAGCCGTGCGTCAAGGTGCGTCTCCAGATCGACAATATGGCGTGATACGGCCGAGGTGGAAAGGTTGAGCCGTTCGGCAGCGCGCGCAAAGCTGCCTTGTTCGACGACCTTGGTAAAAACAGTCATTGCGGTGAATTTATCCATGAAGATAGGCTTGGCCAAAAAAACTATTATTGCAAATATAGGGATAATTTATTGCGGATATAGCTATTTATCCCTTAATTTGATTAAGTCATGATGTGTATCGTTCTACTGTTGCAGTTGCAAAAGTACTTCTTTTTTCACCGCGTTAGTTTTTAACCCCCGAACAGAAGGCACATCATGAAACTCTATTTTTCTGCAGCATCTTGCTCGTTGGCATCCAATATTGCGCTGCATGAAGCGGGCATTCCGTACGACCTGACCAAGGTTGATTTAAAAACACACACCACCGAAGACGGCGCAGATTTTTACGCGATTCACGACAAAGGTTATGTGCCCTATATCGTGATGGATAACGGTGAAGGCCTGAGTGAAGGCGCGGCCATTCTGCAATACATCGCCGATCAAAAGCCAGAATCGAACCTGGCGCCCAAAGCGGGCACCTTGGAGCGCTATCGCTTGCAGGAATGGCTCACCTACATTAATTCCGAAGTACATAAGCCCATGGGCAGTATGTTTAACCCCGCCATGAATGCTGAGACCCGCGCACAGACAATAGTTAACGTCGGCAAGCGTCTTGATTGGCTGACGAAAAAACTTGACGGCAAAATCTATCTGATGGGCGATACCTTCACCGTGGCCGATGGTTATTTGTTTACGGTACTCAACTGGGGCCAGTGGGTTGGTGTGGACATTGCGAAGTGGCCGGTGCTGGCGGCGTTTATGGCGCGAGTTTCGGCTCGTCCTAAAGTGCAGGAAGCATTGAAAAAAGTGGGTCTCGTTAATTAATTTCAGAAAGCATCAGGCATGTTGCCCACACTATTTTTATCGCACGGCTCACCCCTGCAAGCAATCGATGCGGGTGCGGCGGGTGAGGTGTGGGCACAGCTTGCGCAATCATTGCCCATACCGGCCGCCGTGATCATGGTGACCGCCCATTGGGAAACGAATTTACCGATGCTGTCGGGTAACGCCAAGCCATCGATGATTTATGATTTTGGCGGCTTCCCGGATGCGCTATATCGCATTAAATATGAAGCGCCCGGTTCCACCGAGGTAGCCGAGCGTGCCACGGCCTTGCTTAAGGATGCCGGGATTACGGCCGCCATCGATGGCTGTCGCGGCTTCGATCATGGCACTTGGGTTCCGCTACTCAAAATGTATCCGCAGGCCAAGGTGCCCATCGTGCAACTGTCTGTGCAGCCTTCACTCGGACCGGCGCACCATTATCGGGTTGGGCGTGCGCTGGCGGCGTTGCGGGGAGAAAATATATTGATCGTCGGCTCCGGCCATCTCACCCATAACCTGCGTGATTGGTTCGCGGGCGGCGGCATGGCGAATGCAACATCAAACATGAAGCCACCTGAAACTAATTACGCACATGAATTTCAGGAGTGGATGTTTGAGCATATCAAGTCGAGGGACGTCGATGCCCTGTTGGCCTATCGCGAGCAGGCGCCCCATGCTGTCCGCGCCCATCCCAGTGAAGAACATTTGCTGCCACTATTTGTGGCATTGGGTGCAGCTGGTGATGCTTACCATGCTGCGCGCGAGTTTGCCGGGTTTGAGGGTCATGTGCTGGCAATGGATGCGTATCGTTTTTCTTGAGTGAAATTAAAACCCGCTGCAAATCGATATCGCTTAACCCTTATCTCTTATCCCTGAGCAAATTGTAGTCGGTGCAAGCTGGCGTACAAACCAGATTGCTTGATCAATTCGGCATGCGGGCCAATCTCAACAATGCGGCCATGTTCCATCACGACAATCCGATCGGCATTTTCAATAGTCGAGAGGCGGTGCGCGACGACGATGGTGGTGCGGCCTTGCATCAGGGTATCGAGCGCTATTTGAACCGCGCGTTCGGATTCGCTATCGAGCGCAGAAGTGGCCTCATCAAGCAATAAAATCGGCGCGTTTTTGAGTAGCGCACGCGCAATCGCCAAGCGTTGGCGCTGGCCGCCTGACAGCCTTGAACCATTCTCGCCAATCGCTGTTTCAAACCCCTGCGGCAGGGCATTAATGAAGTCCAGACAATTGGCGGCGCGCGCGGCCTCAGTAATTTCAGCCGTGGTTGCCTTGCCCTCGCGGCCATAGGCGATATTGGCGGCAACGGTGTCATTGAACAGCACCACATCCTGACTCACCAACGCAATCTGGCGGCGCAAATCCACCAATTTGATATCGGCCAACGAATGATCATCAACATAAATGGTGCCCGCCGTGGGGGCAAAAAAACGCGGCACCAAATTTACAAAACTGGTTTTACCGCCACCGGAGGGGCCCACCAGCGCAATGGTTTCACCGGCTTGAATTGTGAGTGAGACATCATTCAATGCCGGGGTCGCCTGGTTCGTATATTGCATCGTCACATGCTCAAACCGAATGCGGCCTTCGGCGCGCTCAAGCGCAATGGTGCCGTGATCCGCCTCGGGGCTGGCGTCAATCAATTCAAAAACGCTTTCTGCCGAAGCCAGGCCTTTTTGTAAACGCTCGCTGATACTGGCGAGACCTTTGATTTGCGGAACTAGTCCGGCAGAGGCAACAATAAACGTCACGAAGTCCGCCGACGTCATCGCGGTGCCGAGGGTTTTGCTGACCGCCAGATAAACAATGAGCGCAATCGCGCTGGCGACAATGATATGGGTGAGCGGCGTGGCAGCGGCGGCGGCGGCGCTGTGCTTCATGTTGATGCGGCGAACGATATTGGCGGCATGATCAAAACGTTTTGCCTCGTAGGATTCGCCACCAAAAACCTTGATTACTTTTTGGCCGCGAATGGATTCTTCCAGCACATCGGTAATGCCCGCATGGGCGGTCTGCGCCTGGCGGCTGATGAGTCGCAGGCGACGCCCAAACGCCCGGATGATGAGCGCCAGCACCGGAATGGAGGCGAAGGTGATGAGAGTGAGTTTCCAGTTAACCGAGAACAGGGTGTAGAGCAACACGATCAAGGTGGTGCCGCCGCGCACCATGGCGTTCAGGGCCGTGGTGGACGCATCCTGCACACCAATCACGTCGTTGGTGACTTTCGATAACAGCGTGCCGATGGTGCTTTGATCAAAATAGGGCGCTGGTAAACGAATCAGACGCTGGAACATTTGATTGCGAAAATCAACGATGACTCGGTTGCCCACCCACTGCATGCCGTAGCCGGAAATAAAATGCGACAGACCGCTGATGAAAAAAATCACCACGATGCCGATGGCTGCGAAAGCCGCACTCTGGGGATTGCCTTCTTCAAACAGGGTGCCCAGCATATATCGCAAAAACAGCGCGAAGGAACCTTCAACCGCACCGCCAACCGCCATCGCCACACAGCTGCCAATAAATACCCACTTGTAAGGTTTTACATAGCCAAACAGGCGCTTGTATAAGCGCTGGTCTTCTGCAAAGGTAGCGTGCTTAGCTTGGGGGGTGGACATGAGTGCTTTGTCTGCTTACCAAAATAATGAAAACACTATTTTACTAGCCAATTGACGCCGTTCTCAGTAACTGCCGATATAGCCCGACATATTGAGCCGACATTACCAGCGGTGAAAATTTTAGCGCGGTCTCGCGGGCAGCGGCGCTCATTGAATCATGAACGCTCGAACTCACTACCTGTTCGATGGCGCGATGAATGGCATGAACATCAAGCGCATCGCATACATAGCCATTTACGCCATCCGTAATAAGTTCAGCAGCTCCTGCTGAGGTGCTGGTCACCACCGGTAAGCCACAGGCCATCGCCTCCAGACATACCAGGCCAAACGGCTCATAAATGGTGGGCAGCACAAACACATCGCCGGCCGCGTAATAAGGGCGCGTATCAGATACGCCTCCAGTGAAACATATCCGCTCTTGCAGGCCAAGTTTTTGCGCCAGCGCCTGATAACGCGCGCTGTGTTTATCTTTGCCCACCACAATGCCGTAGTGGTCCCTATCTTCCGCCAGTGCGCCTAAAAAATTGACGAGACCTTTGCGCTCAAAGCCCGAGCCGACAAACACCGCCACCGGCGCATCAAGCGGAATCGATAGTTGTGTTCTGATGGCATCGCGAAATTCGGCGCGCAGAGTGGGTGAAAATTTTGCGGTGTCCACACCGCTGTAAATCACATGCAGCTTGGCCGGATCAATCTCGAAGTGCCGCAAGATGTCATTTTTCACCATCTCGGAAATACAAATCGCCGCCTTGAAACGTGGCGAAGAAAACATCGCGCGTTCAGCCGCCAGCACATAGCGGTGGCGCGGATTGATCGCCACGCCTAGCGCTCTCACGCCGCCTAGAATGCGGCGACGCTGCCGCAGCCATTCTGCATGCACGCCATCGACCGCATGATAAATATCGCAACAGTCGAGGCGTTCATACGACTGCACCAAATCAAATGTATCTTCGGACAATGCCTTGCACACGGCCTGCGCAAAGCCACGGTCACGCCCGCTTGAGGTGGCATAGCGCGGATTAACAATACGGTGCGACAGAGCAGCCTCAGCCTGTGCGGGCCACTCGCGCGTAAACAAGGTCGGCGCGACCGCCAGATCGCTGGCAGCCAGTGCCGCTATCGCATCATTCAAGAAACGCTCAGCACCGCCAAACGGATTGTATTTGGCGCGAATCAGAGCGAGCTTCACGGGCGCGGCCTTGGCAACCGTGACCTCACGCCACTACTTCAGTGGCCAGCAATTCATTCAGCGCCGCGAGCACCTGTGAGACCGGTAATTCGGTCAGGCACTCACTCACCTTTGAGCCGCCGCAACCATCGTTACCGCAGGGGCGGCAGGTATGGCGCGGGTTCTGTGAAGCCACAATGCGATGCACCACGCCCCACGGCCCCCAATGCGCTTCACCGGAGGGCCCAAACAGTGCCACGGTTGGTGTTTGCATGGCGGCGGCCATGTGCATGGGCGCAGAATCCACCCCCACAAACGCACGCGCCTGGCCGGTCAGTGCGGCCAATTCCTTGAGCGAGAGTGCGCCGGTCAAATCGACAACCGGGGCTTTTAATACGGTCTTAATCGCGGCGATCATGGCGCGTTCATCGGCGGTAGGCGCAGCCGTCAGCACCACCTTCATGCCGGCGCGGCCCAGTTCCAGAATCAGCGCGGCAAATCGCTCTGCGGGCCAGGTCTTGAAAAACCAGCGCGAGGTAGGATGAATATGGATGAATCGTTTGGCCTCAACACCGTGGGTGGCCATCAAGGCGGCGACTTTTTCAGCGGCCGCCTTGCCCGGCACCAGCACTAATTTTTTTTCAAGCGGGGTAGGTTGCACGCCGATTCTGCGCAAGGCATCCAGATTACTTTCCACCGTGTGCCGAAAGGTGGCGCGCGGGGTCGGATAGGTATGGGTAAAGCTCGATTTCCACCAGCGCGAATCGCGACCTTCATTGATGCCCATCGCTCGCTGTGCGACCGAGTATTTGGGTTTCAGCAAACGCGTCAGCCATGCGCCGCGCGGATGTTCGGTTAGATGCAGCACCAAATCGTAGCGCCGCAAACGCAGCGCACGCAGCAGCGCCCATTCACGCGAACCTTGTGCGAACAGATTGAGGTTTTTCCATTCGCGATCAATCGTGAATACTTCAGAAACTGCCGGATGCTCAGTGAGCATTTCGCGGGTGTCGTGATAAACCAGTGCATCCACTTCGATATGCGGGGCGTGATTTTTCAGCACTTGAAAGACCGGCGAGGTCAGCAGTACATCGCCGTGATGGCGGAGCTTGACGACAAGCGCACGCTTGATTTGTGAGAGGTCAACAGCATCGGGAGTCATCGCGAGAAGATAACAGAATTCCATCGGTCGGACACATACCACGGTCAATCCCGGTGCAGAAAGTAGAGTTATCAGAACGCCTGCAAACTGCTAGAGTCACGTCTGTTCAGAAAACATCCCATATTCGCGCTCCCAGCCCTATTACCAGCCTATTCCCATCATGAGGAAATTTTTATGAAATGCGTTTATCGATTGGCCCTCGCGGGTTTAATAAGCATTGGCGCGGCAGCGCCCATATTTGCCAATGCCGCCACCGAGCTTGGCTATTTCCGCCAGCCCGCAGTGTCAGGTAATACGCTGGTATTCGTTGCTGAAGGTGATTTGTGGCGGACCAATGTTTCTGGCGGTACAGCGCAACGATTAACCACTCATGCTGCGGAAGAATCCAATCCCGCTATCTCGCCCGATGGGAAATGGCTTGCCTTTACCGGCCGTTATGAAGGCCCAGCCGAAGTCTATGTCATGCCCATTTCCGGCGGCCAACCCACTCGCCTCACTTTTGAAGGTGATACGGCGCGTGTGCAAGGCTGGACTCGTGACGGCAAGGTGATTTATGCCACGGTGCGCTACTCGGGCAAGCCCAGTATGCGGTTGTATACCGTTGATATGAACACTCGCATTCAGATTCCCATCCCGCTCGCCGAAGCGGGTGAAGGTTGCTATGCGCAAAACAATTTGGCTGGCAGTCGTGGCGACACCCTGTTTTTTACCCGTCAACCATTGAATTCGGACAATGTGAAGCGCTACCAGGGCGGGTTGGTACAGCAGATCTGGAAATTTGAGTCGGGCACAGCCGCAAAAAAGGACACAGAGGCCGTGCTGTTAACCGGCGACTATAAGGGTGCCAGCCGACAACCCATGTGCGGAAATGGGCGCGTTTATTTCATCTCGGATCGCGAAGGCAGTTTTAATCTATGGTCGATGGATTCCAATGGCCGCAATCTCATCCAACACACCCAATATCAGGAGTTTGATATTCGCGGCGCATCGATTGCTGCCGATGGTAAAACCATTGCCTATCAGCGCGGCGCGGATCTGTATGTGTTCGATACCGTTACCAACACGGACAAAAAACTCGACATCTCGCTGCAATCTGATTTTGAGCATATCCGTACGCGCTGGGTAAAAACACCGTGGGACTTTGTCACCGATGTTGAGCCTTCGCCTAGCGGTGATCGCGTGGTGTTGACGGCACGAGGGCAGGCTTTTGTTGCCCCGGTAGGACCAGGACGACGGGTAGAGGCGACACGCGCCAGCGAGGTGCGGGTGCGGCGCGCGATCTTTTCACCGGACGGCAAGTCGCTCTATGCATTTGCCGATACTTCGGGTGAAGTGGAGTTGTGGCGCTACCCGGCTAACGGTGTCGGTAGCGCAAAGCAGCTCACCAAAAATGCGTCGGTATTAAGAGAGCGGGCGGTAGCGTCGCCGGATGGAAAATGGATTGCCCACACCGACAAGGAGAATCGTCTGTTTTTGCTGAATCTCGCCAGCGGTGCAGACAAACAAATTGATCGTAGTGCCGAGGATAACTATAGCCATATTAGGTGGTCCCCCGATAGTCGCTGGCTTGCATTTAGCAAAGCCAGCGCCAATCTGTTTGAGGCATTGCACCTTATTGAAATTTCGACCGGCAAGCTGACGCAATTGACGAGTGATCGATATGATGCGCGCGATGCTGCTTTCAGCCCGGATGGTAAATGGCTATATTTTCTGTCAAACCGTAATTTGCAATCGCTGGTTACCAGCCCTTGGGGGCAGCGTAATCCCGAGCCTTTCTTTGATCGTCAGGCTAAAATTTATGCGTTTGCATTGGATGCATCCGCGCGGTGGCCGTTTTTGCCAAAAGATGAATTACAAAAAACTGAGCCTGAGAAAAAATCAGAAGCCAAGCCACCAACAAAACCTAATCCGATTCCCGAGAAAACCCCCAATACGACACTTCCACCCAAGAAAGAAATCACCTCTGAGCCCAACGGTGACACCGGCCCAGACACTAGCGCTGGCGCGGATGACAAGGCAAAAGATGATTCGGTAAGCAAGGATAATGAGGGGTTAAAACCAGCCGTTAAAATCAGCCCGCTGATGCTGGAAGGGTTGGCTGATCGGCTGTATGAAGTGCCGGTCCCGGCTGGCAATTACAGCGATCTTTCCACCGATGGCAAGCGGCTTTATTTTATCGTTACTGAAACAGCGTTAGAGCGCAAACAGTCATTACGCTCGGTTGCGATTGAGTCGCCAGTCTTGCTGCCCATCGCGATTGATTTGTTTTTCGATGAAATCCGTTCCTATGCACTCACTCAGGATAAAAAGAAAATTCTGATTCGTCGCGCCAATGATCTGTTTGTTTTTGATGCGGGTAAAACAGCACCGCCGCCTGCCGATCAAGCAAAATTTTCGGTTAATCTGCGCGACTGGACGTTTGCGGTTGATCCGCGCGAAGAGTGGAAACAGATGTTTGTTGACGCGTGGCGCATGCATCGCGATTATTTTTACGATAAAAATATGCATGGTGCCAATTGGCCCAAGACCCTCGCCAAATATGAGCCGTTGATGTCGCGCGTGACGGATCGCGCTGAAGTGAGCGATGTTATCGCGCAAATGATTGCCGAAGTTGTCGCGCTGCACAGCCAGGTTGGCGCCAATGATATACGCCGCGGCCAGGATGCAGTTGATGTGGCGAGCTTGGCGGCAGAGGTTGAAAAAACCGCGCAAGGCTTTCGCGTCACCAAAATATTCGGCGGCGATCCAGAATTATTAGAGGAACGCAGCCCGCTGGCGCGTCCGGAAGTCAATGTACGAGTCGGCGACACGATTACGGCAGTGAACGGCTTGGCCGCCCATACCGTCGCAACAATCGGCGAGTTGTTGCGCAACCAAACCCAGAAGCAGGTGTTGATGAGTGTGCTGGATGGCCGCGCCAATGCGGCCCATAAAATCCGCGATGTTATCGTTACGCCGATTGCCCCGCGTCGCGATCGGGATCTGCGCTACCTCAGCTGGGAACGTGAGCGCAACAACAAGGTTGAGGCCGTAAGCAGCAAGCGCATTGGCTATGTGCATTTGCAAGCAATGGGGCCGAACGATATTGCCCGCTGGGCGCGTGAGTTTTATCCGGTGTTTGCCCGTGAGGGGCTGATTATTGATCTGCGCAGCAATAATGGCGGCAGCATCGACAGCTGGATTCTTGAGAAGCTTCAGCGCCGTGCGTGGCACTTTTGGCAGGGGCGCAACCACGATACGCCCACCGCGAATCAGCAGTTGGCCTTCCGCGGTCATGTGGTGGCGCTGATCGATGCCGAAACTTATTCTGATGGCGAGACCATGGCGCAAGGATTAAAGCGGCTCGGCATTGCCCCGCTCATCGGTACCACTACGGCAGGTGCAGGTATTTGGTTGTCAGACCAGAACCGGCTGCGCGATAACGGCATTGCTCGCGCCGCTGAGTATGGTGTGTATGTGAATGAAGGTAAAGAACGGATGTGGATTACAGAGGGGGTCGGTGTGGCACCTGATATCCGTGTCGATAATTTGCCACATTCCACATTTAATGGCAGTGACGCGCAGCTTGACGCGGCAATTGGCTATTTGATGGACAAGATGGCCAAGGAGCCGATGCAAAGGCCGGTAGTGCCCGCCTATCCGATCAAAGCGCGCTAACACTTATAAAACTCACAACACGCATGTTATGTATTGTAAAAACAGCCCTCCCCGGAAACGGCGGAGGGCTGTGTTGTTTCCGATAGTGATGAAAGCAAACAACGACAATTAAAAGGGTATCCGGAATTTAGAATGGAATCAGCAATAACGAGAAAGTAATTACCGTACTGAATTCCGGAATTGACTGTTGATTCTGTCAGGCTACAATAGCTGTAAACCGGAATATTGTGTGGAATTAAACTTCGACAGGTGAGACGTTGAGCAACATCCGATCCTCAGACATCCTGCACCTGCCACACCTGCGAGCGCTGTCAGTTAAAGACTCTGGCGACTTTTACACCGTAGACGCGGAAGGAACGCGGCCACCCACGGCTTGCCCGCATTGTGGAAAAATTGCGGCGACATCGGCGTGTAAGGACGCGGCTGACTCGATCGGGTGAATGTGGTGAGCGCCGATATTCGCAGACTTATTCCGACCGGCTTTTTTGCAAGCTTTGGCGCTCCACTGTCATACGTTACTTACGCACTTGTAACAAACCTAATCGGCGGCCGCGATTTGGATGTAAGTCTTCTTGTTTCCATGTTTGTCGCCGCGCTGATCTTTTCGTTCATGGTAACTATGAGCTTGGCCTTGGTAACAGTGATTGCGGCGAGATTGCTGCGACTAAAGCAAGTGAACGTACCTTTGTTGTCTTCTTGCGTCGTCGTTGGAACTTCACTGCTTGTTGGTTTGCAATTTGGAGCTGATCAGGCACAGGTATATGCATTACTGTCGGCGTCAAACTTTGAGGTTGGTCGCGAATTTCGAGTATGAACGATAGCAGGATAATCCTGTTATTGGAGGTTAAGAAATGAAACGATTACCGAAACAGAACTACACGCTGG
>JAYVEV010000034.1:0-12051 GCA_043773745.1 Burkholderiales bacterium | reverse complement strand
ATGAATCTTATTATCACGCAAAATCGCCCGATTGGGTATGTGATTAGCTATGAAGCCAGCCTTTAGGGGCGAAAACGCAAATTTGACAAGATTATCTGCGTCGCCCCCAAGCTGCTTACTTGGCCAATCCGGCCAATTCCGGCAAATCCGGACGGTCTTTAGCAAGCTTGGCAAACACTTCGGTGGCATCTTGCGAAGCGCCCAGCTCCTGCAAGGTCAGCGCGTATAGCAGCCAATCGGAGAATTCTGCTTTCTCAGTCGGCTTGCGCTTTTGCGTTAGTTCGAGCGAATGTGCTGGCAATGTTTTGAAGGTGCTGGCACCCACCTCGACACCAGAGGATTTCACCGCCCAGGCATATTCGGTATCGGGTTTCAGCTTGACGCTGTTGGGCAGTTTGATAGTGGCGGCATTAGCTCTGGACTTATAAACCGTCTTGGCCGGTGTTGCCTCCGATTTTAATTCAAAATCAAACGGGCCTTTTTCATTAACTGAAGCCCAGCGAAACCCCGGCTGCAGCGATACGACCGTTGTTTTAGTGGGGTAAATCAGCCGTTCAGTGGGCTGCAAGGTATCGGTCTTGAGCGCACTGCCAGCTCCGATCGAACGCATGCGAATCGAAGCGCTTGATGTGGCCTGAGCGACTGCGTTTACCGTCTTGCCGGACACCTTCCATTCGGTCTCACGCATTTTGGGTGGCGGCCCGACCTTGGCAGCCACTTCGGCCTCACCGACCACAAAATCACCCGGCCCTTTCAGCACAAATTCTTTACCGGATTGCAGATACATCACACCAACTTCACAAGCCTTAGCGCAACCTAGACGGTTACCCTTCTTTAGCTCAGCCATTAACCCAGCTTTATTGGTGTCGAGTGTCGCCTCACCTTTAACATCGGTGATAAATGCGATGCCCTGTGCGTACGACTGCCCGACGGCAATGGTACCCAGAGTAGAAACAGCGGCCAGCAATGCCAATGTACGATAGGACAATTTCATTTTGATCTCCCTTGAATACAAATTACTTCCAGCTAACCACTAACGGCAAATAATTCAATGCCTGCTTACGACTGCGCGACTTTCGGTACAGCTTCAACACCCCAAACCGGTAACGGGCTATGTCCGCGCAGCACTTGTTCACCGAAGGCAACCAGCCCAAACCCCGCGCCCAGCCTTGACTTTACGGATTCCGTCATCACAATCGGCGTTTTTAACCGCTTGGTTAAGCCTTCAAGCCGGGACGCCACATTGACCGCATCGCCGATTGCAGAATAATTGTGCCGCTCAGTGGAGCCGATATTGCCCACTACAACCTTCCCGTAGTTTATGCCTATCCCGATCACAAGTGGTGGCAGTCCGTCTGCGGCAAATTCTTCGTTTAATTTTTTTAACGCTTCGGTCATGTCATACGCGCATTTCACCGCATCACCACAGGGGTCAGTGGCAGCGCGCGGCGCGCCGAACAGCACCATCATGCCGTCACCGATAAATTTATCAATCGTGCCTTCGTACTGGTGAACACAGGCAACCATTCGGTCAAAATATCGGGTCAGAACAGTCGTCGTCATTTCTGGCGTGAGTGATTCGGACAGTGCGGTGAAGCCACGAATATCGCTGAACAGTACGCACACCTCCGCAGTCTCACCGGATACCCCGGCGGATAAATTTCCCGCCATCATTTCCTGCAATACAGCGGGCGAAACGCTACCGGCGAACGATGTTTTGAATCGATTTTTTTCGAGCAAATTTTGCACGCTATCCGCTATCCCCCGAACCACCACACCTGCCCACAATGCCAGCGTTAAGGTTACGACAGGCAGCAACCAATTAGCCGTGATGAGCATCACAGAAAGTGCAAATATTAGCAGCGGCGCAAACACAAATGTCGACAGATACAAACTTCCACGCGATTGCAAAAAAACGCTGCTAACCAGTGTCAAGCAAAGTAGCACGATGAGCCAGGTGGGTAGCGCGCGAATCAGGCCATCTCCCAACAGACTGCGCAGCGTCTGAATATGAATCACCACCCCTGGCTGGTTAAAGTTTTCAAAGCTGGCTTGCCGTCCCCAAGAGGTCAACACCAGTGGCAGTTTCCAGCTATCAATCCCGCTCATCACGCTGCCCACCACCACCACCCTGCCGCCAAAATATCGTTGCAGGGCGGCATCATCTGCCGCGAGCAAATCGATTACTTTTTGCATCGGTATGTAGTCGATTTTTTGACCAATACTGAAATCGATATAGCCCGCGTTAACCGGCTTGCCCAGCGCGCGCGCAACACTGCCGGGCATAGAAGGTATACGACCACCGAATGGTAATTCCCGCTCATCAAACCGGCGGGCCGCTCGATCCGGATCTTCAATCACCTGATCGAGCGAAAAAGTTTCGTCCTGCAGCATGCGTAAATAGATTTTGTTAATACCGGCCAAGCGGCCATCTGCATCAATAGTGTGGACGATGGTGAGCGGCGCTTGCTGTTTTAAATTGCGCAAACTGTTCAGCAGCGCCAAATCCAGGCCGGGAATAATCGAATCGTAGGAGCGCGGGGGCAACACAATATCAACCGCCACGGCGGCAGGCTTGCCGCGCCTGATCGCCTCAAATAAAAGCGCGTAGTGTTTGTGCCATAGCGCCGAGGGCTCTTCAAACCTGACGAGCGCGCCATCATCGACGCCGATGAGCACCGGATCATTGGCTGCCTCTCGTGGAAAGTAATCTCGCAGCAAGCGCATCTCGACATCAAAAGCCGTCCGCCCTAAGGCAGCATCGAGTGAACCCATACGACTTGGTAGTTGGGTGAGCGCCAGCAGTAGTAAGACCGCAATAAGCCATATCGCCGGACGCAACCCGGCGCTTCGCCACCAGGTGCCTGCGTTGCGTCTGCCGGTTACTGATTTTCTTGATGTGCGCATTTGTCGTTTTTGTCTATTTCGCTCTATTCTAGCGAGGTTCTCTTCCTGTAGCATAAAACGATATTTCCATGAAAAATTTTGGCAGCTTTGATTACGTCATCGTCGGCGCAGGCACCGCGGGTTGCGTGCTGGCCAATCGTCTTTCAACCGACCCGAATATTCGGGTGCTGCTACTGGAAGCCGGTGGCAAGGATGATTATTTATGGATTCATATTCCGGTCGGCTACCTATATTGCATCGGCAATCCACGCACCGATTGGTGCTATCAAACTGAACCCGAGCCCGGCCTAAACGGCCGCTCGATTCTCTATGCTAGAGGACGCACTTTGGGCGGATGCTCGTCAATTAATGCGATGGTTTATATGCGTGGCCAAGCCCGCGATTACGATGAATGGGAAGCGCTTGGTAATCCTGGCTGGAGCTGGAACAATGTGTTTCCGGTATTCAAGCAAAGTGAAGATCACTACGCGGGCGACTCAGATATTCATGGTGGACGCGGCGAGTGGCGGGTCGAGGAGCAGCGTCTCGATTGGGAAATACTTCATGCCTGGCGAGACGCTGCGGAACAATGCGGCATACCGCGGGTAGCTGATTTTAATGGCGGCGATAATTTTGGCTCGGCGCGCTTTCAAGTAAACCAGAAAAATGGTGTGCGCTGGAATGCCTCAAAAGCTTTTTTGCGGCCCGCCATGAAGCGCGCCAATTTAACCGTTCTCACCAATGCTTTATCCACCAAAATTCGGATTGATGCCAATAATGGCGGCAGACGCGCCACCGGTATTGAATTTACACACCTTGGCGAAACTTATTTTGCCGAAGCAATGATAGAAACCATCCTTTCTGGTGGCGCAATTAATTCTCCCCAGCTACTGCAACTTTCAGGGATTGGTCCTGCTGCGTTATTAAAGCAGCACGGAATTCCGGTGATTCATGAGCTACAGGGCGTGGGCGCTAACCTGCAAGATCATTTGCAACTGCGCATGGCCTTCAAAGTCAGCGGTACCCGCACCATGAATGAATGGTCAAACCGCTGGTATGGCAAAGCACAAATGGCGCTGCAATATGCGCTGTTCCGTACGGGGCCATTGACGATGGCCCCATCGCAATTGGGCGCATTTGCCAAATCCGACCCCGCCCAAAAAACCGCCAATATTGAATACCACGTGCAGCCGTTGTCGCTTGAAAAATTCGGCGACCCGCTGCACCCATTTCCAGCGTTTACCGCCAGCGTCTGCAATCTGCGTCCTGAAAGCCGGGGGCACGTCTTTATCAAGAGTGCCGATCCGCACACACATCCGACCATCACGCTCAATTACTTATCGACTGAAAATGATCGTCGCGTTGCGATTGATGCACTCAAACTCACTCGCAAAATTGCCTATTCACCCGCGCTGGCCCGATATCATCCGGAAGAATTCAAACCAGGGCCGGCCGCACAAACCGACGAGCAGCTAGCTCATGCTGCGGGTGATGTCGGCACGACAATTTTCCACCCGGTGGGCACCTGCAAAATGGGGCCGCCAACCGATAGCGGTGCGGTGGTAGATGCCAGACTTCGGGTGCACGGCATGGTGCAACTGCGCGTGGTTGACGCCTCGATCATGCCGACGATTACTTCGGGCAACACTAACTCCCCAACCATCATGATTGCGGAACGCGCCAGCAAAATGATTATTGAAGATCAAAAGGCCGGTGCTTGAACGTTAAAACTTCATCATCCCGGTTCAGCAACAGCTTTCTGGCCTGGTATTTTGTCTTAGTGTGGGGCTCAGGTTTTTTAGCCACCAAGATCGGCATCCAGTATGCTGCGCCATTCACCTTCCTTTCGTTGCGCTATATCGTCGGCCTGGCCTGCCTAGCGCCAATATTATTTTGGATAAGACCTACCTGGCCGAAAACTGCACCCGAATGGGGGCATGTGATTGTGGCGGGCCTGTTGATGCACGCCATTCATTTGAGCGGCAGCCATTACGCCCAATATTTGGGTATGTCGGCGGGTGTCACCGCCATTATTCTCGCTACCCAAACTTTGCTCACCGCTGTTATTGCCGCAATTTGGCTGGGAGAAAAATCCTCCCGCACCCAGTGGTTTGGGGTGGCCATCGGTCTGCTCGGCGTGGCTCTCGTGGTCTGGCACAAAATTGATGTCGCCGCCATTAACGCAGGCAGTTTGGTGGCGGTTTTTACCGGCCTGATTGCGCTCACGGCAGGGACACTTTATCAGCGCAAATTCTGCGCGAATGTCAATTTATGGTCCAGCACCTTTATTCAGTTTGCCGCTTCATTTTTAGTGATTGTGCCGCTAAGCTTTGCGGTTGAAAGCGCGCGTATCAATTGGTCCTGGCAGTTGCTGGCCGCGGTATTTTTCCTGGTTATTTTTGCGTCTATTTTTGCAGTCAACGCATTGACAACTTTGATGCGGCGCGGTGCAGCCACCCGTGTGACCGGCATGCTTTATTTGCCGCCGGTCGTGGCAGTTGCGGCTGAGTGGCTGCTGTTCGAGGTTCACCCAACTTTATTAACCGCCGTTGGGGTCGCCATTGTTTGTATTGGTGTGGCCCTGACAGTTAGAGGAAAATGAACCCTTCCTTAAAGGAATATCACCGCATGCGTCCACTTCCGCTCATCATTATTTTAATGGTACTCGACCACGTCGCCTTCAACGGCAGCCGGGTGGCGGTATCGCTTAATGCTATTAATCAACATGCCACGCCGTTGACGGTGGGCATACTGATTGCACTTTACGCTTTGCTCCCTGCCCTGCTATCGGTCAAGGCCGGACGCTGGATTGATCGCATCGGCGTTAACAAGCCGCTTCTCATTGGCTCGGTTGGTGTGGGTTGCGGCACGGTGATACCATTTATTTTTCCAACTCTCACCGCGCTTTATGCCACCAGTATTATTACTGGTGTGTCGTTTATGCTGATCAATGTATCGGCGTATCACGCGGTAGGTGAAATGAGCGCACCAGAAGAGCGTCCGGTTAATTTCAGCTATGTGGCACTTGGCTTTTCAACCTCTGCTTTTATCGCGCCAATGCTGACCGGCGTAGCGATTGATCAGCTGGGCTATCGCAGCACATTCTTCATTTTGTCCCTGTTTACGGTGCTGCCGATCATCGCCTTGTCTGCAAATTTGCTACCAGCCCCCAAGGTTCATGCCTCACGTGAAGCGATGCCAAAGGGCGATGTGATGGATTTGCTGCGCGATGCCGATTTACGCCGCCTGTTTATTGCCATGGCGATATTGACAGTTGCGTGGGATATTTACGGCTTCGCCATCCCGATTCACGGTTCGCATATTGGCTTAACAGCATCGCAAATCGGCATTGTCATGGGTGCGTTTGCGGCCGCCACATTTGCGGTGCGGCTGGCAATGCCTTTTATTGCAAACCGGGTTAAACCCTGGTCGCTACTGGCGACGTCTTTGCTGATTTCCAGCATCAGCTTCGTGGCTATTCCGTTCACCAATAGTGTCGGGCTGCTGATGGCGATTATGTTCCTGATGGGACTCGGGCTCGGCGCACCCCAACCGATGATATTAACGCTGTTACATCAATCAGCACCGGTGGGCCGAGCCGGGGAGGCGCTGGGGCTGCGCACCACCCTGATTAACACCAGCCAAACCGTTATGCCCCTGGTCTTTGGCGTGGTGGGGGCGGCATTGGGTATGACGCCCTTGTTTTGGGGTATGGCTGTGGCACTTCTCGGCGGTAGCGTGTTTGCAAGAAAAGTACGGCGTCGGCGAAGTTAATAACAAGGCTTGGCAGTCGCAAATGACGACGAAATATTGGCTTGAAATCAACACTGATTGACCCAATATAAACGGCAGTGGTCTAAATAAATAGGCGCCACTACTATTCGCTGTTACCTTTAGCTCTCTTTTGGGCAACAGACTACTTGACGGAGTTTTTTATGAAACGCATTTTTCTTTTTCTGGCGACCAATATCGCTGTGATGCTGGTACTGACACTGATTACCAGCGCACTCGGTATTAACCGGTTTTTGACCGCGCAAGGACTGAATTACCCGATGCTACTGGCGTTTGCCGCCGTGGTCGGCTTTACCGGCGCTATTTTTTCGTTACTGATTTCAAAGCCGATGGCCAAATGGAGCACCGGCGCACAAGTCATCGCGACTCCACAAAATGAAACCGAGCGCTGGCTCGTCGCAACCGTACAACGGCTTGCCAACAAAGGCAATATCGGCATGCCCGAAGTCGCCATTTATGAGGGCGAAGCCAATGCCTTTGCAACCGGTGCATTCAAAAACTCATCATTGGTCGCTGTTTCTACCGGTCTGTTGCAATCAATGACCAAAGAAGAAGTAGAAGCGGTGCTGGCACACGAGGTTTCACATATTGTAAATGGCGATATGGTCACACTCACTCTGATTCAGGGTGTGGTCAATACCTTTGTCGTATTCTTTGCCAAGATCGTCGGCTATTTTGTCGATCGCGTGGTGCTGAAAAATGACCGCGATGGACCAGGCATCGGCTACTACGTCACTGATATTGTATGCCAGATTGTGTTCGGATTATTGGCCAGCATAATCGTGGCATGGTTCTCCCGCCAGCGTGAGTTCCGCGCCGATGCTGGGGCAGCCAGCCTGATGGGCACGCCCCAGCCGATGGTCAATGCGCTGTCTCGTCTGGGCGGCATGCAACCGGGAGAATTACCACAGTCGATGGCCGCTTCGGGGATTTCAGATAAAGCTGGCGTGATGGCGTTATTCTCCAGTCATCCACCGATGGCAGAGCGTATTGCTGCGCTTAAAAACTTTCGCCCTGGGACATAGTTTTTTACTGCGATCAAACATCCCCACAAAAAAGCCGCGCATTTTGCGCGGCTTTTTTATTACTGGAATGTGCAACCAGCCGTCTGGCTTAGATAATTAATCCGGTTTTTTGAATACTGACTTTAGCGAGCTGAACAAACCGCTTTTCTTTTCTTCCTCTTCTGCGGGTACGGAGCCTGCATACTGCGCGCCCTTCGGGTTACTGCGGGCAAACTGGCCGGTTGTGGCAGCGTTAAAGGTGGGGCGACGATTAAATACTTTGAAATTTGATTCCTTGCCAATCAACAGCTTTGCCAGCTCTTCGAGCGCCTGATCGGTGACTGAATCGGGTTCAAGCGTGTACAAAGTGGGGCCAAAATCCTCGATATTTTTGAGCTTGAAACGAATGGCGCCCGTCTCGTAATCACCCACAATATCAATACCGCAAATAATCTCGCAATTAATGACAAATGTTTCGCTCACCACCACGCGACGATCATTACGCAACGGCTCTGATGTAAAGCGCAAATTGTTTTGCCACAGCAAATCGCGGAAGCGTTCAATCTGTTCGGCGTCACGCTTGACCGTCAGTTGTTCCGGCTTGGTGCGCTTGAACGTAACGGTCAAATTTTCATAGTGCTCGGTGTTATTGCGCTGTGAGGTACGGTAATCAATGCGGTAATCAATTTGCGTAAATCCGTCCATTTTGCCCACTGTCAGCAAATCATAGACACGCGGGCAAGGCGGTTTGACCACATTGAGCTGCCGGAATAACTCATTCAGATATTGAAAGGTCTTCCGCAACGCACGATCCACCGACACGGCATTTGCCTGTAGTGATTGAGTACGGACGGATTCCTGATTCTTTAAGCTGTCTGCTTCTTTTTTTAGGTCGTCAAGTAGCCCCATGAGGCCTCCAGTGATTCTGTGTGCGCGATAATTTCATGTTATTTTAACCCAGTCGGGGCGCGGAAGTCAGTACCGTTGTTTATTTTCGATCGTAATGACTTCGCGAGTCTTAAGTGTCTCATTTTCCCTAGCCGAATCAGTTATATATACGTATAAACCACTATTCATGAGCGCCATTCTATCCCTCGATCAAGGTACCACCAGCTCCCGCGCCATCGTGTTTGATCACGGCGGCAGAGTACTAAGCCAAGCACAACGTGAATTTAACCAGTTTTTCCCCCAACCGGGTTGGGTTGAACACGATGCTCTGGAAATTTGGCGTACCCAACTGGCGGTTGCGGTTGACGCTATTGCCCAAGCCCAGCAAGCAGGGCGCGACATCGTAGCCATCGGCATCACCAACCAGCGTGAAACCACGGTGCTGTGGGATCGCGTCACTGGCAAGCCACTGGCACCTGCCATAGTCTGGCAGGACCGTCGCACTGCCGGCTTTTGCGATGAACTTAAAACCAATGGCCATGAAACGCTTATTGGTAAAAAAACCGGTTTGGTCGTTGATGCCTATTTTTCCGGCAGCAAGCTGAAATGGTTGCTCGATCATATTCCCGGCGCTCGCGACCGTGCCACAAAGGGCGAATTGGCGTTTGGAACAATTGATAGCTGGCTCATCTGGTGCCTTACCGCAGGCAAAGTCCATGCCACCGATGTTTCCAATGCGTCGCGCACGATGTTGTTCAACATTCACACCCTCGATTGGGATGATGAATTATTGGCGCTGTTGGACATTCCGCGCAGCATATTGCCGAATATTGTCAGCTCATCCGGCGTGGTGGGCATGACTTCATGTGCAGGATTACCGGCTGGCATCCCGATAGCCGGTATTGCCGGCGACCAGCAGGCTGCCCTCTTCGGCCAAGCCTGTCACCAACCCGGTATGGCCAAAAATACCTATGGCACCGGCTGCTTCATGCTGATGAATACCGGCGAGGCACCCGTGCAATCCCGCCATCGCTTGCTCACCACCGTGGCGTGGCGCATCGGCAGCACCACCCACTATGCCCTCGAAGGCAGCGTATTCATGGGCGGTGCCACTATCCAATGGTTGCGCGATGGTCTGGGCATTATTGAAAAATCAAGTGATGTCGAAGTGCTGGCCGCTAGTGTCGCCCATACCGGCGACGTCTATCTGGTGCCCGCCTTTGCAGGCCTAGGCGCGCCGCACTGGGATGCGACCGCGCGCGGCTGCATCCTCGGCCTCACCCGCGGCAGCACACGCGCCCACATCGCCCGTGCCGCCGTTGAGGCGATCGCCTTTCAAAGTGCCGAGTTGGCCACCGCGATGCAACATGACGCCGGAATTTCACTGACTGAATTACGGGTGGACGGTGGGGCCAGCACCAACAATATGCTGATGCAATTCCAGGCCGATTTGCTGGGCACGCCGGTGGTACGCCCACGCATTACCGAAACCACTGCGCTTGGTGCGGCCTATTTGGCGGGCTTGGCAGTAGGCTTCTGGCAAAGCCAAGGCGAGATCGCTGCACTCTGGGCCAAAGACCGCATATTCCTCCCAACACGGACACGCGATTCAGCCGCCGCACAAATGCAAGGCTGGCTTAAAGCCGTTGAAAAAAGCAAAGGATTCGCATGAAAAAATTAAATCGACCCATGATGAATCCTGGTCAGATCGCAAACAAGCCAGCGCATTCACACCAACGCGGATTTACCTTGATTGAGATCGCGGTCTCATTGGGCATTTTGCTGATTCTTGCGACGATGGCCGTGCCTTCTTTACTCAACGGCGTGATCCGTAACCAGATTAAGGAAAGTTTGGCATTAGCCGATATCGCCACAAGGGGCGTCAGCACGGTGTATGCCGGCACCGGGGAAATGCCCGCTGACAACCTCGCCGCACACATTCCCGAGGCGAATAAAATTATCAGCAATCTCATCAGCGCGATTACGATCAAGGACGGTGCCGTTACCATTACTTACGGCAACAATGCCAGCTCCAACTTGCGAGGCAAGCACCTCACCTTGCGCCCCGCCGTGGTTGCCGACACGCCGCAAGTACCCATTGCGTGGGTGTGCGCCGCCAAAAAAGTCCCCGATGGCATGACAGTGAAGGGGCAAGATCAGACTGATATCAAGCCGGCCTATTTGCCGATTGAATGTCGTCAGTTATAAAAATGCCTTTATTGGCGGGCGTTTCGGAGCACAAATGGCCGGAATAGCGCTCTGGCGTTAGGGTTAAATTTTTCAATACTGAAAAACCCTTATGAGGCTTGAGCAAGTTGGTGCCGTAAAAATAGTGACGAAGGCAGACCAAGGTGTTGATCAGTCGTTTCCGCGCTCTGTTCCAGGTTGCCGCCGATTGCTTTTGTGGTCATTCTGGCCGTCATTTTTATGCCTGCCTGCCACTTCCTGCTCTTCTGCTTTCTGTTTTTGCTTGCCGACCTCATCAACATGAGGCGGCTTCGGTTTTGGCTTCGATTGCTGTTGCAGTGGATTGAATTCCTTGCTCTGCTTTGTCATGTCATACCCCTAAAAGTACTCGTACATTAAGAGACCATTACCCCACGCTACACAAGCAAGCCCCGATCAAGCGGGCCGCGAAATTTTCGAAAGTGCTTCACCCGCTACCTCAAGGTCGGAGATATCAACAGCGAAATCACCCAGCGCCACTATTCCCACCAACCGCTTCTCGGCATTCACAATCGGCAGGCGTCGAATCTGATGCTTGCTCATAAGCTTCGCCCCGTCGTCCACAGAATCATTCTCGTAAGCCCAGATCACGCCTTCGGTCATGAGCTCGCGCACCCTGGTATTTGAGTCCTTACCCGCTGCCACCGCGCGAATCGTGATGTCGCGATCCGAAATCGTGCCGATCATGCGGTCATTTTCGCCAACGGGCAGCATGCCGAAGTTACCGTTCAGCATTTGCAGTGCCGCTGCCCTGATTGTTTCGTCCGGGCTAATAACTTGTACATCACGACTCATCAAATCTTTCAGCGTTTGCATATCCATCTCCTTGTTTCAATCATTATTAAAAGACAAAAGTTACGAGCGATCGCGTAGTTCTGTCAAACCTGCTTTCGTCGCACAATGATCGCACTGCTGAACAGAATTTATTGTGTGTCTTTCCGATTGCGCCGTATGTGCGCCACCCAACAGTGTCATCGCCCGGTTGGACGACTCATGCAGATATTTTTATGGCTCCCCAAAGCGACCAAGTTGTCGCTACAGCGCGTGATTGCCTTGAGCAAAGAAAACAGTTTGATTCGCACCACAGCAGGCCATGGCGAATCAATATCCTCCGTAAAATCCTTCGACAAGCTCAGGACGAACGAGGGTCTTTAGGTGAGGTTGGTCGCGAATTTCGAGTATGAACGATAGCAGGATAATCCTGTTATTGGAGGTTAAGAAATGAAACGATTACCGAAACAGAACTACACGCTGG
>JAYVEV010000033.1:0-163801 GCA_043773745.1 Burkholderiales bacterium | reverse complement strand
GGTTCATAAATGCTTCGTGCCCAAGTTTATCGAGCACATATTTCATGCGGGCTTTGCTGCGATTGGTGCGATCACCGTGCTCGATAAAAACCTTCAAGACGGCATCCGCCACCTTGATGCATTCATTGGGGCGCAGCACCACGCCCTCATCCTGCGCGAAATCCTTATGGCCGGTGATGCCGCCCAGACGCATGCGGAAATATATGCCCGCTGGAACGGCTTTGCCTTCACCAATTTTGACCGCATAAAAACCAATATCGTTGGTGTCATCCACGCACGATACTTTTCCACCGCCGTCGAAAGCGATATTGAATTTTCGCGGCAGGCCGAACAGCTCGCGGTGATTCAGGATGTAGTGATGCATGGCATGGCACAGCGGTTGGGTATCAATCAGCTCCTGTGCATCAATACCGGCGGTGGGTGAGCCGGTGATATTGCGAATATTATCGGCACCCGCGCCGCGCGAAGTGAGCCCCGCATCGGCCAGGCCAGTCAAAATATGCGGTGGATTTTTCGCAGCAATTTCACGGATTTGCAGGTTCGCGCGGGTGGTTACATGGGCGTAGCCACCGGCATATTTTTCGGCCAGGACGGCGACCGCGTGAAGCTGGTGCGCTGACATCTGGCCACCCGGAATGCGCATGCGACACATAAAGCTGTTTTGGGCCGGCGCGACATAAAAAATGCCGTGATATTTCCATAGAAATACATCAGTGCCCTTGGGAAACCTCTTTTCCGCCGCCGCCGCGTTGATCTCGTCCCACATATCGAAAGGGTCTTTTTTGGCTTTTGCTTCCTCCTCGGCAACCAGCTTGCCGCCGGCGGCAATGGTGTTGGCGCGGGCCTGATGGTGAATGGCTGCCGGGCCGGCAGGTATTGAGCTGGCCGCCGTTCCTATCGCTGGTTTTGCGGCGCGCGCAATGCCTTGCCCCGCGAAAAAACCTTCGAGGTATTTCTTTTGCTCTGCTGAAAAATCATCCGTCATATTCTGGCCCGCTTCATGGCGTCATAGTTCATATTGGCTAAGGTAAAAACATTAACTCACGCCGCATCGCCGCGATATTCTGCTTGCTGGCGATCAGCTCCACATACTGCGTTGCGGCGCTGGTATCGCCCACCAGCACGCTGCCGATCAACTGATCATTTTCAATCACCAGCTTTCGGTAAATACCGTTGCGCGGGTCTTTCAGCACCAGTACTTCACTGCTTGCGGTACCGGTAAAATTGCCCGCGGAAAATACATCCACGCCGGTAACTTTTAACCGTGTCGACGGAACAGAACCTAAATAACGGTGGCTTCCAACTTCCGCTAGATGCGTAGCGCAAACCTTGGCCATTTCATAGAGTGGGGCGACCAGACCGTAGCTCATGCCGCGATGCGCCACGCACTCGCCAACCGCATAGATGCGCGGGTCATAGGTTTGCAGGGTGTCATCGACCACGATGCCGCGATTAATATGCAGGCCACAGCTTTCTGCCAGCCATACATTGGGACGGATGCCGACAGCCATCACTACCAGGTCGGTATCAATGCATTCGCCAGCTTTGAAGGTGACGGCTGAGACCTTGCTATCCGTGCCGATAATTTCAGTCGTTGAAGCGGCTAGTTTGAAGGCGATGCCACGCGCTTCGAGTGCACGTTGCAGAGTCTCGGCCGCAGCCTGATCGAGTTGACGCTCCATCAACCACGGCATCACATGTACCACCGTCACCTGCATACCGCGCAATGCCAGGCCGTTGGCCGCTTCCAGACCGAGTAGACCCCCGCCGATCACCACGGCGCGCTGATGTTGAGCGGCGGCATCGATCATGGCATGAGTGTCACTGACATCCCGATAGGTCACCACACCCGATAAATCAGCGCCGGGAATGGGCAGCTTGACCGGACTGGAGCCGGTTGCCATCAGCAGTCGGTCATACGCGGATTCGGTACCGTCATCGGCCGTCACCACGCGTGTTTTACGATTGATCGCGATAATTTTTTTGCTCAGATGCAGGGTAATGTCGTGCTGCGCGTACCAGGCATGATCGTTGATCACGATCTCGTCCAGAGTCATTTCGCCAGACAGCAATGGCGACAGTAATATACGGTTGTAGTTGGGATGCCGCTCTGCGCCGAACACGGTGATGTCGTACAGGTCAGGCGCGATGGTGAGCAGGTGTTCCAGGGTTTTCACCCCCGCCATGCCATTGCCGATAACGATGAGTTTCGGCTTCATGCGGCCACAGCACTTAACTTGGCGGGCTGAACCAGATTCGATAAACCCACCACTTCGCCAATCACCATGATGGCGGGACTGCCGATGCCCGCGGCCAACACATCATTCGGCAACGCGGCCAGGGTAGAAATAATTTCGGTTTGGTCAATCCGTGTGCCGTTCTGAATCGCGCAGGCAGGGGTTGCGCCGGACATGCCTGCGGTCATCAACCCGCTGGCAATATCAGCCAGATTAGCCACACCCATATAGATGACCAGCGTGGTCTCAGACTGAACCAGCGCAGAATAATTGATCGCCGCGCCGGTTTGGGTGTGGCCTGTGATGAAGGTCACGCCACGTGAATATTCGCGGTGGGTGACAGGGATTTGCAGCATCGCCGGCACCGCACAGCCCGCGGTGATGCCGGGGATGATATTGATATCAATTCCGGCAACGCGTAACGCCAGCATTTCTTCGCCGCCACGCCCGAACACAAAAGGATCGCCGCCTTTCACACGGCCCACCGTGGCGCCGGCACGTGCGAAGCGAATTATCATGCGTTCAATAAAACGTTGCGGGGTCGATTTGCAGCCGCCGCGTTTGCCCACATGAATGATGCGGGCAGCGGGGTTGGCATACGCAAGCACATCCGGACATACCAGATCATCCACCAGCAGTACCGTGCATTGTCCGAGCGCCCTTGCTGCCTTGAGCGTGAGTAATTCCGCATCGCCCGGGCCGGCACCGATGAGATAAACTTTGCCGGCCATTTTCATGCCGCTACCTTGTCGGCCCTGTGTTCAGGTTGGCGCTTTTGAATCTGACGCAGTT
The DNA here is from genome assembly GCA_043773745.1 of Burkholderiales bacterium. Classification (GTDB taxonomy): domain Bacteria; phylum Pseudomonadota; class Gammaproteobacteria; order Burkholderiales; family Usitatibacteraceae; genus UKL13-2. Next base: position 160,772 of record JAYVEV010000033.1, on the reverse strand, counting down.
CAAACGAGGCTTGTGCCATGCGCTTAAGCTCCGGCACACAGGAGCCGCAGCCGGTGCCGCACTTTAGCGCTTCCTGCGCGTCAGCGACATCACCACCATTGGCAAAGCAGGCCGCAATTTCATTTGTGGCGACGTTATGACATGAACACACCACCCGCCCGCGCGGTATCGTCGCCATCGGTGGCCGGGCGCTGCCCGACACTAGGTGATAGCCCGAAGAGCCAGTATCCATGAGGGTTTCCAGCCATTCTCCCAGCCAGTCCTGGCTGCATAGATCGCCGGACAGACGAAAGGCTGCAAGCTTGCCATCGCTCATCTTCGCCGCGCGGTGGATGCTGTATTTTTCATCCGTGAATGTCAAAGCATGAGCATCAATATTCAACACGGCATCAATAGCCGCAAGGCGCTCTCCCGATATTTTTGTGAACGATGCCCCGCGAAATACCACGATGGGTTGATTGCGCCCCGCCAATCCGCAGGTGGCGTAATCAAATGCATCAAAGTGGGGGGCCAATTTTTCGAGTGCAGCATCGGCGCCGTCAACATAGGCCATCGCCACCAGACGCCAAGGCAATCTCACCGCCGCAACCTCGATGGCTGCGTATTTGAGTTCCGGCTGGTGCGAGGTGGCATCGACCACGCCGCTGGTGAGTTCATTGATGCCGCCGCCCTTCATGAAACGGCTACCCCAGTGCATCGGCAAGAAAGCATTGCCGACCGCCATATCGCCGGATGCTGCCACCGGTAACACCATCGCGCCGCGCGCGCCAGTGATGCTGACTAAATCACCGCCGCTTAGTTGTCGTGCTGTGATGTCGGCTGGGTGCATGGTAATCACCGGCTCCGCTGCATGCGCATAAAGCTGTGCGGCCCGACCGGTGCGCGACATGGCATGCCACTGGTCGCGCAGGCGGCCGGTGTTGAGGATCAACGGGAATTTCTCTGAAGTCTGCTCTGCGGCGGATTTCTGTGCGGTGTTGGCGAACTGCGCGCGGCCATTGGCAGTCGGAAAAATACCGTCCGCATATAGCCTGGTTTTACCGGTTAGGGCGCCGTCCGCAAACGGCCACTGCTGCGGGCCGCGTGTTTCCAGAATCGCATAAGTCAGGCCGCTGATATCGAGATCGCGACCGCGGGTGGTTTCGCGATGCTCATTGAAAATATCTTCCGCGCACTGATACGGAAACAGTTTCGTGCCAAGCGGGGAGCCAAGTTTTGCCGCCAGTGCATGGGCAAAATCAACGGCAATTTGCCAGTCGTGCCGGGTCTCGCCGGGCGCCGCAATGGCCGCACACTGGCGCGAGATCCTGCGTTCCGAATTGGTGACGGTGCCATCTTTCTCGCTCCAAGTGGTGGCTGGCAACAGCAGATCGGCATGGCGGGCTGTCTCGGTATCGGTATAGCATTCCTGCAACACCACAAACTCGGCCCGCGCCAGCGCTTCACGAATCAGGCTTTGGTTGGGCATGGATTGCGCGGGATTGGTGCAGGCAATCCAGACACATTTAATGGAGCCGTCATGCAACGCATCGAACAATGCCACCGCAGTTTTCCCCGGCGCAGCGGGCACGCTGTCAAGGCCCCATAATTTTGCGACTTCGGCGCGATGCGTGGCATTGGCAAGGTCGCGGTGCGCCGATAATAAATTTGCCATGCCGCCGACTTCACGGCCGCCCATCGCATTCGGCTGGCCGGTCAATGAAAACGGTCCGGCACCGGGCTTGCCGATATGGCCGGTGGCGAGATGCAGATTGATAATCGCTGCGTTTTTATCCGTGCCGTGCGACGATTGATTAAGGCCCTGGCAATACAGCGACAGCGTGGCAGGCGACTTCGCAAACAGGCGCGCGGCGTCAGTGATGCTGGATGCTGAAATACCGACGCTATCGGCCACAGCCGTCGGCGCGTAATCTTGCAGGGTGAGTGACAGCGCGGCAAAGCCATCGGTGTGGTCGCGAATATAGTTATCGTCCAGCAGACCTTCATTCAGCATTACATGCAGCATGGCATTGAACAACGCCACATCGCTGCCTGGCTTGATCTGCAAAAACAAATCCGCTTCCGATGCTGTTTCGGTGCGGCGTGGGTCGACGACGATCAGTTTTAAATGAGGATTTTTCGCACGTGCCGCTTCGATACGACGAAATAAAATCGGGTGGGCATAGGCGGTGTTGGAACCAACAATAAAAATGCATGCGGCCGCGTCGATATCCTCATAGGCGCAGGGCGGGGCATCCGCGCCTAGTGTGGCCTTATATCCCGCCACGGCGGAGGACATGCACAGGCGTGAATTGGTATCCACATTATTGGTGCCGATTAAACCTTTGGCGAGCTTGTTGAAGATGTAATAATCCTCGGTGAGCAACTGGCCGGAGATATAAAAAGCCACGCTGTCGGGGCCGTGATCCTGAATGCACCGGGCAAATTTCTCGGCAGCAGTATCGAGCGCCGTATCCCAGCTGACGCGCTGACGCGCTTCGCGTCGATGACTGCGAAGTGCGGGGTAGAGCGCGCGAGCAGCCGGACTCAGGGTCAGATGAAGCGTTGATCCCTTGCTGCACAACTTGCCGAAGTTGGCTGGATGCTCTGCGTCGCCGCGCACAGCTGTGATGGCGTTGATATTGTGTTGGGTGCCAGTCTCAATGATGACGCCGCAGCCAACCCCGCAATAAGGACAAGTCGATTTGGTCTCGCGCATCATCGTCAGCCGTATTTCGTGTGCGACTACGCCGCGGGCCGCAACTGTTTTTGATACAAAAATTCCAGTACCTGCCGGCGACAGTCGATGTATTGGGGATGTGCAACCAGTTTCAGGCGATCACGCGGCCGCGCCAGATCAACCGTCACGATTTGCCCGATAGTTGCCGAGGGGCCATTAGTCATCATCACGATGCGGTCAGACAGCAGCACGGCTTCATCTACATCATGGGTCACCATCAACACCGTGCTGCCGGTGGCTTTCACGATCACCATCAGCTCATCCTGCAGGCGTGCGCGGGTGAGGGCATCGAGCGCACCGAAGGGTTCATCCATCAGCAATACCTTGGGCTCCATCGACAGCGCCCGAGCGATACCAACCCGCTGTTTCATGCCGCCGGAAATTTCATCCGGGTGTTTGTGCGCGGCTGCAGTCAGGCCGACCATTTCCAGAACCTTATTGACGCGCTCTTTAAGCTGGAGTTTGGTTTCGGTCTCACCAAATACGCGTTCGACCGCCAGATAAATATTGTCGAAGCAGGTCAGCCACGGCAGCAATGAATGATTTTGAAACACCACGCCACGGTCCGGCCCAGCGCCCTTGATCTCACGTTTGTCGCAAATAATCGCACCCATGGTCGGGTAGAGCAGACCGGCAAACATATTCAGCAGGGTGGATTTTCCGCAGCCAGAGTGGCCGATAAGGGTAATGAACTCACCGCGATCAATGGTTAGGTTGACCGCGCGCAAAGCCTCGAAGCGGCCCCGCTTGGTGTCGAACTGCATGCCTACATTTTCAACCGAGAGAAATTTTTCTGCCGACATGATGGCTCCTAGGCTTTGTATTCGTGGCTGAAGCGTTTTGCGATCAGCACCAGCATTTGCTCGAGCAGCAGGCCGACAATGCCGACGACAAAAATAGCGATGATGATGTGTTCAATATTCAGGTTGTTCCACTCGTCCCAGACCCAGAAGCCGATACCGACACCGCCGGTCAACATTTCGGCCGCCACAATCACCAGCCAAGCCACGCCGATGGACAGACGAATACCGGTGAGGATGTAGGGCAGGGTGGCGGGTAGTAAAATTTTGTGCATGATCTTCCACTCGGAAAGATTGAGCACCTTGGCGACGTTCAAATAATCTTGCGGCACCCTTGAAACACCGACAGCGGTGTTAATAATCATCGGCCAGATCGCCGAAATGAAAATCACCCAAATAGCCGCAGGGTTGGCGGCTTTAAATACCAGCAGGCCAATCGGCAGCCAGGCCAGCGGCGACACCGGCCGCAGCAGGCTGATGATCGGCGAGAACATCGCATTCAAAAACGCGACACGTCCAATCAGAAACCCGACCGGAATACCGATCAGTGCGGCGAGGCCAAAACCAATGCCGACGCGTTGTAGCGAGGCAATAATATTCCAGCCGATCCCCTGATCGTTCGGGCCGTTGCGATAAAACGGTCTTGAAAAAAGATCCACCGCCGACCACCAGGTTTTGACCGGGCCCGGTAATCGATCACCACTGGTCTGGGCGAGGATGGCCCACACGCCGACCAGCAACAACATGCCCAGCAGAGGCGGTAATACAATCTCGATAACTCGCATCAGATTGCGGCGCATGGTATTCCTTTGGCGCGGCACGACCGCCAGCTTGGGCGCAGCGGATGAGGCCGCTGCAGTGGTTACAGCAGCAGTCGGAACGGCATCAATTGCGGCGTCATTGGCAGCAGCACTCATCACCATTCCTTAGGCTTTGATTTTGAAGCTGGCCGCATATTTCTTCGGATCCTTGCCATCCCAAACCGTGCCGTCAATCAATTTCGAGGTGCGCATCACCTCTTTCGGCACCGGCGTCTTGGTCATCGCAGCAGCCTGCTTGTAAATCTCGATCTGGTTTACTTCCTTGGCCACCTTCAGATAATCGGGCTCTTCTTTCAGCAAACCCCAGCGCTTGTGCTGGGTGAGGAACCACATACCATCGGATAGATAGGGGAAATTAACGGCACCATCGTTATAGAACTTCATGTAATCCGGGTCTTTCCATTTCTTGCCGAGTCCGTTTTCATAATTGCCCTCAAGGCGCTGGTCGATCACCTCGACCGGGCAATTGACATAGGATTTATCGGCAATAATCTCCGCCACTTTTTTGCGATTGGCCATCACATCAATGAATTTGCTGGCGTCCAATAGTGCAGCCGTCATGGCCCGCGCCGTATTGGGATTCTTTTGCACGAATTCGCCAGTGGTGCCGAGGGTTTTTTCCGGATGATCCTTCCAGATGCCCTGGGTAGTTTCGACCGTAAAGCCAATCTTGTCGTAGATGGCGCGGTTGTTCCACGGCTCGCCGACGCAGAAGCCGTCCATATTGCCGACCCGCATATTGGCCACCATCTGCGGCGGTGGCACCACGATATTTTTAACATCCTTGAACGGATCAATGCCGTAGGTGGCTAGCCAATAGTAGAGCCACATCGCGTGGGTGCCGGTGGGGAAGGTCTGCGCGAAGGTGTATTCGGCTTTGTTTTTATCGATAAAGCCTTTCAGCTCGGCGCCCGACTTCACACCTTTCTCAGAAAACTTATTGGCGAGCGTGATGGCCTGGCCGTTATTATTAATGCTCATCAGCACGGCCATATCTTTTTTCGGTCCGCCAATGCCCAGGTGTACGCCATAGATAAGGCCGTACAAAACATGGGCGGCGTCTAGTTCACCATTAACCAATTTATCGCGCACCGTCGCCCAGCTGGCTTCTTTGCTGGGAATAATTTTGATGCCGTATTTTTCATCGAACTTCATCACTGAAGCAATCACCACGGATGCGCAATCGGTGAGCGGAATAAAGCCGATTTTCACTTCCTTCTTTTCCGGCGCATCCGAGCCGGCGGCCCATGCTGCGCTGCGGGTGCTGATCGGCACCATCGACATCAATGCGGCCCCACCGGTGATGAGCGCCGTTTTTTTGAGTAAGTCACGGCGTTCTGCGTTGACCTTTGCACTGCCAATGACAGTGCCATCAAGAGGCTTGGATTTATCCGACATAGTGATCTCCCGGTTAATCGGTTCATGTGAATGACAAAAAGTGTGGCCCATAAAAAACGGCGACCCAAACCCCGCGAAGAAAGACCCGCGAGGGTTGGGACGCCGTTGTCCTATCAAGACTATTGCAAGTGCCGTGCCAAGCAACACGGAATTAGGGCAGATGCTTGAATCCAGTGGCGTTCAAACCAGCCAGCCCATAGCCGAACGCTAGACAGATGCGCTGATTTGAGGCGCTTGGTTGATGCGGCGCACCAAATAAGGGTGCATCCACGAGGCCGGAGATTGATACCGCTGCGCCTGGCTTGTCTGTGCCCGCTGTCAGGAAAGGACAGCACCCATCGCAATAACCGTTTCTGCCGCGGCCGCCAGTTTCACCCCGCGATCCATGGCGAATTTACGCAAGTGTTTGAAGGCGGTCTCTTCATCGCAGCGCGCCTGCTTCATCACCATACCCTTGGCGCGCTCAATAAGCTTGCGCTCGGCCAGCGCCGACCGTGTATCGGTCAGTTCACGTTTGATTTCCTGCTCGGCCTCAAAGCGCTCAATCGCCACCGATAAAATCGGCTGCAGCCGCGTCTCGGATAGCCCGTCGACGATATAGGCGGTGACCCCGGCGCGAATCGCGGAGCGAATCGTGTCGCCTTCGCGGTCACCGGAAAACATCACAATCGGGCGCGGCTGATCGCGTGAAATAAAGGCGATATGTTCGAGCGTATCGCGCGAAGGTGAATCGGTATCAATGATGATGATATCCGGCTTGGCTGCCGCCACACGCTCGTATAATTCAAACGGGGAACTCAGGGTCGAAATGACCTGATAGCCGTCAGCCACCAGCGCCTCGCGCACGCTGGCCGCGCGGTCCGGGTCTTCATCGACGAGCAGGATTTTCAGTGCCATGAGATAGGGTGGCTAGGGTTCATACTTGGTATCAGCAACTCCCGTGCCAAGCCCGATAGCTACTCATTCGAGTGGCGGTTAAAGCCCACGCGAGTGCAAGCCAATCCGTTATCATTCAATTTTATCTTCATCCGGAATTCAGCATGCCCCAAGCAAAACCCAAGCGCGCACTATTATTGTTTTGTCACGGTTCGCCCGACCCGGAATGGGCGCGGCCATTTGCAACATTGCAGGATATTGTCGCTGCCAAGACGCCCGATACAGCCGTGGCGCTGGCCTATTTGGCGCCGGCGCAACCTGAATTTGATGCGGTGGTGGCACAGCTCGCGCAAGCAGGTGTCACGGAGGTGGTGGTGGCCCCGGTATTTTTTGCGCGGGGCAGTCATGTGAAAAAAGATTTACCGCAATTGGTCGCTGCGGCGAGCAGCCGTCACGGCATGACTTTTCGCGTATTGCCGACCATCGGCGAAGTAGATTTTTTGCTGGAAGCGATTGCGGAGTGGGTGGTGCAATCGGCGGGGCAGGAAACTGCGCTAACTAAGTAATGCGCTTGCGAAAAATCCGGTTTGATTTTGTCGACGGCAGCAGCGAGAGATTAATCGATGCTGCTTTTTGCGCAATATCGTCTTCGCTTCGGCCAATGTGATACGCCAGCATGGCAAGGGAAGCGTGATGTTTGGCGAGGTCCCGGAGGATACGCACCTCATTGGCGGTCCACAATCCATCCTCAATTATTCCGGTTGCCTCGGCTGCGGGTGCTAGCGTTTCTACCTCAGGCTTTGCGGCCGTTGGCTGGCGGGGCATCGTGGCGGGTGATTTGTAGTTCAATGCAAATTCATTTCTAACTGCTATTTTGCGACCCACCGAATTGGTGGATAAACGCAGCAATTGATTCGACTGTACACCTAATTTTGTTCCCCGTCAGGCAATGATTTATCCGCACTCACCGGTATAAAAACGGCGCGGGCAAACCGCCTCATAACGGGCGTTGCCGCCGATGGCAACCTGCGCGCCTTCAGTCACGCGTTTGCCTTGTTTATCCATGCGCAGGTTCATGGTGGCTTTGCGGCCACAGCGACAAATGGTTTTCATTTCTTCGAGGTCATCGGCGAGTGTGAGCAGTGCCTTTGAGCCCGGAAAAGGCTTGCCCTGAAAATCGCTGCGCAGGCCATAGCAAATCACTGGTGTCTTGCTGGTGTGGGCGAGTAAATGCAGTTGTACAACTTGTTCTTCGGTTAAAAATTGCGCCTCGTCGATGAGGATGCATGAGGGGTGCGGATGCCCGGCATAGATCGCAGCAAAATCGGTGGCGGCATTAAATACTTTAGTCTCGCGCGCCATGCCAAGCCGGGAAGTGACACGGCCAACACCATAACGATCATCAACCTGCGCGGTGTAAAGATCAACGCTTTGGCCGCGCTCTTCATAATTGAAAGCGACCTGCAAAAGTGACGTTGATTTGCCCGCGTTCATTGCCGCGAAACGAAAATACAATTTTGCCAAAGTGGACCCCGAATACTTATTTAGTAAACCGCTATTGTAGGCGACGGTTTATCATTCGAACGATAGGTAATGGAGATCGGTGGGGGAAAACCCTAAATCGTGCGCACCACGCCCACCACCAGGCCCTCAATATCCAATTCAGTCTTGTCCAGATCCACAATGATCGGCAGAAAATCGGGATTCTCGGCGATCAGATAGGCGTGATGGCCTTTGAGCTTGAGGCGCTTTACCGTGGCATCACCTTCAATGCGCGCCACCACAATCTGCCCGTTGCGGGCCTGATTGGTTTTATGCACCGCCAGCCAATCGCCATCCATGATGCCGACGTCTTTCATGCTCATGCCGCTAACGCGCAGCAAATAATCTGCCTTGGGTTTAAACATCAGCGGGCTAACCGGATAACGGCCCACCACATGCTCCTGCGCCAGAATCGGTGAGCCGGCAGCGACCTTGCCGATTAGCGGCAGGCCATGCTCTTCATCATTGGCTGCGTCATCTTCGCCGCTCAGAATACGAATGCCGCGCGATGAACCCGGCATCATCTCAATCGCTCCTTTGCGCTCCAGTGCGCGCAGATGTTCCTCAGCCGCGTTCGGAGAGCGGAAGCCCAAAGCGCCACACATTTCCGCGCGGGTAGGCGGCATGTTGTTCTGGGCGATCCACTCTTTGAGGAAATCGAGAATTTCTTGCTGGCGTGTCGTTAAGTTTTCCATGTATGTATTTTTATACAGTTGCAGTATAAATTGCAAGTGTTTTCTTTTTGGGTTGTTTTTTTGGGTGGCTGGCGATTGCTGCGTTGAGATGCAAAAGGTGGGTCGGTGACACCCCGCGTCGCTGCTTCCCATCAGAGCACCGCGCCAGTGCTTGAGTTTAGCAGCGTAGGGTGTGCACCGAAGTGCGCCAGCGGGGTATAAAATTAAGGTAGTGCCCGACCCGCAAAGCCGGTGCGCATTATGATGGGCACTCTACGTGGGATCGGTGATGGTTTAGTGTCAGACGTGGGAATCAGCACTAGAATTTTGCGCCTGCACATCGTGGTGGGGAATCAGAAAGTAGGACGTGCACCGAAGTGCGCACCTTCGCTGCGCTACATTGCATCCCGCCCCATCGCGGCTGTCATCACATCGCGGGCGCTAAAGTAACGTGACATCGCCAAGTGATACACCACAAACAGCGTCACAAAGCCCGCGAATAATATTGGTTGTGGCACGCCCCATTTCCAGCCGCCCACACCGACCGCAGCGCATGCGCCAGCATCAGCAGACTCGCCCGCGTCACGCTGATCCCTTGCGACAGTAAAAAATGATGCAAATGCTGGCGATCTGCCTTGAGCGGACTCGTCCGCGCTATCAGCGAGACGCAATCGCACAGCGGGATCACCACAACCCAAAGTGCGCAGATTGGCGGCAACGGCTGCGCTAGGCCGTGCGCGTCACTTGATAGATCAATCGCAAACCACGCCAACAAAAAGCCCATCAACATGCTGCCCGCATCACCCAGAAATACCGCCGCGCGTTTTCGCCAGCGCATACACGGGCATGAAAGCGCCAGACTTAATATCAGCACCACCGCAATCGAAATGCCATCCACCAAAGGCTTAGCAAGCTGATGGTCCTTGTGGCCGCCGGGGTGGTCGAGTAGATGCCAGCGCGGGGCCAGCCTGCTCGTCAGGACTAGCGCCAGCAGGCAGGCCACAAAGGATATCAATACTATCGGTAGAGAAGTCATGGCAAAAATAGACAAGTAATTTCAGTGCGAAAAAAGACAGCATTTTTTGTAATAACGCTAGCCTGCCAAGTCGTTTGAATATTGCTGAGGGCAGAAATCATTGCCATCATGGCGTGCGCGGTCTCAATCACATTATTTTGTACTGCCAGATTCGAGGCGACAAAGTCTGCGGGGTAGGTCTTTTTCGCCATGATGCCGCCTCCCTTGGCAGCGGCTAAAAACACGTATTCCGGCTTTTCCGTTTTGAAAAATGCCTCTACCGCAGGCTGATCAGTCAGGTCCATTTGCGCATGGCTGCGCTTGATGATATTGCTGTGACCGCGCGTCTCAAGTAATTTTGTCAGAGCAGAGCCCGCTAGCCCACGATGGCCCGCAATAAAGATTTTAGCTTTTAGATCCATGAATACATTCCCTGAGAACAACAATTTATGGCGTTTGTTATTGTTTTTTTGCTAATGATTCGTGAGTGAAGAGTTTTATCGTTACATTTTTATAGCGAATAAGGTGGGCGGTATGGCTTGCAACGCGATTCTATAAATGAATTTATAAGCAAGTAGCCATAAACGAAATTGTAAGTAAAAGTGACGGGCGTACTCGCCTCGGCACTGTTACGTTAATATTTATATGGGTCTGCCAAGCGATAATTTTTTTGTTCTAAATCAGTTATAAATATTAGCAGCGATTTATGTTGGCCCTCGGTGTTGTCACTCGTCGGTTTTAATTTTTATGTGTGATAGCGCACATTTGTAATGAATAACTTGGATTATTCTGGTGGCTGTCTAAATTATGCTACCAGTATAAAAAACAGTGCCTCGCGCTTTGCGCGAAGAACTAAAATTGCGCAGTTGCAGCAATTGTGCCGCTTAGACGGCCTTTTGGGCTACAATCTTGATTAATGTCAGTTAGTTACATTACACATCGTGAATCATTGATAGATAGATAGTTAATTAATAGGGAATAAAGGGACTCGCTATGAAAATTAAAAACATTGTGACCATTTGTGTCGGGGTGTCCTTGGCAGTTGCGTCCACTTTTGCCATTGCACAGTCTGCGCCGGTAAAACCCACTTATGAAATCCCCGGCGGAGACAGCGCCAAAGACGGCCCTAAAGACGGCCCCCGCGCTATGCAGCTTACGGATGGCGTCAATGCATACCCATTTATAAACCTCAGTTTCGGGCATGACGATAATTTGTTCCTGACCAATTCGGGCCGCACAGCGTCAAATTTTTATATCGTCAACCCCGGCTTGCGCCTTGTTGGCCAGACTGCTTATGTAAAACTGGGCCTTGATTATGGTGCGAAGCTAGGGCGCTATACCTCATCATCGGCTGATAATTACAACGACCAGCGCGTTTACGGTACGGCTGAATGGGCGTTTTCAGGCAAGGCCGGGTTGCGCCTGGCTGAGCTCTATGAACAAGCCCATGACCCTAGAGGCTCCACCGACCGCGGCATCAGCGGCCGCCCCGATCAGTATTACAACACCGGGCCAAGTGCATTGTTTGCCTTTGGCGGCAATGGCGCAGCAGGTCGTTTTGAAGTCGAAGCCGGTAGCTTTAAAAAACGTTATACCAATAACCGCAATTCTACTTTCTTCAGTGATCGCGATACCGATAACTATGCCGGTCGTTTTTTCTTCCGCGTAGCGCCCAAGACATCGTTGCTAGTAGAAGTACGTGAAGACAGGTTTGACTACACAGCGCCTTCGTCACCACTTGATAGCAAAGAGCGTCGCTATTTGGCAGGTGTAACTTGGGAAGCGACAGCCGCTACCAGTGGTACGGTCAAGGTCGGCCAGATTCGTAAAGATTTTGCGTCTCCTGCGCGTGCTGATTCCTCAACCTCCAGCTGGGAGGCGAATGTCCAGTGGGCGCCACTGTCTTATTCGAAGTTTGATTTTTTTACCTCTAAGTCATATGGCGAAGCAACTGGTGTCGGCGATTCTATTTTAAGCAAGCGTTATGGCGCAATTTGGAATCACGCTTGGGATTCCCGTCTGAGCTCTGCAGTTTCGGCGTCCCGCACAGATGATTCCTTTACCGGTAACCCGCGTAGTGACTCCACGGATTCGGTAGGCTTCAAGCTGACTTACAAACCTATGCGCTGGTTGTCACTGGGTGGCGAGTACATCTATACAAGCCGTGATTCAAATTTTGGCATTTACAACTACAAAAAGCATCTCTACATGTTTACCGTAGGGGCGACGCTGTAATTATCGTGCTGTGATGGTGTAAGCGAAGCGGTGAGCCACGCGTTACATGATTACTTAGTTTGGTTTAAAAGCTTCGTTGGTATTTTGGCTGACGAAGCTTTTTTATTCAGGCACAACGGCTTATTGTAAAAAATTATGAGGTAACAGATGATTGCATCTGGCCAGGTTTCATTCATTCATAGTGCGATGCGTTTGGCTCGTGCTACCCGCACAGTATGCGTAGCGGCCGGGGCAGGGATGGCTTCAGGCATGGTGTTGGCACTGAGCATGGCTATGCTGTTGCTGACACCCATTGCGCAGGCGCAGGCCAATATATCCACTGAATTATCGAGCTACAAACTGGGCGTGGGTGATGTCATCACGGCACAGGTTGTTGGCGAGGAAGAGCTTAAACGCGAAAAAGTCCGCTTGTCGGATGCGGGTACTTTGTCTTTTCCCTATCTGGGCGAGATTCGGGTGCGTGGAATGACCGTCGGCGAGCTGGAGCTTTATATTACCAAAGGCTTGAAGGGACGTTATCTTTTAAACCCGCAAGTCACCGTGACCATCCACGAGTACCGTAATTTTTTCGTCAATGGTCAGGTCGATAAGCCAGGTGGTTATCCGTTCACACCGGGCCTTACGGTACGTAAAGCGATTTCAATTGCGGGTGGCTTCAAGGAACGTGCATCAAAAGAAAAAATCAACGTCATTCGCGAAGAAGATACCAAGGGTAATTCGCAGCGCATAAGCCTGGATGCGCCGGTGCGGCCGGGTGACATTATTACCGTGGAAGAAAGTTTTTTCTGATGAATGATCGCAGCTTTAATACGCCCGTTTTTAATAGCCCCGGTGCTACACCCATGATGGGCGCAGGTTTGAGCACCGGTAATTCGTTTGATCGAGAGCCACCGGGCGAGACGCTGGATTTAGTTGAGTATTGGCGCTCAATCTCCAAGCGAAAGTGGAGCATTTTGGGGCTAGTTTTGATGGTGTCACTGCTCACAACCCTGATTGTGTTTTCATTGCGTCCCAGCTACCGCGCGACGGCAACCCTGATGATTGAGCAGGGTAAATCTAAAGTGGTATCGATCGAAGAGGTTTATAACGGCAATGGTGGTAACCGTGAGTACTATCAAACCCAGGTTGAGATTCTGAAGTCGAATGAGCTTGCGCGCAAAGTGATTCAAAAGCTTGAACTGACCAAGCATCCTGATTTTGATTCGCGCCAGGATGTTGAGCAGCCGTGGTGGCCTACACAATGGTTCCAATCGAAAGAGTCGGCTACTGAAGCACAAGTCCTTAAAGCAGCAATAAGCCATTTTGGCAGTAATTTGCAAGTTCAACCGGTGCGTAATAGTCAATTAGTACAGATTAGCTTTACCGCTTATGACCGTGAGCTCGCCGCCAAAGTGCCCAATATGCTCGCGGAAATTTATATCGAAAGCGATCTTGAGGCACGTGTTGCCATGACCCAAAAGGCGAGTGCTTGGCTGATGGAGCGGATGGGCGATTTGCGCACAAAATTAGAAGTATCCGAAAAATCGCTGCAGGATTACCGCGAACGCGAGCGGATTGTGGATGCCAAAGGTTTAGTGCTTTCCGGTGCATCCAAAGCGCTGGAAGAAGCCACGTCTAATCTGGTTTCTGCGCGAGCAAAACGTGCCGAGGCGGAAGCCTTGTATAACCAGGTGCAGGCCGTCAGGCAAGGTCGTGCTACCGGCGGCTATGAATCAATTCCTGCCGTGCTGCGCCATCCCACCGTGCAAAGGCTGAAAGAAAATGAAGGCGATGCGGAGCGCAGGCTGGCAGATGCTTCCAAACGCTATGGGCCGGAGCACCCGAAAATGTTGCAGGCCAATGCCGAGCTTGCAGCCGCGCGTGAAAATGTAAAGCGACAAATTGATTCTGTGGTGGCCGGTGTGACCAAGGAATATGAAATTGCCAAGGCAAACGAACAATCGATTGAGCGCGCCCTCGGGCAAAGCAAATCCGAAATTCAGGGATTGAACCGTAAAGAATTCCAGCTCGGTGTGCTGGAGCGTGAGGCGCAGGCAAATAAGCAGCTTTACGATATGTTCGGCAACCGTGCCAAAGAAACCAATGTCGGCGGCGATTTGCAATCCACTATTGCCCGCATTATTGATCCCGCAACGGTTCCCGGTAGCGCCTATGCGCCGAAGAAAACCCAGATTGTGGGTATCGCAGCGGCGGTTGCACTACTGATCGGTATAATGCTTTCATTATTGCTTGACCGAATCAGCAACACTATCAACACCGCCGGTGAGGTTGAAAACCGTCTTGGTTTGCCGATGCTCGGTTACCTGCAAAAAATGAAGGGGCTCGGCAAAAAAAGCATGAAATCCGAAATGGCTTTTCTGGCAGACAATCAATCATTGTTTTCCGAATCGATCCGCACCCTTCGCACCAGTGTGCTGATGAGTGCACTCGATACGCCCAAAAAAGTCATTGTTATCACCTCATCGGTGCCGGAAGAGGGCAAGACAACCGTATCATTTAACTTGGCCTGTGCGTTGGCGCAGGTTAAGCGGGTGTTGTTGATCGATGCTGATTTGCGTCGTCCTAAAATTGGCCGCTTAATTGGTCGCGAGAAAAGCGCGCCGGGGCTTTCGCATCTGGTATCGGGTGTTGCCACCATTAGCGAGTGTGTGACCAAGCATGAGCAGGGCGGCTTTCATATTTTGACGGCGGGTTTTGTGCCGCCGAACCCGTTGGAGCTTATTTCATCCGCAAAATTTGCCGATGTGCTTGAAAAACTCAAAGAAGCTTTTGATGTGGTGCTGATTGATTCACCGCCAGTACAGCTGGTTAGCGATGCGGTGGTACTTTCACAGATGGCCAGCACCGTTATCTATGTGGTTAAAGCGGATTCAACTCCCTATCCACTGGCGCGCGGTGGTATCCGTCGCCTCGCGATGTCGAATGCGCCGTTGTTGGGTGTGGTGCTGAACCAGCTTGATTTGGAACGTGCCGAGAAGTACTACGGCGAATATAGCGGCTATGGACGCTATAGCGGGTATAAGGGCTACGCATATGGTTATGTGCAGCAAGCCGATGACAAGAGCAGCAAGGCAGCCGCATGAAGCGCGTCTTGGCATCGCTGGTTGTCTTGGTGCTGATTGGTGCCTCCACCATCGCCGTGCAGCACGCGGTGGCTGACGAGGCCGTTGCCGACATCAACGGTCGCCTCTTTGAGCTAAGTCGTGTCCAGGCACAAACCGGTGTCGCGCCCGATGCAGCAACTATCCAGCAATTAGCCGCCGATGCTAAATCCGCGCTGCGCTTGGCTCCCGGGAATGGCCAATATTGGAACGCATTGGCACGTGTCCATTACACACCGCGTACCAATGCGTCCGGCGCGGTCGTGACCGGTCTCGATGCTGCTTATGCTGCCGCAAAAGCATCCGTTATCAACCAGCCCAGCAGTGGATATGCATGGGGCAGCTTGGCATTTGCGTCGGATCAATTGATGGCGCAAAATCGTTTGCCCGGTGGTCAAGTTGCGATGGCGCAATCGTTGGCGCGTGCCGCAGCACTCGGCGCAGCCGAGCCGCAAGTATTGCGCACTGTGGTTGATCTCGGGTTCGCCAATTGGGATCAATTAAGTGTGCCGAGCCGCCAGTCCGTGATGCAATCCGTTAACCATTTGGCACTGCACCACGCCGACGATGCCGTGGCACTGGCATTGCGTCGCGGCAAGCTTGCCGAGGCGTGCGTGGAAAAAAGACTTGCCCCGCAAAAAGCGTGTACGATTTTAGTCAATGTGAATGCCATTAGTAGTTGAGCCAAAAAGTTTATTTGAGCTGCAAGTTTATTTGCCCGTTACGCGAACAGAAGTGAAATGTAATCAACCACCGTCAAACGCAATTTAGTAGACCCATGTTTGTTTTGAAGCACCTATACCTGAAAGGGGTTTTTATGAAGATGACCAAGAAGTTAATTAATGTTTTGACGGGCATGGTTATGCTCTCGTTCCTCGCCACCGCCAGTGCGGTGTTCGCGCAAGCGGCCACTGTGGTTGAGCTAACCGGCAATGCGTCAGCGGCGATTATCACGCCTGCCGCCGTACCGGGTGCGCCTGTCCCCGCCCCGCCGGTTGGCCGCGCCTTGCGCAAAGGCGACACCGTGAATCAAGGTGAAACCGTTAAAACTGGGGCGGATTCGTCCATGGTGCTGCGCTTTCAGGATGGGCAAGTTGTCGCAATGACGGCGAATTCGTCGCTGGCGATCAATAATTATGTCTACAACGCAGCGGAACCTGCGAAGAGCAATGTGCTCTTGTCACTGCTAAATGGCGGCATGCGCGCTTTGACAGGCTTGATTGGCAAGGCAAGACCGCAAGCGGTGGCATATCGTGCCGGCAATGCCACCATTGGCATTCGCGGGACTGACGTAATAATGAATTTGGCCGGCAACGACGTTGTCGTTAGTGTGGTGGGCGGCCAGATATCTTTCACTTTTGCTGGTCAGACAGTGACGATTCCGGCGGGTCAGGGCACCTATGTCGACTTGAGTAAGCCTGGTGTAGCGGTCGTCGTGATTTCGAATGCCGATCTTAAAGCCGCAATACTTAAAGGCAATAAAGGGAACGCAAATGCAGTGGTGGCCATTCTAGGTGCATTGGCTGCTCCTAGTTTAACCGCCAAATTAGATACGACCGCCAGTGCTGGTACCAGTGCTACAACATCCACCACGTTAACGGGGACGGTTGGCACCGGTAACACAGGCGGTCAGACTTCTGGTGGTGCGGGTGGTGGTGGTGGCTCGACACTACCAAACTGCAGCATCGTCTCGCCGGTATCTAGTCGGCAACCAGGCGTGAACTGTATTGCGGGACAGTAGACGTAGTCACCATCAGTAAAAGTAGCCTGGAAGTCCCTGAGGAACGCGCTTTCCGGGCTACTATTACCATAAGCGGTACGTATAAATAGCGTCAAATATCATTGAGTGGACCTATATTTTCCCCGCTCAAGCTTAAATGTTGCATCGAGACATACATCAACACAAACTCTAGTGCTGGCGTGGTTTTTCAGCGATAAATGCCTGAAAAGACCCTCTGGTGCTAGAGTTTTATTTTTTGCAATTCGCACTTGTCCTCTTATCCCCAGATGCGTTCCACCCATTTTGTCCCCACCCGCCTCCGCACCGGCGAAAAACCTTTCAACCTCGAAGGCGTATTGTTCTGGGCGTGGCTGATATTGCTCTGCTGGCTGCCGATTCCGCTGGGCAGCGTGGAGCCGTGGGCCTGGGCGGTGCTGGAGGTGGGTGTTTATACGATTCTGGCAGCGTGGTGTGTGGGTTACGGATTCGGGATCGTCAAGCCAAGTGAAACTTTTCACCGCGCGAAGTGGTTTGTCTGGCTGTTGGTGGCATGGCTGGCTTATCTGGCGATTTATCTTATCCCTCTGCCGCTCGATATCATCGCCAAAATCTCGCCGGCCACCGCTGCACTGCACCGTGAAACTCTGGCGTTTGATGCAGGCTCGCGCACGCTGGCACTTGATCCCCACGCCGCCTCGGCAAGCTGGCTGCGCTCATTCGCTTATGTGGCGGCTTTTGTGGTGACGCTGCTGACCCTAAATTCGCGCGAACGTGTGCGGCGATGTATGTTTGTACTGGTGCTATTTGCACTCTGTATGGCGGTGTACGGCATCTTGATGAATCTCACCAATGCACAGATCACCTGGTTTGGTTCGACGAAGTCGCATGGTGCGCGGGCGAGTGCTACTTATTTCAACTACAACCATTTCGCGGGCTATTTGGAGATGATGCTAGCGCTCGGCATTGGCCTCTTGATCGCAGATTTGCGGGATCGTAAGATGCACACATGGCGGCAGTTTTTACGCCAGTTTTTGGAGTGGATATTGAGCCCAAAAATGCGGCTGCGGCTGATGCTGTGTGTGTTGGTGATCGCGCTGGTCAGCACGCGTTCCCGCATGGGCAATACGGCATTTTTTGCGTCGCTGATGGTAACGGGGCTAGTGGGCATTGCACTCTCTCGCTATGCCACGCGCGGCACGGTGATCCTGCTGGTGAGTTTGATCGCGATTGATATTTTTATCGTTGGCTCGTGGTTTGGCTTGGAGCAACTCGCGCAACGGATTGAGGCGACTAGTATTTTGCGACAGGAAGTGCCCGTGGTTGGCGCGCAAGAGTCCGTTGAGCAGCGGCTAGATGCAAGCGCAGCCACTATCTTGATAGTGAAAGATTTTCCGGCAGTCGGCGTGGGGCCGGGCGCATGGGCTCTCGTGTTTCCGAACTATCGCGGCGAAGATGTGATAGAAGGTTTTTTTGAAAATGCCCATAACGATTACGCGCAAATGGCTGCAGAATTTGGTCTAATCGGTTTCGGTTTCTTGGGCGTAATGGTGATGTGGAGCTTCGTGATGGCGCTGATGGCGCAGGCCAAACGCCGCGATCCGCTGATGCGCGGCGTGTCGTTCGCTTCCATGATGGGCATAGTGGCCATCATGATTCACTCCAGTGTCGATTTCAATTTGCAGATTCCGGCCAACGCGATGCTGTTTATGGTGTTGCTGGCGCTGGGCTGGATTTCGCTTTATTTGGAACGTCGTAGCTCATAACTGTCGCATTAGGGGCATACAATCAGGGTTTCGTAATTACTTGCAGCGAGAGATTTTTGCCTCTCCCGTTCGCCCTAAGCATGTCGATACTTTTCCCATAGTGTTAACAAAAAAACATTTCATTTCAGGAGCAGAAAATGTCAGGAGCAGGATTCCACGTACACGGCCCGCATGACCACGCGGTAGAGCATGAGACACAAGGGCACGGCCACAATGTTGGCGGCTCCGAGAAGGGCAAGGCGGATGCCAAATTCATTCAGTGGGTCGCGATTTTCACCGCCATCCTCGCCACCATTGGTGCCATTGTCAGCTACAAAGGCGGACACACCCAGAATGCGGCGCTACTGTATAAAAACGAGGCAGTGCTGAAGAAAACTGATGCGGCCAATCAATGGTCGTTCTATCAGGCCAAAAGCACCAAACAAAATCTGGCCGAGCTTGCTGAGTCACTGGCGACCAATCCCGAGCTGAAAGCAAAATACACGGCCAACATTGCGCGCTACAAGGATGAGAAGGAAGTCATCAAGAAAAAGGCGGAAGCATTGGAAGCGCAATCGGTAGAAGCCGATAAAAAATCCGAACACGAGCTACTGCCCCACGACCAGCTTGCGCAGGCGATGACCTTCATACAAATCGCGATTTCATTGGCCGCGATTTGCGTGTTGACGCGTCGTCGCTGGATGCTGGGCTTGGCCGGTGCCGCGGCCGCAGCGGGGATTGTTTACACGGTGTTAGCGTTTATTGTGATGAGCGCGCACTAGTATTTTGCACCTGCACATCGTGGTGGGGAATCGGAAAGTAGGGTGTGCACCAAAGTGCGCACCATCTATTGGCCGGCAACGGTTCGCATTCTGATGCGCACCCTACGTGGGATCGGCGATGGTTCAGGCAACGGTGTTGGCGTTTATCATGATGAGCGCGCACCATCTATTGGATGGCAACGGTGCGCATGCTGATGCGCACCCTACGCGGGAAATTTGTCCTGCTTCCGCTTTCCCTTGTGGAATGAGTGAGGGAGCGAAATCAGCGCGAGCATTTCTTAATACGGCAGCGTCGCCCCCGGCTTCGCCTTCATCAACTCGCGGCGGAAATCTTCTTTAATCCGTGTCAGACCTGCCTCGGTCTCGGCTTCAAAGCGCAGCACGATCACCGGTGTGGTGTTGGAGGCTCTGGCCAAGCCGAAGCCATCTGGATATTCCACCCGCAGGCCGTCGATGGTGATGATTTCATCCGCGCCTTCAAATTTGGCGGTTTTTTCCATTTCAGCGATGAGGTGATGCGGCTCGCCTTCGGTTAATTGCCAATTCAGCTCCGGCGTGGAAACCGCATTTGGCAGAGCCTTCAGAGGTGCATTGGCATCCGCAAATTTGCTGACAATCTCCAGCAGACGCGCACCGCAATACAGCGCATCGTCGAAACCATACCAGCGCTCTTTGAAAAAAATATGCCCGCTCATTTCACCGGCCAGTGGTGCACCAGTTTTTTTCATTTGTAGTTTGATAAGCGCGTGGCCGGTTTTATACAGCGATGGCTTGCCGCCGTGATCGCGGATCCATTTGAATAAATTGCGCGAAGATTTCACATCAAAAATAATCTCGCCACCCGGCACCCGCGACAGCACATCGGCGGCAAACAACATCAATTGTCGATCCGGATAAATGATTTCACCATCCTTGGTGACCACGCCGAGGCGGTCGCCGTCACCATCAAAGGCAATGCCGAGCTCTGCATCGGTTTCCTTTAATGCACGAACCACGTCCTGCAAATTTTCGGGACGCGACGGGTCGGGGTGATGGTTGGGAAAATTGCCATCCACATCGCAATACAGCTCCACCAGCTCGCAGCCCAGTGCCTTGAACAAGGGTGCGGCAATAATGGCGGGCGAGCCATTGCCGCAGTCCATCACGATTTTCATCGGGCGGGAAAGTTTGATATCGCCCACAATACGGGCGATATACGCATCAGCAATATCGCGGGTCTCGTAACTGCCGAGCGCGGCTGCTAACGAAAAATCATCCGACTCAATACGACGCTTCAATACCTGAATCGCGTCGAGTGCCAGGGTCTCACCCTGCAGAACCATTTTGATACCGTTATAATCCGGTGGATTGTGCGAGCCGGTCACCATGATCGCTGAACCGACATTAAAATGATGTGCGGCAAAATAAACCATCGGTGTGGCCGCCACCCCGATATCAATCACGTGAACACCCGTCGCCTGCAAGCCGCGCGTTAGCGCTTGCGAGAGACTGGGGCCCGACAGTCTGCCATCGCGGCCAATCGCAACGTGTGTGCCACCGCGCAGTTTCAATTCGGAGCCCAATGCTCTGCCGATGAGCTCAACGCCTTCCGGTGTCAGGGATTTACCGACGATGCCGCGAATGTCATAAGCCTTGAAAATTTCATGTGCAATAATGGTCATGTGCTTACAGTACCTTCAGTGTTGATGATCAAAAAAATGAAGAACCCGTTTCGGCATCCAAGTGCTGTCGCCAAAAAATGGAATTAACGAGGATGAGGAAAAAAATCCCACATGCCCGCCATCGCTGGGGAAATCCAGCGTAACCGATGATGAAACCTGCTGCACTGTAGGCAGCGCCCATGCAGGCAGAAAAGGGTCATTTTGCGCGTTCAATAGCAAGGTGGGCACCCGGACATCAATCAGGCCGGGCTTGGCCGATGCGCGCAGCCAGTAATCATCGGTATTGCGATAGCCGTGTAGAGGTGCGGTAACTTCGTTGTCAAACTCGCGCAGTGTTGCCGCTGCGCGTACCACATCGGCATTGAAAATACCGGGGTGATAAGCCAATTTTTCCAGCGCGTTTTTTTTCATGGAGGCGAGAAAATTTTTCGCATAAATTTTACTGAGGCCCACTTCCAATGCATTGCCGGCGGCGGTCAGGTCAACCGGTGCAGAAATTGCGGCAACGGCGGTGACAATTTTAGTGGCTTCACCGCCTTGCTCGCCCAGCCATTTCAGCGTGGCATTTCCGCCCAGTGAAATGGCCGCGACATACAGCGGTGCGTCGGGCGATTCCGCTTTGACGCGCCGCAAAATCCAATCAATTTCTGCGGCATCACCAGAATGATAAGCGCGCGGCAGCCGGTTCATCTCCCCACTGCAACCGCGAAAATGCGGCACCATGCCGCGCCAGCCGCGTTGTTGTGCCTGATGCATGAGATTGAGGGCATAGACGCTTTGCGAGCTGCCTTCCAGGCCATGAAAAACCACCAGCATGGGTTGGCGTGGATCTTCCGCTTGAGGGGCTGCCAGCCGATCCACATCCACAAAATCGCCATCCGCCTTGCCGTGCGGAGTGGAGCCCCAGCGTTCGCGTTTATATTGAATGGCGGCGCGTTTGGCGAATAGCGGCGGATAAACCGTTTGCGTATGCGCGTTGCTGAGCCACCACGGCGGCACGTACGGCAGCGGGGCAGGCGCAGCCGCAGTCGTAGCCGTGATCGTACTGACCGTAGCAGTCGTGAATATGGGGAGGGTCTCGTTATCTACCGTATTTCGATCCACTGCGATTACCAATTGGTGTTGTAGTTAATTTGCAAACGGCCATCCGCTGTCGGTTGCCCCACTGACATTAACGGCGTCAAGAGAGAGCTAGCTTCACGCGGCGCGCTGGCCAGCCCACGATAGACGAAGGTGCGGGCACTGCCCCAGGAGACGGTGCCGCCGCCGTCAAATTTAAGATTGCCCGCGCAATTCACAAACGCATATTCCGCGGTGCTGTTGTTGAGTTTGACCGCAATATCGTAGGTGCCTAATGGCCGTGGCGACAGGCCGGGCAGGGTCAGGCTATCAAATTTGACAGCGAGCTTGCCTTCCAACGCGCGAATGCCCGACTGGGTTTGATACGGTGTGATGATGCGATCACCATCATTGATTTTTAGATGCAGTGAGCCGCGTGGGCCCATCAGTGACAGCATGGAATTAGAGCGGCTGATCAGCGCACCGTCAATTTTCATATCCGTATCGCGCAGCTCCATGCTGGCGATACCGGCGCCCACGCGGGTATAACCGGACAGCGCGGGTGAATTGCCAGCCAGATAAAGCCCCAGCCGCAAGCGCAGCAATGCCAGCGGATCGAAGCGCCATGTAACGGGCACGATGACGGCGCGCGCGGTCGGGAACAGAGCAAGCGTGCCGCTGCCCGACCAAATGGTGCCGGCGGTTACCGTCAGAGCTGCATTTGGTGCCATCGCGCGATTAGCCGGGCCTTGAATGAGCGTGGCCGGTGCCAGCACCATGAGGCCGATAATAAAAACAGCGGTAAATAAAATAATGGCGTGTCGAAGTTTCATGGCGCGTTATTTTCCGCTCATGCCGGTGTCATCGGCCAGCACGAGCTCAACCGCAACCAATGCGGCATTGTTGCGGGTATCGGTGGATGCGGGCGATTTTGCATCGAGCGGCTTTAAATTCAACTTCACCACACGTAGTCGAAACCGGGTGAGTACCATGTCAAGATTATCCAGCCATGTTGTGTAAGCCGTACTGGGAATGCTGACGCGAAATTGCCGGCTGTCGTTAATGGCTACGATTGCTGTCGCACCAAAGGCGGTTTGCAACCCGGCAGTATCGGCGAGCGTGCGTCTATTTTCGGCTGTCACCACCAACGGCATGGCTTGGATGCGTTTGATGTCGTCCGCTTCGCGTTTCATTTCCGCCAGCTGCGTTTGTAGCACGGGAATGCGGGTCGTCAAGGCCGCGCGTCCGCGTGAAGCAGGCAGCCATATAAAAGCCCAGATGAGCGCCAGCGCCAGTACAGCGGCGCTCCATTTGATGATGCGCTGCCCCTCGCTGCTGAGGCTTTGCCAGCGTATCCAAATGGGGCTGCTGGTTAGCGAATGCATGACGCGATCTCGATCGCTGACGAGCTTGATTTTGAGCGCGCTTATCATGTGCCCGCCTTGCTGTTGATGGTAATGACCACGCGAGTAGGAGTGCCCGCTTTGGCTATCTCCATGTTGAAACTGGCATTGGGTATGAGCGAAATTTTTTCGCGCAGGGTGGCTTCTCCAGCGGGATTGGCAAGACTGCCTGATAAGGTCGTGGCCGTTTCGCTGAGGTTAATTTCGCTAATCACCAGCTCGGGTGCGGCCTGCGTTAGGTCGGTCAATTGCGCCAGCGCAAGCCGTGGGTCACCACGCTGGCTGAGGCCGCGCTCGCGTTTGAGTGTCTCCAGATTACGTTGCAGCTGAAGAGCCGGATCGACAATCGCGGTGGCATTGGGGAAGGTGGCTTGAAACAGTTGCCGCATCTCGGCTTCGATGACTATGCGCTGCCGATCGAGCCGCCACCAATCGGCAAGATTAAAAATTAGTTGCAAGCCCAGTAAAACGGCCATCAGCCCCATCGCGGGCCGCAGGTCTTTTAGCCAACTCGATCCGGCACTGCGCGGCTTGAATTCACCGGTGAGCAAATTGCCGGTGTTGAGTTGCAGCAGACGATTGCCCGATTGCGTGGGTGCCGTGTTGACTGCAATACGCGTGGGTATGCCCAGCTTGGTTTGCCACTGCGCCGCAAGGTCAACACTGGACGGGCGTGATTCATCATGGCCGGTGACGTACACCACCAGCGAGGTGGGCGGTTTGGCCACTTCCTGCAAGGCGAGACTCAGTGCGAAAGGCGGCTCCGCCAGCACTGTGCTGGCACCACTGTCCAGTGCATAGGCAAATCTATCATGGCGTTTGGCGTAGCTTTGTTGCGGCCCCAACACGATCGCCCATTCACCTTTTGCGGCAAGCACCGATTCTGTTTCAGCAAATACGGCGCGTGGTGCGAGCCCGCCAGCGCTGAGCCATGCCAACGCCTCGCTGAAATAGCCGCGGTCAATGGCGGCAACGATATAGCGGGCTGCGGAAATTTTTGCGGATTCATCGGCAGCAGCATCACTATCGGCTTCACCCAGCAGGGCCACATGAACTGTATCGGGGTCAATCGTGAGCTTGTCCTCAATGGCGTAGCGCAGTAGTGCTTCGCGCCGTGCGCCGCTCAGGCGGGGCAACGGGGTTTCAATAAACACGATGCGGCTGGCAGGCACGGTGGCAATCACCTGCTCGGCGCGCGGCATGGCGCTCAATACATCGGTGCCCGAACGCAGCCATCCGCCCCTGGCGTCGAACAGCGACCACGCAGCCGAGGTTTCACTCGCGCTAAAGTGTGGCAGATGGGGGAGGGCAATGATGAGGAACACAGCGTTAAATTATAGGTATGGTTTTAGTTGATGGATGGCTGATGGGTGGACAATGGGTGCAGGGACTAGGCCGCTTACTGCGCCTGCACCCAAATTATACGGGGCCAATCCGGTGGTGTTGATTGTGTGCGTTCCAGTAGCGCGGTTTGATGGGCTGCGGCCGCTTCACCGGTGATCGCGATCGTGACGGAAAAATAGTTGCTCTTGACATCCACAAAGGGGCTAACGGCGGGCCAGGCTTTTTTCAGAGAGGGCAAGCGCCAGATAATGTCGTCATTGCTCAGAAACGGAAGCTCGCGCAATCGCACCAAATTCCCCGTATCTTCACCAGAAATATCATCGGACAACGCCGCGATAACTTCGATAGGCGCTGTGTTCACATTGATTTTTGTACGCATAGGCAAGGCCGTCACAAATGGCGCGAGCCGTCGCATGGCGGCTGCATCAACGCCGCGCACGCGGGCTAGCTCCTGCCACTGCACCATGAGTACATTGGCAGTGCGATAAGGCACGGCAAGATTCATGTAATAACCATCTTCCGCGCCGTTCGGACGGGTATCGCTGTCTTTATCGAGCCAGTCAACAACGGCGTCGCTTAAGTCAGGATTGAGCTTCAGTTTTTTTAGCAGACGCTTGAATATATCAATATCGTCCTGACTTGCGGTGCGGTCGTCCTTCACCAAATTATTGAGATTGAACTTGCCGGTCTCATCATGCATGAGGCCGGACGCAAACACACTGCTGCTGCCGTCTGCGTTAAATAAGGGCTGCGCGGCAATCGGCTGTGCCCACGGGTCCTTCAGGGCGGTGCGGGTATCGTTACGGCCCTGAAACAATACAGCGCGCGCCCAATCCAGGGTAGGTTCGGCATAGAGCGACACCTGGGCACGTTCGGTGGCGCGGGCCGTGCGGGTCAGCGCGCGCGATTGCTGCGCCAGCAAATAAGTCGCAATGGTCGCGGCCAACATCACCACTAATAAAGCGGTAATGATGGCCGCGCCGCGTTGAGGTGGGCGCTGATGTTGGAACTTATTTGGCATTGCTGTAATTCCGGATGGCAAAGGTGCGGGTGATTTTTTCACCAGTGGCAAGTGTGAGAGAGAGCTCTAATGCGGCGGGAAAAGTGAGCGTATCTGCTTCCAGTTTGTCCCAGCCGGGTAGCCATGATTGTGTCGGATGTAGCGCCCGCCAGCTGGCCTCGCGCACATTCTTCAGTGCGGCAAAGACCTGCGGCTTGGCACGCGGTGCCTGATCCAGTCCGGGCCAGATCAACAGTTCCAGCTTGCCATCACGCAGCCGGTAGCCAATTCGTTGCGGCGCGGCCATTTCGCCATCGGTATCAGCAAAACCAGTGCGGGTAACGGTAAGTGTGGCTTCATTTTCAGCAGCAGCCAGGCGCCGCAATAGGAACGCTGGTTCTGGCAAATTATCGGCGTTCCTAATTGGGCGATTCAACAGCGCTCCCAAATCGTTTTCAAGCCGTGAAAAAAATAAAGCGGTGTCGCGCCATTTGGCGCTTTCGTTTTGTAACTGTTCGCGGGTTTGAAACACCGAGCCCAAGGTGCGATAGGCCATCACCGCAATAATTGCAAAAATCGCCATCGCGACCAGTAGCTCGATGAGCGTCACGCCGCTTTGTTTAGGGTTACTCATGGGCCTGTTTTTGCGATGCTGGTTGGCGATACCAGATAGCTGGTCATCGATACCAGCGCCTGCGAATCGCCCGGACGCAGTACCCGCACATCAAGCTTCCTGAAGGCGGGGTTGGGGGTGTCGGTGACTTTAATTTGAATACCAAACTCAATGCCCGCCGAATTTTGACTGTCGCTGCTATCGCCGACTGGCGGCAGGCGGTTGCTGGTTTTTACCAGCGCGCTGGCGATGGCGATCCGGTCTTGCGCAACCCAGGTGGCCAGGGTGCGCAACTTGCTTTCCTGTGCGCTATCGACCGCCACACTCGCCGCTCGAACGGCGGCGGACAAGGCAATCGCCAGGATGGCGAGTGCAATCAATACTTCGACCAGCGTAAAGCCGCGCAGGGTGAGTGAATTAACGCGCATCGGTTTTACCTGCGGCCTCATTGACCATGGCCAGATTGCCCAATGCATCCGAGGCAATGGCGCGCTGGCCATAGTTTGAAACCAGCTGCACCTCGAACGGCACACCAACACCGGCGGGTTGAAATAGCGCCAATGCATCGCGGTTGGTTGGGTCGCCGCCTCTTCCCGCCCCCGCTGTCCGGCTGCCAATCTGAAGCGCTGCGCTGATGCCGTCCGCAAATGGTCTGGCGCTTAATTGCGGACTATTCACCGGCAACCATTTAATGTCGGCAGATTTTGTGTCGCGCGCATAAAAGGTTAAGGTGTTTTCGACAATGTTGAAGGCGATGGTGTGACCGCTAAAGGCGGCTTCATCGCGTGCGGTTTCCAGCAGCGCAAGTGTGCGGTCGGTTTCCTGGCGAAGGCGCTCGTTCTCGTCGGGATAAAGCTTGGCAACCGCCAGCGACAGGGCAATGCCGATAATGACCACGACGACGAGAATTTCGATGAGCGTGAATCCACCATCGCCGCTGCCACCGTCAAAATATGAAATGCTATTATTGGCGGTCGTTTCCGGACATTTATGCCTCAAATGCCGCATGGATAAATGACTTTGTGTAAAAAGATGTCAAAGATTCCATGAGCCGATGTCCGCATTATTACCTTCGCCACCGGGCTGACCATCGGCGCCCAGGCTGAACACATCAATCTCGCCTTTGAGGCCGGGGTTCAGATATTGATAGGGGCGTCCCCATGGATCGTTCGGTAATTTTTCCAGATAGCCGCCGTTTTTCCAGTTCATCGGCAATGGATTAGTGGTGGGCTTGATGATCAGCGCCTGCAGTCCCTGATCGGTGGACGGATAGGCGGCATTGTCGAGCCGATACAATTTGAGCTGCTGCATGATGATGGCGATATCTGCTTTGGCTGCGGTGACGCGGGCCTGATCGGGGCGATCCAGAATCCGCGGGATTACGACTGCGGCAAGGATGGCGATGATCACGACCACGATCATGATTTCAATCAGGGTGAAGCCGCGTGAGAGTTTAGGAAACATAAATTTTTTCATCATTTCTTCATTTCATCATTATTTGGCAACGAGTTGGTTAAGTTCAAAAATTGGCAGTAGCACGGCCAGCACAATCGCCAGAACAATGACACCCATGATCAGAATCATCGCGGGTTCAATGATGGCGGCAAAGGCGGTGGTACGGGTTTCGACATCGCGCTGCTGCTGACGTGCCGCGGCTTCAAGGGTCTGAGTGAGGCGGCCGCTGGCTTCACCGGAGGCAATCAAATGCACCATCACGGGAGGAAACAACGGCGGCTTTTGTTGTTGGGCAATAATAGCGCGGGCAAGTCCCGAGCCTTCACGCACCGCCACCGCGGCGCGTTGCAGAGCTTCCCGCATCGGCAGATTGCCGACCACGCCAGCACCGGCTTGCAGCGCCGTCAAAACCGGCACGCCGCTGCCGACGAGAATCGATAAGGTCGCGGCCAGTTGCGATGATTCCTGCGAGCGGATGAGCCGACCAAATATAGGTAAGCGCAATAGCGCCAAATCAAAACGCCGCCGCACCTTTTCACGTTTAAGCATGATCCGCGCACCGATGAAGCCCGCCACGCCTGCCACTAGCCAGAACACGCCAGTGAGTTGAATAAATTTTGACAACGCCAGCAAAGCTCGCGTCATGAACGGCAGAGTCTGTTTGGTGGATTCAAAAACACCGATCACTTGCGGCACCACATACACCATGAGCCCGGTGACAACCAGTATGCAAACGGTCATCACAATCGCAGGGTAAATCATCGCCACCAATAATTTTTGTTTCAGCGCTTGCTGCTCTTCAACATAATCCGCCAATCGTGCCAACACCAGCGGCAATTTACCGGAGGTCTCGCCGGCGGTGACTAGGGTGCGATAGAGATCAGTGAACGTACTGGGGAATTGGTTGAGGGCGGTGCCCAGCGACTGGCCTTCCAGTACCTGACCGCGAACCGCAGCCAGCAACTGGCGTTCAGGTTCGGATTCGGCTTGCTCAATGATCGCGTTGAAGGTTTGTTCAATCGTCAGACCAGCACCCAGCAAGGTGGCGAGTTGGCGGGTGACGCGGGCGAGATCAGCGGTGGCAAGATGCGCGCGACGTTTGCTGAAGGTGCCGATGTTGGTGTCATTGGCAGCTTCGATTTGCGCAACATCCAGCGGAAATAATCCCTTCTCGCGCAACTGCGCGCGTGCTAGGCGTGGGCTGTCGGATTCCAGCACGCCGCGTTGTTCGCGGCCGTCAAGATCGTAGGCGGTGTAGCGGTAGCCGGGCATGATTTAGTTCATCACTCGGTCATATTTTCGCGTTTAATCGCGCGTCACGCGCAAGACCTCTTCCATCGAGGTCACGCCATCGGCAACCCAGCGCAGACCGTCTTCGCGCAACGGGGTCATGCCGCCGCGTATGGCGGCTTCGGCGATATCACGCTCAGAGGCGGCATCGTGAATCAATTTTCGCAAGCCTTCATCGACGGTGAGCAATTCATAAATACCGGTGCGGCCACGATAGCCGGTCATGCCCGGGCTGACACCCTCAACGGGTTCAAACACCTGCGCCAAATGTTGATGCGCGGGGTTTGACGACGCCGATAAAATTTCTTGCTCGGCAGCGGTGGGCGTGCGTTGGCGTTTGGCATCGGGTGCTAGTTTGCGAACTAGCCGTTGTGCTAATACGCCCGACAAGGTGGACGCTAGCAGGAACGGCTCAATCCCCATATCCACCAGACGGGTTACCGCACCCGCCGCGGAATTGGTGTGCAAGGTGGCCAGTACCAGATGGCCGGTCAGCGAGGCCTGCACCGCGATCTGCGCGGTTTCCAGATCGCGGATTTCACCGATCATGATCACGTCCGGATCTTGTCGCAGAATAGCGCGCAAGGCTCGAGCAAACGTCATCTCGATTTTGTGATTGACCTGCGTTTGGCCGACACCATCCAGATCATATTCAATCGGATCCTCAACCGTCATCATATTGCGAGTGCGACCATCCAGCCGCGACAATGCCGCATACAAGGTCGTGGTTTTACCCGAGCCGGTGGGACCTGTAACTAAAATAATGCCGTGCGGTTGCTGGATCAAATGATCGAGTCGCGCCAGCGTATGGGCGGGCATGCCAAGACCATCCAGTGACAAGCGCCCTGCCTGTTTATCGAGCAGCCGCAGCACCACCCGCTCGCCGTGGCCAGTGGGTAGTGTGGATACGCGTACATCGACCGGACGCCCTGCAATCCGCAGCATGATGCGGCCGTCCTGCGGTAAACGTTTTTCGGCGATATCGAGTTCAGCCATCACTTTGACGCGTGACACCATCGCCGCGTGGAGCGAGCGCTTGGGCTCCACCACATCGCGCAACGCGCCATCGACGCGAAAGCGCACCAGCGAGCGTCGCTCAAAAATTTCTAGGTGAATGTCCGACGCATTTTCGCGCACCGCTTGGGTGAGCAGGGCGTTGATGAGCTTAATGATCGGCGCATCATTCTCGGTTTCAAGCAAATCGGTGATGTCAGGCAACGATTCAGTGAGCAGCGTGAGATCAGAAGCGCTATCGATATTGCTGGCAATATCGAGCGCAAAATCACCGGCATTGTCGGAGGTGTCACCGGCGTAGGCTTTGGCGAGATGCGCTTTGAAATCGGTTTCGGAAAGTAACACCGGGCGCAATGGCTTGCCGGTCATGCGGCGGACTTCGGCGAGTGTGGCTGATTCAGGATTTGGCGCTAGCCAAATTTCGATTTCACCCTCGATCTCGCGTGCCGTGATAACGCCTTTGGCCTTGGCAAAATGGTACGGCAACAAGCGCACGGTAGCGCTATCCGTGTGCTGCTGCTTCGAATCGAGTTTGGCAAATGCGGCACCCATGATTATTTGGGCGTAGGGTTTGGCGCCGATGTTGGCGCGATAGCCCGAGCAGGTGCCGCCAGCGATGGGGGCAACAGCGGTCCGCCGGTGGGCGGCAGCAGTGATTCACCGTCCTTCAAATGCACGCCTTGCTCATTGCGTATGTAATCATAGCGGTCACCGGTGAGGGTGTTGGCGGCTTTGCCATCGCGCAATACATAGGGGCGCAGGAAAACCATCAGATTAGTTTTATCGCGATTGCGGGTTTGGTATTTGAAAAGATTGCCGATGAATGGAATATCACCCAGCAGCGGTACTTTGCTGTCGTTGTTTTTAGTGTCGTCGGATATCAAGCCACCAATCACCACGATCTGGCCGTCGTCAACCAGCACAGTATTTTCAATCGATCGCTTGTTGGTGATCAAATCAGCCGATTTAACGTTGCTGGTGGTTGGCACCACGCTCGAGACTTCCTGATAAACCTTCAGCTTCACAGTGCCACCCTCGGCAACCTGTGGTGTCACGCGCAGCGTCAGGCCGATATCTTTGCGCTCAATGGTCTGGAATGGATTGGTCGAGGCGTTGGCCCCTTGCGTGAAACTGCCGGTCACGAACGGTACGTTTTGTCCGACAACAATTTTTCCTTCTTCATTATCGAGCGTGAGGATGTTGGGTGTCGAGAGGACATTGTTACGTTGGTCGGCCTCGAGTGCGCGCGCCAGGGCGCCGAGATTGAGCACTTCGCCGATGCCGGGCAAATTCACGCGGCCGCGGACGATGCCGATGTTGAGTCCGGTGCCAACGCTCGCGATATTAGACGAAGCGCCAATAATGTTTTGGCCAGAGCCGCCAAAATTAGTGCCGCCGATCACGTTGGTTCCACCGCTGTTAATGCGGGAAAGGTCCTGCCACTGAATGCCGAATTCAGTCGCAATCGAACTGGAAACTTCCACAATCAGCGCCTCAACATAAACCTGGGCGCGGCGCGTGTCGAGCTTGTCGATAACCGAACGCAGCGAATTATAAATATGGTCGGGCGCCACAATCACCAAAGAGTTGGTGGCCGCATAAGCCTGTATCGAGCTACTGACGACCGATGATGCCCCGGAAGTCGCGCCCGCGCTGGTGTTTGAGCTATTGGTTGTGGCTAGGGCTGGGCTGCTGACGCTGATACCGGATGAACCAATACTACTACCACCGCCACTGCCGATGAGACCGCGCAAAGTCTCCGCCAGTTTGACCGCTTCAGCATTGCGCAAATACACCACATGAATATTGCCGCTGGCGGCGGTGGGAATATCAATGCCCGCGACCAGTGTTTTAACGCGGGTAATCAGCGCCGGGGTTTCAGCGCGAAGGATCAGGCTATTGGTGCGCGGCTCTACGCCGATAGTCAGCTTCGGCAACGAGCCGGGTAACGCCGGATTGGGTGTCGACTCCGGCATCAGGCGGGTGAGCAAACCGGCTACATCCACCGCGCTCGCATATTGCAGCTTGAGCAGTTGTACATCCGCGCTGACGGGGACGTCGATTGACGCGATGATTTTGGCAATGCGCTGCACGTTTTGCGCGTAATCGGTAATCACCAATGTGTTGTTGCCAGGATAGGCGCCGATAAAATTATTCGGTGCAACCAACGGCCGCAAGATAGTGGCGATTTGCGCAGCGGATTCATTTTGCAAAGCAAATACTTGGGTGACGATGCGGTCACCGGAGAGCTGGGTGCTACGGTCAATTACGGTGCCACTGGTTTTGGCATCGGCTTCGGGAATAATTTTGACGACGCCGCGCTCTTCAATCGCCGCGTAGCCATGCACTCTCAAGGCGGACAACAAAATTTGATAGGCAAGATCTTTGGTGACCGGTGTTTGCGAAATAATATTCATATTGCCCGTCACCCGCGGGTCAATGATGAAATTTTTGCCGGTATGGCCACCGATCGCTTTGACAACCGAGGGGATATCCGCGTTGACAAAATTTAGCGTGACCAGCTCATCAGCGATTGCCGGTGATGTTGTCACCAGCATGCCCAGCGCACTGCCGCCAATAGCAAGTGCCAGGCAGGCGGCCGCTAAAGTAGAGCGGGTTGTAGTGAATTTACGGCGCGCTGACGGCGGGCTTGATTTTGATAAGAATGATTGCATTACGCGTCCATTAAAACAGTATTTTACGATTGTACGGCATGGCTGTTACAGCAGCTTAAAATGATAAAAACAACAATCAAAACGACGATAAAATCAGTAACAGTTATGGGTTAATTTTGTACCGCATAAGTCAGCAACATCGGTGCGCCACCGCGCTTAAGCTCAATGCGGACTTGCGAGAGGGTAGCGAATTGCTGATAGAGCCTAGCCAAATCGCCAGTGCCGTTGACCGGCTGGCCATTGATGCTGCTGATGACATCGCCCGGACGCAACCCCAATTTGCCGGAGAGCGAATTGGTGGGTGCGTCATCGACACGGATGCCGCCACTGGGCGCGTTGCCGATGCGACCTAGAAACTCCAATTGGCGCGGATCTTGAAGGACGGTGTTGAGCTCTTGTCGCGACAGGCTATAACTATTGGTGCCGGCTGTGGCGACGTTCAGACGAAAGCCGGCAGCGGTATTGATGGTGCCAGCGGCAACACTGGTTCCTTTGGCGTTGCGGAATGAATCGAGCATGATTTTTTCGGTTACACCAGCGCGGCTGACGACGATGTAATCGGCATGCACTTCGGTCAGTTTGACGCCATTGGCAAGTTCCTGATTCAATCTCGCCACCTGATCTTTGCCGCCCAGATTGACGACGGCCGCCGAAACCGTATTGCCATCAACGGCGAACACGCCTTTTAAGCTGATATCGCTTTTGTTGGCAGCATCATTGCCGGTGGCAACAGGTGTCGATCCATCGCCGCTGAAAAGCTGACGGGCGAGTTTTTTATAATCGGTAACATCGCCAGAATCCGCGCCAGTAATAGAGTTTGAACCGTCCAGGTCTATGGCGGGTGCAAAAAAATGCCAGCTCCACCAGGCCAGTTGTAGTCCCAGCGCAACCAGCAATAGCGCGGTGAGAACAGTGGCAGCAAGTTGTTGTTGGCGAGCAGTCATAATTTATTGGGGCAGCCTGGATAAATCAATATCGAGATAACGGAACGGCTCATGCGCGAACGGGTGTTTTCGGTAGCCTAAAACCCACGGTTGGATGAGGACCGTGCCCTGTTTCAGGGTGTTAACCCGCCATGGATTGTAAACCCAGAGCAGGTGAACCATCCGCGTATAAATTGCAGTACGCTCCGGCGAATCGGGCATGGTTACGATTTGTTTGTACAGTTGATCAAATTCAGGCAGCGAAAACAGTGAATAGTTCGCGCCGCCAATGGAGTCAGTGGTAAAGAGTTGCAGGAAATTCTCGCCATCCGGATAGTCGGCAATCCAGCCGTAGTTAAACATCAGCACTTTGCCTTTTTGAGCTTGCTTGCGCAGCTCCGGCAGTTTCTCAACCTTATTGTTGGTCATGCGAATACCGATGCGTTGCATCGCGCGCCGCCACAACTCCATTCGACTGCGCTCGCGCTGATCGGGCACCGAGGCCATATCGATCACCAGCGGCGAGCCATCGGGCATCTCGCGCCAACCGTCCCCGTCGCGGTCTTTATAGCCAAAGGTGTCCAGCAGCGCGTTCGCTCTTGCCGGGTTGTAGTCAAAAAAATCGGTGCGCTCATCCACAAAACCGGCCATGCCGCGAGCAATCGGCGACCATGATTTCAACGCCTGATTCTTTTCGATAATGGCGATCTCATCTTCGACCGGATACGCCATCGACATGGCACGACGGAGCGCAATTTTTTCCGGCGTATAGCCGCCAAGGGTTTTGTCCTGCATATTGAAGGTGGTATAGGTCAGCCAGGCGACTTCGTCGGGGCGCGTGCTCATGCCAAGCTTGGCTAAATTGGCCGCCAGTTTGCCACCCGGCATTGCAACCTCGATGAACGGTGTCGGGATAGGACGAATGAAATCATATTGATTGTTGAGGAATGCCAGCCAGCGCGGCTGTTCCTCCTCGATGGGGGATATTTCAATACGCCCGACCAACGGCAGGCGCTTGCCTTTGAGATGCGCGGCAATCGCCAGGTCACGCGGGTCAGCGCGGGGATCGGCCGTAATCGCAGACTCAAAGTACTCCTCACGAAAATCCGGGTTCGCTTCCAGCGTGACCCGCAACGAGCGTCGCCAGTCTTTCAAGCGGTACGGACCAGAGCCCACCGGATGCTCCGGAAAAGTGCTGCCATAGTGCTCAACAACTTCGCGTGCCACCGCGGAAGTGGCGGGCAGGGCGAGAATATAGGAAAGGTTGTAGTCCGGCTTTTTGAGGCGAATGATAAGTGTGAATTTATCGGGTGCTTCCAGTCCGGCAATCGGTTTGTCGTAGTCGAATTTACCGTTTTGTTTGGCTTCGGCTACCAGCTCATCGCCACCCACAATTTTTTTATCAAATAAAAATTGCCATTTTGAAATCAGCTTGGGGTCGAGAATGCGTTTGAAGCTGTAAATATAATCACTCGCGATCAACTCGCGTTTTTTACCGCCAAACGAAACATCATCGGTAAAAAAAATGCCCGGTTTAAGCTTGAAGGTATAAGTCAGTCCATCCGCCGAAATATGCGGGAGTCCGGTAGCGGCGCGGCCTTGCAGCTTGACCGGACGGGCGAGGTGGTCGTATTGCAGCAGCGAATCAAAAATATTGTCGCAGAGCGTGCCGGTAAATTCATCGGATTCGATGGCGCAATCAAAGTTGGTCTCAGAGGACTGATAGGGCGTGCGGATAACCTTGTTTGGGTCGGCTGCCTGCGCGGGAGCAGGCGCAACAATGGCTAAGGTGATAATCGCCCAACCGCTCAATAGCAGTCTGGGATGCCATGGCGAGATCAATGCAATATCCGCGAAACGCCTTGTTCCTCAGCCGTCGTGCCGCGGGGCGACAGTGAGGCGTGATGCAAAATCATGCGCCAGCCGTTGGGAGTCAGGAGGTAAATATTAGTGGCCAATACCGGCGGCATATCCGGCAATTTACCGCCGGGTTCGGTTTTCATCATGTAGGTTTCATAAACATTATGAATGGCCAGCGTCTGGCTTTGCTGTTTGCGCAATTCACTGACTTGCAGTTGTGTGCCCGGTCCGTGCGAAAAAATCTCGGCAAAACTATCGCTGATCGATGCAAGCCCCGCCAGTCGCGGACCCTGCGGATGGATGCAGACAATGGAGGGCTCGTCCGCCCAAACGGCCATCATCGCATTCAGATCAGCCCGCTCGAAAGCATCATAAAACGCCGCCTCGCAATCGCTGGGAGCGGGAAACAGGTTTTTTGATATTTTTTTGCGCATCGCCAGATGATACTACGCCCGGCTTTCCTGTGGACAATGCAGGGCCAAGGTATGGTGATTTAAAGGCGC
Organism: Burkholderiales bacterium; assembly: GCA_043773745.1. Lineage (GTDB taxonomy): Bacteria > Pseudomonadota > Gammaproteobacteria > Burkholderiales > Usitatibacteraceae > UKL13-2. Next base: position 124,547 of record JAYVEV010000033.1, on the reverse strand, counting down.
AGAGAATTTATTTTGTCGCGCAACTAGCGTAAACTTTCTTCACATTTTGGGGTCTGGTTGTAGTGACCCATTTCCTAGCCGCCCATTTTGCTGCATGAATGTATCGGTCATGCATTGTTTGGTGACCCGTCTGCCCTTTACCCTTACAGCCCGATTATTTTTGAATTCCTTCCGGAGATAACCCATGATCCGCTTCACCATCAATGGCGAACGATTTGAAACCGATGTGTCGCCTGACACGCCTCTGTTGTGGTTCCTGCGCGACAACTTGCAAAAGATTGGCACCAAATACGGCTGCGGCATGGCGCTATGCGGCGCTTGTACTGTGCTGGTCAATGGCGAGGCAACCCGTTCCTGCTCCATGCCGATATCCAGCCTGGCGGGCAAGCGGGTGGTAACGATTGAAGAGATCGGCAAAACCCCGGTTGGCAAGCGCGTGCAAGCGGCGTGGATTGCCGAAGATGTGGTGCAGTGCGGCTATTGCCAGTCAGGACAAATCATGTCGGCGACGGCTTTGCTTACCAAAAACGCAGCGCCCACCGATGCAGAAATTGACGCCGCCATGAGTGGCAATATTTGTCGCTGCGGTACCTATAACCGCGTTCGTGCGGCGATTAAAACCGCCGCCAGTAGTGATGTAGCTAAACCAGCATCGGTCAAAAAATCTGCCGCGAAAGTGAAGGCCTGATCATGGATATGAAATTACTCAGCCCGAAAAAATCAGCGGGCAACAAGAATCCAAACCGCCGCGATTTCCTGAAAACCTCGGCTGTTGCCGGTGGTGGTCTGGTAATTGGTTTTTATTTGCCTGGCGGCAATAAAATAGCCAACGCCCAGCAGCCCCCCAAACCCAATACTTCTCCCAATGCGTTTTTGCGCATCGCCAAAGATGGTGCAGTGACGGTGCAGGTCAAGCATCTTGAATTCGGCCAGGGGGTAATGACTTCACTGCCGATGCTGGTTGCCGAAGAACTTGATTGTGACTGGACCAAAGTGCGCGCTGAGTTGGCACCGGCCAATGCAGCCTATAACCATACGATGTTTGGGATGCAAATGACGGGTGGTTCCAGCTCCGTCGTCAATTCCTGGACGCAAATGCGGACTGTCGGTGCAACCGCCCGCGCCATGCTGGTTTCAGCCGCGGCTGATAAATGGAAAGTAAAGCCGGATCAGTGCCGCGCAGAGAATGGTGTGGTGATCGGTCCGGCTGGTCAGCGTGCGCCTTTTGGTCAGCTGGCCGATGCGGCCAATAAACTTCCGGCACCGGAAAAAGTGGTGCTCAAAGATGCCAAAAATTTCAAGCTGATCGGCAAGCCGACCCGCCGTCTTGATGCCGCGCCAAAAGTAAATGGCAGTGCCATGTTTGGCATGGATATCACGGCCAAGCAAGTGCCCAATCTGCATGTGGCCGTGGTGAAGCGACCACCCGCCTTTGGGGCCAGCGTGAAAAGTTTTAATGCGGATAAGGTCAAAGGCATTCCGGGCGTTACCCATGTCGTGCAAACCGCCAACGGTGTTGCGGTCGTGGCCAAATCATTCTGGGCGGCCAAAACCGGGCGCGATGCGCTGGTGGTGGAATGGGATCTGTCTTCAGGCTCGAAAGCAACGACCAGCGCCATGCAGGCCAGCTATCGTGAAATGGCAATGAAGCCGGGTCTGCCTACCGGCAAGGTTAGTGACGGCAGCGCACTCAAAGCCGCCGTCAAGACAGTGACTGCTGAATTCGAAATGCCGTATCTGGCGCATGCGCCCATGGAACCGCTCAATTGCACCGTGAAATTTGATGGCGATAGCTGCGAGATCTGGGCTGGTACGCAATTTCAAACCGTTGATCAGGGTGCTGCGGCGCAAGTGGCCGGACTGAAGCCCGAACAAGTCAAAATCAACACCATGATGGCTGGTGGCGGCTTTGGTCGCCGCGCGAATCCCGCGGCTGATTACATCATCGAAGCCGTTGAAATCGCCAAGCAGGCCAAGGTGCCGGTGAAAACCATCTGGACGCGTGAGGACGACATTAAGGGTGGTTACTATCGCCCGATGTATGTGCATCGCGTCACGGCGGGCTTGGATGCCAGCGGCAAAATTTCAGGCTGGGACCACACCATTGTGGGTCAATCCATTATTGCCGGTACCGCGTTTGAGCCGATGATGGTCAAAGGCGGCGTGGATGCCACCTCGATCGAGGGCGTCGCCGATACACCCTACGATATTCCCAATATGAACGTTAGCCTGCACAGCACAAAAACCGGTGTGCCAGGCCTGTGGTGGCGCTCGGTCGGGCATACTCACACAGCGTTTGCAATGGAATCAATGATGGACGATCTTGCCAAAGCGGCGGGCAAAGATCCCGTTGAATTTCGTCGCGGCTATCTCGCCAAGCATCCGCGTATTTTGAAAGTGCTGAACACGGCGGCTGAAAAATCGGGCTGGGGCAGTGCCTTGCCAAAAGGTCGTGCGCGCGGTATCGCGGTGCATGAAAGTTTTGGCACGGTCTGCGCCCATGTGGCCGAGGTTTCTGTCAACAATGGCCAGATCAAAGTGCATCAAGTGACCTCCGCGATTGATTGCGGGCTGGCGGTTAATCCGCTGACGATTACCGCGCAGGTCGAAAGTGCTACAGTATTTGGCCTGTCTGCCGCGTTGTATGGCAAGGTAACGCTGAAGGATGGGGTGGTGGACCAATCCAACTTCCACGACTATCCGGTGCTGCGTCTGGCCGAGATGCCCAAAATCAATGTGCACATTATCGACAGTGGTGCGACTTCGCCAACCGGTGTGGGCGAGCCGGGCACACCGCCGATTGCCCCCGCCGTGGCAAACGCCGTCTTTGCATTAACCGGAAAGCGCCTGCGGACTTTGCCGTTTAATTTGGAAGAGGCTACCAAGACATAAACAGCTAAGCTGATTGTGATAGCAATATTTGGGGAGCATGGTTTGCTCCCCAAAATTTTTTGACCGGACCAGATTTTATGAAACGTTGGCTTACATACTTGGTAACTGCTATGGCGATTTTCATCGCCGGTGGTTGTGCGTATGTTGAAACCAAACAAGGCGAATGGATTTTTAATCCGGTTCAGGGCGAATGGCGCGGCTATAAAGCTCAACGCGATAAATTCGAAGAGCGCTGGATTGCGGTCGGCAACCAAAACGAAAAAATCCACGTGTGGTGGGCACCTGCCGCAGACCCGAATGCGCCTGTGCTGCTTTATTTACATGGCGCCCGCTGGAATTTGACCGGCAGTGCGGCGCGAATTCCGCGCTGGAATCGCATGGGGTTTTCGGTACTGGCGATTGACTACCGCGGATTCGGACAATCTTCCGCACGTTCGCCCACCGAGCAAAGCGCCAATGAGGATGCCGATGCGGCGTGGCTTCATTTGCAGCAATTGGCGCCCAGCCAAAAGCGATTTATTTTGGGTCACTCGCTCGGCGGCGCGATGGCTACCTACCTTGCCATCAAGTATCCCGATGCCAGTGGCTTAATACTCGAGGCGTCATTTACCAATATTCCTGCACTAATTACACAATACCCGCTGGGTTTTTTGCCGGTGGGTTTTTTGGTGACGCAGCGATTTGATAATTTGCAACGAATTAAGGATGTCAAAATCCCAATCCTGTTCGCCCATGGCACCCATGACGAGATAGTGCCATTCAACATGAGCGAGCAGCTTTTCACGGCGGCAACTGCGACAAAGCGATTTTTAAGAGCCGAGGGCGGTTCACACCACAATCTCACCGCAAATTATTTTGATGACTACAGCCATGCCGTGCATGAGCATTTTGGTTTGGCAGCATCCGCCCCGCCGACAAGTGCGGCTGCTGAGTTGCCCATAAGTGGCAGCCAGGGCAGCAGTCAGGGCATCGGCGGCACGAGCAGCATTAGATAAAAAAATAACGAACGAAGTCGAAAAATTAATCCATGGAGCTATAGATGACAATCGCTTTTCAATTAAACGGTAAAAAACAAACTCTGGATGTCGCGCCTGACATGCCGCTGTTGTGGGCGATCCGCGACGTAGTTGGGCTAACCGGCACCAAATATGGATGCGGTATGGCGCTCTGCGGAGCGTGCACGGTGCATGTGAATGGCGAGCCGGTGCGGGCTTGCGTGACACCGGTTTCGACTGTTGCTGGTAAAAATATCACCACCATTGAAGCGGCTGTGGAAACCAAGCTGGGCAAGATGGTGCGCGAGGCATGGATTGAAGCGCAAGTGCCGCAGTGTGGCTACTGCCAATCTGGGCAAATCATGAGTGCTGCGGCATTACTAGCGAAAAATAAAAAGCCGAGCGACGCAGATATTGATACCGCGATGGCGGGCAATATTTGTCGTTGTGGTACCTACAATGCTGTCCGCGCCGCGATCAAAGACGCCGCGCAGAAATTAGCCTAGGAGATGACTATGACAACGCAAATTTCTCGCCGTCGCTTCCTTCAAACTGGCGCTGCTGCAACAGGTGTTTTTCAGTTGGGCTGGACCGCATCGGGTGCATGGGCCGTGGCCGGCCAAACTACCGGGCGCGTTAATCCGTTCATCAAAATCAGTGCCGATAACCGTGTCACGCTGGTGGTCGGTCAGGCCGAAATGGGGCAGGGCATTTCTACTGGCCTAGCCATGGTGTTGGCTGATGAGCTGGGCGCCGATTGGTCGCGGGTAGGCTGGGAACAAGCGCCGAATGATCTGGCTTTTGCCTTGCCGGGCGGCTTTCAATCTACCGGTGGATCGGGTTCACAGCGGCGCTTGATGCCACTGTATCGGCGCGGTGCGGCATCCGCCCGTGAGATGTTGATCGCGGCCGCGGCCAGCAAATGGAATGTCGATGCCAAGCTTTGCCGGGTAGAAAATAGTTTTGTACTTTTGAATAATAAAAAATTATCCTTTGGCGAGCTGGCAGAAGCCGCTGCAAAGCAGGCTGTCCCGATCGACCCACCGCTTAAGGAGCGCAGCGCGTTCACCATCATTGGCACCTCGCCCAAGCGTTTGGATGTGCCCGCCAAAACCAATGGTTCCGCAGAATATGGCATCGACGTCAAACTGCCCGGCATGAAGTACGCGGTGGTGGCGCGTCCACCGGTATTCGGCGCGCAGGTCGCTTCATTTGATGCTGCCGCTGCACGCAAAATTAAAGGCGTGACGCAGGTGGTTGAAATCGCTGCAGGCGTGGCCGTGGTGGCGGATAATACTTGGGCCGCTATGAAGGGGCGCGAGCAGCTCAACATGAAGTGGAAAGAAAGCGCCGGCGACAAGGTTTCAACCGCGTCGATTCGTGAGCAATTTATCGCGGCATCCAAGGGCGCGGCCACCAAAGCCCGTGAAGTCGGCAACACCGCGGAGGCATTTGCAAAATCAGGCAACATCGTTGAAGCCGTTTATGAAACGCCCTATTTAGCGCATGCAACCATGGAGCCCATGAATTGCACCGCATGGGTGCAGGCTGATCGATGCGATGTCTGGGCAGGCGTGCAGGCACCAACCTTGGCCGAGAATGCCGCTGTTGCAACCACCGGATTGACTAAAGATAAAGTGCATATCCACAGCAAATTTTTGGGCGGTGGTTTTGGTCGTCGTTCGGAATCTGATTTTGTGACAGAAGCGCTGGAGCTCTCCAAACAACTGCGCGTCCCGGTGCAGGTGATGTGGACGCGTGAAGACGATATGCGTCATGATTTCTATCGGCCGATGACCTACAACGTCTTCAAAGCGGCTCTGGATGAAAAGGGTATGCCGATTGCGTGGCAGCACCGGATTGTTGGCTCGTCAATTCTGGCGCGCCGTGCGCCGCAGAATTTGCGCGGTGGGCTGGATGGCACCTCAACTGAAGGTGCGGCTACATTGCCGTATGAGATGCCGAATTTCTTGTGTGAACTGGCCACCGTGAATACCCATGTGCCAGTCGGGTTTTGGCGCAGCGTCGGCAGCTCGCAAAACGCGTTCATCACAGAAAGCTTTTTAGACGAGTTGGCGCATAAAGCCCGGCAAGATCCATTTGAATATCGTCGCGCCCTTATGGCGAAATATCCGCGGCAGCGGCGCGTGCTGGAACTGGCGGCGGAGAAGGCGGAATGGTCAAAGCCCTCGCCAGCTGGACGTTTCCGGGGCATTGCCTTTGCTGAATGCTTCGGCGGATTTGTGGCACAGGTTGTTGAGGTATCCGTTGATAAGGGCGCCGTAAAAGTTCATTGCGTGGTGTGTGCGGCCGATGTGGGACTGGCGGTGCATCCTGAAATCGTCAAGGCACAAATGCAATCTGCCATCGTGACGGGGTTAGATGCCGCCCGTTATGGGCGTATCACGATTGAAAACGGCGCTGTGGTGGAAAGCAATTTTCATGATTATCCGGTCACACGCATCAGTGACATGCCTAAAATCGAGGTGTATCTAACCGGCACCGATCAGCCACCCGGTGGCGTCGGCGAGCCGGGTACACCGCCGCTGGCACCGGCCTTGTGCAATGCGATTTTTGCAGCAACCGGTAAGCGGGTGAGATCGTTGCCGCTCTCACAAACTGATTTGACCAAGGCGTAAAAATTTGACATGTTAGCTGGTTAAAAATTATGCAAAGTCTTGATCTCGAAGTATTGACTCACGCGCGCAGCTGGCTCGCGGAGGGTCGTCACGTGTGGCTGGTAACAGTGACGCAAACCTTTGGTGCCAGCCCCCGTCCGCCGGGCTCGCTGATGGCGATGCGCGATGATGGCATTATTATTGGCTCAGTCTCGGGTGGCTGCATCGAGGACGATCTCATATTACGTCGCGATGAATTTGTCGGTCATAAACCCATCCTACAAAGCTACGGCGTGACTGCGGATGAGGCGCGGCGGTTTGGCTTGCCCTGCGGCGGTGAATTGGAAGTGTTGATTGAGTCTTCCCTTGCGGTCGTAGCGCTGGATGAGCTATTCGCCAAGATTAAGGCGGGCGAAGTATTTTCGCGCAGGGTTGACTTGTCGAGCGGTGCTTGGGGCTATGGCCCTGCCTCGCCGACTGACGCAACCTCGCGTACCGATAGCGTCTTTACCTGCATTCACGGTCCGCGTTGGCGGCTGTTGATTATCGGCGCTTCAGAAATTGCCCGCTACTTGGCCGAAGTGGCAGCGACCTTGGATTTTCAAGTGTTTGTGTGTGATCCGCGCGCGGAGTATCGCAACGCTTGGCGGGTAAGCAACTCGGTATTTGTGGAGGGTATGCCTGACGATGCAGTGGTCGCGTTCAAGCCAGATCCACACACCGTTATTGTGACCGTATCGCATGATCCCAAGCTCGATGATATGGCGCTGATGGAAGCGCTGAAAACGGACGCATTTTATGTTGGCGCGGTGGGCTCACAAAAAACCAATGACGAGCGCCGCAAACGGCTGCGTGAATTTGATTTAACCGCAGGACAAATTGCCGCACTGCACGGTCCGGTCGGTCTGGCGATCGGTAGCCGAACGCCACCTGAAATTGCCATTGCGATTTTGGCCGAGCTGGTGGCAGCACGCAATCAGATTATGTTGGAGCGCGTGGCGATTCCGGCACGAGTTTCTAGCCTCTAGTCCCTAATCTCTAGTCTCTGAACGCGCGCAACCTTGATCACAGGCATTCTTTTAGCAGCCGGAAAATCATCCCGATTCGGTTCTCAAAAATTACTGGCGAGATTGCCTAACACTGGCGGTCAACGGGTGATTGAAGTCAGCGCGGCGAAACTGTTGGCCGCCGTCGGACGCGTGATTGCGATTACCTCACCTGATGATCTATTAATGCGGGTGCTGGATGATTGCGGCTGCCAAGTGGTGATTAATGAGCGCGCTGCTGATGGCATGGGCACCAGCATTGCAGCAGGTGTGAATACAAGCATGGATGCTGAGGGGTGGATTATTGCGCTGGGCGATATGCCTTATGTACATGTTGAAACGATTGCATTAGTCCGTCGATATTTAAGCGAACAATCTCGTATTGTCGTGCCGATGTATCAAGGCAAACGCGGCCATCCGGTTGGTTTTGCGCGGCAATATGGCAGCATGCTAGGAACGTTACAAGGCGATGCTGGTGCCCGATCCATCGTCGATGCTGCGCGGGCTGAGAATGCTTCAAATGTATTTCAATTCAATATCGATGATGCTGGTGTGATAGCGGATATTGATGTGCCAGCAGACTTGCAATAGTCGCCCTATTGATCGCCGGCCTTGCAAGCCGGTGTAGGGACTACGGGGGGCGGGACGCGCTGCTGTCAACGCGTCCCGATTGAGCGCAGGTTATCAACGCTAAGCTATTTGCCTTTGTTCTCTACTGGCACGGCATCCAACGGGGATTCAAAGGCAATGAAGAGGACGCATGGAACCTTGCTTGCGCAGTAGCCCTTGTGCGGCCGTTTGGCGGGTCCGTAAGCATAAGTCCCTGATTTGAGAACGGCTGTCTTCTGGCCGTCATAGGTGACGTGTAGCTCGCCTGCTACCAGCACCATGCGTTCTGCCGAAGTGTGAAAGTGGAGCGGGATGGTCGACTTGGCAGGCACTTTCAAGAACACATCGACATTGTCTTTTGCAGGGTCGCCGTGAAGAACGGCAATGCCGCATCCTTTAGGCAGGAACGGCGGGCAGGGCCCCCATTTAAGCTGCGCATCACCGGCTGTCCACGTCAGTGCCTGTTCTTGAGCAGGTGCCTGTGCATGGACGAATGAGCCTGCCAGGCCCAACAAGAATAACAAGGAACAACGCACTGCCGCTTGCAAAGGGCGGCCCATCAGGATTGGATGACGCATGTATTTCTCCTCTGGTTAACAGTGTCGTGCAGCGGGATTGCCGCACAGCCTTCAAAAGAGGGACGTCACCTGTTTTGTGTGGTGTGCCTCTCAACAGCAGCAGGCGGATGAATAGGGATTCAAAGCCTCATGCATTCATAAAAATATCTGCCCATCATGGCTCATTAACTCTTCTTGCGATACTTTTCCCCTGCTTCAATCTTGGTCTGCATGATGTTTTGCTTCGGCGGTAGTGGGCAAGTTGTGAATTCGGAAAACGCGCAGGGCGGGTTGTAGGCTTTGTTGAAATCGAGTTTGAAGGTGGTGTTGGGCGCGGGCATTTTCTCGACGAACAAAAAACGTGATGGACGATAGGTGGTTTTACCCGAGGTGCCGTCACGGATTACAAAAAACAAGCCGCCATCCTCGCCGATCACATCGAGCTTGTGAGTTTTACCCTTGAGCTTGAAAACGACATATCCGGGGCACGGTTCATCGGAGACTTCATCGATCACATTGACAATGGAAATGGTCTTGCCGGGGGGGTAGGGTACAAATTTGGCGTCGACCAAAAACGCCGGATTGGTCTCGTACCAAATGCGGCCAGGAAAGTTTTTACGAACCTCGGATTGATTGTCTGCCAGCCGCAAAACATAGGTGCCGTTGCGCTCGATGATGTGCATGGCAATGCGGTCCAGCGAGACCCAATCGCGCTTGCCGCTGTCGGTACCCATGATGCGCTCGCCGGTGAAGAGTTTGCCGTCGGCTGTCATGGCCACGCCGAGCGCGGTATTGAGCACCACTTTGCCCGCCGTAACGGTGAGGGTACCCAAGCGTTCCGGCCCGGTGCCGTTAAGCTGTGGCGGGAAGACGATGTCGTTATCTTTGCCGGTTCCAAAGGTGTTAACGCCCGGCTTCATGATGAAGCGCCCCGCCAATGTCAGCCAGCCGTTGTCGCGCCGCAGGCTGGTTTCAACCTTGTCATGCCAGGCTTCAATATCGGCGATATATTCAAGTGAAAGCTCGGCTTTTTTGGCGGGCGCGGCTTGTGAATATCCAAAAGCGAATAATACAAAAACAGCAATAGTGGTAGCAAAGATAAAACGAGAATTCATGATTAATACCTTGTTCAAAAATGGCTTAACAACTGCGGGAAATTATGCGCCGATTTTGTTGATTTCGGTAGTCACCAACTCGGGCGTCAAATCATTCATGCATTTGAAATGGCCTAGCGGGCAGACGCGTTGAAAGCAGGGGCTGCAGTCAACATTAAGCGAGATCACTTTCGCCCGCGCCGATAATGGTGGCGTAAATTTGGGTGAGCTCGAACCATACAGCGCCGCGACAGGTACCCCAACTGCGCTGGCGATGTGCATGAGGCCGGAATCATTGGTCACCACTTGTTCAGCCAAGCTGAGCAAATCGATCGCGTCGTTCAGCACGGTCTCGCCAGCAAGGTTGATGCAGCGCTGTCCGCTGAGTTGGTTGATTTCATCGGTAATAGCGCGGTCTTTGTTTGAGCCGAACAACCACACCTGTTTGCCTGCATCCATGAGCTGCAGTGCCAGCACGGCATAGTGTTTGGTGGGCCAGCGTTTGGCCGGACCATATTCCGCACCGGGGCAAAAAGCGACCACGGGATTATCGAGGCGCAGCTTGAGTCTTATTAATGTTTGTTCGCGGTGCGCGAGATCAATGCGCAGTACAGGGGTAGTCAGCGGTCGCTGCAGCGTACTATTTTTAGGTTGCGCTAACCACGCGAATCTTTCCACCATCAACGGCAATGTGGATTCATTTAGCTCACGGCAATCGCTCAAAATCCAGCCGCGCTTTTCACCCCGATAGCCGGTGATGATCGGGATGCTGGCAAACCACGGCAGTAGCGCAGATTTGAAGCTATTAGGCAATACGAACGCCTGCTGGTAGCCGGAAGCGGTAAGTGACTTCCCCAGCGCGCGGCGAGCCAGCAATTTCAGATCGCCATGGGCAAACGGGTTTGCCACCACTTGCGTTACTTCCGGCATGCGCTCGTAAACCGGCATGACCCACGGTGGTGCTAATACATCAATGACTGCATGCGGATGTTGGTCGCTGATCATGCGCAGCATTGGTTGCGATAGCACTGCATCACCAACCCACGAGGGTGCTATGATTAAAATACGCATTCTTTGAAGTAAAGCCTATATTGGGAGCGGCTTTTGAGGCATTTCCGCCTGTCTGACCAAGCCAGTTATAGAGTTTGTAATAGCCATACCTTAGTGAGCCCGCTTTGCAGGGCCTGACAATTTGTAAACGGTACCGCAGTAGGGGCATTTCGCCTCGCCGGTCGTGGTGACATCAATAAACACCCTTGGATGGGTGTTCCACAACTTCATGGATGGCATCGGGCAATGCAGTGGTAAATCGGCCGCGGTGACATCGATATGCTGAAATTTTAATTCGGTAGGCTGAGTCATTTTTTGCTCTCTGGTTTTGCCTGTTTTGTTAAATGTTGTGGCAGCCCTGATTTTAACGCAAGAATTCACTCTTGAATGCTGGGTTGGCGATATGGTCTGATAGAGTGAATAAAGGATGAAGTGTATAAATAACTTATGTCATAATCAGTAGATATAAAAAATTATTTAATACTGCGTACTGATAATCATAATGATGAATTTCAGTAACGCCTTAGGGAAGGCCACTCAAAACCATGCATAGCAAGATTCCCCAGAAACCTTTGATGCTGGGCGCAGGAATGGCAACCGCATTGAGCCCGGAAGAAAAACTTTCTGGCGATATGCTGCTGTTTTCTACCGGATTGATGATGTTTGCTTCGGTATTGTGGCTTGCGGTTTACTGGAGTTTTGGCCAGCGCTTTTCAACACTGATACCGCTCACTTTCCAGCTTATTTCGGTTTGCACGATTGTGTTCTTCCTGAAGACCCGCAAGCTCGACATTTTTTGTCTGATGCAGCTGTCGCTTTTCTTGTTCACCCCGTTTGTGCTGCAATGGTCGATCGGTAATTTCGTGAATGCCAGCGGAGTATCGCTGTGGGCTCTGTTGGCACCCGTGGGCGCTATCGTCATCATGGGCACCAAAGAGTCAGTGCCTTGGTTTATTGCCTACATTTTCATGACCGCCATGTCCGGCATGTTCGATTATGTATTGCAGTGGGATGCCAAGCTGCTTGATATGAAGACCGTGGCGGTTTTCTTTGTATTGAATTTTGTCTCGATTTCGGCCATGGTCTATGTGCTGCTCTGGTATTTTTCGCGCGAAAAAAACAAGCTGCGCAAAGTAGTCGAGGCGCAGAACCATGCAGTCTCAACTGAAAAAGATTTGTCGGAGCGCCTGCTGCTAAATATTTTGCCGCAGCCGATTGCCGAGCGTCTGAAGCGGCAGGAAAGCAATATTGCCGACGGTCATGCCGATGTGACGGTGATGTTCGCTGATATCGTAAATTTCACGCAGATGTCTGAAGAACTGTCGCCAAACGAAACCGTGCATCTGCTCAACGATATTTTTTCCGAGTTTGATAATCTTGCCGAAAAATTCGGCATCGAAAAAATCAAGACGGTCGGCGATGCCTACATGGCGGCCGGTGGCTTGCACGGAAAATATGGCGGTACTGGTACCAGTGGCAGCAATAGCGGTAACGAGAACGCCATGGCCCACTATGTCGACGCCATGGCCAATATCAGTCTGGAAATGCATCAATTTGTGTCCCGCTATGTTGCGCCTAACGGCCAGAAATTAAGCTTGCGCATTGGACTGGCAACCGGCCCTGTCGTAGCCGGGGTCATTGGCCGCCGGAAATTCAGCTACGATCTTTGGGGCGACACCGTTAATATCGCCAGCCGTATGTGTTCCGAGGCAAATCCCAACAATACGCAGGTTGATGTGGTCACCTATCGCCGCTTGCACAGCCGCTACCGCTTTGACGAAGTACATCAGATCCAGGTCAAAGGCAAAGGTCCGATGCAGGTTTATAACTTACTCGGGCGCTTGGCTCATCAGAGCGACAGCAATGTGATTCCGCTTGATAACAGTGTTCAGCATCGGTAGTGACAGAACATGGTGGCTGATGGGTAACAATACAGCCGGCTCGTTTTAAACCAGTGCAGGAACAGGAGGATGCCACTAGTGGATTCACTTGCCGTATCGAGATCGCAGACTGATACCGAGTCTGGCGCAGAGCCGACGCTGGCTGAGGCGCGCAAGGAAGTACCCATATCCATCGCGGGCAAGCCTGTGACAGGTTCCACGGTGAAGCCAGATTTGACGAAGCGCAATCCGCGTCACCCTGGTATCGCTCTGGTTTTACAGGGCGGTGGTGCGCGCGCCGCATATCAGGTGGGTGTGCTCAAGGCGGTCTGCGAAATTCTGGGAAATCCACGCGAAAGTCCTTTCCCCATTATTACGGGTACTTCGGCAGGAGCGGTGAATGCCGCTGTGCTGGCGCAGCACGCCGATAATTTTGCCGAGGGCGTGGCGACGCTGATCCGGGTCTGGACCCATTTTTCACCGGATCAGGTTTACCGTACGGACTTCGTCGGGGTTGTTAAAAACAGCAGCAAATGGCTATCGGCATTTTTATTTGGCGCATTAACCAAAAACCACAAAGTTTCATTATTTGATAATTCTCCGCTGTTTGATTTGGTCGAAAAGAACATCGACTTCAAGCGCATCACGACGCATATTCAATCTGGTGTTTTGCGTGCGATAGCGGTCACGGCATCGGGCTATACCTCCGGCCAAAACTGCGCTTTTTTTGAAGCCGGTCCGGATGTGCAAGGTTGGAGACGTTCGCAGCGGGTGGGCATTCGTGTCAGCCAATTCAGGCCCGAACATCTGATCGCATCTGCCGCGATTCCATTTGCGTTTCCCGCGATCAAAATCAACCGCGAATTTTTTGGCGACGGCTCGATCCGCCAAATGGCACCGGTCAGCCCGGCGCTGCATCTGGGTGCAGAACGGGTGTTTGTGATTGGCACCGCCAAGCTCGTCAAAGACAGTTCTGAACGGCATCACGGCGACACCTATCCGTCGCTCGCGCAAATCGCCGGCCATGCGATGGCCAGTATTTTTCTGGATTCTCTGGCGGTAGATATTGAACTGTTGCAGCGCATGAATACCGCGCTTAAATACATGGATGAAGAAAAGCTGAAAGCGTCGGGCACCAATTTGCATCATGTCGATGTATGTGTGGCCTGCCCCAATCAGCCGCTGGAAAATCTGGCGCATAAACATGTAGGCGATTTGCCGTGGACGATCCGTTTTCTGTTGCGCTCGATTGGCGCGATGCGCAAAGGTGGGGCCACGCTGTCGAGTTATATGCTGTTCGACCACCGTTACTGCAATGCGCTAATCGATATGGGCTATGGCGACACCATGGCGCGACGCGAAGAAATGCAAGTATTCTTTGATCCCAATGCCTGCCCGTTGCCGACCGAAATCCCTATGTCAAATTTCGATCCGGGCCGCACCCTGCAAATGGAAGCAGCGTCCCCGTAGTTTGTTCAGGAATGCTGTTGTTAGCTACACCAAGCGGCAAGCTGGCAAAATGGGTAACCGCTAATTTAGCGAAAGCGCGCCTGCAGCCACCCGCCAATCTCTTCGACCTCTTGTGCGCATAACGAGTGTTGCATCGGGTATTCGCGCCATTCAACTTTATAGCCAAGAGCCATCATAGCATCGCGTGATGAGCGGGCTAGGGCGAGCGACACGACCGGATCCTGAGTGCCGTGCGCCATCAAAATCGGGATGTTGGCATTCGCGGTTGTTTTTTCTTTTGCCAAAGAATCACCCAGGGTGAGGTATGTCGATAGCGCCAGAATGCCCGCCAGTGCTTGTGTTTGGCGTAACCCGGCTTGTAGTGCAATCGCGCCACCCTGTGAAAAGCCGGCGAGAATAATTTTATTGGCAGCGATACCGCGTGATACTTCGCGGGCTATTAACACATCAATAAAGCCCTGCGATTCGCGCACCCCAGCTTCATCAGGTTTGCGTTCCAGCTCGGCCATCGAAATATCGTACCAGCCGGGCATGACGTGGCCACCGTTGATGGTAATGGGCCGATTGGGAGCCTGCGGAAAAATAAAACGAAGTGGTAAATTATCGGGAAGATAAAGCTCTTTGACGATCGAGACAAAGTCCCAGCAATCAGCCCCGAGGCCATGCATCCAGATGACGCTGCCCCTGGGTTCGGGGCCGGTGAGGAGTTCGAGGTGTTTAATGAGTTGGTTCATGTTTGACAGGCAGAAAGATCGCGGGCGAGTTGGGGTGAATAGGAGCCGAGGAATAGGTAGGCGTTTATTTTCTGATGGCGCTCTTCGGGCGGAAGGCTTTTATCACTTCATAATGGGTTTCAAGATACGGCCCACCGATAAGATCAACGCAGTACGGTACCGCGGCAAAAATGCCCACTTCCAAAGGCTTGCCGTCAGCGTCTTTTAGGCCTTCGAGCGTCTCTTTGATCGCTTTAGGCTGGCCGGGCAAATTGACGATCAGCGTTTGTTTGCGAATCACCGCTATCTGGCGTGACAGAATCGCCGTGGGCACAAAGCGCAGCGATATTTGCCGCATGCGTTCACCAAATCCATTCATCACCCGATCGGCGATGGCGAGTGTGGCATCCGGTGTCACGTCCCGCGGCGCGGGGCCGGTGCCGCCGGTGGTGAACACCAGCGCGCAGCCTGCTTCATCTACCAACTGTTTCAGGGTCGCTTCAATTAACGGTTGTTCATCTGGGATCACGCGTGAAACAAAGGTGAGCGGGTTTTTGACAGCACCGCGAAGCCAGTTTTCAAGTTCGGGCAACCCTTCATCCTGATAGATGCCGCTTGAGGCACGGTCGCTGATGGAGAGCAGGCCAATTTTTGCCGAATCAAGCTGGCTTGCAGCGCTGCTCATTTGGCGCCGTCCACATCTGCGCTGGCTTTGGTGCGCTCGATAATCTGTTTATGTAGGGCCTGATACAGTAACCGGAAATGCTTGGGCGGGCGTTTGGCAGCGTGGTCTTCCTTTGCTTTATTCACATAACTTTCTAGCAACGCCCGATCCGCTTCGGGAAATTCATTGGTAAATGCCGCTACTGCCGTGGCATCTGCCAGCATTCTGTCTCGCCAGCGTTCAGCCAGATGGTGCTGGGCGGTTTGCTTCTGGCTCGGAGCTTTGAGTAATTGAAGTTTTTCGATGATGGGGGCGGCATCGACCTCACGCATCAGACGGCCGATATATTGCATTTGACGTTTGAAGCCACCGTGCTTGCTCGGGCCGATATTTTTGCAGTCCAGCACCGCTGTTTCCAGCTCTTCGGGCAGTTCAAGTTTACGAATGACTTCAGGTGTCAAGTCAATCAATTCCGCGCCAATCGCCTGCAAAGCAGTGCTGTCGCGTTTCTTCTGGCTTTTGCTGATAGAATTTTCATCGTATTCGGGTGCCAGCTCGGGTGTGACTTTATTTTGTTTCGAATTTTTTTTCATTACTGTCGCTGCTTTTTCTTCCTCGGCAAGCATTGCGCTTCGGGTTTCTGTTCCCGTGCAGTGTTGCCATCAAGTTAAGTCCCTATTTTACCCTACGTTGAGACGAACCCTTTGAGCGAAACCCCAAACAACACATTGCGTGACCTCGCGGCCTTTGCCCTCGAGCGTGCCAAAATCCTCGGTGCCACAGCAGCGGATGTGGAAATTTCCACCTCGATCGGCCAAAGTGTGACCGTGCGTCTGGGTGAGGTTGAGACCATCGAGCATAATCGCGACAAAGGTTTGGGCATTACGGTTTATCTGGGCCATCAACGCGGCAATGCATCCACCACCGATCTTTCCCGCGGTGCGATTGAACGCACCGTTGCCGCTGCCTTGGCCATTGCCAAATACACCGCGCCGGATGAGTTTTCCGGACTGGCTGACCCGGCGCGGCTGGCGGTTGCACCCTATCCGGATTTATCGCTTTATCATCCCTGGGCGTTATCGGTCGAGGCGGCAACACAGCTGGCGAAGCGCATGGAGGCCGCGGCATTTGCGGTCGATAAGCGGATCAATAATTCGGAAGGCGCATCAGTTTCAACTTATGAATCTGATTTTATTTATGCCAATTCGCTGGGCTTTATGGGAGGCTACCCCACCACGCAACACAGTGCCAGCGTATCGATGATTGCTGGTACCGATGATGGTATGCAGCGTGATTACTGGTACGCGGTCGGTCGCGCCGAACATCAGTTGGAATCGCCGGAAGCGATTGGTCAGCGTGCCGGTCAACGTACAGTGGCGCGTCTGGGTGCTAGAAAAGCACCGAGTGGAGAAGTGCCTGTTATATTTGATGCGACCGTTGCATCCGGACTGATCGGCAGCTTCGTCGGTGCGGTCAGTGGTTCGGCGCTGTATCGGAAATCGAGTTTTTTGCTTGATAGCGTCGGCACACAAATATTTTCCCCCGTCGTGTCTATTCATGAAGACCCTTTTTTGGCGAGCGGCTTGGCGAGTGGCCCGTTTGATGCTGAAGGGGTGACAACCGTGAAGCGTGACATTGTCAAAAATGGCGTGCTGGAAGGTTATTTTTTATCGACCTACTCAGCCCGCAAGCTGGGCTTGGCGACGACGGGCAATGCGGGTGGTAACCATAATTTAATCGTCAAGTCCGGTGATCTGGATTACGCTGGGCTGATCAAAAAAATGCATCGCGGCTTTGTAGTGACAGAGTTAATGGGGCAGGGCGTGAATAACGTGACGGGTGACTATTCACGCGGTGCGGTTGGCTTCTGGGTTGAGAATGGCGAGATCGCTTATCCGGTGGAAGAAACCACCATTGCAGGCAATATGAAAGACATGTTCAAAGGGATTGTTGCGGTTGGCAACGACACCTTGGCGTTGGGCTCAAAGCAGACGGGCTCAATCCTGATCGACCGGATGGCGGTCTCGGGTGAATAGTTAGAAGGTTGGCAGGTCGGAAGGTCAAAAGCAGCACGGAAAAAAATAAAAAACTCTGGGGAGGCAGCATGAAAAAATCCAATGAGCAGCGCCGACAATTTTTATCCTCAGCGGGCGCGGGTTTGGCGGCTGTGACCAGCACTTTGCCCGGACTGAGCGAAGCCCAAACGGCGGCGCTGCCCACCATCAAATGGCGTCTCACCTCCAGCTTTCCGAAGAGTCTTGACACCATTCATGGTGGCGCAGAAATGCTGGCGAAACGTATCGCATCAGCTACCGGGGGCAAGTTTCAGATTCAGGTTTTCGCCGCCGGTGAAATTGTTCCGGGCCCGCAGGCGCTGGACGCTGTCAAAGACGGCACACTGGAATGTTGTTTCACCGCGCCGTATTATTATTTCGGCAAAGATGCGACCTTTGCATTCGGCACCTCCATGCCATTTGGCATGAACACAAGGCAACAAAATGCCTGGATGTACCACGGTGGCGGGCTCGCCTTGATGCGCGAGTTCTACAAGGATTACAACGTGATTAATTTTCCGGCGGGCAATACCGGTGCACAGATGGGTGGCTGGTTCCGCAAAGAAATTAAAACTGTTGCTGACTTGAAAGGTGTGAAATTTCGTATTGCCGGTTTTGCCGGAAAAATCCTCGCCAAGCTGGGGGTGGTGCCACAGCAAATTCCCGGCAGCGATATTTATCCGGCGCTTGAAAAAGGCACTATCGATGCCGCCGAATGGGTCGGTCCATACGATGATGAAAAGCTCGGCCTCAATAAAATTGCCAAATATTATTACTACCCGGGCTGGTGGGAAGGTGGCCCGCAGCTTGATTTGTTTGTGAATCTCAAACAGTGGGCAGCATTACCGCCCGAATATAAATCAATTGTCGAAGCGGCTTGTGCTGAAGCGAATATTGACATGACCGCCAAATACGATGCGCTCAATCCTGTCGCGTTGCGCCGTCTGGTCAGTCAGGGTGTGCAGTTGCGGCCTTTTAGTCGCGAAATTATGGAAGCCTGCTATAAGGCAACTGTCGAAGCGTGCGAGGAGGAAGCCGTTAAAAATACCAAGTTCAAAAAAATTTATGGGTCGTGGAAAGCTTTTCGCGACGATCAAATTCTCTGGTTCCGTGTGGCAGAACAAAACTTTGACAACTTTATGGCGACGGCCAATAAATTGGTGCCTGCTGATAAAGCAAAAGCTGCGATGCCTAAAAAATAATACCTGCCGGGCCACAGATGTTTCCATGACTCATGCCGAAATTTTTATTAGCTTTTATTAACGAACAGCGCCATGCTTTCACTGCATTCACTCGCCATCATTGAACAGCTCGGTATCTCACCCGCAACCATTGCCCAGCGTGGATTGCGTGAATTTATGGAGGCTGATATTGACACCCTTGAATGGGTCGAAACGGCTGCTGATGGTCGTGAACATCGCCTCATACCCGTTGCAGCAGCGGCGTGGCGCGCACTGACATCGGCGGCGCAGGCAGATGGTCTTACGCTCATCATAGTGTCGAGCTTTCGCAGCGTGCAACGTCAGACTGAGATCATTCAAGGCAAGCTTGCTGCCGGTCAAACCATTGACGATATCCTCACTTCGGTTGCGCCGCCCGGCTACAGTGAGCACCACACTGGCTGTGCGGTTGACATCGCCTCCTTTGATCATCCGCAGCTTGATATCACCTTTGAGCACACACCGGAATTTTCCTGGCTGCAGCAGCACGCGACACGCTTTGGGTTCACGCTTTCGTTTCTGGAAGGCAATGCTTCAGGCTACCAGTACGAGCCGTGGCATTGGTGTTTCCACACGCTATGAGCGCGGTCTGATTTAGTAGGCGCATAAGCGGCTCTCATTTTGCTGATGGTCGTGGCAATTAGCACGTAACCGAAAATGGGGCCTGCTTTGCTGGCAGTAATCTTTAGCCCATCGACCAAGGTAGGGATGCCACCGCTGGCTTTTAGTAACGCTCGGCTACGTGAAAATTTTTTAAACATATCGTTGCTCTCCCTGAGGTAAAAGCAGCGATAGCGTATCTTAAATTACTTGACGCCGCCCAGCTGCTTCTCAATATCATCGGCGGCTTTTTCTGCTGCCGTCTTTGCCTTTGTCGGTATAACTTTGGCATCCGTTTTGGCCTCCATTTTCGTTGCTGGTTTTGTTTCCGTCTTGTCGGGTGTGCCGCCCAGTGATTTCATTAAATCGCTGCTGTTATTGTCATCAGTCTTTTTTTGCTCCGCTTCACTGGGCTGTTCGTTGGGTTGCATCATCACATCGACTTTGGCGGGGTCAATTTTTGCGGTATTGTCTTTATCAACCATCACCATTTGCGGGAACGTAATAACCAGCCCGACCATCACCAGCTGAATCAGCACAAACGGTAATGCGCCCCAGTAAATTTGCCCGGTCGTAACCGGCGCAGTGATTTTTCGCGTCACACGATCGAGGTAATCTTTGGCGGGCGCTACGCTGCGCAAATAGAATAGGGCAAAGCCGAACGGCGGGTGCATGAATGAGGTTTGCATATTCACCGCCAGCAACACGCCGAACCAGATGAGATCGATGCCGAGCTTGTCCGCTGCCGGGCCCAGTAGCGGCACAATGATGAAGGCTAATTCAAAGTAGTCAAGGAAAAACGCGAGTACGAATACCAGAATATTCACCACAATCAAAAAGCCGGTCTGTCCGCCCGGCAAGCCGACCAGCAATTCCTCTACCCAGACATGGCCATTGACGCCATAGAAAGTCAGGCTGAACACGCGTGCGCCAATCAAAATAAACACCACAAAGGCGGTTAGCCTGGCGGTGGAATCCATCGCTTGATTCAGCAATTTGAAATTCAGGCGACCACGCACCACCGCCATGATCAATGCGCCGGTCGCGCCCATTGCGCCGCCCTCAGTCGGTGTGGCGACACCGACAAAGATGGTGCCGAGCACCAGAAAAATCAGCATCAGTGGCGGCATCAGCACAAAAGTCACGCGCTCGGCCATGGCCGACAGGAACCCAAGCTTGAGCCATTTATTGAGCAGCGCAGCGAACAGCGCAAGGAAGGAGCCCGCCACCATCGCCGAGACAACGATTTGATCGGTCTGTAATGGATTGAGCAGGGTTTTGCCCATCACGCCCAATACCGCACTGACAGCAGCATCCGCATTCATTCCAAACAAAATGCCCGCTGCAAGAGCGATGACTGCCAATAAAGTAAACGAGGTGTAGCCGCTGCTGCCATCAGGCTCGCGAAAAGTGCGTGCTTCGATGGGCAGCGCCGGAACCCAAGCAGGTTTGATAATCGCGACACCGACTACGTACACCGCATAAAGCCCAGCCAATACCAGGCCAGGGATAAACGCGCCAGCGTACATATCGCCCACTGATTTGCCCAGCTGATCGGCCATGATAATGAGTACCAGCGACGGCGGAATTATCTGCGCCAACGTGCCGGATGCCGCAATCACGCCGGATGCCAGTCGCCGGTCATAGCCGTAGCGCAACATAATCGGCAGTGAGATCAGACCCATCGAGATCACCGAGGCGGCCACCACACCGGTGGTTGCCGCCAGCAACGCACCGACAAAAATCACCGCGAACGCTAAGCCGCCGCGCACCGGGCCGAATAGCTGGCCGATGGTCTCCAGTAAATCCTCCGCCATGCCGCTTCGTTCCAGGATTAACCCCATGAATGTAAAGAAAGGGATTGCCAGCAACGTATCGTTGGACATCACGCCCCAGATGCGCTCGGGCAATGCCTGGAACAGTGCGGGTGATAGCAGCCCAAGCTCAATACCGATCAGCCCAAAGACAATACCGTTTGCCGCCAAGGCAAAGGCGACGGGATAGCCAAGCAACAAAAAAATGAACAGCCCGATAAACATCAACGGCGCCATATTGTGAATAATGAGTTGGGTCATTGGGAGTCTGTCTCGTTATTTTATGGTTCGATTATGTTCAGACGACCGCTTTGCCATCGAGCAACTCTTTTTCGCGCGCCGCCAAAATGGCCTGCGCAAGCTCTTCCTCAGCTGAAATGCCGCCATCATCGAGCGTCGGATCGGGGATCAGGCCGCGCAGTATGGCGATACGCTTGATCAATTCCGAGAGGCCCTGCAAGGTCAGTAGGAAAAACCCGATCGGCAGCAGCAAGCGCGCCGGCCATATCACCAAGCCACCAGAGTTGGAGGAAACCTCATTGCCGACATAAGCGTTGATGAAAACCGGCCATGACAAAATCATGATTAATATCGCCATCGGCAGCAAAAAAAACAGGGTGCCGAAAATATCAATCCACAGCTGCGTGCGCCGTGACCAGTGGGTGTAAATCACATCGATTCGTACATGCGCGTTATGCAGCAGCGCATAGCCACCGCATAGCAGGAACACCGCTGAAAACAGGTACCACTGCAATTCCAGCCAGGCATTCGAGCTTGTATCGAATAAGGATCGAATCACGGCATTGCCCGAGCTCACCAGCACAGCAGCCAGTGTCAACCAGTAGGCCAGTCTGCCAATACGATTGTTGAGGCTATCGATCAGTTGGGATATTTTTAGTAGTGCTGGCACTGGAAGCTCCCGTTATTCGTTGCAAAATGGAATGCTGTTTTGTTTGTCGTTTTGTACTTATATCGCCTGTAGGTATAAATAGTAAGTTTCTTTTCTTTCCGTGCCTGGCGCGATGCCGACATGATTAATATATATTGATGCAAATCAGCAAATCAGCAAATCAGCAAATCAGCGGGCGTATCCTCGTTATATTCGATCAATAATGATTTTGAAAGTATTGCTGGTTAACGACTGTTGTAGTTTGTTACATAATTGGTACTGTTATGGGTCAGCACACCGCAGACGGCGCGCGTTTCTTACCTAGAATCAAATATTGATGGATGAATCTGAAAACTGCCATCAGCCGTAAAATATTTTCGGGTTAAAGCCAAGGTCGTAACAATGAAAGTAGCAGGTATATTCAAAACTTTTCGGGCATTGCCGTGCACAGGAACGGTGCTAGTCTGCCTGGCATTGCTGTCAACAGCGGCAGTCGCGCAGGTCGGTAATGCCACCGCCGGCAAAACGCTTTATCAGCAAAATTGCCAGTCTTGCCATGGAAGCACGCCCGATGGACGGGCCATGCTGGGGGCCGGCAAGCCCGATGTCATTAGCTCGGCAATCGGCGGCGTTAGCCAAATGCTATTTTTGAGCTTTTTGACGTCAACCAATATCAACGATATCGCCGCGTATCTGGCTTCGATTGGCGCACCCGCACCGGGGCCTACCGCACAGACTATTACCTTTCCCATTTTGACCAGCCAATCAATTTTAAAGGGTACATTCACCATTACAACCCCGACCGCCACATCGGGCTTACCCGTAACCATTGCGATGACGACCCCAGCGATCTGTTCACTAAACGGAAACGCCATCACGATGTGGTTACCTGGGATCTGCTCCATTTCAGCAAATCAAGGAGGCGGACTGGTAGGTTCTGTTACCTATGCTGCCGCCACCCAGGTCATTCGCAGCTTCGTCATTTCCGCGCCTCCGCCTATCGCGCTGTCAAAACGCGGTGGGATTGATATTGAAGGCGATGGCAAAAGCACCATTTTAGTAAGGTCCGTGGTGGGTCAAACGGCACAGATGCAAAGCGGCAAGCTGGCAGCTGGACAAATTACATTTAGCACCATGATCGATCCCGGCCCAGGCTATCGTCTGGCGGGGGTGACCGATTTTGCCGGTAACGGTAAATCGGATCTGGCGATTCAGGATTTGTTATTGCCGGGAGACTTTGGCGAGATTCGAACCTGGACGGATTTTTTACCAAACACTGATGCCAGACTGCGCGATGTCAAGCGGGCGTGGTTAGTGCAAGCGGTGGGGGATCTGGATGGTGACGGCCTGGGCGATTTGGTGTTTCGTTGGACCGGCTTTACGCCTGATCGTCCCGGTGATACTGGCGTTTCCTATATTTGGTTCACCAATCTTGGTACCGGCGTGCAGCCGCAAGTCAGAAAGCGTGGCGGAGCCCCGTTAGATTGGACGCTGCTGGGGGCAGCCGATATTAATTTCGATGGTGCCGCCGACATGATTTATATCAGCCCCGCCAATCAAATTCGCACACTGATGGCAACGCCCAGCCGTACCTGCGCCAACCTGTTGGTGGGTGATGTGCCTGCCGGTTTCAAAGCGCTTAAATTCGCTGATTTCACCGGCGGACGGCGCGGCGATATTCTGATGCGTAACCCAACGACCGGTGCCGTATCACTCATGTCGCTAAATGCGGCAGGGTACGTCCTGCCGACCCCGGGCGCCAATCCAGATGATCCGAATGCTTCATGTTCGCCAAGTTCATTAGTGGTGGCAACCGTTACGCGTAGCTTGCCAGTGACTGACCCCACATGGCAGTTTTACGCGGCCGGTGATTTGGATGGCGACGGTATTATGGATATTGTCTGGCTGCGCGCCGACGGTACCCTGACGGTATGGCTGATGAGTGCAGGCGGCGGTGCGCCCACCGTGCTTAATAATGCCGGCACTGCACCGGTTGGGTTTTCCGTATTCCAGCCTTGATAACCATTAACCGCGAAGCCATGATAATGAAAATTTCCATTCGTGCACTATGTGTTCTGGGCGTGGCAATCGCGTTGACAGGCTGCGCCAATGTGTCGCCCACGCAGCGGGGCATTCTCGCCAGGCCCGATATGCAGTTTGATGCTGATTCCGCTAATTCAAAGATCACCCAGCATACCTACGCAAGCAAAGAAGGCACCGCTGGTGGCCGTGCAACAGGCGGTGGGGGTTGTGGCTGCACCTGATTAAATCAAGTGCTGGCGCGGAGTTTGAGCCAAAAATGCCTCAAAAAGCTCATGGATAATAGGGTTTAAGCTTTGATTAATAATAAAAAAGAAACAACCATAAATGCGCTGACCGCACTGATGACGGCCGCGATGGCGCTACCGATCGTCGCCATTCCGTTACAAAGTGCGGCTGAAGAACCGGCAGCCACGACTACTGCGCCACAACCTGCCCTCATGACGTCACTGCTGCCAGTCGGCGCGGTATTCGGGGTACGTAATTTGTATTACCGCGAATCACACAATCGCATGAAAGTCACCGAGCCAGTGGTATGGATCAAATCGCCCATTGGTGAAAATTGGGAAGTCAGCGCGAGCGCCACGTTAGATATCGTCAGCGGCGCATCGCCGATTTTTGTGTCGAATCAAACCGGCAAGCCGGTGCAAGTCTATACCGGCGCATCCATTACCGATCATCGCAAAGCTGGTGATGTTTCAGTAAAGCGTCGCTGGGGTGAGAGCACCTTAAGTGTATCCCGCACCCAATCATCGGAAAAAGATTATCGCTCGGACGCGACCGGTGCCAACGCCACTTATGATTTTAACGAGCGCAATACCACGTTCGCGCTAGGCTATGGTTCGAGCAATGATCGGGTGCGTTCGACCACCAATCAATCTTTAAACGAGCGCCGCGAATCGCGGGAATATTTGTTTGGTGTCACCCAATTGCTTGATCGTTTTTCGCTGGTGCAAAGTAATCTTGCCTACACCAGAGCAACCGGCTACCTGAATGATCCGTATCGGCTGACGATTGCGTTTTTTCCGACCGGGCCACGGGTTAGCATTGCCGCCGATGCGCGACCGGATTTGCGCGAGCAGTGGGCATGGTTGACGCGCTACAAACGAACCTTGCAGGCGCAGCAGGCGGTGGTCTCCGCCGAGTATCGCTACTATCGCGATGACTGGGGCGTACGTTCCCACACTGTGGCGGGTAGCTGGTTGCAAACATTGAATGAGCAATGGAAAGTCGAGCTAGGATTGCGTTATTACTCTCAAGCCAAAGCGGATTTTTATCGCCCGGTGATTGAATCGCGTCCGTTGCCGGCCTACACATCAAGTGATCAACGTTTAGCCAGCTTTGGTTCGTTCGAGCCATCGGTCAAGGTGATTTACCAGCTGACTGATGCTGACTCATTGGACCTGGGTTTGTCTATCTATCGCCAGCAAGGTAGTTGGAAACTAGGCCGTCGTGGCACTGCCACGTTTGAGCCGCTGCAGGCGGTGTTGGTGAACGCAGGTTACACACACCGTTTTTGAGTTTTAATGCAACACTTGCGGGCATTAGATTATTGCGGCGTTGAATTACACTCGCTCCATGCAACGCTATACCTACCCATTTCGCGCCATGGCGTGCGACAACCTGATCGAGCTCTACGCTGCTTCGAGTGGCGAGGCTGAGCTTGTCGCGCAAGCGGCAATTACCGAAGTGCAGCGAATTGAAGCCAGGTATTCTCGCTATCGCGACGATAGTGTGGTTTCGCAACTCAATCATGCTGCGGGTATAAACAGTGTCGAAGTGGACGCCGAGACCGCGCAGTTATTAGACTTTGCCGATGCCTGTTATCGCCAGTCGGACGGGCTGTTTGATATCACATCAGGCGTGTTGCGCCGGGTTTGGAATTTCAAGGCAGAGCGGCCGCCGACATCAGCGGAAATTGCCCCGCTGCTACCGCTCATTGGCTGGGCACAAGTGGAGAGGTCATCCACTAAAGCATCAACCACTGTTTATCTGCCTCTGGCCGGTATGGAAATTGATTTTGGCGGCTTCGGCAAGGAATATGCGGCTGATCGCGCGGCGGCAGTGCTGCTGTCATACGGCGTGCGGCACGGGTTCGTGAATCTGGGTGGCGATGTGGTCGTTACGGGGCCCCATGCCCATGGTGAGCCGTGGCAGCTCGGTATTCACCACCCGCGTGATGACCGCAGACTATTAGCGACCCTGCCGATTGTTTCCGGCGCGGTTGCGACCAGTGGCGACTATGAACGCTATCTGGATTTTGAAGGCAGGCGCTACTCACATATCCTCAATCCCAAAACGGGTGAATCGGTAGCCGGGCTGCAAAGCGTAACTGTGCTCGCATCAAGCTGTCTGGTAGCGGGCAGTATTGCGACAATTGCCATGCTCAGGGGAGGCGGTCAAGAAAAGCACAGCGGCGCGGCGTGGTTGGCCGACTGTGGTGCGCACTATCTGGGGGTTGGGGCCGACGGCAAGGAACTCCACAACCGGTAGTGGTTGATAGTGATGAAACTGGGGTGGCGTGATAAAATTGCTGAAGTTTCAATCACAAAGCGCAATTTTAAGCGCTATCCCACGATCCTCATCACCAAAGTCCGACGCCATGTTCTCACGCCAAGCCACCATTCAAACTGTTGATCCTGAGCTGTACACCGCAATTACCCATGAAAATCAGCGCCAGCAAGACCATATCGAGCTGATCGCTTCTGAAAATTACACCAGCCCTGCTGTGATGGAAGCGCAGGGTAGCCAACTCACCAATAAATACGCTGAAGGTTATCCCGGCAAGCGTTATTACGGCGGCTGTGAGTTTGTTGATGTGGTCGAAACACTGGCGATTGATCGGGTTAAAAAACTGTTCGGTGCTGAAGCGGCCAATGTGCAGCCCAATAGTGGCTCGCAGGCGAACCAGGCGGTGTTTTTTGCCCTGCTGAATCCCGGCGATACCTTCCTCGGCATGAGTTTGGCTGAAGGTGGACACCTGACACATGGCATGCCGCTCAATATGTCGGGCAAATGGTTCAAGCCGGTCGCGTACGGCTTGAATGCAAAAGAAGAGATTGATTATGACCAGGTGGAACGTTTGGCGCATGAGACCAAACCAAAGCTAATTCTGGCCGGCGCATCGGCTTATTCTCTCAAAATTGATTTTGAGCGTTTCTCTAAGATTGCCAAAGATGTCGGTGCTTATTTCATGGTTGATATGGCGCACTACTCCGGGCTGATCGCGGGCGGTGTTTATCCGAATCCGGTGCCACATGCCGATGTGGTGACCACCACGACCCACAAAGGGCTGCGTGGCCCGCGCGGCGGCATTATTCTGATGAAAGCCGAACACGAAAAAAAGATCAATTCCGCAATTTTCCCTGGCATCCAGGGCGGACCGCTGATGCATGTAATCGCCGGCAAAGCGGTGGCCTTTCACGAGGCGCTGCAACCTGAGTTCAAGATGTATCAGGCGCAGGTTCTGAAGAATGCGCATGTGCTGGCGGAGACCCTGAAAAAACGTGGGCTGCGGATTGTGTCGGATCGTACCGAATCGCATGTGATGTTGGTCGATTTACGTGCCAAAGCCATCACTGGCAAGGAAGCAGAAACAGTGCTGGGCCAAGCCCATATCACCGTGAATAAAAATGCGATTCCGAACGATCCTGAAAAACCATTTGTTACTTCGGGGATTCGTCTGGGTTCACCGGCGATGACCACGCGTGGTTTCAAAGAGGCCGAGGCCGAGCTTACCGCCAATATGATTGCCGATGTGCTGGAAAATCCGCGCGATGCGGCCAATATCGAAGCGGTGAAAACCCGCGTGCATGCGCTGACTAAACAGTTTCCCGTGTACGGTTGAATCCTTCTACCTGACCCCAAATGAAATGCCCTTTCTGTAGCGCGCAGGAAACACAGGTTATCGATTCTCGCGTTTCGGAGGAGGGCGATGTGGTGCGTCGTCGCCGTCGCTGCACGGTTTGCCACAAACGTTTTACCACCTATGAAACCGCCGAACTGCGGATGCCAACCATCGTGAAATCCAATGGCCAACGCGAGGATTTTTCGCGCAAGAAGCTGGAGACGAGCTTCCACCGTGCGCTACACAAGCGTCCGGTCGGTGAAGAGCAGGTGGCGGCCGCGATTGATCGCATCGAACAGTCGCTACTGAATGAAGCCAAGCGCGAACTGGCTTCGCGCAAAGTTGGCGAGATGGTGATGGCAGAATTAAAACAGATGGACGAAGTCGGTTATGTGCGCTTCGCTTCCGTTTATCGCAGCTTTTCCGATGTTGAGGAATTCAAAGCGGCGATACGAGAAGTACAAAACTAGTATGGCAGTCACTTTTAGCGCAACCGATCACGCCATGATGGCGGCAGCAATGCGCATCGCCGAGTTTGGTCTTGGCCTTGCCTCGCCAAACCCGCATGTCGGCTGTGTCATCGTCAAGCGGGGTCGCATAATTGGCAGCGGATTCACGCAAGCAGGCGGGCGACCGCATGCTGAGGCGGTAGCACTGGATGCCTGCACCGAGTCGCCGGAAGGCGCGACAGTTTATTCCACACTGGAGCCGTGTAGCTTGCATCCCAAGTCGCGCGGGCCGGCCTGCTCGGATTTATTAATTGCCGCCAAGGTGGCACGAGTGGTGTCGGCCTTGCATGACCCGTTTCATGGCGTAGATGGAGCAGGCCACAATAATTTGCGCGAGGCGGGTATCAACGTTGAAATCGGTTTGATGGAGACACACGCAGCCGCGCAGCTCAAAGCTTTTCTGAAACGCGTAACAGCAAAAAAGCCGTGGGTAACGCTTAAAGTTGCCGCGAGCGTCGATGGTAAAACAGCGCTCAAGAATGGCGAATCAAAGTGGATTACCGGTGATGATGCGCGGCGAGATGTACATTTAATGCGTTCAAAAGCTTGTGCGGTGATGACAGGCATCGGCACCGCGCTGGCGGATGATCCCGAATTGACGGTACGGAATTTGCCAGCCCAATATGCAGGCAAAATTGTGCGCCAGCCTCTCAGAATTCTGCTGGATAGCAGACTCGATGTACGCGATGGGATGAAGTTGCTGCAAGGCGGCAATACCCTCATCATCACGGCCACCGGCGCTGAGCAGCGGGTAGCCGAGTTAAGCGCGCTAGGCGCAAAAGTGATAAGGGTGCCGACTGAAGCTATCAAAGGTAAAGTGGACTTGCCTGCCATGATGAAAATTCTGGCAGAGCGTCCCTTGAATCACATCATGGTCGAGACCGGCGCAAAGCTGAATGGATCATTGCTTGAGTCGGGCGTAGTGGATGAAATCGTTTTTTATATCGCACCAAGCGTTTTAGGCGACGCGGCTCGCGGTCTGTTCAGCATGACTGAGTTGCAGAACCTTAGAGATAAAATTGATTTAAAAATAACTGATCAGTGCATGGTTGGCACTGATCTTCGCATCACGGCCGAAGTCGTACATTAACAAATACCATTAGCAGACAGGACAATAATCGTGTTTACCGGCATCATCGAAACCACTGGAACGATTGAAAAAGCGGACATAACGCCATCCAACACGCGGCTCGTTATTCGCGCGCCACGCTTGGGCTTGCACAATGTTGCGATCGGCGATTCGATTGCGGTGAGTGGCTGTTGTTTGACCGTGGTCGAGAAAAGTGCCGAGACATTTTCGGTGGATGTATCGAATGAAACACTGTCGCTCACAGCTGGTTTTGCGCAAGGTAATGAAGTGAACCTGGAAAAATCGCTGCGCTTCGGTGACCGCCTTGGCGGCCATTTGGTTAGCGGCCATGTCGATGGGTTAGGCACGGTAACCGCTATGCAGGATTTGGGCGCATCATGGCGGCTTGAAATTCAGGCGCCGAGCGAATTGGCCAAATATGTCGCCCGCAAAGGCTCGATTACGGTCAATGGCATTTCTCTTACCGTCAACAGCGTGCGCGATCTCAGTGGCGGCAGCAATCACGGTCATGCGCTATTTGAAATAAACATCATTCCCCACACCCATCAGGTGACCACGATTCGAGGTCTGCAGAGGGGCTCCAAAGTAAACCTCGAAATTGATTTGGTGGCAAGATATATCGAACGCATGTTGACCACGGAAGCCAGGCCCGCTCAATCCGAAGGAGCCACATCATGACCATTCACTCGACTCAAGAAATCATCGACGATATACGCGCCGGCAAAATGGTCGTGCTCGTCGATGCAGAAGACCGCGAGAACGAGGGTGATATCGTGATGGCTGCGGACTTTGTGACGCCCGAAGCGATTAATTTCATGGCGACCCATGCGCGTGGCCTGATCTGTATGCCGGTCACGGAAGAGCATGCCGCGCGGCTTAATTTGCCGCCGATGGTGCAGGATAATCGCACCTCTCACGGCACCGCCTTTACAGTTTCAGTTGAAGCTGCTTCCGGTGTGACAACCGGTATATCGGCAGCTGATCGGGCGCGCACAGTGCGCGTGGCGGCGGCACGACATGCTCAACCCGGGGATTTGGTGCAGCCGGGCCATATTTTCCCGCTTATTGCGAGAAATGGCGGCGTGCTGATGCGGGCAGGGCATACCGAGGCCACCTGTGATCTGGCGAACTTGGCGGGGCTTTATCCGGCGGGTGTAATTTGTGAAATTTTAAAAGACGATGGCTCGATGGCGAGGCTGCCCGATCTGATTCCATTTTCACAGAAGCATGGCCTCAAAATTGGCACTATTGCAGACTTGATACGTCACCGCTCGGTCACTGAAACCCTAGTGGACCTGATCTCGAAGCGCACCATTACCACCCCTTACGGACCGTTCGAGCTGCATGTGTTTCAGGATAAAACCGCAAACGAAGTTCACCTCGCGCTCACGCGTGGTGAGATTCGCGCTGAGGTGCCGACCCTGACCCGGGTGCATGAGCCGTTCAGTGCGCTTGATTTATTCGAATTTGAGAGCGGTCGCCACGCCTACTCGGTGGCAGAAGCGATGCGCATTATTGCTACTGAGGGTAATGGGGTTTTGGTCTTGCTGCGAGGGGCCGAAGATGCGGCGTCGCTGATGGAACGATTCAAACCTGCGATTGAAAGCGAGGCTGTTCGGCGTCCCGGTAAATGGGATCCGCGCATGCATGGAATTGGCGCGCAGATTTTACGGCAGCTTAATGTGCGTAAAATGCGCGTCCTGTCCTGGCCGAAGAATATTCCATCGATGGCCGGTTTCGATCTGGAAGTCGTGGACTATGTGCCTCCCTCGACCCAACGTAAATTACATAGTGTCGCCTCATGAATATCATCAAACAAAATCTGGACGGTAGCTCGCTCAAAATTGGTATTGTGCAAAGCCGGTTCAACGAGCCTGTGGTCAAGAAAATGAATCAGGCCTGTGTTGATGCTTTATTAGCGCATGGCGTTAAGGCGGCTAGCATCACGCATATCACGGTGCCCGGCGCGCTGGAGATTCCGATTGCCCTGCAAACGATCGCGCTGACGCATCAATTTAATGCCCTGATTGCAATCGGTGCCGTGATTCGCGGCGAGACCTATCATTTTGAAGTGGTGTCAAACGAATCATGCCGTGGCGTGATGGATGTCATGCTGGAAACCGGTGTACCGATTGCCAATGGTATTTTGACGGTCAACACCGATGAGCAAGCCTTGGCCCGCGTTGTCGAAAAGGGTGCCGACTGTGCCCGCGCCGCCATTGAAATGGCGCATGCTGTCGCCTTGCTACGCCAACTGAAAGAATCTTGATGAAAAATGCCCGTCGCCGCTCGCGTGAATTTGCGCTACAGGCGTTATACCAATGGCAAATTACCGCAACCAATGTTGCCGAATTGCACAATCAATATGCGTCTGCCGATGGCTACGCGAAAGCCGACGCTGATTTATTTGTGACGCTCATGAAGGGCTCAATTGGTGCCGCTGAATCATTAGCCGAGCAGCTCACCCCGCACCTCGATCGCAAGTGGTTGGAGGTCAGTCCGGTGGAACGCGCCATTATGCTATTGGCTGCCTATGAAATGACCGCCATGCCAGAGACGCCATACCGCGTCATCATCAATGAAGCCATCGAGCTGGCGAAAACGTTCGGCGGCACCGATGGCCACAAGTACGTCAACGGTGTGCTGGATAAGTTGGCGGCGATCGTGCGAGCGGATGAAATTGCTTATCAAGTGACCAACCCCATGCCGCCAAGATCAAGCGCTGGTGCGGCTTCCAAGGCCGCTACCGTCACTGTTAAGGCGCGCCGGACCACCACGCCCCCGGCGAAATCCTAAGTTGGATTGGGTTGCAGAGGGCGCCTTTAAATCAAAGCGGATGAAGGCTGCCTGAGTCGCTAAACATGACACCCGAATTTGCTCTTATCCATCGTTATTTCAATCGACCGACAACCGATGCCAGGGTTGCCTTGGGTATCGGTGATGATTGTGCGTTGCTACAAACGAGACCGGGTTACGAGCTGGCGGTTTCAACCGACACCCTTGTCTCTGGCACGCATTTTTTCCCAAACGATAATCCTGAAAAATTAGGCCACAAAGCGCTGGCGGTCAATTTGTCCGATCTCGCTGCGATGGGTGCCGCGCCGCGCTTTGCTATGTTGGCGATTACGTTGCCAACGATTGAGGATGCATGGCTTGAGGCATTCGCGCACGGATTTTTTAAGCTGGCGGATCAATACCAGATATCTTTAATCGGCGGCAACACCACACGCGGACCGCTCTCGATAACGATCACGATATTTGGCGAGATCGAAATTGGGCAGGCTTTGCGTCGGGACGCCGCAAAAGCGGGCGATGACATTTGGGTGTCAGGTACATTGGGTGCGGCGTCGCTGGCGTTGATGCATATTCAGGAAAAAATCATGCTGCCACCGAATGTGTTTCGCGCCGTCGAGATTCGTCGGGTTGAGCCGATTGCTCGTGTTGAGTTGGGTCGTGCGCTGCTCGGTGTCGCGAATGCGGCAATAGATATTTCAGATGGCCTGATCGCCGATTTGGGGCATATTGCCGAGCGCTCGAATTTGCGCGCGATGATTCAGCGCGATGCGGTGCCCATGGCGGCAGGTCTGTTGAATCTGCGCGCCGACCGTCGCGATGCATGTGCCTTATCAGGTGGCGACGACTATGAACTTTGCTTTACGGCGCCTGAGTCCGCACGTACGCGCCTGGCTGCGATTGGCGAACAAGTCGGTGTTGCGGTCACCCGCATCGGAAAAATGGTAGCGGGCGATAGTACAGTGCATTGTCTAGTAGAGGTGCATGATGAAGCTGGTCGCGACGTGACCCCGGATGTTCATGGTTTCGACCATTTTGTTTAGTTTAACCGCAGCCATTTTCTAACCGCACATGCGCCCCAATCGCGAATTTCTCCTCAAACATCCGGCACATTTCTTGGCGCTGGGCTTTGGTGCGGGCTTGGCGGCCAAAGCGCCCGGTACATGGGGCACACTGGTTGCGTTGCCATTTTTCTTCCTCGCCCATTTTCTCGGTGGCCAATGGGCGGTGCTGGTTGCGGCAGCGATTTTTTTTGTAGCGGGCATTTGGGCGGCGGATGTGACTGGCCGCGCACTCGGGGTATCGGATCACGGTGGAATTGTCGTGGATGAAATTGCGGCATTCTTGTTGGTGCTGGCGTTTGCGCCAGTCAGCATTGTCGGCATTGCGGTTGCGTTTTTATTGTTTCGGTTGTTCGATATTGTTAAGCCCTGGCCGATTAATGTAGCGGACCGCCGCATTAAGGGTGGCTTCGGCGTAATGTTTGACGATGTGCTTGCCGCAATCTACGCCATTATCGGGTTGTGGTTTCTCCGCAATATTATTGAAGGAGTTAAGCTATGAATGAACATGATGATCTTGAGCCGCTCATGAAGGCATGGCCCTATCCCACACTGTTTGCGCACCGTGGGGGCGGCACATTGGCACCCGAGAATACACTCGCCGCCATGAAATGCGGCTATGCGCATGGTTATGGCGCTGTCGAGTTCGATGTAAAACTTAGCGCCGACGACTTCGCCATTTTATTGCATGACGATACCTTGAACCGTACCACCGATGGCGATGGTATGGCTGCGCAACACACCATCATTGAGCTGGAAAAACTAGATGCAGGCTCATGGCATGACGTCAAGTACGCCGGCGAACGAATTCCGCGTTTTTCAGCGGTTGCAAATTACCTGCATGGCCTGGGCTTGATGGCGAATGTCGAGATCAAGCCGTGTCCTGGCCGTGAGGCCGAAACCGGCAAGCTGGTCGCTGAGCTATGTACGGAGCTGTGGCGCGACCGTCTGGTCAAGCCACTCATGACGTCATTTAGTGTGGCTGCGCTAAGTGCAGCGCGCTTGGCAGCCCCGGCTGCACCGATGGGACTATTGGTTGAAACGCCCGACGAGTCGCAGCTTCATCTGCTGCAATCGCTTAAATGTGTATCACTGCATTGTCATCATGCCGGCCTGACGGCCGAGCATGTGCGGTTTTTTCATCATCATGGTTTCCATGTGTTGACCTATACGGTCAATGACATTGATCGTGCGGCAGAATTATTGGCGATCGGGGTTGACGGGATTTTTACCGATAACCTTGAAGTGATGGCCAAACGCTTTGCGCCACAACTGCATGACGGCGGTCGGCCTATGCAAAATGAACAGGTTATTGATATTGAATGGCTGGGTGTGCCGCCGCCGATGCCTTGAACTTGTCACGATGCTGACAGCAATCATTATTAAGGTTTAAAAATGAATCTTCGTGATCTTCGCTACCTGGTTGCGCTCGCTGATTTAAAGCATTTTGGCCGTGCCGCCGAAGCGTGCTTTGTTTCACAGCCAACACTTTCTACGCAGATCAAAAAATTTGAAGATGAGCTGGGCGTGCCCTTGATTGAGCGCAATCCGCGTAATGTGATGCTGACGGATGTGGGGGTTTCGGTGGTGGCTCGCGCTCGCGCCATGTTGCACGAGGCTGACCAAATCAAGAACATTGCCCGTCGCGCCAAAGACCCTGAATCAGGCACTGTCAAAATTGGCATTTTCCCCACGCTTGGCCCGTATTTGCTGCCGCATG
The DNA here is from genome assembly GCA_043773745.1 of Burkholderiales bacterium. Taxonomy (GTDB): domain Bacteria; phylum Pseudomonadota; class Gammaproteobacteria; order Burkholderiales; family Usitatibacteraceae; genus UKL13-2. Next base: position 89,322 of record JAYVEV010000033.1, on the reverse strand, counting down.
TGGTCCCTAATATCGTGAAAAAATTTCCAAAACTTGAACTTATGCTGTTTGAAGAAAAAACTGAGAGCGTGCTGAAGAAATTACACGATGGCGATCTAGATGCGGGCATCATCGCTTTGCCGATTCATGACGATACCTTGCATGCCGAGTTTTTGTTTGAAGAATCATTTGTACTCGCTGTGCCGAAAAGCAGTGCGCTCGCCAAACTCAAAAAAATAAAGTTAAGCGATCTTGCCAACGAACGTTTATTGCTACTGGATGATGGCCATTGCCTGCGCGACCAGGCGCTTGAGGTTTGCCAAATGGCGGGTGTTGGCGAACGCGCAGGGTTCAGAGCAACCAGTCTGGAAACCTTGCGCCATATGGTCTCGGCCAACGTCGGTATGACACTGCTGCCGGCACTCACTGTGCAGCCGCCTGTGCCGCCGACGCCCAACGTGGTGCTCATCCCGTTTGCAGCCCCGGTGCCCAATCGGCGGATTGCTATTGTTTGGCGCCGCACCTCGGCGTTAACGGTTTTTCTGCAACAACTCGTACCGTTGCTTAAAATCTTGCCGAAGGGGGCGCTCACGGCACCTAGGGGTTAATTTATGCCAAACGGCGTGCACGATGTTTGAGCCGGGACCAATAAGCGGAAATGCAAATTTTTTTGTGTGGAAATGATGAATAGAAAAAATGATTCCGTTGGGACGAGGGTTATTTTTCTTAAAAACTAGACAATTTTGCAGGGAATAATCGCGTCTTCGTCATATGAGTAAATCGCACATAGACGGTGATATCCATCAGCGATAATAACTTTCCCCTGCAATGAATCTCTCACTAACAGAATTGGAGAGAGCTTCTCCGAGGCATCAATTTTCTGTCGATTTTTTTCAACATGTGTGTTGCTTACTCCAAGTAGTGACAGATCAGATGCTCTAAAAATATCTTTTGATTTGAAGTGTGAAATAGGGGCTTTTTTTAGTTTTTCGACATACGAATTTACTTGCGTTTCGTTGAACAGCAATTCCAAGTATGATTTGGCCGCGGGATAGTCGTGGTCTTCAGGCGCATCCAGCCATTTTATTTCGCTTTTTTTCTTTATCATGTAAGGGATTCCAATAGGTTATAGATGAGCGTATTTGACTTGCTATTCGGCTGTACCACCAAATGCTCAGCTTGGTCGAAACTTATATTTGGGATTGCAAATCGGCGAAACTGTAATTAAAAAAGCTGAGGGAAATAAGAATTCGTTGCTACTTAGAACAACAATAATTTGATCAAAAATGCATGGAATCGTTGTCCGAATTAAATTAGTGCGCAACGGAATTGTACGACGCTGCACAGGACATACACCCTAGCCGGTTAAGGAGATAGCATGGACCTGTTTGAACACGCAGAACAAATATTTGGTTTGTTTGTTGCGTTGCTACTTGGCGCGTTCATCGGTCTCGAACGACGCCTTCGTGGCCATGTCGCTGGACTACATACCAATGCGCTGGTTTCTTTGGGTGCTGCGGCATATGTGCTGTTTGCCACATTGGCAGGAGATCCAACGGCACCTGCCCGCGTTGCGGGCCAAGTAGTCACAGGGGTAGGTTTTCTTTGTGCTGGCGTCATTATGCGTCATCAAGGAGAAATTCGCGGGTTGAATACGGCAGCAACGCTATGGTGTACGTCGGCGGTTGGTGTGCTTGCTGGACAAGGCCTTTGGCATTGGGCCGGGTTAACTGCAATGCTTGCCATTGGCGCAAATATTGTGTTTCACTGGGTCGAGCATCGCTTTTTCACCAGCGAACCGCACGACGAGAAGTCTCAAGACGAAACAACTTAGTAGGGTTTGGCGACCAATTGCCCCAAATTAGCCCGGCTAATTGGGTCACAGAAAATAAAAAAAGCTTACGAACATCGTATGCCCTTGAATTTACTGGTGGGCGGTACTGGGATCGAACCAGTGACCCCTGCCGTGTGAAGGCAGTGCTCTACCGCTGAGCTAACCGCCCAATCACCACATTTTCGCATGCTGCGTGAGTGGGGTCAATTTTGTTACGGATCAGCTACTGGTTGGGGCATGCTCAGCATAATGATTCAGAGACTGCCGTATAATTCTGGCCTCTCACAATAGATGTTAATGTCTCACCAATTACAGGCATCTGCCTGTGCTGGTTCGTTTTGTCTTAACCGCAGATCTATATTTACGATCTAAAACAGGATTCAAGGACACCCATGAAATTTCGCTTCCCAATTGTCATTATCGACGAAGATTTTCGCTCCGAAAATACATCCGGCCTCGGTATCCGCGCGCTGGCTGATGCGATTCAGAGTGAAGGAATGGAAGTGCTGGGTGTCACCAGTTATGGCGATCTTTCGCAATTTGCGCAGCAGCAATCGCGCGCCTCCGCATTTATTTTGTCGATTGACGATGAGGAGTTCACGCCCGGACCTGAGCTGGATCCCGCGGTATTGAATTTGCGTAAATTTATTGAAGAGATCCGCTTCAAGAATGCCGAAATCCCGATTTATTTGTACGGCGAGACGCGCACCTCGCGTCATTTGCCGAATGATATTCTGCGCGAGCTGCACGGCTTTATTCATATGTTTGAGGATACGCCGGAGTTTGTGGCGCGACATATCATTCGTGAAGCAAAGTCGTATCTTGACTCATTGGCGCCGCCGTTTTTTCGCGCACTGGTGAATTATGCGCAGGATGGCTCTTATTCCTGGCATTGCCCTGGCCACTCAGGCGGCGTGGCCTTTTTGAAGTCGCCCATTGGGCAAATGTTCCACCAGTTTTTTGGCGAAAATATGCTGCGTGCCGACGTGTGTAACGCGGTAGAAGAACTCGGCCAGCTGCTGGATCATGACGGGCCGGTCGGCGCTTCGGAGCGCAACGCGGCGCGCATTTTCAATGCGGACCATTGCTTCTTTGTGACTAACGGCACATCCACTTCCAATAAAATGGTGTGGCATGCCAATGTCGCGCCGGGCGATATTGTCATTGTTGATCGCAACTGCCACAAATCGATTCTGCACGCGATCATCATGACGGGTGCGAATCCTATTTTTCTGATGCCCACACGCAATCATCTGGGCATCATTGGCCCGATTCCGCTTGAGGAATTTTCGCCCGCAAGCATTCGCAAAAAAATCGAGGCCAACCCGTTCATCAAAGACAAAAATGCCAAGCCGCGAATTTTGACGATCACGCAATCCACCTATGATGGCGTGCTTTATAACGTGGAGACGCTGAAAGAGACCCTGGCGGGCCAGGTTGAAACCCTGCACTTTGATGAGGCATGGCTGCCGCATGCGACGTTCCATGATTTTTATAAAAACATGCATGCAATCGGCAAAGATCGGCCGCGTTCAAAAGATGCCCTGATTTATGCAACACACTCCACGCATAAATTGCTGGCGGGCATTTCTCAGGCGTCACAAATCATTGTGCAGGATTCGGACACGCGCCAGCTAGACCGTCATGCGTTTAACGAAGCCTATCTGATGCACACCTCAACATCTCCCCAGTACGCGATTATTGCGAGTTGTGATGTGGCGGCTGCAATGATGGAGCCACCCGGCGGCACGGCTCTTGTTGAAGAATCCATTGCGGAGGCGCTCGATTTTCGCCGTGCCATGCGCAAAGTCGATGCCGAGTTCGGCAAAGACTGGTGGTTCAAGGTTTGGGGGCCGGAAAAATTATCCGAAGAAGGCGTCGGTCTGCAAACCGATTGGGTGCTGAAAGCCAATGAAAAATGGCACGGCTTTGGCAATCTGGCGCCGGGCTTTAATATGCTCGATCCGATTAAATCCACGATCGTCACACCCGGCCTTGATGTCTCCGGCAAGTTTGCCAAGGCGGGCATTCCCGCCTCCATCGTCACCAAATTTTTAGCAGAACATGGTGTGATTGTGGAGAAGACGGGGCTGTACTCATTCTTCATTATGTTCACTATCGGTATCACCAAAGGACGCTGGAACACATTGCTCACGGCGTTGCAGCAGTTCAAGGATGATTACGATAAAAATCAGCCAATGTGGAAAATCTTGCCTGAATTTGTTGCCACACAGCCCCGTTACGAGCGTATGGGGCTGCGCGATTTATGTCAGCAGATTCACGATATGTACAAAGCCAACGATATTGCGAAACTGATCACCGAGATGTACACCTCCAATATGGAACCCGCCATGACGCCGGCCGACGCCTTTGCGCGGATGGCGCATCGCGATATTGATCGGGTTGAAATTGACAAGCTTGAGGGCCGCATCACCAGCGTATTGCTGACCCCTTACCCACCCGGTATTCCGCTGCTAATTCCGGGCGAACGGTTTAATAAAACCATTGTTCAATATTTGAAATTTGCCCGTGAATTTAATGCCAGCTTCCCAGGTTTTGAAGCGGATATTCACGGCTTGGTAGAAGAAAAAAAGGATGGCAAGTTGATGTATTACGTGGATTGTGTGCATCAGTAAAAGGAGTGTTTTTGAGTGGCTACTAATATATACCGCTGGATTTTTTGAATTTCAACTTTGGATAATGTTCATCTATGAATGCATTGCTGGTTGAAGATGACGATGCAATTGTTGAGTACATCGATTTTTGCCTTAAAAAATTAGGCTATACCGTCACCATTGCCCGTGACGGCATGGCAGCGCTTGATTGTTGCCGCGAGCAAGTTTTTGACTGGGTCATTTGCGATATCCGCATGCCGCGTCTAAGTGGTATCAGTTTTATCAGTAATGCCCGCCGCATTGCGCCCGGCGCTACGAGTCGGATTATCGTAATGTCATCGATGGATGATCGGGCAATCAGGGCCGAAGCACTTAGAGTTGGCGCCGAAATTTTTCTGGTTAAGCCTGTAACAATGCAGGTTTTAAGAGAAGTGTTGAATTCTCCCAATCCGACCGCCGCATAAAGCGGCACGCATGCCGCGCACAGACATCAGTCAGCTATGCTGCGTTTCGCATATGCATTTGAAATGCGCAGCACCAAGAACAGCCACCTGACAGGTTAAACTTCGCCCATGCAAAATTTCTGGATCAGTTCCGGCTTTAACACCCTCGCTAAAAATGACCACGGCTGGCTGCGCGTAACGTCTGATTATTTGCGATTTATCTTGGCACGGCCAGAGCTGATGCCGATTGCAGAATCGGGTCCGCGCGAACGCGCACTGCATGCAGAGTTAGTTGATTTTCCGCAGCGTGCTATCAGTGTTGATGAGTTAAGCGCGATTGAAGATGCGGATGCGCGCGAAAACTATATTCATTTTTTGAAGTTGCGAAAAGCGTTGTTGGATGCGGTGACGCTGGAACGTTTTTATCTGCAAACATTCCGAAAAGGTGCCATTGATCTTCCGCCGCTGTTTCTGGATCTGGCCGCGCACGCTATCACCCGTAGTTTGCTGGATGGCGTGGACGATGTTTACCAGATTCGCGCGGGAGAATTATTTTTTCGGCGTCAGCGGGTTTCGACTCAGGAAGGGCAGGTTTTGTCGGCAGACGCAGAAACGATTCAATTATTTTCTGATACGGGCGGCTTTGGCAGCGTGGGCCGTTTGATCGCGCAGCAGGGAACGCCCCTGGCGAGTGTGAGTATGGATGTTCTCACGCATGAAAATGCCCAGCTCTACTGGCTGCGCGAAGATCGCTACACCTATTTGCTAGACCTCACTCTGGGCCGCGCTGGAGAACAAGCATTGGCGCGGCTTTTAAGCCAGTGGGTCAAGCACTTTCTGGGCATTGACGTGGTGCTGGAGTCGCTGGGAAAAGTTGAGGATGAGGCCTGGCGCTGGCATCTGGGGCTGGATGTGGAATCCACTGCCATTTTGAATGATCTCTATGAAGGCCGCGAGGTTGAAGCCGAGCGGCGGCAGCGTCTTATTTTGCTTTATCGTTTAATTTTCGTCGATGCTCGCGATATGCGACAGGATATCGTCGGCAAGCCGATTTATCTGGGCATTGCGATTAATCAAGATAATGTTCTGAAGCTGAAGCCGCAGAATTTATTGCTTAATTTGCCGCTCGCGCAACATGGGTGAAATTTCAGAATAAAATACAGATGGTTGTTAGGCTATTTTTGAGCCTGTAGTACCCCATTGAATTTATGCAGCAACCTGAAAATGATAGAGAAAGCAAACATGAAAAAGCCAGCTGAACACCCCGCCGTTGCCATGCTGCGCAGCGAAATCGAAATCATGATGTCGGATCGCGAGGCGTTGCTGCTGGTGGCGGGCGCTGCGGCAAAATTGGTTGAGAAAGTAAATATTGCCCGACTCCCCGTTTCCGCTATTCCGCTGGCAGAGGCGCTGGCCTCCAGCGTGAACGCACTATCGGAAGATTCACTCAAGGAAGCCTTGCAGGCACAAAAGCAACGATTGCGCTAAGCGTAGCCTTAGACTGGGTGCTCGCTTGAGTACTCCTTTTATTGTGCCGGCGCAGCATGAACGCCGCAATGCACGCATCGCACGCTTTATCGGACGTGCAACGATGCGCCTGTCTGGCTGGCGCTTTGCCGGTCAATTGCCGGTGGTGCCCAAGATGGTGATTGCCGTCGCGCCACATACATCCAATTGGGATTTTGTGGTCGGCATCATGGCGTTATGGGCGCTTGATATTAAGATTGCCTTTATCGGAAAGCACACCTTGTTTCGCGGCTTATTTGGCCGCTGGCTGCGCTCGCTGGGTGGTATTCCCGCCGACCGTACCCAGGCGCATGGCCTGGTGGGTGAGGTGGTCGCAGCATTCAATGCCACTGACCGCCTGATTCTGGCGCTGGCCCCGGAAGGCACGCGTGCTGCTGACAAAGGCTTCAAGAGCGGTTTTTTATATATGGCGCGCGGGGCGAATGTGCCGATCGTGCTGGTCTATTTTGATTTTCCAAATCGCGTCGTTGGCTTCGGTCCGCTATTCACGCCAAGCGGGGATGTAGAGTGTGATATGAATGAAGTCCTGAATTTTTACCGGCCTATTCGCGGCAAATATCTCAAGCATTGGCAGCGTGAAGATTAAGTATTTTTCTGCCCTATTTTTGCGCGTCGTGGTGTGATGATTGTGCAGAAATGGTGCGGTGCGGGATAAGATGTTGCGGTCTTATGTATTTGATTTTATGAAACTTATTTTTATATAACAATTGGCACGGCAAATGCTTATATAGATATGCGATGAGCAATCATCGTCAATTTCTCCTCCGAGAGCGGTTTGCCCGACAACTACCAGGTTGTCGGGCATTTTTTTGAGCAGGAGAAATTAATGAGAGGTGATTGTGTGTTTAATGACGTTGCCCTATCGAGTGTGGACATATATTTTTCATGCTGAGTTACTGCATCCACTGCAACCAAATGCCAGCAGCCAGATAACAGCTGCCCACTACCAGCACCGTGCCGCGCGTCCATGCGCGGAAGTTGGCATCGCTCATTGCATCCAGTACTTTGCGCGAGAGCGTCGTGCCGAGCATGGCGAGTAATACCGCAGCCAATGCCATCCACCATTCGATGCTGCCGTAGGCGGTGTTGAGCAGCAAGCCAAAATAAATTATTTTTAAAATATGCCCGAAGCTTTGCGTACTGGCTTTGGTGGCAACAACTTGTTTACGATGCATATGTGAATGTACAAAAAACACATCCAGCAAAGGACCGGAAACACCGGCAACCAACTGGATTGCGCTGCAACTTAGGCCGCACAAAAATGAATGGCCACGCTTGTCAACATTCAGCTTCAGGTCTTTTGGTAATAGCAAGCTGAGAAATGGCGTGGCACCGAGGAGTAGATAGGCTGTCGATTTGCTGGCGGACAATTGCACCATGCTGAACAGCGCCAAAATAATGATGGAACCGGCAGCGGTACCGCGAAATACGCGCCAATTCACATCATGTCGCCACAACCAAGCGCGCCAGCCATTCGCCGCCATTTGCGCAACACCGTGCAACATCATTGCCTTGGGCAGCGGCAGCAACGCCAGTAATACACCCATCAAAATCATGCCACCGGCCATGCCCAGGATGCCTGAAATAAAGGACGTAATTACAACTGAGGCCGCAATCACGGCGAGGGCTAGGAAGTAGGGCATAGTTTTTTGAAGCTCTATTTTACGCAAATAAGACAGTTGGCTGACTGGCGCAGTTGTCAAGCAGAACACACTGCCTGATTGAACAGGAAAATGTGTGTGAATGGTATGCGCAGGAGAATGGCTAGGACTGTGCGAAAATCATGGAAATAAATGCCCACCTTATTGGCGATCCCAAAAACATGAATGCACAATTTGACCGTTTCTATCGTTATGCTGAATTTTCCCAACTCCTGCATGATTACGTCAAAGCCTTTCCTGATTTGCTGTCCATTGAGAGCATAGGTAAAAGCCATGAAGGCCGCGATATTTGGGTGCTAGCCGCAACTAATCAAAAATCCGGCACTGCGGCCGATAAGCCGGCCTATTGGGTTGATGCCAATATCCATGCGAGTGAATTGGCGGGCGGTGCCGCGGCGATGTATTTAATAGACACGCTGACTAAAAATTACGGCAAGCGCGATGATGTCACGCGGTGTTTGGATACTCGCGTCATGTATATATGTCCGCGCATGAATCCCGATGGGGCTGAATGGGCGTTGCGCCCTGCGGACGAGGGCGGCCCCAAAATTATCCGCTCATCCACTCGCAGCTATCCCTATGACGAAGACGCAATTGAGGGGCTGGATATTGAGGACGTGGATGGCGATGGTCGTATCTTGTCGATGCGCATCAAGGATGCCAACGGCAATTGGAAGTGTCATCCCACCGAACCACGGCTGATGATTGCCCGTGAGCCGACTGAATATGGCGGCATCTATTACCGCATGCTTCCCGAAGGCAAACTGCGCAATTACGATGGCTACACCATCGCCGTTAATCGCGATAAGCAGGGGTTGGATTTGAATCGCAACTTCCCGTCTGGCTGGCGACAGGAGTTCGAGCAATTTGGCGCAGGACCCTATCCCACCTCCGAGCCTGAGGTGCGCTCCGTCGTGCACTTTATTACGCATCATCCTAATATTACCGGCGGTCTCTCGTTCCACACCTGGAGCGGCGTATTGTTGCGGCCGTTCGCTACCTCACCGGATGAAGAAATGCCGGCAGAAGATTTGTGGGCGTATAAAGAGCAGGGTGAGAAAGGCACCGAACTGACGGGCTACCCAGCAATCAGTGTTTATCACGAGTTCCGCTACCATCCGAAGGAAGTGATTACCGGTGCCTTTGACTGGATCTACGAGCACTTGGGATTGTACGAGTGGACTGTTGAAATCTGGTGCCCCATGCGCGAAGCAGGTATCAAGGATTATAAATATATCGATTGGTTCCGCGATCATCCGGTAGAGGATGATCTCAAAATGATTGCCTGGGCTGACCGCGAATTGGCGGGCAAAGGCTACGTAGATTGGTATCAATTTAATCATCCGCAACTGGGCGAAGTCGAAATCGGCGGATGGAATAAGATTGACACATTCCGTAATCCACCTCCGCATCTGCTGGAAAAAGAAATTGCCAAGTTTCCCGACTGGCTGATTTATAACACCATGATTTCACCCAAGCTGGAACTGGTGGCAGCCAAATCTGAACAGGTTGCCGACGATACCCACCGCATCACCCTGGTTGTGCAAAACACCGGTTATCTGCCGAGCTATGTTTCCAAGCGTGCTCTCGCTCGCAAGCAATCGCGCGGCGTGGTGGCGGAGATTACGCTGCCCGCTGGTATGACGCTGATATCCGGCCAGGCGCGCGAGGTGATGGGTGAGCTTGAGGGGCGTGCCTATAAACATACCCTGATGAGTTTCTGGACAGACACTACGCCTACAGCGGACCGGCAAATATGCGAGTGGGTAGTCAAAGGCAGCGCAAGCGCTGGTGAAATCGGCCTGGTTGCAAGGCATGAGAAGGCGGGAACTGTGAAGGCATTGATAAAGTTGTAGTATGTAGCGTAGATACCAGTAACATACTTGATAAAATTTGGGCTGCCGATACCTAGCGTACTTTTTTAAAAAGGCGCGCAACACAACAATTGACAATTGCTAGAATAAACTGCATTTCAGATGAGACACAATATAGCTAATCCATTTTAGCCATCGAATTTTCCCATGCCTTATTCTTATGTCATTTTTCCAGAGAAGGCCCTTTTTTTAGTGACGTGTACTGGCGTCATTACCGATGCGGACCTGTACGATTTTCGGGCATCCGTCATGGTGGAGCCCCGTCTTGAGCAGACAGTCAAGCGCCTCTACGATGTTCGCCAGGTGCGCAAAACCACCTTTTCGCCTTTTACATTCTGGCGTATGCTGTCCAACGGTGAGTCGCCTGTTGGAACGAAGCGTGCATTTGTACTGCCGCCAGATGGTGTCAATAGCTTTGCCCATCGGACTGCATTGCGAATGTCAGTCAGTAGTAAAAGCTATCGAATTTTTCACGAAATGCGCGAAGCGCTTGACTGGTTGGAGCTGGAGTATGACGAAGTATTTTCCAGCGAGGCGGCTAAACTGGTCGGCTAGGCCGCATGGTCAAGCTTGAAGTGAGGGTTTTCAATTAACCCAATTACATTGTCAAATGGGTCAAGCATTGTTGCTACGCGGATGCCTTCACCCACCTCTTTGATAGCCGATTGCGACCTTGCGCCCAACGCGAGCATGCGCGCATAGTCGGCATCAATATCCGGCGTGCCCCAGTAGGTTGCGTTGCCATTTGTATCGGGTATTAAACCTAATTCATAGCCGCCGATGTTGTAGCCCACATAAAACGGTTCGTTGAAATAGGGCTCATGGCCAACGAGCTGGGTATACCAAGCGGTCGCTTTAGCGAGATCGGTTACGGCGTAAATAGTGGTTCGCAATCCCTGTAGCATATTGCCTCCTATCGTTTCCAATCCGGATTAGTTTCGCGTAGTTCGTGCTGCTGCTCAATCAAGGCCTGATAGAACGCCATTCGCGACGGATGGATTTTTTTATTTTCAGCGGCCGTAATCACCGCGCAACCGGGCTCACGAAGATGGATGCAATTATTGTATTTGCAGGTGCCGATATAAGGACGGAATTCGGGCATAGCATAGGCGATATCATCGTCACTCAAATGAAATAAGCCGAACGACTGAAGGCCAGGCGAATCGATAATTGATGTTGCTGAGCCCAACCGATAAAGCCGCGTATAAGTTGTCGTGTGCTTGCCGGCATCAAGCGCTTCGGAAAATATCCCCTCTTTTGCCACATCGCGCATCACCAGATGATTTACGGTGCGAGATTTGCCCATGCCGGATTGGCCGACCAGTAACGTGGTCTTACCGGCGAGGTAGGGGCGTAATGGCTCGATATCAATTTTGGCCGACATCGGCAACACGGTATAGCCTATGTCTTCAATTTTTTTGAGGCTGATTTTGGCTTCTTCGAATTCGGGTAGATCCTTTTTGTTGAGCATGATAATCGGCGCGATACCAGCCGCGTCACAGGCAACCAGACACAAACTCAGAAATGTTTCACTAAATGTGGGGCGCGGAGCAACAATGATGACGGCCTGATCAATATTGGCGGCCAAAGTTTTTTCTCGAAACGCATCCGTGCGGAACAATACGTTGCGCCGTGGATACACATTATCGATCCGTCCGTTGCCGGGTGATGTAATGGAGACTTCAACTTCATCACCGCAAGTCACATCCTGTTTTTTACCTTTGCGTACACAAGTGAGCGGCGTGTTGTCTTCAAGTTCCACCAAAAAATCACGGCCAAAATCACCGGTGACGGTGGCTCTCATAGCGTGAACAGCCGGTCCAGCTTGGCCGCGCAAATAAAATCATTCAGTGTAATCCCGCCGGCATCGTGGCTGGAATAAGCCACCACACAACGGTTGTAATGCACGCACATATCGGGATGATGGTCTTCACGATGCGAAATCCAGGCGCTGGCGTTGACGAAAGCGATTGTTTCGAAATAATTTTTGAATGGAAAGGTTTTTCGAAGCTCGTTGCCTTCACGATGCCATGACGCCAAGTCAGCAAGATAACGCATGATGTCTGCATCGTTAAGCGCTGTTGCTTGCCCGCCGGGGGCACATTTGAGATCTGCAAGTGGGCTCATATTCACATTAATGGTTGTGTCGTTATGGGGTTGGGAACGATCTCAAATGCGCAATCCGAATTGATGCAGGCGGATGCGAATCATAGACGGCAGAGTGCAGTGGATCTGGCGTCAGTGTAGCGGCATTGTCGCGATAGAGTTTGACCAACGCGTTAATGAGGTCATCCGCCCGTGTTTGTGAGACAGCATACGCATCAGCCTCGAACTCGTGCTTGCGTGACTGCATGCTACCCAGTGGCGTCAGCCAAAACGTAAATACAGGCAGAACCAAAAAAAATAAAATAAGCGCGACGGCTACTTGTGTGGCACCGGCGCCAATGTCGACCCCCAAACCTGTATAAAACCACGGCTTGTCAATTACCCATCCCATTACGGCGAGAATAATCAGTGTGAGCAAAAATTGCGTGGCCATCATTTTGTAAATATGTTTGCGTTTGAAGTGGCCCAGTTCATGCGCCAGCACCGCTTCAATTTCCGAGGGGGTGAGCCTCTCAATCAGAGTGTCAAAAAACACGATTCGTTTGGTGTTGCCAAAGCCGGTGAAGTAAGCATTGCCGTGACTGGATCGGGTTGAGCCATCCATCACAAATAGTCCACTTGATTTGAAGCCACAGCGAGTCAACAGCGCCTCAATGCGTGCTTTCAGGGTTTCATCCTGCAAGGGTTGAAATTTATTGAATAACGGCGCAATAAAATTGGGATAGATAGCCATCATCAACAGGCTGAATCCCAGCCACATCAGCCACACATATAGCCACCAGTAAGTGCCCATTTTTTCCATCAGCCAAAAAGTGACCAATAGTAAAGGCACACCAATGATAGCCGACAGCGCCACACCTTTGATCGCATCCAGTAAGTAAAGCTTGAGCGTAATTTTATTAAAGCCGTAGCGCGTTTCGATTTTGAAGGTGCGATACAGATCAAAAGGGATGGAAATGATTGAACTGAAAACCATGACGCCAAAAACTAGCGCCAATCCACTAGCATAGGGAGTGTCACCAGCCCATTGTGCGGTCAGTGACGCGATGAACATCAGCCCGCCGCCAATCGTGAGCAGCAATAACACGGCGGCGTCCACGAAGCGCTCAAAAATGCCCAAACGAACTTTGGCCGCAGTATAGTCCGCGGCCTTTTGGTGCGCTTCCAGGCTGATCGTCGCCGCAAACTCGGCCGGTACGGCGTCTTGATGCGCCTTTACGTAAAACAAGTGGCGCAGCGACAGCCCGGTCTGAAAAACTAACATCAGGCTTAAGCAAAGCAAAAATAAAAGAGTGAATATAGAAGCAGTCAAAGCGTGTCCTTCATGAGAAAATACCAGTCTTGATTTAATTTTGTTTCAACAACCCTATTTTACGGCCCATCATGCCCCAAGACCAAAACAACCTAATCTGGATTGACATGGAGATGACTGGCCTGGTGCCAGAAACCGACGGCATCATCGAAATCGCCCTGGTGATTACCGATTCCCAGCTCAACAGCATTTCTGAAGCGCCGGTGCTTGCCGTGCATCAAACCGACGCCGTGCTCGACGGTATGGATGCTTGGAATAAATCAACCCATAAAAAATCTGGCTTGATAGACCGGGTAAAAGCATCCACGCTTAATTATGAGGATGTGGAAAACAAGATGATCGATTTCCTGAAAAATCATGTGCCCACCAGTACTTCACCGATGTGCGGTAATTCAATTTGCCAAGACCGTCGCTTTCTTGCCCGCTGCATGCCCAAACTCGAAGCCTATTTTCACTACCGAAATCTCGATGTCTCAACCCTGAAAGAGCTCGCCAAACGCTGGAAGCCGCAAATCATGGGCGGAATGAAAAAGCACGGCAAACATGAAGCGTTGGCGGATATTTACGAGAGCATCGAAGAGCTGAAATACTACCGCGAGCATTTTCTGAATCTCCAGTCGTAAATAGCCGCTGGAATGAGTCCTGATGTCCGAAAATGCCGCGCCAAAATTTATTTGCAAACTTCAATGCTGGCGAGGCTTTCAGGCCAAAAGGGTGAAAACCCCCGCCAGATGTAGAGTTCTTATTTTTATTGAGGTTGCGACAAAGCGCTGCTTAATCCAGCCAGCCTTTGTATTTGAAATAGGTAAACGGCACGATCACTGAGACCAACATCAGGCCGAGCGCATACGGGTAGCCATAAGCCCATTCCAGCTCGGGAAACCAGCCCTTGAAGTTCATGCCGTAGATACTCGCAATGAGTGTGGGCGGCAGCAAGGCAACCGAAACCACGGAAAAAATCTTGATGACTTTATTTTGGTTGATGTTGATGAAGCCGACCGTCGCGTCCATCAAGAAATTTATTTTGTCGAACAGGAAAGCGGTGTGGCTATCGAGCGAATCAATGTCGCGCAAAATCTGACGTGCCTCTTCGGCTTGATCGCCCTGTAGCAATTTTTTACGCATCAAAAAGGATACTGCGCGACGGGTGTCCATGACATTGCGACGAATACGACCGTTCAAATCTTCTTCATGTGCCACCCTGGCGAGCACGTTGGCCGCTTCCTGATCGGTTATTTTGGTGGTGAGCACACTTTGGCTGATTTTCTCAAGCTCCGCGTAAACCCCTTCAAGCGCGTCGGCAGAATATTCTGCGTCAGTTGCATAAAGATCAAGCAATACTTCCTTGGCATCTTCAATATAACCGGGCCGGGTTCTGGCGCGCATCCGCACCAGCCGAAATACTGGCAGGTCTTCCAGATGCAAACTGAGCAAGGTATTATTTTTGAGTATGAAGGCGACGGGCACGTTGCGAGACTCCTCGTCCACTTCAAGTAAAAAATCCGAATGCAAATGCAGCTCACCATTCTCGCCCTCAAAGAACCGCGCGCTGGCTTCCAGGTCTTGCATATCCTCAACCGAGGGCAGGGCAAAATCGTATAGCGACTTAATCCACTCTGTTTCGGTTTCAGTGGGCGAAACTAGATCAATCCAGATTGGATCTGAATTTTTCAAGTCGTCGAGGCTATCAACCTGCAGCTGGTTTAGACGGCGATTATTGAGGACGAATACATTGAGCACAGAACACCTTTCAAAGTACTTTGCAAAGATGCCCGATTTTAGAGCATCTTCGGGCAAAGCGGGCGATGAACATGTACTGCGCCAGCCTAGCCGTTAGGTGGCCTGTCCATAAATCCCCATTATTTGGCATGGTAGACCACCTTCGCCAATGACTGCCGACGGAGCTAATTTTCCATACGTGTTGTCAGTCTTATTGTTGGAATCTGTCGATCAGCCAGCGCCCATGAAATGTTTGAGATATTTTGGGGGCATGCGGGACAGCGACAGCAGGACAAAAAAATCAGCCGTGTTGAAGTCCGGATCCCATGCGGGATCGCCACCAATCCATGCGCCCAGACGCGCATAACCTTTGATCAGTGGCGGAATTTGTGGATTTAGTGACGCCTGTCCTCTGAGCGGAAATACGTGACGCGGAAATACCCGATACTCCGATGGCGACAACCAGTCGGTGCTCGCTTTTTCATGGACGGCCAATGCATTGGCACCACCATCTGCCAAGCTGACGCTGGCACAGCCAATCAAATATTCATAACTGTGTTCAAGCATGAATTTGGCGATACCCGACCACAAAAGCATGATCACGTTGCCGGTGCGGTAATCAGGATGAATGCAGGCGCGGCCTACTTCGACCATGTTGCCGCGCAAATGATGAAGGCGCGCGAGATCAAATTCGCTATCGGAATAATAGCTGCCGCGCCGGGCCGCAATTTCAGGCCGCATAATGCGGTAACAACCTACAACCTGCTGTGTCGCATGTTCGCGAACAATCAGGTGCTCGCAATCGGCGTCATATTCATCCACATCCAGCAGCGAGCGCCTGGATCGTGCGCGTGAGCCCAGTTCCTCAAAAAAAACTTGATAGCGCAGGCGCTGGGCCTCCTCGATTTCATCGGGACTGGAGGCAATACGCATTGCGAATGCGGAGGCCGGCAGTTCTGCGTTGCCGCCTGTGGGTTTCGCAGGTTGGACAAGGGACGTTGTACGATCCAGAGAAGCAAGCATGAGCGTTCTTCCTTGAGAAAATGGAATTGGAAAATCGAGATTGCACTTACGTTACGCGATGAATATGTCGTTAAGGCGGCAGCGCTTTGACGGTTTCATGACAACATTTTGTTGGCATTAAGTGGTGTGCAGAAAGAAAAAGCGGTGAATTTAGAAAAATTCACCGCTTGAAAATCCACCGTCGAGTCATAACCTGCCTACGCACAAATTATGCGGGGGGGGTGGAGGAGACCACTGCTAACTCTCCACCAGATTAACAATAGAAGATGACGGCCCGCTTACGGCTCAGTGTCAATGCCATGACAGCGACTGGCTCTATCAGGGCTGACCCAGGAAGAAATAAAAAATATTGCTGCGCTCACGTGAGCGGCCATAGCCCAGATAAAGGGGGCCAAAATAGGTATCAAATCCCACAAACATGCCGATTGAATACTTCATATTGTTATTCGACAGGGTTTGAAAATTTTGCGAGACGCGGCCCATTTCTGTTGAAAATCCACCGTACACATTACGGCCAAAAAAGTTCGAGGAGTTACCCAGGCGACGGTAGTATGAAACGCGAGCCATGGCAACCGATTCGCCAATCAGTTCGCCAGGAAGATAACCAGATAATTGCAGGAATCCGCCCAGTGAGAATTGATCAAAAATTGGAATCGGCTGTTTGGCACCCAGAATGGTGCCGTAGCGGCCTGCCACTGAAATAGTATGGCTACCAAATGAATAGTGATCGCTAAAATTAACTTCGATCTTGCGGTAGTCGCGGGTTGCCGATAATACTTTTGTACTGGCGTAATAATCAAAGCTGGCCGTGCTACCGGCTCTGGGGAAATTGGCATCATCGAGACTATCGTAGAGCACGCGCAATTTCACACCGCCCTGTTTCAACTTCACGTTGGGCAAGGCAAAGGAGCCGATATTGACATCGGCACTGTCATTGCCGCGCGAAACGCCCAGCCGGGCAATGGTGCTGCGTCCGATATCAATACCAAAATCGATCCCGACCGTGCTGGTGGATACATCATATTGCGAAATCCGGCGACCTGCGGCGAACACATCGATCGGACGCCTCGCAAGCTCAATACCGGCCGCGATATTGACGATGCTGCCAATACCAAAAGGCTGAAAAAAATTGGATGCAAAACGGCGGTCGCGGCCGATTTGTAAATCGTTGCGCCATTCTGCACCCGCCTTGTTGAACTGCGTTTGCTGGTAGCGCAGCAACAGATTAAAACGGCCTTCACCCGCCGTATCTGCCGCCATGGATAATGCAAACCGCAGGTAATTCGGTCCCCACTGCTTTTCACGCGCATTCACGACCAGTATTTGGCGTGCATTTAAACCTTCGCCTTCATTAAGCAGGCTGTAATTAACACGTTCAAAATAGCCGGTACCGAAGACCCGGCTAATGCCTTCATTCATGCGTTTGAAATCAACCTGGTCGCCCGGCTTGATGCCGAGGGTGCGCTTGAGTTCATCAGCATTAGCACGATCAAGTCCGGCGACACGAATTTCATCGATTTTGCTATAGACAACAGTTGGCGCCTGAACACGTTGTAACTGTGCCGCACGGAGCGTCGCATACTCTTCCGGGGCGCTTATGCGTTGCAGTGTGTCGGCAATTTCTCGCGTAGCGGCCGCGCCGATGGTCATTGCATCAATGGCCGAATTAAAATCAGTGGAGCCAATGGTGTCGAGCGGTGGGGAAATCAGAATGTCGTCTTTTTTCAGGGACTCAATCGAGATGCGCACGTTTTGATCGGTCAAAATATTGATCATCTGCAGCGACACGCCAAAAATAGATTGCAGCTCATCGCGCTTCAATAATGGGCCAGCGATATTCACGGCGATAACAATATCCGCGCCCATATCGCGGACAACATCCACGGGCAGGTTGCGAGTCAGCCCGCCATCTAGATAAATTTTATCGCCAATCGTGAAGGGCGCAATGGCGCCTGGCACCGACATGGATGCCCGCATAACGTCGGCAAGACGACCGCGCTTGAAAACAACCATGCGTCCGGTTTCGGCGTCTGTGGCGATAGCGCGAAATGGAATGGGCAATTTATCAAACTCGGTAATGCTTAATGAATTGCGGGTAATGATTGAAAACAAGGTGTCCAGCTTTTGGCCGGAAATTGCACCGGCGGGCAGTTTCAGGCCTCCATCTTTTACGCCTATTTCAAGTTTAAGCAAACGCGCCTGGTCTTCTTCCTTGCGTAAAAAACTGCGATCGGCCCGTGGGCTGGTATCGGTGAACAGATCGTTCCAGTCTGCTGTGGCGATACGTTGCTCCAGCTCCTTGATCGGGGTGCCAGAAGCGTACGATGCACCAACCAATGCACCCATACTGGTCCCCGCAATGTAATCAATCGGAATCTTCAGCTCTTCTAGAATCTTGATCACGCCCACGTGTGCAGCGCCACGCGCGCCGCCGCCTGATAGCACGAGACCGATTTTTGGTCGCCTTGGGGCAACCGGTATTACAGGGGATGCTGGAGTTGGCGCAGCGGCGGCGGTGCCCGGATCAGTCGATAAAGCAGCTTGTACGCCTGCCGGTATCAGGAAAAAACCAAAAATGACAAACGCGATTATTCGCAGCATAGAGATGTTAGGCAAGGAATAGGAAGTGACTAGGAAAGGGCTAGATTGAAAATAGGCAAGTGAGGTTATCACTTGCCATCACTTATCTATTGTAGCGCGCCAAGTTCCACTGCCTTGGTTGAACCTTCAGCCTGGGCTTATCGCGGCTTCGGTATCAATAACTTTACCCGGTGTGGCAGGGTGGATGCGAAACCATGCCGCATAAAGCGCTGGCAAGAACATTAATGTCAGCAAGGTCGCCACCAGTAAGCCGCCCATAATCGCGACCGCCATGGGACCGAAAAAGTCGGAACGTATCAGCGGAATCATGGCAAAAATAGCCGCTAATGCCGTTAGGACAATGGGCCGGAATCGGCGCACGGTGGCATCAATAATCGCGTTGTACGGTTTGTGGCCTGCGCCAATATCCTGTTCGATCTGATCAATCAGGATCACGGAGTTTCGCATAATCAGGCCAAACAGCGCGATGATGCCCAGCTGCGCGACAAAGCCCATGGGCTTGTTGAATATCAACAGGAATGCCGCCACGCCGATTAAGCCCAGCGGTGCGGTCAGCACCACCAGAATCACGCGCTGGAAGCTCATCAACTGGATCATCAGCACGGTCAGCACCACGAAGACAAAGAGGGGTATGCCGGCCGCAATTGAAGCGCCAGCCTTGCTACTTTCTTCAACGGCGCCGCCGACATCAATGCGATTGCCCGGCGCTAAATTTTCTCGAAGTTTATTCAGTTGGGGGGTTACTTCGGCAACAATCGTCGCTGCCTGCACATTCGCTACCCCGATATCGGCCTTCACGGTGATGGTAGGCAAACGGTCGCGTCGCCAAATAATACCTTCCTCAAATTCATAGTGGACTGTGGCGATTTGCGACAATGGCACGACTCGTCCTGAGCGGGTTGGCACCGCTAGACTTTCGAGCAATGAAATTCTGGCGCGCTCATTATCGGGACCGCGGATCAGTATTTCGACTAATTTATCGCGCTCCCGGAAGGTAGTAGCCTGGACACCATTCAACGAAGTGTTGACGAAGGTGGATAACTCCTGCGTTGAAATGCCCAGCAGTCGCGCTTTGTCTTGGTCAATCTCAAGCTTGATTACTTTCGCGCGTTCATCCCAGTCAAATTGGATATTGCTGGTGTTGGGATTCGCGCGCAGCACATCAGCGACCAGCCTGGCATTGGCACGAATGGTGGGAATATCTTCACCGGAAACGCGTAACTGAACAGGGAACCCGACCGGAGGCCCATTTTCCAATCGTGATACGCGGGTGCGAATAGCCGGAAATTCAGTATCCAATTGCTTCAGCAAGCGAAGCCGCAGTTCTTCACGCGCTTTCACGCTGTTGGTTGTCACCACAAATTGCGCCAGGCTTGCTGCCGGCAATTGTTGATCAAGCGGAAAGTAAAAGCGTGTGGCACCCGAGCCAACATAGCTGGCGTAATTTTCAAAAAGGTCCTTTTCCTTATTCAGCAAAGCTTCCATTTTATTTACTTCACGTTCTGTCGCTGCGAATGAAGAGCCCTCAGGTAATTTGAGATCAACCACTAACTCGACCCGAGTTGATGAAGGGAAAAATTGTTGTTGCACAAACTTGAAGGCGTACAAGCTGACCGCAAACATCAACACCGTAATCAAAATAACTGTTTTGCGGTGCTCGACACACCAGGCAACCAATGCGCGGAAGCGCTTGTAAAAAGGTTTGTCATAGACATCATGATCGTGGTGCAGTTTATCGTGCATCGCACCGTGTTCGGTTGAGCCTGAAGGCGCAATTCTCGCCGCCAGACGTTTGCCAATAAATGGAATACGGGCAAAGATGTCCGCGATACGTCGCATGCGTGGCGTGATGACCGGTAGGCCATCGCGGTAATCGGGCAACAACTTGTAGCCCAAGTAGGGAATAAAAATGACCGCTGCAAACCAAGAAATAATTAGCGCGAGGGTGGTTACCTGAAAAATGGAACGGGTATATTCACCAGTCCCCGATTTGGCTAAACCAATCGGTAAAAATCCAGCGGCTGTCACCAGCGTACCGGTCAACATCGGAAACGCGGTGGATGTGTAGGCAAAACTGGCGGCCCTTGTTCGATCCCAGCCTTGTTCCATTTTTATGGCCATCATTTCGACCGCAATAATGGCATCGTCCACCAGCAGGCCTAGCGATAAAATCAACGCGCCCAGCGAGATTTTATGCAAGCCCACGTCGAACAAATACATAAACAAAAAAGTCGCTGCAAGTACCAGCGGTATCGATAGTGCCACTACAAAGCCAGTGCGAATACCAAGGCTAAAGAAAGTGACAGCGAGCACAATAACCACTGCTTCTGTTAGTGAGCGTGCGAATTCATTGATGCTGCTAGCAACCGCTTTGGGTTGATCATTTACACGGTGTAATTCGAGACCAACCGGCAGCGTGGCTTCGAGTCTGTGCAGGGCCTGATCGAGATTTTTGCCGAGCGTGATAATGTCGCCACCCTGGCGCATCGAGACTCCTAGGCCCATTGCTTCAAGGCCCATGTAACGCATCTTGCTGAAGGGTGGATCAATATAGCCGCGTTTGACGGTGGCGATATCACCAATTTTCAGTACGCGGCCATTGGCGCGGAGCGTGAAATTGCGAATAGCCTCAACACTGTTCAATGCGCCGGTGGTGCGTACAAATATTTTATCGGTCGCGGTTTCAAATGCGCCGCCGGGCGCGATGGCATTTTGTGTCTGCATCGCAGTGATAATGGTTGCGCCGTCGATGCCTAGTGTGGCGAGCTTGACGTTAGACAGCTCGATATAAATTTTTTCCTCTTGCTCGCCAATAATGTCCACTTTGGAAACATCGGGCACGCGCAATAATTCCCGGCGCAGACGATCGATGAATACTTTTTTGTCTGCGTATGAATAGCCTTCGCCGGTCAGCGCAAAAATATTGCCAAACGTATCACCAAACTCATCGTTAAACAGCGGCCCGATCACGCCCTGCGGCAGGGTCTGGCGGATATCGCCGAGACGTTTGCGCACCTGGTACTGTGTTTCGGGTACTGACGAAGCGGGTGCCGCATCACTGATGGCGAAAAAAATCAGTGATTCACCGGGCCGTGAATAGCTGCGCAGAAAATTGATATTCGGTACTTCTTGTAACTTTTTCTCGAGCCGCTCGGTGACTTGTTGATCGACGTCGGCCACCGACGCACCTGGCCAAATGGTGCGAATTGTCATGAATTTGAAAGTGAAGGGGGGATCTTCAGATTGCCCCAGGCGCCCGTACGAGGCGGCGCCGATAACACCCAAAATAATAATGAGATAAAGAATTAACGGCTGATGGCGCAACGCCCAGGCGGAAAGATTGAAATTTTTCATGAGTATGCCGGATGGGTGGCTTAGCGGCTGATTGACGGCTTCGATGAAGCAACCCGTGCATTAGCCGCTGCCAAGGCTGTCTGCTCGGCAGGGGAGGTATTGGGCGCATAGGCTACTTTGCCATCGCCCTTGATAAGTTGATCAAAAATGGGTTTGACGATTTCGCCTTCGCGCAACTTATGTACACCCGCGGCCACAATGACATCGCCCGCTTTAATGCTGCCCGCTGCGCCACCCAAAGGCTCAACGAAGGCGATGGTTTCGCGGTACTGCAACACCGTAACCGGTTTGAGTGACACTTTGCCGTCCGCCGCAATCAGCCACACACCCACCACATCTCCTTTGGGGTCGCCCTTTACATAGATTGAAGAGAGCGGTACTGACAGGGTATTGGTTTCATTGGCAGTGCCGAATACGGCGTAGGCGGTCATGCCTAACTGAATAGCGTCGTCGGAATTTTGAATACTCAAGCGGATGGCATAGGTGCGTGTAATGGGGTCTGCTGCGCCAGCAATTTCACGGATTCGTGCTGGATAATATTTGCCGGGCTGCGACCACAGCGCAACTCTTAAATTGGCACCACTATTCTTAGCCGCGTCTTTGGCACCAGCTTGTGCGAGCACCTTGCGGAAATCTCCCAGTTTTGATTCTGCTGCGCTGATGGAGAGTTCTTTTTCTTTCGGGTTTGCAATACGCATTACCGGCTGGCCTTGTGCCACGACCTGACCTGCTTCAGCCATGACCTGTGTAACCACGCCATCCATTTCGGCGACCAGAACGGCGTATCCGGCTTGATTGAGTGAAACAGCAGCCTGCGCGCGAACCGCATCCAGCCTTGCTTTTGCGGCATTAGCCAAGCTAATTTTTTGATCCAGCGCAGACTGGCTCACAAAACCCTTGGTGAATAGATCGCGAAAGCGTTTCAGTTCATTTTCCGCAAAGTCCGCTTCTGTTTTTTGGGCAGCTACTTGGGATGTTGCTGCGTCCGCTGCGAGTTTAATATCCTGTGGGTCAAGGCGCGCGAGTGCCTGCCCCTTTTTTATTGTTGCACCTGCATCCACCATGCGTTGGACAATTTTCCCACCCACCCGGAAGGCATGATCAACCTCTACCCGGGCGCGAATTTCGCCGGCATAAAGTTCAGTTTCAGAACCAGCGCCCGCTTGAATTTGATAGGCCAGAGCTGGGCGCGGGGCAGGAGCCTTGACCTCACTCTGGTGACATCCGCTCAGGCTGAATATCATGCTCACACCAGTCCACAGTGCTAGGGCAAGGGGCTTGATCAACAGGGGGTGGGGCTGCCCACTTAACGGGCTGTTGATGATTCGACTAAATGACGACATGGCATGATCCATTCATACGGAAATATAACTGACTGGTTAGTAAGTTATATGGTTTTTTGATACCTGTCAATCTTCCCGTAAAGTTTGTTTCTGCTTGGAATATCTACCCAAAAAAATCAGGCTGCCCGTATCCACCAGTGTCAAATTGGCGCTCAGTGTTACTTGTATCCATCTCATGTGCGGGCATACTCACAGCGTATTTCAAAATTTCTTTGCCGCTAATTTAAGCCGTCTACGGGAAAACTCAATGAAGAAAAATACAAAGATAGGCGAAAAATTTTTGCCGATTGTGAGTAAAGTCAC
The DNA here is from genome assembly GCA_043773745.1 of Burkholderiales bacterium. Taxonomy (GTDB): domain Bacteria; phylum Pseudomonadota; class Gammaproteobacteria; order Burkholderiales; family Usitatibacteraceae; genus UKL13-2. The sequence goes on along the minus strand of JAYVEV010000033.1, from coordinate 65,628 downwards.
CGATCGGCTTGGCCTTGCCAAGCAATACAACCATCTGGCAGGACAAGGCGAAAAATTGGGGCTTATAAAAAGTGATCAGGCCAAGATCGAGCGCCATGTAACCGCCAAAGCATTTGACGGTCTTTATCTCATGATCGGCGAAGAAGAAAAGAAAATTCGCCAGGATCCGGTTGGCTCGGGCAGCGAGATTTTGAAAAAAGTATTTGGTACTTTGCGCTAACTCGGCGCTATTGAGATACTCATCGCCTAACTTGAAACGCGGAATTTTCTGCGTAGCTATGTCCCGCTAGAAATTCCGGAAACCCATGTAAATAAAGCTCGAAACGACCGGGCGGCATGCCTGCGTTGCAGCAAACCCTCAGCGCTGCCTAGCGCTTGCTCATGACAGCGGAAACGGCGGTCACTGTTGCCGCCAATGAAAGAGTGATCAGACCAACAACGGATGGTGTAATCGTGTCGGTCGCCACATCCATCGATGCATCGATCAGTAAATTACCGCCCGACAATAAGGTGGTGGCAATCAGTGCGGCAAATGTTGCCATGCCCAAAATGATGGCGAAGCGCTTTTTAGGCGATAGTACATTTTGCGTTTGCAAAGGCAGCGCATCCATGACGCGCAAAGTAAAGCCACCGTCATCAATATAGGCGTCACGATAGAGGGCCGCATCGTCCTTCAGGGCCTCGTCGAGAAAATCTTTATGCAAATTTAGTGGTGTGTTCATGCAGCAGCTCCTTCGCAGCCAGCTGGTTCTGGTTGATAAGCTTCTAGTCTGGCGCGCATTTTTTCTTTCGCTTTCAGTATATGGGTTTTCACGGTGCCAAGCGGTATACCGAGCACGAACGCGGCCTCATCATGCGACAGATCGTTGTAGTAGCACTGTGTAATGGCTGCGCGCTCCTGATCACTTAAGCCTTCCATCGCGCGCGCCAGATCACGGCGCATACCGGCTTGATGTGACTCTGCTTCGACAGGTTCTGGCTCCGGCATTTTTTCGTCGCCCAGTAAAACCTCGTGTTTTTTGCGAACCTCACTCTGTAATGCATTGAACGCAATACGATACAGCCAGGTTGAAAATTTCGCTTCATAGCGAAATGATTTGATATTTTTCCACGCAAGAATAAACGTTTCCTGCGCAATATCGTCGGCCAACTCAATCTGGCCACCAGTCATTTTACGCAAGCTCGCGCGCAGTGCTGATTGATGGCGGCGCACCAATTCCGCAAACGCATTCCGATCATCCTTTGTGAGGACGCGCGAAATCAGGTCGCTATCGCTGAAAACGGCAGCGGCGCGCGGAGGTTGGGTCGTAACGTCGGATACGAAAGGCATCTTGATCATCGCAGGAGTGCGTTTGATCTATGTCCTATGAGTGGCTTTGATGCTTGGTTTCCAGTTGCCATACCATTAAATAGCCGATGCCCATGAAAAGTGGAATCAAACCAAAACCCCATGACACCTCAATTTGCGCGAGACAAATTGACAAGCCAATTCCCAACCCTACCAGCACCAAGCCCCGGCGCAGGTCGGATTCGGACGTTTGTTTACCGAGAAAAAACTCTGGCGGTACGGGCTGGCCTTTTTCAGCCAGGCGTATTGCTGTTTCGTGAATCTGCTGAGTTTTGCGAGATTGGTACCAAAGGATCAGTCCCGCCAAAACAACTGGCATGCCCGTGCCCATCATAATGGCGACGATTGGAATGAGGTTGTGTCCGATGTCCATATTGCTCTCCTGGTTACTTTCAAATGCGCCTAAATGGCAAAAATATCAATTGTCCGTATTGCTTATAAAACTAAGACGCGTTTAAGAAGAGTTTTGGATTTTTCATCTGAATAGGGGGTTTACACCGCCATTTCAGGCGTTCGGACCGGCGACTCGACGGGTTCAGGCAGCTCGCGCATTTGCCGCAAAGGTGAATACCGCAGCATCGCGAAGCCGAGAATTAGCCCGCCGACTCCGGCCACTGCAATGGTCGCGCGTAATCCAAAATAGGTTCCCATCACTCCGCCCAGCAGCGAACCGATCGGCGATAGTGAGACGGCGATGAAAATCAAGGTGGAGGTGACGCGCCCGCGCAAATGGTTGGGTGCCACCGCCTGACGCAGCGTCAGATAGTTGATGAAAAAAATCATCGCGCCAAAGTCAAAGAAAAATAATGACAGTCCAAAGTGAAGCGTGGTGACGTATTCAGTGGTCACAGTCGCCACCATCAGCCAAGACGCGCCACTTAGCATCAAGCCGAACAGCATCACCGGGCCGACGCCATAGCGCTCATTGAGGATTTGGCAAAATGCGGAGGCTGCTAAAAAGCCAATGCCAGCCATCATAAAAATGACCCCGATTTTCCCCGGTGACAACGCTAAATCACGGGTTGCGAATAAAATGACGATCGCCAAATAAACGTGCTTGAGAAAATTCCACATCATTAGCGAAACGCCAATTGATCGCAGTACTGGTGTATGCCAGATCAGTGCCAGGCCTTCTTTGGCATCCGCCCATATGCCAGCCCATGCATGTTGCCAGGATTCCGCTTTTTCGCGCGCAAGCGGTGCATCGCCGGGGTGTGTTTTGATGCCGCGCAGCATGATGGCGGAAATAAAAAATGAGGCCGCATCCAAAAGAATAGCGAACGGCGCGGTCAAGGCGTGAATTAACACGCCGGCTAGACCGGGACCAATCAGTTGGGATGCGGAATCTGACAGTGCAATCCGCGCATTCGCCTCAACCAGATTCTCGCGGCCCACGCGCTCCGCCATAAACACCTGATAGGCCGCCCAACCCACAATGCCGCCGATACCGACCAAAAAACCGACGATATACAGTATCGGCATAGAAAGCACGCCGAACCAGGCCGCTATCGGCACTGCCAGTAGCGCTAATCCTCTCAGCACATCGGCCATGATAATCAGCGGTAATTTATACGAGCGATCCACCAGCACGCCGGTAAAGAGCCCAAAAAGCGTATAAGGCAGTGCTTCAAACGCCGTCAAAATCCCCATTTGCAGCGGTGTAGCCTGCAACATAATCGCCGCGGTAATCGGCAACGCCAGAAACGTGATCTGCCCACCGAAATGCGTAATCGTGAGTGACAGCCACAGCGTGCGGAAATCCCGTTCCCGCCACAGCGTGCCTAAATATTTATCCCATTTATGATGCAACTTCATGATGTTTGAATCCGTTCTTCGGGGAAATTACTAATAGCCCCATGCTGAAATCAGCGTTAATTTTTTGGCGACTGATGTTCTCAGCAGCTAAACTTTCAAGCCGCTTTTGCGTCAACTGCAGCGCCAGCTTGGCCTTGCATGATTTAAAGGTTTTAAGGCCGAAAGCCGCACCAAATAGCAGAGGACAATATCGCTTTGCAGATTTTTTGGAGGGGCATGTCGGTATAGTGTGGGTTGTGAACGGCTTGAAAGCTTCGATTGGAAGCGCATTCAAGCCAAAATATTCAAGAAATTATTGTAACTGACGGCGCTCCCGTAACCTAAACATTGCCGCCAGAAATATTGGCCGGTTCAATTGTAGCCAGACAATGTAGGCGAGACCAATCGCAATATGCGAGTGCAAGGATGAACAAAGTGGCCAAAAAAAATACGACAAAAAGAGTACCACCCAAGCCGGGCGGTCGTGCGAAAGCAAGGGCGGCTGTTGCTAAAACCAGAACGGGTAAAAGTGCAACGGCCAAACTCACCAAGCCAAAAGTTCCCAAGCCGAAAACTGCTGCGGGCGTGGCTGTTACCAAGGCCCCCAAACCCAGACGGCCTCCACCAAAATCAATCCCCACCACCGCCCCTGCGCCGACGACAGTCGTTGCAAATGCAGGTCCGATAACATCATCAGATATTTCTGTTCTTGCCTATTGCCGGGCCGGTTTCGAGCCGGATTTGCTGGCAGAAATAATGGCTCATTTGGCAGCCACACCAAAGGCCAGCTGGGCATTGGCGGGTAGCGGCTTTGTTCGCGCTACTTTTGCGCCTGCAGCGCTTAAGCGCCTGCACACCGTGTTGCACGAGCCGATGGTGTTTGCCCGCCAAATCATGCGCGCACAATCGACCGTGGTGGCGCTGGGTGCGGTTGACCGAGTAACGCCGATTGTGAATGCGGCGAAAGAATTTTTAACGCAGCTCAGTGTTCAGCAGGTTGCCGCGGTTTGGGTTGAATATCCCGATACCAACGATGGCAAATCGCTGTCCAAGTTGGCGATGGCGTTGCAGACCCGTATTGCCCAGCAGTTACATGAGATGGGTTTGCTGAACGAGCAAGCCAAGCGCCGCCTGCATGTGTTTCTCACCTCAAAAGGCGAGGCTTGGCTGGGGCAGACGGATATTGAACATTCATCGTCCTGGCCGCTCGGCATACCGCGTTTGCGCATGCCGGCCGACGCGCCCAGCCGTTCAACGCTCAAACTGGCGGAAGCAATTCATATTTTCATTGGCGATGATGATGAGCGTTTATTCCAGCCTGATATGCGCGCGGTTGATTTGGGTGCGGCACCCGGAGGCTGGACTTGGCAGCTGGTCCACCGCGGGCTCTATGTAACCGCCATCGATAACGGTAATTTGCGCGGTGAGCTGGTGGATAACGCCATGGTGCGTCATTTGCGTGAGGATGGTTTCAAATATCGTCCCAACAAGCCCGTGGATTGGATGGTTTGTGACATGGTCGAAAGCCCGTCGCGTATCGCCAAGCTGGTTGGTCTGTGGCTCAGCGAAGGCTGGGCGCGACATGTGATATTTAATCTCAAATTGCCGATGAAAAAACGCTTCGAAGAAGTCGAGCGTTGCAGCGCGATTATCGACGAGATGCTGGGCGATAAAGCCGAACGCGCAGTGCTGCAAATGAAGCAGCTTTATCACGATCGCGAAGAAGTCACCGGTTACTGCGGGTTTCCACCGCGAGCGCGTCAGGCCTAGCAAAGTAGCAGTGGCACAAAGGGACAAAATAAAAACGGCATCCTGCGATGCCGTTTTTATTTGGCTAAACCATCGAATGGCTAGCGCTGGAAGTTAATCTCCGTTTCATAACTGCGACCCTCCGCGCCCGGGTTGAATTTCCAACGGGTCAGCGAGGTAATAACAGCGCGGTCAAAGATGCGCGAAGGCCGTGATTGAACGATGGCGACATTGGTGACCTCACCAGCAGCATTGATCGTTAGCTTGGCGCGAACGGTTCCTGTATCAATGTTTTGGCGAATGGCTTCACGCGGAAAGTCAGGCTGCTCTCGAGAGAGTGCTGTTGTTTGTGTGGACAACTCAGCCTTGGGTGCAGCTGGGCGTGCGGTGGGCGCCGCGCTGGCGACTTGCACAGGCGGTGGCGCAGCGGGTGCAGGCTCGGCTACCCGCGTTGGCGTAGGAACTGGGGCTGCTGGCGTGGCAACTGGTGCGGGCCGTGTTTCAGTCGCCTTGGCTGGCGCTACAATCGGCTCAGGTTTGGCAGGTGCATCTTTCAAATTTTTTAAATCCGTCATGTAGTCAACAGATTTACGCGGCGCGAAAAAATCCGGTTGGGTTTGCTGTTTTTGCTCTACTGACTTGAGCCGCTCGGCTGTGGTCGGGACAGTCTCGGATTTCTGACACGCGCCCAATAGCAGGAGAGATGCTGCTGCCAGCCTAGTCATTATTTTGCTTGACGGTGTAAACATAAAACTCCCAATGAAATGAGGATGATAATTGAGCGGTTTTTATCGCTGCTTTTTATAGATTTATCCGGGTGCAGGTTTTATTGTTAACAACTTCAAAAACTGATTTAATTATATGTTGGGCGTCAAAATAAATTGTAATATTTTGTCGTGCCAGTTTTACTGCTTTGGCTTTTCCAGCAGCGTGTACAGGGCAAATAAATTGGTTTCAAGATCATCAATGAGCTCGTTCTTGTCATTTCGATCCCATTTTAGCGCCCGTCCCATTTGTCTCGTGGCGGCGTGATCCTCACGGTCCAGGGCGAGAACCCGAAAACCCGCTTTTTCATATTGTTCACGACTGAATGGAGAGCGCCCATCTGCAAAAGGCTTGTAAGGCTCATTGGTGGCGGCAGCTTTCGGGTACAAGTTGTAAATCAATAGTTTGCCGCCAGGGTTGAGTGCGGCCAGCAGCGTTTTCAAAAACGTGTCATCGCTGACGCCGAGATCAACCAGCAGCCGTTTCTCCACCTTGCGTTCTGGCTTGATATAGCCGCGTTTCAGCGTGTTTTTAGACAGAATCAGATCATAGCCCTGGCCGACCTGTTCAACGGCTCTGGCATCTTTGGGATAGCTGCTGTGCACGAGTTTGATGGAGCCGCCGCGTCCGAGCCAGCTCCGGGATACATTGCCCTGATCACGCGATTCGCTGTAAAGCGCATCTAAATAACTGTCAGGGTCAATGCCGGTTACGTGGGCACCGAGGCTTGCCAGCAGGCGCAGATGGCCGATGGAGCCATAGCCATAATCCAAAATTCGCTTGCCTGAAATATCGCCGATACCATTTGCGCTGGCGATGTCCAGAGCGCGAAGATAAGAAAGCGGCGAGCCATATTTAGTGAAGTAATAACGGTATTCATCCAGTTCAGTTTGCAGTAATTTGCTGCGTGCGGCAGGCGACAGCGCGGCGGCCTCAGCGGGTGAAAAATATTCACGTGTTTGCGGGTTTTGAAAGACGACACGCGGCGAGATGTTAGGCAGGCCGGATGTCGCACTCAGAAACCGTTTTCCGAGGTCGGAGGTGGCGAGTGGTTCGAGGGCTTTGGCTTCGTTGGTGAGGCGCTGCAAAGTAGGAGAGCGCGCCGGCTGGTTCCCCGTCTCGCTTGGGGTTTGCGTTAAAGGTGAGCTAGTGTTTTTAATCTTTGATCCGCTGCTGCAACCGGTGATTTGCACCACGAACAGGGCCAGCAACACGAGCAGCAGCGTGCAGGCAGAATTTCGTATCGATGAATAATGGTGCGACATAAATAGCAATAGGCGCAAAATTGTTTAATGCAATTTCTTCGGCTTACGATCACCGGGCGCTGGCACAGGTTCGCCCCGCACTTTCAAAAAATATTCATAGATGTCGATGGTGATGAGCGGCAAATCTTCGCGGCATTCGGTCAGTAACTGCGCCATATCGCGTGGCTTGATTTGCTTTAAGGCTTTCGGCTCGATTTCACCCGCGAGCAGCGCAATCGGGAATAGCAATTCATTGACTTCATCGGCATCGCCAGCCTCATCCCACGGCACGGCCGAAAACTCCACACCATCGAGATACGACTGACACCAGGTTTCATAGTCGTAATCATTTTCTGCTGCACCGTCATCACGTTGCAGCAGTAAGCCAACCGATTCACCACCGGCCAGATCTGCCGCGATTTCATTGTGAAAGCGCCGAATCAGCGAGGCAATTTCTTCGCCTTGGGTGGGTGTTTCATATTTGGGATTACCCAGCACAGCGGGTAGCCACTGCGCTTCGGTGACGGTGGTTGGACCACTCAAGACGGCGCACAAAAACCCCTGCATTTCATCAAGCCCCATTGCCTGTTTTTCAAAAATAGGCGAAGCCAGCAGTGCTTCCAGTTGCTCGATCTCGGTATCGGTGAGCGGTATAAATGTTGATGTGTTGGGTGTCGTGAGTGGCTTTGTAGTCATACCTGTTCCATTTAATAAATAATCAAACCCTAGTGCTGGCGGGGGTTTCAAAGCATTTTTGCCTCAAACTCCCCGTCCTTATTGCATTTACTGTACTTCATGCAATTTGCGCCAGGGCAATTAATTTGTCCGCATTTCGTTTGTATTTTGGGATTGTAGCCTTTAAGCGTTGCCTCACCCATTCAGCGCTTGCTGCGACCGAATGGCAATGACGCGCGGCGATCAGCCAAACGATTCATTCGCCGCCAGATAGCGCCATTTACCGACCGGCAAATTTCCTAGCACGATCTTGCCGATGCGTACCCGCTTCAGCCCAACAACGGTTAGACCCACCATCTCACACATGCGGCGGATTTGGCGTTTTTTACCCTCACGCAAAACGAAACGCAATTGGTCTTCGTTTTGCCACTCTACTTTTGCGGGACGCAATGCCTGCCCATCCAGCGATAGACCATGGTTAAGCAGTCTCAAATCATTCGCTGAAAGGTTGCCTTCCACGCGCACCAGGTACTCTTTTTCCACGTCTGAGTTGTCGCCAATGAGCTGCTTGGCGATGCGTCCATCCTGGGTGAAAACGATCAACCCGATTGAATCGATATCGAGCCGTCCAGCGGGTGCCAGGCCTTTGGCCTGCATGGGATGAAATTCAGTTTCATCCGTGTCTTCTTCCCAGCGATTCTCGGCCACAAACAGTACCGATGCGGGCAAATGGCCGTCTTCAGCCTGTCCCGAAACATAGCCTACCGGTTTATTCAACAACACCGTTACGCGGCTTTTCTGCTCCAGTTCGGCAACGCGATCAATGGTAATTTTTTGGGTGGGCAAAATTCTTGAGCCCAGCTCGGAGATGACCTTACCGTCCACCTTCACCCAACCTTTTGCGATCCAGGCATCAGCTTCGCGACGCGAGGCAATACCTTGTGCGGACATCAGTTTTGATAAGCGCACGGTGCCGTCCTGGTGCGGTGCCTTGGCATGCTCGTCCTCGTCCGCACCCTTCGTCGGAGCCATCGCCGCCAATGAAGCCACGACTGCGCGCGGCAACGCAGGCCGAAAATCTTTCGAGTTCGGGCTGCGGGCGCTGCGGGGTTTGGAGAAGGCCGGTTTTGCTAATTCATTTGACAGTTCTGCATCAACCGGTTTGGCAAAAGTTTTTTTATATTTGTCGCGGAAATTGGCGCCTGTGTCGGCAGGTTGAGTTCTGTTATTCGTGTTTCCATCCGCGCCATTGGTGCTACGGCGTCCTTCGAATCTTCCTTCAGGCCGACCTTCGGATCGGCCCTCGGTTCTTGGTTCGGCGCGGGTCGCTCGTTTGTTTTCAAAATTCCGATCAAAGCTGTTTTTTTCTCCGCTGCTTTGAGTTTTGATAAAGTCAGCCTTGGTCACAGCTTCTTCCCGCTTACGGCGCGCCGCTGAATCAACCACCGCACGGGCGCGAGGCCCGCTGGCAATGCGAGGGGCGCGTTCAGTACGATCGGCCGGAGCTGATGCTGAAGCGCCATCAGGCTTGGGAACACGAGCGGCAGTCAGGGTAGGGCGGGTGAGTTTTTTGTTCATGGACGTATTGTAAAGCGTGACACTAATGCCCGCCTGTCTTTCCGTATTTTCAAAACGGGGAGAATAAAAAAGCCGGGCAGATGCCCGGCTTCGGGTCAGCTTAAGGGATGAGCTATGCGGCTTTACCAATCAACTCGCGCAGCACATACGGCAGAATTCCGCCGTGCAGGTAGTAGTCAACCTCAATCGGCGTATCGATTCGTAGTAGTACGGTCACTTCCTTTCTGCTGCCGTCTTTGCGTTTGATGACGAGCGTGACATCCATTTGTGGTTTGATGCCGTCTTGAACACCGATCAGGTCAAACTCCTCGTCACCGGCGATGCCGAGCGAATCAACCGTGTCAGAGCCTTTGAATTGGCAAGGCAATACGCCCATGCCGACCAAATTGGAGCGATGGATACGCTCGAAGCTTTTGGCAATAACCGCTTTCACGCCGAGCAATTGCGTACCCTTAGCGGCCCAGTCGCGGGACGAGCCGGTGCCGTATTCCTCACCCCCGAAAATAACAGTCGGCGTACCGGCTGCAATGTAGTGCATTGCTGCATCGTAAATGAAAGCTTGTTCGCCCGATGGCTGCATCAGCGTTACACCACCCTCAACCCGCGAGCCATCGGCTTTTGCAGGCAGCATCAGGTTTTTAATACGAACGTTGGCGAAGGTGCCGCGCATCATCACATCATGATTGCCGCGTCGCGCACCGTAGCTGTTGAAATCAGCTTTCATCACTTTGTGTTCAATCAGATATTTACCGGCGGGTGAGGTGTCCTTGATCGAACCAGCGGGTGAAATATGATCAGTTGTTACCGAATCACCAAACACGCCCAAGGCGCGGGCATCTTTGATGTCTTTGGCGGTGCCTGGGAACATGCCAAAATTTTTGCTGAAGAACGGTGGCTCGGCAATATAAGTTGAGGTCGGCCAATCATAAACCTGGCCCTGGGTGCCTTTGATGTTTTGCCACAGGGGATTATCCGCGCCGAGGTTTGAGTAAAGACGCTGGAAGGTAGTCGGGTCTTTTGCGTAATGCATGACGGCGGCAATTTCAGCGCTCGTTGGCCAGATATCTTTTAGGAATACTGGGCCATTAGTGCCATTACCAACGGGCTCGGTTTCCAGATTTTTAAGCACGGTGCCCGCGATGGCATATGCCACCACCAGCGGCGGAGAAGCCAGAAAATTTGCGCGCAGATTTGGGTGGATACGCGCTTCGAAATTTCGGTTGCCCGACAGCACGGCAGCACACACCAGATCGTTGCTGGTAATCGAGTCATTGAATTCGGGACGCAGATCACCCGCATTGCCGATGCAGGTCGTGCAGCCGTAACCGGCAAGGTAGAAACCCAGTTTTTCTAAATAGGGCAACAGACCCGCCTTGGTCAGATAATCGGTGACCACACGCGAGCCCGGAGCCAGCGAAGTTTTGATATGTGGTTTGACCGTAAGGCCAGCTTCAACGGCTTTTTTAGCCAGTAGGCCAGCCGCCAACAGCACGCCCGGGTTTGAGGTATTGGTGCAGGATGTAATGGCCGCGATCAATACATCACCCGAGCCAATTTCGACGCCGTCTTTGGTGGCGAATCGTTTCGGTAAATCTTCCGCTAATTTAGTAAAACCGTTTTCTGTGGATGGTTTTGAAAACAGCGATGTGAACTGCGATTTCATACTGCCTAATTCGATTCTGTCTTGCGGACGCTTCGGACCTGCGAGTGAGGCGTTAACCGTGGAAAGATCGAGCTCCAGCACGGTGGAATAATCAAGGTCGCCTTTTTTCGAGACGCCATACATGCCCTGTGCTTTGAAATAGGCAGCAAAAGCATCAACTTCTTCGGCGGTGCGGCCGGTGGATTTCATAAATTCAACCGTCGCGTCATCAACCGGGAAGAAGCCCATGGTGGCGCCATATTCAGGTGCCATATTGGCGATAGTGGCACGGTCCGGTACGGAAAGTGATTCAGTACCTTCACCAAAAAATTCCACAAACTTACCGACCACTTTGGCTTTGCGCAGCATTTCGGTCACGACCAGCACGAGGTCGGTGGCGGTGCGGCCTTCACGCAATTTACCGGTCAGGTTTACGCCCACCACATCGGGGGTCAGGAAATATACCGGCTGGCCCAGCATGCCTGCTTCTGCCTCAATACCGCCCACACCCCAGCCGACCACGCCGATGCCGTTAATCATCGTGGTGTGTGAATCGGTGCCGACCAATGTATCGGGATAATAAACACCGGCTTTGCTGTGCACGCCACGCGCCAAATATTCCAGATTCACCTGATGGACGATACCGATCCCGGGTGGCACCACTTTGAAGGTATCAAATGCCTGCATGCCCCATTTCATGAACTGGTACCGCTCTTCGTTGCGCTGAAATTCCAGTTTCATATTGATGTCGAGCGAATCCTTGCTGCCATAGCTATCAACTTGCACTGAGTGATCGACGACCAGATCGACCGGCACCAGCGGCTCGATAATTTTGGGGTTCTTGCCCATTTGGTGTGCCACACCGCGCATCGCGGCCAAGTCGGCAAGCAACGGTACGCCGGTGAAATCCTGCAACACAATCCGCGCTAAAACAAAGGGAATTTCGTCAGTGCGTGCTGCAATGGGTTGCCAGTTGGCCAGTTGTGCGATGTGGTGCTCCGATACTTTTTTGCCATCACAGTTGCGCAACACGCTTTCGAGCACGATGCGGATCGAGACCGGCAGTCGGCTGACATTGGGGAATGTTTTGGCCAACTCGGGTAGGGAATAATACTCGCCAGATTTGCCAGCGGCGGGTTGGAATTTTTGACGGGTGTTATGCAGGTTATGAGACATGGCAGGTTCCTGAAAAGTAGGGGCGGGCTGGAAGATAGGCTACGGTTTATGGCGCGGGATTAATGATTTTAAGCCCTTTAAAATAATCGCGAAAAAAACCTTGATCGCGGGTGATGAGTGCATTGCATTGCAGCAGCGCATGCGCGCCGACGATGAAGTCGGAAACCACCCGTTCATTGCGCTTGCCGCCACGTTCGCGAAAACGGCGTTGCATGATGCCCGCGCGGAGTGCGGCTTGCTCGCTGGTTCCAGAAAAATTAACGCGCAGCTCGGCAAGCGCATCCAACAAATCTTCCACAGGCTCAATTTTGGTGGCGATTTCTGCCAACACCACATCGCAAATCACCACATCGTCACGTTCCAATGCACTTTGCAACTTGGCGCTCGATACTTCACCGAAGACCGGGTCGTCGGTAAGAACATCGATTAAAGCTGAAGAATCAATCGCTATCATGATGTGTTGGCTAAGGCTCCACCGGGTCGCCAGGAGCGCGACCACGCAGTTCGCGCATCACATCATCAGTATTCATTCCATCCGGCAGTTTGAAACGGCCACGAACGCGTTTAATCGCTTCGCCCACGTTTTTGCTCAGGATCAGCTTGCCATGGTCAATTTCAACAGTGAGCGGTGTCCCCTTGGATAAGCCCAATGTGTCGCGCACCGATTTCGGCAAGGTAATTTGCCCACGCTCGCCTAATGTGACTTCCATGGATTGCTCCTCAGCGCTTTGATAAAAGTATGTTTATATGCTGCGCTTTAAAATAGTATGTGTCAATAAGTATGTATAAAAAATGCATACTTATTGAGTGTGTAATTGCGTGCGTTTTTGATTGTGTGATTGCGCATGAAGCGAAAAACGGCACAAACATCGTGCCGTTTTTTGATTGCAAATACCGAGAAAACTAAATCACCATCATGTCGACAAACTCATTGACCGGTGTGGTTTCCAGCTTCTTTTGATCCAGACATAAATCCAGGATTGCCTTGCGCTGTTTTTCGGGGAATTGGCGCGCCAGGTTGGATTTGAATTTGGCCACCAACACCGGCATACCCTCTTTGCGACGGCGCTTGTGGCCGATTGGATATTCGACGACGATTTCCTTCATTTTCTTGCCATCAGTAAACTCCACCGTCAGCGCATTCGCAATCGAGCGTTTTTTGGGGTCGTGATAATCCTTGGTGTAGTTGACGTCTTCCACGCAAACAATTTTGTCGCGCAGCTTGTCGATGCGTGGATCCTTGGCAATGCTGTCTTCATAATCGCTTGCGGTTAAACGACCAAAGATGATCGGCACGGCAACCATGTATTGCACGCAGTGATCGCGATCCGCCTCGTTATTGAGTGGGCCTTTTTTATCGATGATGCGGATACAAGCCTCATGAGTGCGGATGGTGATTTTCTTGATATCTTTGTCGGTCTTGCCGAGTTTTTTTAGCTCCGCATGAATCGTCATCGCTGCTTCCACAGCTGTTTGCGAATGGAATTCGGCCGGGAATGAAATCTTGAACAACACTTGTTCCATCACATAAGAGCCATACGGGCGCTGGAATTTGAAGGCGTTACCTTTGAACAGAACATCGTAAAAGCCCCAAGTCTTGGCGGATAGCACGGATGGGTAGCCCATCTCACCGGTCTTGGCAATCAGCGCCAGGCGCACTGCGCGCGAGGTGGCGTCGCCTGCGGCCCATGACTTGCGCGAGCCGGTATTGGGCGCATGACGATAGGTGCGCAGTGATTGGCCATCAACCCAGGCGAGGGAGACCGCATTCAGGATTTCGTCGTAGGTGAGTCCCATCATTTCGGCCACCACGGCAGTGGAGGCAACCTTCACCAAGACCACGTGATCCAGGCCTACTTTGTTGAATGAATTTTCCAGTGCGATACAGCCTTGAATCTCATGCGCCTTAATCATCGCGGTCAGCACATGATGTACCGTGAGCGGTTTTTTGCCGCTGGCAACGGCATTGCGCGACAGCCAGTCGGCCGTGGCTAGAATACCGCCCAAGTTGTCAGAGGGATGGCCCCATTCTGCGGCAAGCCAGGTATCGTTGAAGTCCAGCCAGCGAATCATCGCGCCGATATTGAAGGCGGCCTGTATCGGATCCAGTTGAAATTGTGTTCCTGGTACCTTCGCGCCATTCGGCACGGTGGTGCCCGGCACGACCGGTCCCAATAATTTGGTACAGGCCGGATATTCGAGTGCCTCAAAGCCGCATCCTAGGGTGTCAATCAAACAATAGCGGGCGGTTTCGTACGCTTCTTTTGATTTGATTTTGTATTGGGTGACGTAATCGACGATATCAACCAAAACTTTGTCTGGTTTTGGGCGGACGTTTGAGATGTGTGCTGACATTTTAGTTACCTTGGTTGATGGAATTTAATAATTTGTCGCCGGCTGAGGGCGGGTGCGGGTACGGGTACGGGAGTGTCGGGTTTGGAACACGCACTTCACCGCGGCAAAACGGTTTCAGATGTGAAAAGGCCAGCACGACTTCCGCACGCTCGGATAGCAGCGGGTTGGCATAGCGATCCCCACATGCTGGGATGCATACTACTTTCGATCCTTCATAGGCACAAACCGGAGGTTTTCTGGCCCGATGTAATTCGCTGATGGCCGGATAATCTTGCCATCAATGCGCTGCTCAATCACATGCGCTGCCCAGCCGGAGGTACGGGCAATAATAAACAGCGGAGTGAACATGGCGGTGGGTACCCCCATCATGTGATAACTCACGGCACTGAACCAATCGAGATTGGGGAACATTTTTTTCTCGCGCAACATCACAGCTTCGAGGCGATCAGCGATATCAAATAATTTCATGTTGCCAGCGCTTCTTGAGAGCTTGCGTGCGACTTCTTTGATCACCACATTGCGCGGATCAGAGATGGTGTAAACCGGATGGCCAAAGCCGATGACGACTTGTTTTTCAGCGACACGTTTGACGATATCTTCTTCAGCATGATCAGCATCGTTATAGCGGGACTGGATCTCGAATGCAGCTTCATTGGCGCCGCCGTGTTTGGGACCACGCAGCGCACCGATGGCACCGGTAATTGCCGAATGCATGTCTGAGCCGGTGCCCGCAATGACACGAGCAGTAAAGGTCGAGGCGTTGAACTCATGTTCGGCATACAGCACCAGTGAGGTGTGCATCGCGCGAACCCATTCATCGCTCGGCTTGGTGCCGTGCAATAAATGCAGGAAATGCCCGCCGATGGAATCATCGTCAGTTTCAACATCAATCCGCTTGCCGTTTACGGCAAAGTGATACCAGTACAACAGCATCGAGCCAAACGAAGCCATCATGCGATCGGCAATATCCCGTGCGCCCTGAATATTGTGATCATCTTTTTCAGGCAAGGTGCAGCCGAGTGCCGAGCAGCCGGTACGCAACACATCCATCGGATGTGCGGAAGCGGGCAAGGACTCGAGCGCATCCTGCACGGCCATGGGAATGCCGCGCAGTGATTTTAATTTGGCTTTGTAGGTCACCAACTCGCTCGCATTAGGCAACTTTTCGTGAACCAAGAGATAGGCAATCTCTTCGAATTCGCAGGTATCGGCGACATCCAGAATATCGTAGCCACGATAGTGCAAATCATTACCGCTGAGTCCAACGGTGCATAGCGCAGTGTTACCGGCAGTGACGCCGGAAAGCGCAACTGATTTTTTGGGTTTGGGCCCGGATGGTGCTGCGACTACGGGGGTAAGTTCGCTCACAAAATGCTCCTTGTTTTTAATAAATAACTTTGGCTGATGGGTGGTGGCCCGATGCTGATATTGATTTGAAATTAGTCCAGACGCTGCATGAATTCAATGCGATTGCCGAATGGGTCCCAAGCTGATGCACGCAAATATCCCGAAGGTCCATCGTCATAACGAGTTTGGCACTGGGCAGCCGTAACTTTCGCGAGCAGGGTATTTAAATCGGCAACGCAAAACGCGGGATGCGCGTTGCCATCGGTTATAAAATTCTCTACCTCGCCAAGGTGCAAATTGAAATTCGACTGCACCAGCCACGCACCTGTTTGCGAAAGTTCCGCCGGTTTGGGGATGTGGGTGAATCCGAGTACCCCAACATAAAATGCCAGCGCATCATCCACCCGGCCGCTGGGGATGGAAATCTGGATATGGTCGAGTCCGCTAATCATGGCTTATTTCTTTCCAGCAAATAGTGCATCAAGCTTCTGTTCGTAGGCATGATAATTCAGATATTCATATAGTTCAGCGCGTGTTTGCATAGAGGGCACGACGTTTTTCTGGGTGCCTTCTTTGCGCAAAGTCTTGTAAAAATTAAGTGCAGCCGCATTCATTGCGCGGTATGCGCCACAACAATAAAGTGCAATATCAACATTGGCGGATCGCAGTTCATCGACCGTAAAGAATGGCGTTGAACCAAATTCGGTCAGGTTGGCCAAAATCGGCACTTTCGTTGCCTCGCGGAACTGCTTGTACATTTCTAGCGTGGTCACGGCTTCAGGAAATATCATGTCCGCTCCCGCTTCAACATAGGCGCAGGCGCGATCAATGGCCGAATTCAAGCCTTCTACCGCGAGCGCGTCTGTGCGTGCCATAAGGACGAATTGTGAATCGGTCTTGGCATCCACAGCTGCCTTGATGCGATCCACCATTTCTTCAGTGCTGACCACTTCTTTGCCGGGACGGTGGCCGCAGCGCTTCGTGCCTACTTGATCTTCCATATGCACCGCAGCAACGCCTGCCTTGGTAAAACTACGGATGGTACGGGCAATGTTAAATGCGCCGCCCCAACCGGTGTCAATATCGACCATGAGCGGTATGCTGGTGACATCCGTAATACGTCTTGCGTCGGTCAAAACATCTTCCATTGTGCTAATGCCTAAGTCCGGCATACCAAGGGAATTGGCGGCAACGCCTCCACCTGACAAGTAGAGGGCTTTGAAGCCAGTTTGCTCGGCCATTCGTGCTGCATAAGCGTTTATGGCACCAACGACCTGCAAGGGGGTTTCATCACTTAGAGCTTGGCGGAATTTGGCGCCGGCAGAGAGGGTCATTGCGGTTTCCAGTTACGGTAGGTGGTGAAATTTATAAAAACGGATCACGAGCATCAGAGCGGCGTTTCAGACATTTATGCCTCATGAGCCACGCCAGATAAGGAGTTTGGGAGTTTGTTATTTGAAGCTAATGAAAAAATGCCTTGTCAGCGGTAACCAATATTTTAACCCCAGTCACCTTCGCTTTTTGCAGCAGCTCCCAGAAGTAACGATAGGTTGCGCGGTCGTGCAGCTCACCTTGGTATTGGATTGGACCCCAATCAACGGCTTGCGCGGCGAGCAAAATGTTTGCGGCATCCTCGACTTCGGACAGATCAGGCTGCATGGCCTCAACAATCGCGGAAATTTGCGCCGGATAAATGGACCACATGCGCAAAAAGCCAAACTCATTCCGTGCGCGGCTTGCGTCGGCCAGCACCACGGCGGTGTTTTTCAAGTCGAGGCAAACATTATGTGCGGGCACGATGCCATTGGCCAATGCAGCCGCGACTACTTCGGCCTTGGCGCGCACCAGCAGCTTGTGTTCAAACTGGCCGGGCGAACGCATCGCCGCTGCGGGAATCGCGCCGTGATGGGCGGATACAAAATCCATCAGGCCAAAATCCAGCACCTCGATATTGGGTAGCTGCGCAATTTGCTGAATATCGCGCAACGCACCATGTGTTTCAACCAGAATATGAATCGGCACCTCGCGCCCGATATTGTTGTTGGCAGCGACAGTGCGAACGTAGCCGATCATCTCTTTGGCATCGGCATATGAGGTCGATTTCGGAATCGTGATGTAGCGTAAAACCTTGCCTGCTCCACTCACCAAAATATCAATATCAGCCCGCCAGTGCGGATGTGAAAAATCATGAATGCGTGCACCGGCCATTTTAAATTTATTGGCAGGGCTATTCAGCAGACGCACGATCATTTCCGCATGTAATTTTTCTTGGCCTGCCTGCGCACCGTCTTCGCAATCGCAGGTAATGTCAAAAATCGGCCCGAGCTTGTCTTGCAGCTCAAGCGCCTTGCCGATGAGTTTTTCGCTGCCTGCAAAATGCTCGCAGCTGGGGATAATCGGAAAAGGTTTTTCGCCGGAAAAAAGTGCATCTTTGGGGTGGACAAGCGTGGTCATTTTTTCTCCAAAATTATCGGCGCGGCATGAGTACGGTGTAGTTGAGGCTCAACACCACGGCGTCGGGATTATCGACCATTATGTTGTCCGTGTTGTTGGCGGTATTGGGGTCAATATTTTTGAGCCCAATAAGGGTGAGCTGTATTGCCCCAAGGTCGTCATTAATCGCCCATTTGGTCCCGACCATTGAAGTGGCATAAATCGTATCGCCAGCAAAGGCAGGATTTTTATGCTCACCGCTGTTGATGGCGGCAATCGACAGCACATTTTCAAAACCGTCATAGCTGAGTGCGCGGCAAATAGAAATGATGTGGCCGCCATAGATCAGGCGTCGGCCAAAACGACTGTCTTTCATGTGCTGCAAATCGACATGTACGCGCGCGGTATTTTGATAGAGCTTGGTGGCCAGCGTGTGATCAGTTTCATCGATGGTGATGCCGGTCGGATGCCTGATGATTTCCGATGGCTGATAGTCATCCCAAAACCGGTTGCCGCCGGTCATTTGCGAACTCAGCTTGCGGGGCTGGATAAATGCGGGGCTAATCAGTTTGTCAGCGGCCACCGATGCAGGAAACTCAGGTATTGAGGCCGCCCCGCACTCAGCGGCGTGATCACGCTTATGCACCATGACCCATCGCGCCCAGCTCAGTACATTTTCGTCATGCTGGTTAAAAGCATTGGAGCGCACATACACCACGCCAGTTTTACGGTTGGAATTTTCTTTAAGCCCAATAATTTGCGTCTCGCAGCGCAGCGTATCACCCACATAAACAGGCGCCAGAAACAGGCAATCGGCGTAGCCCAGATTAGCGACGGCATTGTATGAAATATCCGGCACTGTTTTGCCAAACGCGATATGAAAAACCAACACATCATCAACGGGACATTGAGGATAGCCTAGCGCCTGCGCAACCGTTTCCGCGCAATGCATTGGCTGCCGCGCGCCGGTCAGTGCAATGTATAGCGCAACATCGCCAGCGGTAATGGTGCGCGGGGTAGCGTGGTAAAAATGGTGCCCCAGGCGATAGTCTTCAAAAAAGTAGCCATCCAAGGGTCGCTGCATTGGTGCCAGAGGTTCCGTTAAATGAGAAATGGCACTCACGCCGATTCCAATTCCTTGATCATTTCAGCCAATGCCAACGTGCGCTTGGCAGCGGCAACGTGGTGTTGCTCAACCAAACGGCCGTTCAGCATAATCGTGCCGCGACCTTCGCGGTGAGCCTGTTCAATGGCTTCGATAACCTCGTAGGCGTAGGCAATCTCGGTCGATTTGGGTGTGAATGCATCATTGCAGTAGGCAAGCTGATTGGGATGCACGAGTGACTTTCCATCGAAACCTAAATCGCGCGTTAGTCGGCAGGCCATCTCGAACGAATGCATATCTTTTATGTCGATACTGATGCCATCAACCACGGCGCGTTTATAGGCGCGCCCGACCAGCAGTACATGCGATAGCGAATAGTGCAGCGGAATGCGGTCAGGGGTTTTACGGCCATGAAGCTGGGTGATCAAATCGCTGGTGGCCATAATCAAACACGCGATTCGATCCGATGCGGCAGCGATTTCTTCTGCCCGCAACACGGCGATCGGACTCTCGATCATCACCATGATTGGCATATTGCTGCCGCCTGCATCGTCGAGCACTTTGAGCGCTTCGTGAACGTCTTCCTTGCTTTCAATATTGGGAAACAAAATCGCATCGGCACCAATTTTGGCGACCGCTTTAACGTCGTCAATACCCCACGGCGAATCCAGATCATTGACGCGCACTATGCCTTCGCGTCGGCCATACCCGCCGGTTAAAATAGCTTCGACGACTTGTTTGCGTGAAAGCTCCTTGTTATCAACCAGAACCGAATCACCCAAATCAAAAATGACCGAATCTACTCGCAGCGTCCGCGCCTTGTTCAAAAATCGCGTAAAACAGCCGGGGACATAAAGCATCGAGCGTCTGGGGCGAAGAAACGTGTTCATGTGATCCTTGTAACTTGGCGTCGGTGGATAGTGGTAAGGGTAACGGTAAAGCCAATGCTTGGGGTGATGGTGGTGTGGCAATTCATGAATTTGCGCATTGCAACAATTTTACGCGCCCGCATTCCAAAAAGTCAATAAGACTTATATCTTATATAAGACATAGGATGTCAGTGTAAAATGAAATCATCGTGCTAGCATTGTCAATTATTCTTAAACGCCTAACCCCCAGACTGCAATGTCAAAAACTACTGCAAAATCAACGAGTGAACTGAATTTGGCGGCACCAGCACAGGCGCTGGGTCCCAGCTTTCGTCCGCTCTATGATCAGATCAAGATATTACTCACGCAAAGCCTGATTGCAGGTGAGTGGAAGCCCGGCGATGCGATCCCTTCCGAGTTTGAGCTTGCCGCGCGTTATCGCGTTAGCCAGGGGACTGTGCGCAAAGCCATTGATGCGCTCGCGGCAGAAAACATTCTGATTCGGCGTCAGGGCAAGGGTACCTTTGTAGCCACCGATACCGAGCCCAATATTCAATATCGTTTTTTGCGCATCATTGCCAACACGGGTGAAAAACATCATCCCAAGACGCGATTTATCGATGTAAAGCGCGGTAAAGCCTCATCCGAGATGGCGCGGGTGCTCGATATCAAAGCGGGTGCGCCCGTCACGTCGATTCACCGCGTGCTGGTATTCGCTGGCAAACCGCTGATTTTGGACGAGATTGTTCTGGCAACGGCATTATTTCCGGCGCTCACGCTAGCCAAAATTGAAGAATCAAAAGGCTCTATCTACAGTTTTCTGGAAACCGCCTACGGCCTGCGCATGATTCGTGCAGAAGAGCGTTTGCGTGCCGTGGCTGCGGATGAATTTGCTGCGCGCGAGCTTGAGATTGCGCTTGAGACCCCGTTGCTAAGTGTTGATCGTATTGCATTTACCTACGGTGATAAACCCGTTGAGTGGCGGCGTGGCTTATGCCTGACAGACGGCTATTCTTATTACAACGAATTGGCTTAGCGGCGCGGCAAATAAAAACTTTGTTTAGTGCTTATGACGATGTGGCTTTCGAGAGCGCATTAACTATCCACTGATTCAGACTTTGTGCGGATGCCGCCGCCGCCGCCGTTGCAGCAGCATGCACTTCAGGCGGGACACGAATCAGCAAACGTCCCGATGATTGGCGCTCGGGCTTGACGCCCATTGCGGCGCAGGCGGCCAGATAATGATCCACTGCAAACTCAAAATCAGCGCGCAATTCATCAACACCGGCGCCATGAAACCTGAGCTGTTCGCTTAACCCAACAATTTCGCCCACGAAAATATGATCACGCGGGTCGTAATCGATTCGCGCGGTATAGCCCCGATATTTCATTGTGTTACGCATGGTAAAACATCATATCTTTTAGCTTTGTTACGGATTATTTTTTGCATTGAAATTAATAGTATCAAATAATGATATCACTAATCAATACACTCATGGGCTGACACTTTTAGCCTGAGTTAACAGCGCTAGAAAAGTGGATGCCGTCAATTTTCCCTATATTTTTCAATAAATTACCTTTTGTTTAAAAAGAGAACTCATCGTTTTTCAACGGAGGTAGCCTGTAAATTAAGCTTGGCGCTGGCCTCATATTTAACTGTGCAGACAGCAAGATTCCGATTAAAATTTCCTGCATATTGCGTCCTCGCAAACGCTTCCGTAAATCCTAAGCCTTAAAATTTTTCAGCTATTAGCTTTATGGTCGTTTTGTAAGATCGATTTTTATTGCACGTCCTATTATTTATCCAGCCAAGAGCCATTCAAAAAGGTTTAGCCAACATGTCTGCCGCTCCCAAAGTCCGCCCCAAGTATTACGACCTGAATCTGCTTAATTTGCCGTTGCCCGCATTGGTGTCGATCTTCCATCGGATTACCGGCATGGTGATGTTCCTGTTCATGATTCCGCTGAGTTTGTATTTGCTGCAAGCAACGTTGAAATCAGAATCAGGATTCAATTTTTGGTCAAACGTGCTCAATTTTCCCGTTGCCAAGCTGATCCTGCTGGGGTTCGTGTGGGCTTTCCTGCATCATTTTTTTGCAGGCCTGCGCTACCTGCTGCTTGATCTGCATATCGGGGTCGATAAAGCGGCCGCCCGTACCTCGTCGGTCTGGGTACTGATCCTCGGCGCTGTGGCAACCATTCTGTTCGGAGCAAGAATATGGTGAACGTTACAAAAACCGACAAGCAGCCCGTAGGCGCGCACTACGGCTGGCGTGAATGGCTGGCGCAGCGCGTTACCGCCGTCATCATGGCCCTGTTTGCCGTTGTTATCTTTGGATTCTTTGTCTTCAAAGGCACAGTCAGTTATCAGGACTGGAAGGAACTCTTTGGTTCGCAATTGTTCCGAGTATTGGCGTTGTTATTTCTGATTTCGGTTTATTACCATGCATGGATCGGCGTTCGAGATGTGCTGATGGATTACATCAAGCCCGTGTCGATTCGATTGCTGTTGCAGGTCATCGTCATTTTGTCATTGGTTGGATTCACTATTTGGTCGATCGCCATCTTGTGGGCGCCTTAATTTATTGTGTTGGTTGAGCAGCAGTCGATTATTAAAAGGCAGCAACGTAACAAGTCAGGCGGATTCCCTTGCGCCAGTAATGGCGAGTGTGGGCGATGTCAAGAGCGTAATCAGTAACTTTCAAAATCTCTTCATTCAAAATCACTCACGAATTTACTAGATAAGGCAATATCGAAATGGCTAACCCATCATCTATTCCCGTCAGAAAATATGACGCCGTTGTTGTTGGTGCAGGCGGCTCCGGTTTACGCGCTGCACTACAGCTTTCCACCGCAGGCCTCAAGGTTGCGGTGCTGTCAAAAGTATTCCCCACCCGCTCGCACACGGTTGCCGCTCAGGGCGGCGTCGGTGCCTCACTCGGTAATATGGGCGAAGACAATTGGCACTGGCATATGTACGACACAATCAAAGGTTCCGACTGGCTTGGTGACCAGGATGCGATTGAATTTATGTGCCGCAAAGCGCCAGAAGCGGTGCGTGAACTCGAGCATTTCGGCATGCCGTTTGACCGCAACGAAAATGGCACTATTTATCAGCGCCCATTCGGCGGCCATTCGCAAAATTTTGGTGAGAAGCCCGTGCAGCGCTCGTGCTGTGCCGCCGACCGAACCGGCCATGCTATGTTGCACACGCTTTATCAGCGCAATGTGTTTGCGAATACCCAATTCTTCGTGGAATGGATGGCGCTGGATCTGATTCGTGATGCCAATGGTGACGTGCTGGGAGTGACGGCACTCGAAATGGAAACTGGCGAAACTATGATTTTTCAGGCCAAGGCAACCGTGTTTGCCACCGGCGGCGCCGGTCGCATTTACGCCTCATCAACCAACGCGTTTATCAATACTGGCGATGGTCTCGGCATGGCCGCACGCGCGGGCATTCCGCTGGAAGATATGGAATTTTGGCAATTTCACCCGACCGGTGTGGCCGGTGCAGGCGTGTTGATTACTGAGGGCGTGCGCGGCGAGGGCGGAATTTTGCTCAACGGCAGTGGCGAACGTTTCATGGAACGCTACGCACCGACCATGAAAGATCTGGCTTCGCGCGATGTGGTGTCGCGTGCGATGGCAACCGAAATCAAGGAAGGTCGCGGCGCGGGCCCGAACAAAGATTACATACTGCTCAAGCTTGATCATCTAGGCCCCGAAGTGATTAACAAGCGTTTGCCCGGCATCCGTGAGATCGCAATGAAGTTTGCCAACGTGGATCCGATCAAAGATCCGATTCCGGTCGTGCCAACCTGCCATTACCAAATGGGCGGCATCCCCACCAACTATCACGGCGAAGTAATCGTGCCGAAGGATGGCAACCCGAGTGCGGTGGTGCCCGGTTTCTACGCGGCGGGTGAAGTCGGTTGCGCATCGATTCATGGTGCTAACCGTCTAGGCACCAATTCTCTGACTGATTTACTGGTGATGGGCAAATCAGCGGGCGATTCGATGATTGAATTCATCAAACAAAATCCCGAGCACAAAGAATTGCCAGCCGACGCCGGGCAAGTTTCCTTAGCGCGTTTGGCCAAGCTTGAAAATCAGCAGAATGGCGAGAATGTGCATGCGGTCGGTGATGCGATGCGTCAGACCATGCAGGCCCATTGCGGCGTGTTCAGATTCCCGGATATGCTGACCAAAGGTGTTGAAAAAATCAAGGAAGTGGCCGCGCGCGCCGAGCATCTGGAAATCAAAGACAAGAGCAAGGTTTTCAATACTGCACGTATTGAAGCACTGGAGTTGCAAAACTTGATTGAAGTCGCTGTTGCCACCATGGTCTCCGCCGAAAATCGCAAAGAAACCCGTGGCGCGCATGACCGCGCTGATTTCCATGACCGTCCCGGCTTTGTGAATGGTCGTGATGACGAAAACTGGCTCAAGCATTCTCTCTGGTACAAAAGCACCGACAAGATTGAATACAAGCCGGTGAATCTAAATCCGCTGACAGTCGAATCATTCGCGCCTAAAGCCCGTACGTATTAAGTCGTTGATAAACTTTTCGATAACCGACAGATTAAAGATCAGATAGGCAATTTGAAATGAAATTCAAAATCCTTCGTTACAACCCGGACCAGGATCAAAAACCGTATTTCAAGGAATATGATATTGCCCTTGAGCCGTCCGATCGCATGTTGCTTGATGCCCTGATTCGCATCAAATCCGTTGACGATACTCTTGCGTTGCGCCGTTCATGTCGCGAGGGTGTATGCGGCTCCGATGCGATGAACATTAACGGCAAAAACGGTCTCGCCTGTGTCACCAAGATTGCCGACTTGAAAGAACCGGTGGTGCTGAAACCGCTGCCGGGCCTGCCCATCATCCGCGATTTAATCGTCGATATGACGCAGTTTTTCAAGCAATATCACTCAATTAAACCGTTCATCATCAACCATGACACGCCGCCGGAAACAGAACGTCTGCAGAGCCCGACCGACCGGCTCGAGCTGGATGGTTTGTACGAATGCATTTTATGCGCCTGCTGCTCCACAGCATGTCCCTCATTCTGGTGGAACCCCGATAAATTTGTCGGCCCTGCGGGTTTGTTGGCCGCCTACCGTTTTATCGCCGATACCCGCGATCAGGCAACCAATGAGCGTCTTGATAATCTGGAAGATCCGTATCGTTTATTCCGCTGCCACACAATCATGAATTGCGTGGATGTGTGTCCGAAGGGTTTGAATCCGTCACTCGCGATCGGCAAGATCAAAGAGATGATGGTCAAGCGCGGCGTTTAGTACCTAGAAAATATTCATGAATGCCATAGCCGTTGATGATCGCCGTCTAGACCGGCTGCGCTGGAAGGCGCGGCGCGGTTTGCTGGAAAATGATTTGTTGTTATCCAAATTTTTGGACGCACAACTAACCAGTTTGAGTGATGTTGAGTTAAATGTGTTGGATCAGTTGTTGCAGTTAGGTGATAACGATTTGCTGGACCGGTTTATGGGGCGTAAACCTTGTGAAGACGCGGCAATGGCAAGTTTGTTACAAAAAATATTGAGTGCATAAAATGCTGTTGGCGGCATGCAGTGGCGTTAATTAGTAGCAACTGGCGCAGCGAATAAATTTAAAGTCTTTTTGGGAGAACGACAGCATGGACGCAAAAGGCAAAGCAGTTCTGACATTGGCTGATGGCAAGACCTTTGATCTACCCGTATACGGTGGCTCGCACGGACCCGACGTGATCGACATTCGCAAGCTGTATGCGCAGACCGGTATGTTTACCTACGACCCCGGCTTCATGTCGACGGCGTCCTGCAATTCCAACATTACCTTCATTGATGGCGACAAGGGCGAGCTTTTGTATCGAGGCTACCCAATCGAGCAGCTTGCTACCCAGTGTGATTTTATGCAGGTGTGCCATTTGTTGCTGTACGGTGACTTGCCGACGCCTGCGCAACGCACCGACTTCGTTGGCCGCGTCACTAACCATACGATGGTGCATGAGCAAATGCAGTTTTTCTTGCGCGGCTTCCGCCGTGATGCGCATCCCATGTCGGTGATGACGGGGCTGGTTGGGGCGATGTCATCGTTCTATCCGGACTCAATGAATTTGCATGACGCGCACCAGCGTGACATCTCTGCTATCCGACTGATTGCCAAGCTGCCGACATTGACCGCGATGGCCTACAAATACACGGTTGGTCAGCCCTTGGTTTATCCGAGCAATGACTTGTCGTATACCGCGAATTTCATGCGCATGATGTTCGCGGTCCCGGCCGAAGATTACAAGGTCAATGATGTGTTGACGCGTGCGTTAGACCGAATTTTTATCCTGCACGCGGATCACGAACAAAACGCATCGACCTCGACCGTGCGTCTTTGCGCATCGAGCGGTACTAACCCATTTGCCGCGATTGCTGCCGGCGTGGCTTGCCTGTGGGGGCCCGCCCATGGCGGCGCTAACGAAGCTGCGCTCAATATGCTTTACGACATCCAGCGTGATGGCGGTTTGCCAAAGATTGGCGAATTCATTGCCAAGGTGAAAGACAAAGATTCGAATGTTCGCCTGATGGGTTTTGGTCATCGCGTTTATAAAAATTACGATCCGCGCGCCAAGCTGATGCGCGAGACTTGCTACGAAGTGCTGAACGAACTTGGGCTGCAAGACGATCCGCTATTCAAGCTCGCTATGGCGCTCGAAAAAATTGCGCTGGAAGATGATTATTTTGTTAGCCGCAAACTGTATCCCAACGTCGATTTTTATTCAGGCATTGTACAAAAAGCAATTGGCATTCCGGTGCCGTTGTTCACCGCGATTTTTGCACTAGCCCGGACCGTTGGCTGGATTGCACAGTTGAATGAAATGATCGCCGATCCTGAATACAAAATCGGTCGCCCTCGTCAGTTGTACGTTGGTTCCGCACGTCGAGATATCGATAAAAATAAACTATAAACACTAATGTTGGCGACCATTTTGAGCCATTTGTGGCTGAAAACCCCCACCAATAAACGAGTTTTATTTTTAATCCGTCATTTTTTATTGTCAAATAAGCCACAGCAGTAACCGCAAAAAGAGGTCACCATCATGATGCGAGAATTCCAGCAATCCTCCCTTTTCTTCGGTGCAAATGCGCCCTACGTCGAGGAGCTTTACGAGCAATACCTGCTCGATCCCGCATCGGTTGCGGAGACTTGGCGCAGTCAGTTTGACAGCTTGCCCAACGTCGGTGGCAATGCATCAAAAGATGTGGCGCACACGCCGGTCATTGAGGCCTTTGCCGAGCGCGCCAAATTGGGCGGCGGTCGAATTGCCTATGTGACCGTCGGCGGGGGTGCGGGCACCAATGCGGGTGAGAAAAAATCGTTCAAAGTGCTGCAGTTCATTCGCGCGCATCGGGTACTCGGATCGCGTCATTCATCGCTTGATCCGTTAAAACGCAGCGAGCGTCTGCCGGTGCCGGAGTTGGAGTTGAACTATTACGGGCTGACTGAAGCCGACATGGAGACGGAATTCGCTTTCGGCTCATGGCAGGGCGGCATTGCAGGTAGCGCTGAAAAAGCAAAGCTCAAAGATATTGTAGCGGCGGTTAAGCGCACTTATTGCAGCTATGTCGGTGTCGAGTACATGTATATTTCAGCGACTGAGCAAAAGCGCTGGATCCAAGGCAAGTTTGAGTCTGTCCAGTCGCAGCCCAAACTCTCCACCGAAGAAAAACAATTCTTGTTGGAGCGTTTGAGTGCCGCCGAAACACTCGAAAAGTATTTGCACACCCGCTATGTCGGCCAAAAACGTTTCTCGCTCGAGGGCGGTGAGACGTTGATTCCGTTGCTGGACGATATTATTCAAGGTGCCGGTGAAGGCGGCACCAAGGAGGTTGTGCTGGGCATGGCCCATCGTGGCCGTTTGAATGTGTTGGTCAATAGCCTCGGTAAATTACCGGCTGATCTATTCAGTGAATTCGAAGGTAAGCACGCACACGAGCTGGGTTCGGGCGACGTGAAATATCACCAAGGGTTTTCATCCGATATTCAAACCAAGGGCGGCGGCGTGCATCTGACGTTAGCTTTTAACCCCTCGCATCTGGAAATTGTGAATCCGGTGGTTGAAGGTTCGGTTCGCGCACGTCAGCATCGTCGTCATGATGTGGAAGGCAATGAGGTTATTCCGATCCTGATTCACGGTGATGCGGCCTTTGCCGGGCAGGGTGTGATCATGGAAACCATGGCGCTATCGCAAACGCGCGGCTTCAAAACGGGCGGTACCGTTCATATCGTCATCAACAATCAGGTCGGCTTCACCACTTCTGATACGCGCGATACCCGTTCGTCGCTTTATTGCACCGACATCGCCAAGATGATCGAAGCGCCCGTTTTTCACGTTAATGCAGATGATCCTGAGTCGGTCCTGATGGTGGGCCGCATTGCCCTTGAGTACCGCACAAAATTCCATAAAGATGTTGTGATCGATATGGTTTGTTTCCGCAAGCTCGGCCATAACGAGCAAGACGAACCATTTGTGACGCAGCCGCTGATGTACAAAAAAATTGCGCAGCATCCTGGTACCCGCAAGCTCTATGCGGACCGTCTTGCCGCCGAAGGTACCGTCAGCGCCACCTATGGCGATGATTTGGTCACCAACATTCGTGCGCGCCTTGACGCGGGCAAGAGTACCAATACCAAAATTTTATATGGCATCAAGCCGCCACTGGCGGTGGATTGGGCGCCTTACTTGGGCAAGGACTGGCGCGAACCTGCCGACACGACCGTGCCAATGGATAAGCTGAAGTTTTACGCTGAGCGACTCACGCAAATCCCGTCAGATTTCAAGTGCCATATGTCGGTTGAAAAGCTGCTAGAGGCGCGGCGAAAAATGGGCCGTGGTGAGCAGCAGCTTGATTGGGGCATGGCCGAAAATCTGGCTTACGCCAGCCTTGTCGCCACCGGTCATCCCGTGCGCATGAGCGGGCAGGATTGCGGGCGCGGCACCTTCGCGCATCGTCATGCCGTGATGCATGACCAAAACCGCGAAAAATGGGATTCTGGCATTTATATCCCGCTGCAAAATATTCAGGAAAAACAGGCGAATTTTGTGGTTATTGATTCTTTGCTGAGCGAGGAGGCAGTGCTTGGTTTTGAGTACGGTTATTCTTCCGCGCAGCCTTTTGAATTGGTGATTTGGGAAGCGCAGTTTGGTGATTTTGCCAATGGCGCGCAGGTAGTGATTGATCAATTCATTTCATCAGGCGAAGCCAAATGGGGCCGCCTCTGCGGATTGTCGTTGTTCCTGCCGCACGGCTACGAAGGCCAGGGGCCTGAGCATTCTTCTGCGCGCCTAGAGCGTTACTTGCAGCTTTGTGCCGAACATAATATTCAGGTTGTCGTGCCATCAACACCGGCGCAGTTATTTCACATGATTCGTCGCCAAGCCATTCGTAAAACCCGCAAGCCGCTTATCGTGATGATGCCGAAATCATTGCTCCGCAAGAAAGAATCCTCGTCGTCGATGGAAGAGCTTGCCAACGGTAAATTTGAGGTTGTCATCGGTGAAACCGAAAAAATTAACGCCAAGAAAGTGAAGCGGGTCATCGCGTGTTCGGGCAAGGTTTATTTTGATCTCGCCGCCGAGCGTGCCAAGCGTGAAATTACCGATATTGCGATTATCCGCGTGGAACAACTTTATCCATTCCCGCACGAAGAATATGCCGAGCAAGTGGCACAATTCCCGAACGCAAAATCGATCGTCTGGACACAGGAAGAGCCGAAGAACCAAGGCGCATGGCATCGCATCCAGCATTACTTGCAGCGTCCTTTGCGTGATGGACAAGCATTGAGTTATGCATTGCGCGCTTCATCGGCATCGCCTGCAGTCGGTTACCTGGCAAAACACACCGAGCAGCAAAAAGAGCTCGTAAATACCGCCTTGTCGCTCGATGTCGTGGTCAGTGAAAAGTAATAGGTTCCGGCCCATATTTGTATTTACCGAAAACAATTAATAAAAGCACCATCAAAAGCCAAAGGATCATTATGCAAATCGAAGTCAAAGTCCCCACACTGTCCGAATCCGTCTCGGAGGCAACCCTCGTCGCCTGGCATAAAAAAATTGGCGAGGCGGTCAAGCGTGACGAAAATCTCATCGATATTGAAACTGATAAGGTGGTAATGGAGCTTCCCGCGCCAGCAGATGGTGTGCTGATCAATATTATCAAGGGGGATGCTTCGATAGTGGTGGCCGGTGAAGTGATTGCGATGATTGATACCGAGGCCAAGGCGACTGCAGGAACACCGGCCGTTGCTGCGCCAGCCGCTGCCGCTGCCGCTGTTGCTGCACCAGCTGCCGCCTCGTCCAGCGCAGCCATGAGCCCGGCCGCTGTCAAAATTGCGGCTGAAAACAATGTCAGCGCGAACGATGTCGCCGGTTCCGGTCGCGGTGGTCGCATTACCAAAGAAGATGTAGTTAATAAAGTGGCGGGTGCCCCGGCCGCTGCTGCCCCCGCAGCCGCCAAGCCAAGTGCTCCGGCCGTGGTCATTCCGCAGGGAGATCGTTCCGAGCAGCGTGTACCGATGTCGCGTCTGCGCGCTCGCATCGCAGAGCGCCTCGTGCAGTCGCAATCCACTGCCGCGATTTTGACAACATTCAATGAAGTCAATATGGCGCCCATCATTGCAATGCGTAATTTGTACAAAGACAAGTTTGAAAAAGAGCATGGTGTGAAGCTGGGCTTTATGTCGTTCTTTGTCAAAGCGGCCGTGCATGCGCTGAAAAAATATCCCGTCGTAAATGCGTCTATCGATGGTAACGACATCGTCTATCACGGCTACTACGACATCGGTATTGCCGTCGGCACCGAGCGCGGCTTGGTGGTGCCCATCCTGCGCGATGCAGATCAAATGTCGATAGCGGGCATTGAAAAGCAAATCGCCGCGTTTGGTCAAAAAGCCAAAGATGGCAAGCTGACGATTGAGGATTTATCTGGCGGAACCTTCTCGATTTCCAATGGCGGGGTGTTTGGTTCAATGCTTTCCACACCGATTATCAACCCGCCACAATCGGCGATCCTTGGCGTGCACGCGACCAAAGAGCGCGCCGTGGTCGAAAACGGCCAGATCGTGATTCGCCCGATTAATTACCTCGCCATGAGCTATGACCATCGCATCATTGACGGTCGTGAAGCGGTGCTGTCACTAGTAGCGATGAAAGAGGCGCTGGAAGACCCGGCGCGTCTGTTGTTGGATATTTAGGCATTATTTTAAAAGCTGAAACAAGCTCATGGCGAAATCAAAATTCAAGCCTGCTGCACTGTTCAAGCAGGCTTTGTTTTTTTTGTTGGGCGCGGTACTGACGGGTTTTTTGACGGTCTTTTTTGCCAAGTTCCTGGGACACTTTATCAGTCAGCATTTCGCGGTTGCGCTGGGCGTGGGCATCGCAGTTGCGCTGACATTGTGGTTAACACAGCTGGTTAAAAACCCGCCCTTTTTGCTGAAGGGTACATCACCGTTAATCGCTGGCTTTTGCGCGGCGCTAGGCGTGCATATTTCCAGAGTTTGGTTGTCTTAATTCATTATTTTTATAAGTGGTTGCCATCATGAGCAAACAATTTGATGTGGCGGTTATTGGTGCCGGTCCCGGCGGTTATATCGCGTCAATCCGCGCGGCGCAGCTGGGCTTTAGCGTCGCCTGTATCGAAGGCTGGAAGAACCCGAAAGGTGAGATGGCTCTCGGCGGTACCTGCCTTAATGTCGGTTGCATCCCATCCAAAGCGTTGCTGGAATCATCCGAGAATTACGAAAAACTTGAACATCAATTTGGTGACCACGGCATTTCGGTAAGCAGTGCAAAAATGGACGTCACCAAGATGCAAAACCGCAAGGAGGTCATTGTCGGCAAGATGACCAAAGGCATCGAATTTTTATTCCGTAAAAATAAGATTACTTGGTTGAAAGGCTTCGGTCGTTTTGTTTCAGGCGGTGCGGTTTACACCATTGAAGTCGTCAACGGCGAAACCAAAGAAACGATTGAAGCAAAAAACGTCATCATTGCGACCGGTTCCAAAGCGCGGCATTTGCCGGGCATTCCGGTTGATAACATTAGTATTTGCGACAACGAAGGTGCATTGAATTTTGGTGCGGTGCCGAAGCGCTTGGGCGTCATTGGTGCGGGCGTGGTTGGGCTTGAATTGGGCAGCGTGTGGCGCAGGCTCGGCGCAGAAGTGACGGTGCTGGAGGCGATGCCCTCATTCCTCGCCGCGACAGATGAATCCATCCAGAAAGAAGCCTGGAAAGTTTTCACCAAAGAGCAGATGATGGATATCAAACTCGGCGTGAAAATCGGCAAAGTCACACAAAAGAAAACCGGTATCACGGTTGAATATACCGACGACAAAAATACTGCACAAAAACTTGAATGCGATAAGTTAATTATTTCGGTGGGCCGCATCCCGAATACGGATGGCTTGGGCCACGAAAATGTGGGGCTCAAAATATCTGATCGCGGCATGATTGAAGTTGACGATCATTGCAAAACTAACCTGCCCAATGTGTTTGCGATTGGCGACGTGGTGCGTGGCCCGATGCTCGCACACAAAGCTGAAGATGAAGGTGTGGCAGTAGCTGAATTTATGGCGGGCCAGAAACCGCATATCGATTTCAATACAATCCCGTGGATTATCTACACCTCCCCGGAAGTGGCTTGGGTGGGCAAAACCGCGCAGCAATTAAAAGCCGAAGGTGTTGAAACCAAATCAGGCCAGTTCCCATTTGCGGCCAACGGTAGAGCGCTGGGGCAGGGCGAGCCCGGCGGCTTTGTGAAGATCATTGCCGATGCTAAAACGGATCGTATTCTCGGCGCACACATCATCCACGCGCATGCTTCTGAGCTGATTCAGGAGCTGGTTGTGGCGATGGAATTCAAAGCGGCAGCGGAGGACATAGCCCGAATCGTCCATGGACATCCGACGTTGTCCGAAGCGGTACGCGAGGCGGCGCTGGCGGTGGACAAGCGTACCTTGAATATGTAATTGTGAAAAACAAAATGCAATACAGATAAGGCGTTTGTGGCAAAAGTGCTTCAAAAGCCGTGCCAGTAAAAGAGTTTGTTTTATTCTCTGCTGGCATCCGTTACCAACTGACGTTCTTTAAATTCACTATTTAGCAGCTGATGAATGCAACGCTCCCCAACATCTCCGGTGAGACCAACGACGCTGAGTTGATCGAAGCGTCGAACCCGCTCGAGTGGTATTGGAAGTTTTCGCAGGCGAGTGATTTCGAATCGGATCCCGCGCAGCTTGCAGTACTGCAACATCTGGAGCGTTTGCACGGTGATCTAGAAAAATATCGGCAATACCGTCAAGGCCCGGTTAATCGGCTCGTCACTAATTTTGGTGGTGGTAAAAAACCCCCACGCGGGCTCTATATCTGGGGTTCGGTAGGACGCGGCAAATCGCTGATGATGGATGCGTTTTATAACGTCTGCACGCTAAAGCGCAAACGCCGTGTCCATTTTCACGAGTTCATGCGCGAGCTGCACGCCGAGCTTCAGATGCATGCGGGCGAGGAAGATCCGCTGGAAGCGATTTCGGACAAAATTGCTCGGCAACTGCGCCTCCTGTGCTTTGATGAGTTTCACGTGAGCGATATCGCCGACGCCATGATCCTGGGCCGCTTACTGGAGTTGCTGGCGGATAAAGGCGTAGTACTGGTTTTGACGTCAAATTATCAGCCCGACGATTTGTACCCGAATGGTTTACAGCGTTCGCGTTTTTTGCCGGCGATTGAAATTTTGAAACGCGAGTTGGAAGTGGTTGAAATTGGCGGTAATCGGGATCATCGGCGGCGTATATTGGAATCAATTCCGGTTTATCACTCACCGCTTACATCCGCTGCCGAAAAGGCGATGGTGAGAGCCTTTGATGCCATGTCGAAAGCAAGCTACACAGCCAATGGCACGATGTTAATCAGTAATCGTGAGGTGGCCTATCTGCGCCGTGCTAAAGGCGTGGTGTGGTTTACGTTTGAGGAGCTATGCGTCAAACCCCATTCGCAAATTGATTATTTGGCTATCGCCAGCCAATATCACACGGTGCTGATTTCAGGCATTTTGCAATTGCATGCGAAAAACCGCGCCGATGTGGTGAGACGCCTCACCTGGTTGGTTGATGTGTTTTATGATCAGCGGGTGAAACTGATATGCAGTGCGGCGGCGGAGCCGGAATTGCTGGTGGTGGATGACCGTGTTGCTGCTATTGCAGGTAAAGCGGCGGCTGGCAAGTCTGGCGGTGACGCTACCGTGATGGTATCGGCAGAATTTTCCCGCACCGCATCACGATTGCGTGAAATGCAATCGCGTGAATATTTTTCGCGCAAACACGCTTCGGCGGACAATCCTTCTGTGCTTGAACATAAATAATTTTGAGAGTCATCATGACCACCTTCAAAGGTATTCTGCTTAACAAGACCGATGCCGGCTTCAGTGCCGCTGTGGCGGACATCGATAAAAATGCTTTGCCCGAAGAAGGCGAGGTGCTGGTTCGCATCGCGTATTCGACTATTAATTACAAAGATGCTTTGGCGATGTCGAATGCCGCGCCGGTGGTGCGAAAATGGCCGATGGTTGCCGGTATTGATGGCGCGGGCGTAGTTGAACACAGCAATCATCCAGCATGGAAGCCGGGCGATAAAGTGATTTTGAATGGCTTTGGTGTGGGCGAAAATTACTGGGGTTGTCTGGGGCAGTATGCGAAGTTGAAAAGCGATTGGCTGGTACGGTTGCCCGAGGCGTTAACCTTGCAACAGGCGATGGCCATTGGCACCGCCGGATACACCGCCATGTTGTGTTGCCTGGCGCTGGAGCGGCATGGCGTCAAACGAGAACAGGGCGAGATTTTGGTCACGGGCGCATCGGGTGGTGTGGGCAGTGTGGCGGTGTCGATTCTGTCTTCTTGGGGCTATGGGGTGGTTGCTTCCACCGGGAAAATGCATGAGGCCGAATATTTGCGTTCACTCGGCGCGAAAGAGGTCATAGACCGTGCTGCTCTGTCGGGTGTGGGAAAGTCAATGCAAAAAGAACGCTGGGCAGGCGTGGTTGATTCGGTCGGCTCGCACACCTTGGTCAATGCCTGCGCGCAGACCCAATATCGCGGCGTGGTGGCAGCATGTGGCCTCGCGCAGGGGGCAGACTTTCCTGCCACCGTGATGCCGTTTATTTTGCGCGGCGTGGTGTTGGCGGGCGTTGACAGTGTTTATCAACCGATGGAAACCCGCCTCGCGGCATGGACGAAGCTGGCATCGGATCTTGATCGTGCCAAGCTGGATGCAATTACCGCGACCATCAGGCTTGATGAGGCAATTGGTAAATCTACTGACGTGCTCTCCGGAAAAATTCGCGGACGTTTGGTGGTCGATGTGAATGCCTGATTTCTCTAAGTGGTGATTTGTTGCAATCCACGATAGGTCCTGGCTCTTTCCTGAATTAAGCGCAAAGGGGCTGGGTGTACAATAAATTTTGTTAATCGTACTTTCGCACTCTGTTTCTGTTTCTGTTTCTATTCCTATTTCCCAATTTCATGCCTAAAAAACCAACCCCTAGCAAAAGCGATCCATTTGACCTGGATTTCACCGCCATCCTCGACCCGCAGGTGAGTGTGCCAGAGCCGACGCCAACACCGGCTCAACAAGTACAGCTGAGCGATGAAGCGGTCATTGGTGAATCCAAGCTGACCAGCAATGGCTTTTTTGTGCGTATCAACGAGGCGGCGCCAAAGCGTCCCCCCGTATCCGCACCGCCGACCATTTTGGTGGTTGAAGATGATGAAATTACGGCAATGCTGTTGACCCGCATTCTGAAAGCAAATGATTTCCGTGTTATCCATGCTGCCGACCGGGCGGGAATTTTAAGCGGCCTGAAAGCTTCGCCTGATTTGGTCATTCTGGATGTGCTAATGCCCGACGCAAATGGTTTTGATATTCTCAACCGCATGCGGGCCGAGCCAAAACTTGCTGATTTGCCGGTGCTAATGTTAACCAGCCTCGGTGCGCTGGACGATATTCTTAAAGGCCTCAAATTTGGCGCTAATGGTTATCTCACCAAACCCGCCAAATCAAAAGCATTGCTGGATGCGATCAACCAGGTATTGTTTTAACCATTTAATAGCAATCACCTGAAATGAAGCCACAACGCCCTTCTTATAAATCATTTCACGAACGCTCAATGAATGAGCGTGACGCATTCTGGACCGCAGAAGCGGCGCGTATTGATTGGGTGAAGCCGTTTACCAAAGTGTGCGATTTTTCAAAACCGCCGTTTGCGAAATGGTTCGTGGGAGGCGAGACCAATCTTTGCTACAACGCGATTGATCGTCACTTGGCAACCCGCGCCGATCAAAATGCATTGGTCTGGATTTCGTCAGAAGTAGAGCAGCAACGCAGCTTTACTTACCGGCAAATGTTTGATGAAGTAAACCGCTTTGCGGCCATCTTGAAATCTCTCGGCGTCGGCAAAGGTGATCGCGTGCTCATCTATATGCCAATGATTCCCGAGGCAGTATTTGCGATGCTCGCGACGGTTCGAATTGGCGCCATTCATTCGGTGGTGTTTGGCGGTTTCGCGGCGGCATCACTGGCGGCACGCATTGATGATGCGCAACCCAAAATCATGATTACAGCCGATGCTGGTTCGCGTATGGGCAAAATCATTCCGCTAAAACCGCTGACGGATGAATCGATTCAACTATGCCAGCATCCGCCCAAGCATGTGGTGATCGTCAATCGCGGTCTTGATAAGGCCATCCAGTACACGCCAGGCCGCGATATGGACTATGTCGCGCTCTGCCATCGTCACCACGGCGAAGTGGTGCCCTGTGAATGGGTCGAGTCGAGTCATCCCAGCTATATCCTCTACACTAGCGGTACCACTGGCAAACCCAAAGGCGTGCAGCGGGATACGGGAGGCTATGCGGTGGCGCTGGCGGCGTCGATGCCGCATATTTTTGCCACCAAACCGGGCGAAACGTTTTTTTGCACCTCCGATATCGGCTGGGTGGTTGGTCACTCTTATATTATTTATGCCCCGCTGATTAATGGCTCTACCAGCATTATGTATGACGGGTTGCCGATCCGGCCCGATGCCGGTATTTGGTGGAAAATCGTTGAAGACTACCAAGTGTCGGTGATGTTTTCATCACCCACTGCGGTGCGAGTACTCAAAAAACAGGACCCGGCTTTTCTAACCAAATACAACACCAGCAGCCTGCGTTATTTATTCTTGGCCGGTGAGCCACTCGATCAACCAACCAGTGACTGGATTGAAAAAGGTATCAACGTAAAGGTAATCGACAACTACTGGCAAACCGAAACGGGATGGCCAATTTTATCGGCCGAGCCAGGCATTGAGGAGACGCCACGCAAACTGGGCTCCCCCAGCTTCGCGAGCTACGGCTACCAAATGAAACTCAAACACGAAGAAACCGGCAAGCCGGTTGCCGCCAATGAAAAAGGTGTGCTGTGTATTGTGCCGCCCCTGCCGCCTGGCTGTATGAGCACCATTTGGGGTGACGATGCGCGTTTCGTCAAAACTTATTTCACCAGCTTCAATGATGAACAGGTTTACACCACGTTTGATTGGGCAACCTGTGATGCTGACGGCTATTACTTCATCATGGGACGCACTGATGATGTGATCAATGTTGCAGGACATCGCCTTGGCACGCGCGAGATTGAAGAAGCGATTCAGGCGCATACCAATATTGCCGAGGTTGCCGTGGTCGGCATTGCTGATCCCCTCAAAGGCCAGGTGCCGATTGCATTCGCCGTGATAAAAGATGTGACTAAAATAGCGACCCCTGAGCTTGCGGCGCTGCATGAAAAAGTGGTCATGGCAACAGTTGACCATGAACTTGGCGCAATAGGCCGTCCGGCGCGCGTCTACTTTGTCAATCTTCTGCCGAAGACACGTTCCGGCAAATTATTGCGCCGTTCCATTCAAGCTATTTGCGAAGGCCGTGATCCCGGAGATTTGACGACCATTGAGGACATCGCCGCACTAGAGCAAATTAAGACCGCGGTCGGACGCGGATAGTGACGCCGTTATTTTGTTTTAATTATTAATGGACCAGTATGCAAAACAGATTATTTTTTGTGAGCGGTATTTTTATCTTGCTCGCTTCATGCGCAATGACGTCAACCATGCCAACCAGTTCTAATAAAGCGGCTTTAACGCAGCAAGTCATCGCCACTGAGCGACAGTTCGCCAAAACTATGGCGGATCGTGACCATGCGGCGTTCCTGAGTTTTGTCTCGGATGAAGCGATTTTTCTGAATGGCGGCAAGCCTCTGCACGGCAAGGAAAAAATTGGGGAATTTTGGAAAAAGTTTTATTTAAAACCCGCCACACCGTTTTCATGGGAGCCAGAATTTGTTGAAGTATTAAATTCCGGCACTCTTGCCCAGAGTACGGGGCCGGTACGCAATCCTGATGGCAAAATATTTGCGCGTTTTACCTCGACATGGCGCCTCGAATCACCTGGCGTCTGGAAAATTGTATTTGATGATGGTTACGCGGTCTGCGATTGCGCCAAACCGTAGCGCCTGATGGCGCGCGCTGGCGACAACACAGCGTCAGTTGTTTTGACATGAACGACGGTTCATCTTATTTAGTGCCTGACCTGCTGGCGCCCAATCTTAAGCTGGTGTTCTGCGGCACCGCGCCGTCCACGGCCTCAGCAAAAGCGAAGGCTTATTATGCAAAATCGGGTAACCGGTTCTGGCCCACATTGCACGCGGCTGGTCTTACGTCGCGACGGTTTGCACCGGGCGAATATGAGCAACTTATCGAGCTGGGAATAGGGTTGACCGATTTATGTAAAGTACACTCGGGTACTGATGCACAACTACCTGTTGATGCCTTTGACAAGACAGCATTTGCACAAAAAATGATGCGTTATCAGCCGCAGACGATCGCTTTTACCAGCAAAACTGCCGCACAAACCTGGCTGGGCCATCCAGTTAAATATGGCCTGCAAGCAGAGCAATTAGGATCCAGCCGACTGTTTGTACTGACCTCGCCATCGGGGCTGGCAACACGTTTTTTTGATATTGAAGTCTGGTGTGCATTAGCCCGGCATATTGCAACCTCCTGAAACAATGGATTGATCGACGATAATAGACACTGTGACCACATCCATTCCCTCTTCTGTCGATTCCATTGCCAACGCTATTGCCGAAAAAAAGCATGTGCTACGCAAGCTCACCATTGAGCGCCGTGATGCGATGGCACGAGCGGAGCGCGAACGTTTTGCCGAAAATATCAATGCGCTATTATTGACTATGCCGGCTTATGCGCAAGCGCAAACTGTGATGGGCTACATGAGCTTTGGCTCTGAATTTGATACGGCGTCGTTTGTGCGGCAGGTTTTAAATGCAGGCAAGCGCCTCGTGTTACCCCGGGTTGATAAAACGGCCCGCAAGCTGGTGCTGTATCAAGTTGAAGATTTTCGTGATTTGGAAGCGGGTGTTTGGGGCATCCGTGAACCTCGCATGGGTTTGCCGTTGGTTAGTTTGAACGAGATAGATTTCCTGCTCATGCCTGGTGTAGCATTTGACCGGACGGGCAACCGTTTGGGCTATGGCGCGGGATTTTATGATCGTTTGTTGGCAAGTGCGCCCAAGACGAAGCAACCCCAAACTACCGCCCCCAAGAGAGTTGCAGCCGTATTCTCCGTGCAAGTAGTAGATAGTGTGCCGACCACTGAAAATGATCAGCGGGTGGATTTCATCATCACTGAAAACGAACAAATCGAAATTATCCATGACCGCTAAAATTATTGATGGCAAAAAAATTTCTGACTTCTTCCGCGCTGAATATAAATTGCGCGTCGAGCGCTTGGTCGAGCACGGTATTCGGCCCGGAATGGCGGTAGTCATTGTGGGTGATGATGCTGCATCCCAAGTTTATGTTCGTAACAAGGCAAAGGCATGTGTATCCATTGGCATGCATTCGGAAGTCCATGCCTTGCCCGTGTCGACTACACAGGCGGATCTGATGTCGTGGGTCGGCAAACTAAACAATGCCTCCACTATTCACGGCATATTGGTGCAGCTGCCTTTACCCAGCCATATTGATGACAGGGCCGTCATCGAGGCGATAGATCCGGCCAAAGATGTCGATGGCTTTCATTGCGCGAACATGGGCGCTTTGGTAATTGATGAAAGCCCGTTCCCCCCCTGCACGCCGCAGGGCGTGATGAAAATGCTTGAGTATGAGAACGTCAAAATTGAAGGCCAGCATGCGGTTATTGTGGGACGCTCAAATATTGTGGGCAAGCCGCAGGCCATGTTGTTGTTAAAAGCGGGGGCTACGGTGACAGTGTGCCACTCAAAAACAAAAGACCTGACCAAATTCACGCGCGATGCAGATATTCTGGTTGCCGCGGTGGGCCGTGCCAATATGATTACCGGCGGCATGGTGAAGCCCGGGGCGGTAGTCATTGATGTAGGGATTAACCGATTGCCCAATGGCAAGCTGACAGGCGATGTTGATTTTGAATCGGTGAGTCAACTGGCATCGTTGATTACACCCGTGCCGGGCGGGGTGGGTCCGATGACAATTACGATGCTGCTCGGCAATACCCTGCGTGCCGCCGAACGCAGTGCAGGGCTGGTTGAATCACAAGCTGAAACTATGTTCGCGTAGGTTTCAGTTCAAACTGCGACGTCCGGGGCGACAGCCGATAACGCTGCCGCTCACGAATTTAAATGAGATCACACCGTTCCATGAATTGGGGATGGATATCCAAGGCAATATGAAACACTCTTTTTTTCGTGGTTTATCGCCATCAGGTTTTCATTCACTTCACTACACGGAATGGGGTGAGGCCGACAACCCCCGGGTGCTCATTTGTGCACACGGTCTGACGCGTTGCGGGCGTGACTTTGATACGCTGGCCGCGCATTTGAGTGGACAATATCGCGTGATCTGCCCTGATGTGGTGGGTCGTGGCGAAAGCGGGTGGTTAAAAAATAAGGCGGATTACACTTATCCGCAATATCTGAACGATATGAATGCCTTAATTGCGCATACCAAGATCGACACTGAGGTTGGCTCCCTGCATTGGCTCGGCACCTCCATGGGCGGCATCATCGGCATGTTGCTGGCGGCACAACCCAATACACCGATTACGCGGCTGGTGTTAAACGATGTCGGCTCATTTATTCCGAAAGCATCGCTTGAACGAATTGGCATGTATGTCGGCAAATCGCCCCCGTTTACGAGTCTTGATGCCGCTGTCGCGGCGGTGCGTGCCGTCAGCCCATTCGGACCGTTGAGCGATGAACAGTGGCGTGCGCTTACGATACCGTTACTTAAAGAAATTGACGGCGGCCAGTTTGAGTTTCGCTACGACCCCGGCCTTGGCGAAGCATTTAGTTTGGCACCGATTGTCGATGTTGATCTCTCGCCCTATTGGAATGTGATTACCTGCCCGACGCTGGTCACGCGCGGCGCGGACTCGGATTTGCTATTAAAATCTACCTATGAGGCGATGTGTGCCAAGCCCAATGTTCAAGGTGTGGAATTCGTCGGTGTGGGGCATGCACCGATGTTCCAGGATGCTGCACAACTGGCCGCTGTTAAAGATTTTTTACGGGTCGGCTAACACCTGCAAAGCGCAGTTGCCTACTTCGCCAGTGAGGCCGAGTGCAAACCCATCACGCCAATCACAATCAATGAGACAGAGACCAACTTAACCGTGGTCGCAGGCTCTTTGAAATACAGTATGCCAATCGCTGCGGTTAGGGCCGTACCCACGCCGGACCAGATCGCATAAGC
Source organism: Burkholderiales bacterium (assembly GCA_043773745.1). Classification (GTDB taxonomy): domain Bacteria; phylum Pseudomonadota; class Gammaproteobacteria; order Burkholderiales; family Usitatibacteraceae; genus UKL13-2. The sequence continues at coordinate 23,722 of JAYVEV010000033.1, read as the reverse complement.
CACGCTTAACTCGATCACCTTGACGGCGTTGGTATTGAGCCAGAATGCACAGGCGTAAAAAGCAAACATGAGCACGCTGGGAGTCAGTGCCGTAAAGCCTTTTGAAAGCTTCATGCAGGTGGTGCCCGCGACTTCAAAAAAAATGGCACCCGTTAAAAAATACCAAGCGTTATTCATGGATATATGACTTTTTGATCAAAGAGAAATGAGAAATGATTTTACTTGGTTTTACTTACGCTCTTTCATCCCCGATGGATTCACTCCTCCCAGTCAAAGCGCCAGATCGCAATCATGGCAAACACCGCGCTAAAGCCCAGCATCACGCCAATCGGTGCAACAGCAGCTTCCATGCCTAGCCCGCGCCATGTCATGGCGGCAAGGCCATCAATAGCCCAGCGGGTTGGCACGCCCAGCGAGATGGTTTGCAACCATTCAGGAAACACAAAGCTGGGCACCCATGCGCCACCCAGCATCACCATCAATAGCGTGGCCAATATCGACAGGCCGCGGGTGGCTTCCGGGGTTTTGCCAATAGCGGCAATGAGTAAACCAAAGGTCGCGGTCAAAAACCCAAATGCCCACACCACACCGATAAAACCCACGATGCTGCCCTCAATGCGCACGCCAAAAAAAGCCAGCGCTGCCGCGTAAATGGCGCACATCACCAGCGTCGCAATTAGCGTGCAACTGAGGATGCTGCTACCTAGTAGCAAGCGGCGTGAAACCGGGGCGGCTCGCAAGCGTTTCCACAAGCCCATGCGTCTTGCCAGCAGCAGACCGACCCCAAAATCAACGCCCATGAACAAAATGAACTGCACACTCATCCCAGCAAATGACTGAGCGTAACTATTGTATTTTTTATCGATGCCCGAAGTGACCTCGCTGGTATTGATATTGAAGGGCATACTGAAATTAGGCGCGTTGGCGGTATTCCCATTAGATTTGGTTTGCACTTTGGCGATACTGTCGAACATATTGCCCAAATCGCGCTTTAATGCTGGGGGCATGACGGTGTTCTGCGCAATATCGGCGCGGAATTCTCCCATGGCCGCGTTGTCCGCGCTAAAAACAGATTGCGACACCGCTTCCATGACATGCTGAGCCAGGATGCCGCGCACCAGTCCCAACACCATGCTTTGTGATGGGTCGTAATGAATCGTGACTTGTGGCTTGTCAGTGCCGCCTGCACTACCCAGAAACGCTTTGCCTGCATTAGCCCCGAAGGCTTTTGGTAAGACAATAGTCGCCCGCAACTTGCCTTTGCGAACCAGCGCGATGGCCTCGGTCTCGCTGGGAGTGCTCACCGCGAGTGCCGGATCAGCCGTCATTGCCGCCACAATTTTTTGTGAAAGTGGGCTCTGGTCCAAGTCGATGACAGCAACCGTTACCTTTGATAATTTATCCGATCCGGGTGCAAACAAAGTACCAAAAAATGCCGCAATTAGGATCGGTGCGGCCAGCGTGATAATGAGGGCTCGTTTATTTGAAACAAACAAAATCAGGTCTTTGCGAATCAGTGCAATCAGTGCGTTCATGGTTTTCCTAGGCAATTGAATGATCGGCTAGTCGCGCAATTGACGGCCGGTCAGCGAGAGAAATAAGGATTCTAGATTGGCGCGCCCGGAAGAGACGCGATTAACCTTTAATCCATGTGTGCTGAGCCATACCAAAACCGTGGCTGCATCACGCGAAAGATCGTTGAGGGCAATCTTTAGCTGCATGTTTTCAAACGTTGCGTCGCGGACACCTGCAACCTGCTTCACCGCGGCGAGATCAAGATGGCCATCGATTTCAATATCGAGTGTTTGCGATGCAGGTAAGCGTGTGTAGAGTCCCGCTAGGGTATCGCTGGCAATGACTTTGCCGTGATCCATAATCACGATACGGTCGCAAAGCCGCTCGGCTTCTTCCATGTAGTGGGTAGTGTAAATAATTGCCTTGCCGCGCGCTTTCAGCACCTCAAGATTATCAAAAATCGCATTGCGGCTCTGTGGATCAATGCCGACCGTCGGCTCATCGAGAATTAGCACATCCGGGTCGTGAACCAGCGCGGCGGCAATATTGAGCCGACGCTTCATACCGCCCGAGAATGTGGCGGGCGCATCTTTTGCCCGATCCGCAAGGCCGACTAACTCAAGCGCCGCATGCGCGCGGTCTTTCAAGGCTGTGCCCGTCATGCCATATAGCGCACCAAACAACTCGAGATTATGGAGCGCCGAAAGAGTTTCATAGAGTGCGATATCCTGCGGGACTAGGCCGATGCGGTGCTTGGCCGCATGGCTATTTTGTTGTGCATCGATGCCCGATATAGAGATTGCGCCCTGGTCGGATTTGACGAGCCCGCAAATCATCGACACAGTAGTCGTTTTGCCGGCACCATTCGGGCCCAACAAACCAACGATTTCGCCGGGCTGGACGGCGATAGAGACATTATTAACGACCATCCGCTTGCCATATTGTTTGGCAAGACCGGTGGCGATCAGCCCGGACGGACCTGATTGGACGTTGCTATTTTGATGCATTTTTCGCTCCCTTGTTACGATAGACGAACCTTACCGGTTGGCGCCATCGTCGCGGCAATACATACGATAAATAGTGAATTCCGCGTCGCCAAACGCTTCGAATTGTCGCGAATGGGGCGTGCGACTCGCTAACTTGCTAGCTCTTGCCGCGCAGGCGCTTGCGTTTATCGTCAGTTTCGCGCTCAAGCCGTGCCAGCATTTTTTCGGCAGCGGTCTCGGCCTCGCGATGCAGGGTGGGGTAGCTTGCTTTCAGATAAGTCCACTCGCGGTGCAAAAACTGTCCGCGTAACGCGTCAAGTGCTTGCACATCACGCTGGGCGCGTAAATCCATCAAGTGACCGTCCAGCAGCTCACGCATGCGTTTTTCCGCAGCGATTTCAAGCGCCTTCTGGCCGTTAATCTCGTGAACACGCTTTAGTACTTCGCCGCGCGCGCTGACGGCTTTTAGCTGCATCACGTCTTTCATGCTGGCAGACTGGCGAATTTTGCTTTGCCGGAAATGGCACTCGATATCAAGCTCTTTGAGCAGGGCATCAATATCAAGGGGTATTTCATTACTCATTCAGCGGCGCTCTCTGGGGGGTTGATTCCATATTTCTATCTGTCTTCAATGCAACGTAACGATTTTACTATTAAACATTAGCAATGAAATCATGCGAAAACACCTCTGTGTCCTGTAAACTTCGGCTCTTCCCGTAATAACCGATGGCACTCCTATGGCACAGTACGTATACACCATGAACCGCGTGGGCAAGATTGTTCCGCCCAAACGCCAGATTCTCAAAGATATATCACTCTCTTTCTTCCCGGGCGCCAAGATTGGCGTATTGGGCACCAACGGCTCCGGTAAATCGACTTTGCTGCGGATCATGGCGGGGCTCGATAAAGATATTGAAGGCGAGGCCACGCCGATGCCGAATCTGAAAATCGGCTTTCTGGAGCAAGAGCCCAAGCTCAATGCCGAACATACGGTGCGCCAGTCAGTTGAAGAAGGTGTGGGCGGTATTTTGCAGGCCAAATCGCGCCTCGAACAGGTTTACGCCGAGTATGCGGAGCCAGATGCTGATTTCGACAAGCTGGCCTCCGAGCAGGCCGAGCTGGAAGCAGTTATAGGCGCATCGGATGGCGACAATCTGGAAGTACAAATGGAAATCGCCGCTGATGCGCTGCGTATCCCGCCGTGGGAAGCCATTATTGGCAACTTATCCGGCGGTGAAAAACGCCGCGTGGCGCTGTGCCGCCTGTTGCTGTCAAAGCCTGACATGTTGCTGCTGGACGAGCCGACCAACCATCTTGATGCGGAAAGTGTCGACTGGCTGGAACAGTTTTTGCAAAATTTCCCCGGCACCGTTGTGGCCGTAACCCATGATCGTTACTTCTTGGACAATGCAGCCGAGTGGATTCTGGAACTGGATCGCGGATCGGGTATTCCGTGGAAGGGCAATTACAGCTCATGGCTGGATCAGAAAAAAGATCGACTTGCCCAGGAAGAATCGGGCGAATCCTTGCGCCAAAAAGCGCTTAAGAAAGAGCTGGAATGGGTGCGTCAGAATCCCAAAGGGCGCATGGCAAAATCGAAGGCCCGCATGACGCGCTTCGAGGAGCTATCCAGTTTTGAATACCAGACGCGCAATGAAACTCAGGAAATATTTATTCCTGTCGGCGAGCGTCTCGGCAATGAAGTCATCGAATTCAAGAACGTCTCGAAAGCCTACGGTGATCGTCTGTTGATTGATGATCTGAGCTTCAAAGTGCCCCCTGGTGCCATCGTCGGCATCATCGGTCCGAACGGTGCGGGTAAATCAACCCTGTTCCGTATGCTGGCCGGGCAAGAGACACAGGACAGTGGTGAAATCAAGGTGGGCCCGACGGTGAATCTGGCATTCGTCGATCAATCACGCGATTCGCTGGACAATGATAAAACCGTGTGGATGGCCATCTCGGGCGGCTCAGACATCATGCAGGTCGGCCGTTTTGAAATGCAATCACGCGCCTATCTGGGTCGCTTCAACTTCAAAGGTGGCGATCAACAAAAACTGGTCGGCAAACTTTCCGGCGGTGAGCGTGGTCGCCTGCACATGGCCAAGACCTTGCTCAAAGGCGGTAACGTCCTGCTGCTCGATGAGCCCTCCAACGATCTCGACGTCGAAACCCTGCGCTCGCTCGAAGATGCATTGATGGAATTTGCCGGCTCGATCATGGTGGTCTCGCATGATCGCTGGTTCCTGGATCGTATCGCCACGCATATCCTGGCTTGTGAAGGCGATTCGCAGTGGGTGTTTTACGACGGCAACTACAACGAATACGAGTTTGATAAACGTCGTCGCTTGGGTGAGGAAGCGGCAAGGCCGAAGCGGATTCGTTACAGGGCGTTGAAATAATTGTACTAAGGCAAGGCCGCAGAAAAATAAAAAAGCCCTAGCATTGGCGTGGTATTTGAGGCACCTTTTGCCTTCAAACACCCCGCCAATGCTAGGGTTTAATTTTTTCTAAATTAAGCGTCGAGCGGTGGAAACAGAGCTGGAAACATCAGCACGCAACTGAATTCACAAAACTTACCGGTCACGCCCTGATTTGCGAAACAACGCAGGGCTGGACGGCGCGGGTTTGCGAGCCGTGGTGCCGGTTGGGGTTGCACCTCGACCAGCGCCGCTGGCTGAGGTGCTGCGCGCTTGCGAGTCTTTGGACTTGCCGCCCTGTGATGCGGTTGGTGATCCGCCGCCACCTGAGCGCTGGCCGGGCTTGCTGCGTCCGTCTTGGCCTTGACCATTCCCTTGTCCCCTTCCTTGCCCCTGCCCCTGTCCGCCACGGCCCTGGCCTGCGCGGCCGCGTCCCTGGTGGTCAGGTGAGCGCAGCAGAATCGGCTGGGCCTTCGCATTGGGGTCCGGCTCAAAGCCGGGAATCACCACGCTCTCGACCTCGCGCTTAATCAGGCGCTCGATGTCGTGGAACATTTTGACCTCATCCACGCACACCAGCGAAATCGCTTCGCCACTGGCGCCCGCGCGACCGGTGCGGCCAATGCGATGCACATAGTCTTCTGGCACATTCGGAATTTCAAAATTCACCACATGCGGCAGCTGGTCAATATCAATGCCGCGGGCGGCAATATCGGTAGCGACCAGCACTTGCAAATCACCTTTTTTGAATTCCGCCAGTGCTTTGGTGCGCGCAGCCTGGCTCTTGTTGCCGTGAATTGCGAGTGCGGTGATGTCGGATTTATTGAGTTGCTCGGCGAGGCGATTGGCACCATGTTTGGTGCGCGTGAATACCAGCACCTGATGCCAGTTATTTTCTTTAATCAGATGCGTCAGCAATTCGCGTTTTTTTTCGCGATCAACAGGGTGCACTTTTTGTTGAATCATTTCCACTGTCGAGTTACGGCGCGCCACTTCAATCAGGGCTGGATTATTGAGCAAGCTGTCGGCGAGCTTTTTAATATCGTCCGAGAAGGTCGCAGAAAAGAGCAGGTTCTGGCGCTGCTTGGGCAGCACCGCCAGCACTTTTTTAATATCGTGAATAAAACCCATATCCAGCATGCGATCGGCTTCATCAAGCACCAGAATTTCGACTTGCGAAAGATCGACCGTGCGCTGTTGGTGGTGATCGAGCAGACGCCCCGGTGTGGCGACCAGAATATCGACACCTTGGCGCAGGATGGAAATTTGCGGATTGATACCAACGCCGCCGTAAACGACGGTTGATTTAAGGCCGGTGTATTTGCCATAAGTGCGAACGCTTTCTTCGACCTGTGCAGCGAGTTCGCGGGTGGGGGTTAGGACCAGCACGCGCACCTTGCGTTTGCTGCCAGTGACGGCGGCAGGCTTGCCAGCGGTCAGGCGTTGCAGTATTGGCAGCACGAACCCGGCGGTCTTGCCAGTACCGGTTTGCGCACCTGCTAATAAATCGCCACCGTTCAATACGGCAGGAATGGCTTGCAATTGAATGGGTGTGGGGGTGGTATAGCCGTGCTCGGAAACAGCACGAACGATAGACTCGGATAAGCCGAGAGCGGAAAAAGACATTTGGAGCTTTCGATAGAATCGAACCTGTCGCGAATTGTCGCGCCAGTCTAGGTGCGAGGGGTGGTGCCCACATTTCTCAGCTTAAAAGAAACGCAGTGGGCGAGTTATAAATGACGCAGCGAGGGAGACTGGAACAAAAGCTGCCTATATATTATAGCAGGCCTCCCACCACCCATCAATGCATGCTGAGGAAACGCGCTAGGTGTGCGAAATTTACGATCGACGGCGATAAAATAATTGCTGCTAAACTTCACGGAAGTTTTTACTAAGAAGTAAAATTATTCACTCTTGGCTATGCCTATATTCTGTATATCTCAACTATGACCAGCGCTGCCATCCCCGACAATGAACGCGAACGAATTGCCGCGCTGCATCGCTATGAAATTCTGGATACTGCACCTGAGGCTGATTTCGACGATATTACCCAGCTGGCTTCCTATATTTGCGGTACGCCGATTTCGGTAATGACTCTGGTTGATTCAACCCGGCTGTGGGTCAAGTCGGGCGTCGGCATGGCGGCCGGTGTGCAGGTGTCGCGTGATGAGGCATTCTGCGCGCATACCATTCTCGAACATCAGGGCATGGTGATCAATGACATGCTCGACGATGCGCGTTTTGCCGATAATCCGCTGGTCACATCGCAACAAATTCGTTTCTATGTCGGCATACCGCTGATTACGCCGGACGGTTTCCCCTTGGGTTCGTTATGCGCGATGGACAGTGTGCCGCGTGAGCTGGAGCCACAACAAATGATGGCCTTGAATACACTGGCCAAGCAGGTCGTAAAAAATATGGAATTGCGTGCTGCCTATGGACGTGTGCATCAATTGGCTGAGCAACTGGCAGGCTTGAATGCCGGCAAGGACCGCTTGTTCAATTTGGTGGCGCATGATCTGAAGTCCCCGTTCAGTGGTGTGCTTGGCTTGCTGGAGCTACTCGCCGAAGGTATCGATGGCATGAGCAAGCAAGAACTTCAGCGCTATGTGCAAATGTTGTATTCATCTGCAGGTAAAACTTTTGCTTTGCTTGAGCACCTGTTGCAGTGGTCAACTTTTGAAACCGGCGAGCTGCCATATCGCCCGGAACGGCAGCCGGTTGATGATGTTTTGCGCGGTGTTGTAACGCTACTGCATGGCATGGCCGAGCGAAAATCGATCACGCTGGAGATGATGCCGAGCCACGGTACGGTGGTGTTAGCCGATCATGCCATGATGCATTCCGTCATTCAGAATCTGGTCGGTAACGCATTAAAATTCACGCCGAATAATGGCCGCATCACACTGTCATCAAGAGAGTGTGGCGATTGGGTTGAGATCAGCGTGAAGGACAGTGGTGTGGGTATATCGTCCGACAATCTCGAAAAAATACTTGGCGGCGGTTCTGGGAATTCTACTTTTGGTACTGCTGGCGAGACGGGCACTGGCTTGGGCTTGGCGTTAAGCCGTGGTTTTGTGGAAAAGCATGGTGGGACATTATCAGCAGAATCCGCCTTTGGCCAAGGCACAACGTTCCGCTTCACCTTGCCGCGCACTTTGTCGTTGAGTTAATCAGCGGATGCAGCTAAAAGAAACGCAATCTTGTCTTTGCTCGGTAACTGCCTGATGGCGTACTCGGCTTTGAGGGCGCTGGATTTATCGACAAAGGCCTTGCAGCCGATCAGCCACCGCGGTGGGTTAGCGCGAGTGTATTTGGCACCTTTGCCGCTGACGTGCTTTGCATAACGCGCTGCAACGTCGGTGCTGATGCCTGCATAAAGTGCGCCGTTCTGGCATTCGATCAGATAGAGATACCACATTGACCGACTCAGGCGGGTTTAAGTGCGTCGTTGATTGGCAAATGCTTAATAGGCGCCTCTTGAATCGGCAAATTGCACAGCGCAGCGAATAGGGCGAGAGCGATGTCGGCATACCACATCCAGTCATAGTTACCGAACGAAGTAATCGCGAGACCCCCCAGCCATGCGCCGAAAAAACCACCGATCTGGTGGGAGAACAGCGTAAAGCCGAACAGGGTGGAGAGGTAACGTGTACCAAATAATTTGCCGACGAGGCCAGCCGTGGGTGGCACCGTCGCAAGCCAGGTCAAGCCCAGTCCAGCGGCAAAAAGATAAAATGTGATTTCTGTTTTGGGTGCGAGCAAATAGACGAGAATTAAAACGGCGCGCGAGGCATACATGCAAGACAAAATCATTTTGCTGCGATAACGACCGACGCCCCAGCCTGCCAGCAGGCTGCCGACAATATTGGCCAAACCAATAATCGCCAGTGACCAGCTAGCGACGTTGGCGGGCAGGCCGCAGAGCTGTACTTCGCCGGGCAAATGCGTGACCAGAAACGCGATATGAAAACCACAGGTGAAAAACCCTGCGTGCAGTAATAAATAACTACGATCAGCCAAGGCTTCACGCACCGACTGTTTGAGTGTTTTTTCCTCAACTGCGGTGCCAGTGACCGCATCAGTGCTGGAGTTTTTGGTTGATGTTGCCGGTTTGGAGCTGGGCCTTTTGCGCAGCATCCAGGCAATCGGTAAGGCAAATAGGGAAATCACCGCCATCGACCACATCGCGCCCATCCAGCCGGAAACGGCGATCAGCCTTTGCAGTAGCGGTGCAAATAAAAATTGCCCGAATGAGCCGCCGGCGTTGATGATGCCCGCCGCCATGCCGCGCCGCTCAACCGGTAATCGTTGTGAAGCGGCACCAATCAAAACAGAAAAGCTGCCCGCGCCGGATCCCGCGGCGGTCAGAACGCCGATGGTCATGATCAGGCCAAAGCTGGATTGCATGTATGGCGTGGCCGCGTATCCAATCGCTAGTACAATAGTGCCCACAGCAAGCACGCGTCCCGGTCCATAACGATCCGCCACCGCACCAGCGATGGGCTGTACCGCGCCCCACATAAACTGTCCAATCGCCATAGCAAAGCTGATGCTGGCAATGCCTAGGCCGGTTGAAGTATTGAGAGGCGAGACAAACAAGCCCAGCGATTGTCGTGCGCCCATCGTGATCATCAGCAGGGCGGCCGCAAGCAAGGTAATGAGCCAGAAGCTGTGTAGTTGTTTCGTTGAATTCATATTTGAATCACGATATCAGAACCCTTCTAGGATGCTGAAGTCTATAACCTGTGTAGATGGAACAGGAACTTTGAAAAATAGTTTGTAAAAACGATGTGGAAATAGCACCAAAAATGACATCTTGGCATGCTACGGTATGTTTGTGCATACCTTGAAATGCCGTCTCGAGAAGCCTGTCGCGTGATCGCAACATTTCAACTAAATAAATAATATAAGTCATGAAGTCAATCATTAAAAACGTTACTGATCATCCAGCAGTACAGCATCTAGGACCTGGCCTTATTACCGGCGCAGCCGACGATGATCCCTCCGGCATCGCCACCTACTCACAGGCCGGAGCGCAGTTTGGCTACAACATGCTCTGGACGGTGGTGTTTACCTACCCTTTGATGGTGGGTATCCAGATGGTGAGTGCGCGTCTTGGCTTTATTACCGGCAAAGGCCTGGCGGCGAATATTCGGGATCATTTTCCGATTGCCGTTTTGTACATCATTGTTGGTTTGTTGCTGCTCGCAAATACCATTAATATTGCTGCAGACATTGCTGCCATGGCAGAGGCACTGCGCTTGCTGGCGGGCGGACCGGCGCATATTTACTCGATTACCTTTGGTTTGCTCTGTCTGGTGCTGCAGGTGTTCTTGCCTTACGAACTGTATGTGCGTTACCTGAAGTGGCTGACCTTGGCGCTGTTATCGTATGTTGCTGTGGTGATGACCATTAATGTGCCGTGGGGCTTGGTGCTTGAGCGCGCGGTCTGGCCACAACTTACTTGGGATAACGACACCATCACCATGGTGGTAGCGGTATTTGGTACCACCATTAGTCCCTATTTATTTTTCTGGCAGGCAGCACAGGAGATGGAAGATTTGCGCGCGACCAAAGGTACTCTGCCGCACCCTAAAGATGAAGCACGCCGGCACCTGCGGCGCATTCGCTGGGACACCTTGATCGGCATGGGTTTCTCAAATTTGGTGGCGTTTTTTATTATTTTATCGACTGCAGCCACACTGCATGCAACCGGTGTGACCAATATTCAAACTTCTGCACAAGCGGCAGAAGCGCTGCGTCCGCTCGCCGGTGATTTCACGTTCTTCCTGTTTAGTCTTGGTATTATCGGTACCGGTTTGCTGGCCATTCCGGTTCTCGCCGGCTCGGCGGCCTACGCGGTCAGCGAGGCCTTTGATTGGCGCACCGGGCTTGACCTGAAGCCCTATGAAGGGCGGCGCTTCTACAGTATTGTCCTGATCGCGACATTGGGCGGCGTCATTCTTTGTTTCCTGCCGATTGATCCCATGAAGCAGCTTTTCTACAGTGCTGTGATTAACGGCGTGATTGCGGTGCCGATCATGGCGGTCATGATGTTATTGGGGACGCGCGAAATCGTGATGGGCGATTACGCCATTGGCAAGCGGCTTCGCTGGCTGGGTTGGCTAGCCACGGCCGTCATGGCAGTTGCGGTGGTGGCCATGTTTGCAACCCTGTAGCGTTAATGATCATTAAATTGAATTAATAGTTATTTACAGATCGCGAACAATAAATCTAACCCCAAATTTTTTTGCGGCGCATACTAGACCTGTGTCGGTAAGTTTTAGAATTGTTGCTAAGACATGTTGTTGGGCCACGTTGTAATTTTGACGCGGTTAATGTGTGAACAATTTTTGAGCTAGCAAATATCGTGTCGAATCGCAATCCACAACTGCATCTTGGATTCGCCTCATCTAGCTTGGTATCACACAAGCTTTTTGAGGCAACGCGCGCCGCGATTCACGCCACCCGCCTTGAAGGCGACACCTTAAAGGGCTTGCGCCTGGCAAGGCGTACCGTGACACTGGCCGCGCAGGAAGACAGCGCGACGGCAAAGCTGGAAGCACTTAATTTGCTGGCGATTTGTCAGGCGGCCAATGGCGCTTATATCGAAGCAATTGCCGCCTCCATTGATGCTTTTCATATCGCCAAAAAACTGCATGATCGGCTGGGCATGGCGCATTCGCTCACCACGCTCGCGGGTGCGGCCTCGTTTATCCTTGAGACGCTGGATGTCTCGCTATTGATGCTGGATGAATGTCTGAAATTTGCGCTGGTCCTGAATAATGTTTCACTCGAGGCGAGGGTGCGCGCGCTGCGCGGGGTCATTCTCGGCAGCCTGCAACGATTCGATGAAAGCGAGCTGGAGTTCCAGCGTTCGCTACAGCTGATCCCGTTCGCCGGTACCAACACGCCGCGTGCATTGGTGGCAATAAACCATGCTCATATGGCGATCAAGCGCGCCACTGCCGCCTCAGAAGCAGAAAAACCGGCGCTCTGGTTACAGGCGCAGACCCTGTCAGATGCCGCCCTGGATGTTGCCCGCGCCGATGGTAATCGCATGTCAGAATCGTTGCTGCATTTCAGCCGGGGTGAGCTGAATATGCGCTTGGGAAAATATGCGGCAGCGATGAATGAGTATGGGGAGGTTATGCAGTTTGCGAAGGCGGCCAAGCAGGGGGCACGTATTGCCGCAACTCATTTTGAAATCGGCAATATGCGCACGTTGGAGAATGATGACGAAGGCGCGCTTGCCGAGTATCAGGCAGCCCTCCACGCAGCCGAGTCTCATCGCCCGATGCGTATCATCAGTTTTATTTGTGAAGCCAAAGCCAAGGTGCGGCGGAGGCTAGGCGATATTGATGTTGCCGACGCGCTCGTACTAAAGGCCGATCAAGAACGTGATATTTTTTTGCGTGAAAGTGAGCACGCTCGTCGTGAGCTGAATGAATTTTGGCAAGGGCTTTCGACCATGCTGGCGCAAGAGCCCGATAAGGCTTCTGTCGCTGTTGAGCCCACTCCTGCGCCCGAATCAACGCGAGCACGCTAGGAAGGCTTGGTCTAGTAGGGTGGTAAGAGCAATTCCTCTTGTTCAAATACGCTTGCCACAGCGGGCCGCGCCAGCATGGCAACTAAAAAAGTATTCAGATGCGTGCGAGCGCGGGCGGGCCGCTTGAGCCCACGCGTCCAGCGGCACAGCATCATCAGATAGGCATCGGCAACTGTATATTGGCGACCGATTAGCCAGGCACTCTTGGTGTTGGCAGCATTGGTTGCCAGCTGATTTTCAATCAGGTCCAGCATCCCGTCTATTCGGGCTTCTGCATGAGCTTGTACGATGGCTTTCGCTGATTCGCCGCCCAAGCGATGCGGATAAAAATAGGTAATGAGTTCGGCTTGAAGTGTATTGGTTAAATACATCAGCCATTTATAAAACTGTGCCCGTTCGGGTGTGCCCAACGCGGGTGCCAGTCCCGATTCGGGATGACGGTCAGCCAAATACAAACAAATTGCCGCTGCCTCAGTGAGCGCTAAATCGCCATCAACCAATACCGGAATCAAGCCGGACGGATTGAGCTTTAAATAGTCAGCGCTCTTATGTTCGTTGTTATCACGGTCAACCAGCCTTAATTCATAGGGCATGGCAATTTCTTCGAGGACGATATGAGGTGCCAGACTGGCGTTACCCGGGACATAGTAGAGGATGGGAGTAGGCATGTTGAATTCGATTGATTGTTATGGATAAATGTCTTTATCAATGGACTACGATAATTTTCGCCACAATATTTCCATTGGCCCGATTGAAAAATAGCGTAGATAAAAATTGCTGAATAGGAGTTGCAGGGTATAGATGGCAACTGCCAATAACCATAGCTGAAATTGGGTTAAATCATCGCCCAGACCAAAGCCATAACCATACAGCAAGGTACTGACTACCAGCGATTGTACAAGGTAGTTGGTGAGCGCCATTTTGCCTGCCGCTGCGAATACGTTAAGCACTTGTTCCCCTAATTTTGAAGCTGCTGCCAAAGCGACGCAAGCGATATAGGCGAATGCCAAAATGGGAATAAATCCAGACAGCACCGAATGTAAGAAACTTGGTGCAGCACCGGGGTCACGCGCCAGCTCCATTGCGCCCCACGCGTAAAAAAAATTGAGTGGTATGCCGATCATGAGAGAGATAAGCAAGATTTTTTTCCAGCGGGTGCGACAGGCTCTTGGTTGTGCGAGCCAGCCCATCCTTGCCGTGAAAGCGCCCAGCAGAAAAATCAGCAAAAGTTGCGGGATATAAAAAACAAAACCCAGCGCTATTTCCAGATAGTTCTGAAACCGTTGCGCCGTAATTTCGCCATAGCTGCCCGTGGTGTAAATCCCGATTGATTTATTGATCTCAGCGATGAGGGCATCCTCTCTCGATATGGAATCGGTCAGCGATGTTGAAAGGGAAAGGGAAAGTAAAGCGCCAAAAATTGTGACCATAACGGTTACCCCAAGCCAGAATTTGGCTGCCCCCAGCAGGCGGCGCGGCCCGTAACCGATATAACGGCGCAAGATGTAGCCGGTCAACGCATAGCGGCTCAGGATGTCGCCAAAGTACAAAAATATGCCGTGTACTGCGCCGAACAGAAGCATCATATTGAGCCGCTTGCCGAAGCGTTCATACGCATTCGCTTTGTCCGTGAGCCAGCGTCGGGTCTGTACCGCAAAGCCGTAGCCGAAGCAAAAACAAAAAATGGGATAGAACTTATACTCCAGCAGGAATGCGGTGAGAAACACGGTCACCGAATCGGCAGTGCGGCTGTCAGTATCCAGAATGCCAAGGGTGGGACCCGAAAGCCCCCACACAAAACTCTGGATATTAACGGCCAGAATGCCAAACAGGGCGAGGCCGCGGAGCGCGTCGATGCCTAAGGCGCGCGTGTTGGTGGAATTATTTTGCATGCGCGGATGATAGCAGCATGACTGAATTATCAGTTCATCAGACTATGGCATGCGTGATGCGAGCTGAAAATCAGGCTCCTTACTTGGCGGGCATCTCGAGCCAAAAAGGTCCGAAACAGCCGTCGTTGCTAGCGATTGCGACAATTTTTGATCTGTCCGCAATCTCTCCAAGCTATCGCCCAAACAGGCCTTTCAACAAATCAACCGGAGTAATTTTCTCTTCCTTCTTGGGTGTCTGTTGGCCTGATGCCTTGCCGCCGTCGTCACCCATTCCGCCCAGCAGCGACATGAAAGTTGATTTCAGACGAACCTTGGTTTGCCATTGCGGCTCCCAGGTTATGCGTACATCAGTAGGCCGTGGCGGAAACGCAAAAAACGCCTCGTTGCCGTAGGCCGTGGCGCGAAGCATGCCGCCTCCACCACCACCACCGCGGTTGGAGCCACTATCGCCATCACTAAAAATACCTTTGGGTACGGCGCATTGAGTGGTGCTGGCGGGCAGTACGGCTTTTTCTTTGATCCATTTATCAATGGCGACGTTGGTTTGATAGTCACCCAAGGCAAAGCCCAGTTCGGGCACATCGCTGGAAGTCCAAATAACCATTTCGGTTTCTTCTTTGTTGGCGCCCGGTTTTGCGCCGATAGCAGAAATAAAATAGCCGCGGGTATTGGTCACACTGGCCCATTCAAGACGAATAGCACCGTCGACATTTTTTTGCGAAATCATGTAAGGCGACATGAAATCCTGCGCATCGCCGAGCTTCACCTTGAAGCTATCGGGAATACCTTGCCCGACAAACTGGTGCTCGCCCGCGAGAGAAGCATTTTCGGGCACTTTGCGGTCGTCTGACTTATTGGGCCACGAAGGATTGCCCGGTGCTGACCGTGCACCTCGTGTGGTGCTGTTGCGCATATTGCCAAAAAATTTCTGCATATCGTTAAGATTGGGGTTGGCCGCATCAAAGATCCGTGGTTGGCCGGGTCTGATGGTGTCACCGCAGCCCCAATAAAGCAGCATCTTTCCCTTCGGTTTCTCATACGTGGGCTCAACCGGCTCATCATCGCGCTTCACCGGGGGATCGTATTTTTCAGGCGGGGGCACCGTGAGCTTCAGGGCGGGCATCATGTTCATGCCGGTTGGAATATTGTCGGTGGCCTCGGCCAGATTAGGTTCGTTGCGGGTCATCACCGAGATATCCAGCCACTTGCCCGGGGCCATTGACATGCGAGTGTTGCCAAAAATATTGCCGCCGCTTTTTGCGCCACCAAACAGTCCCGACAGGCCGCCGCCAATCCCGCCCGACGCGAACCCCGCCATGGCGCCCATGCCGGGAATATCGCTGGCATGGGTGGCCACATCAATCCAAGCCTGAGCAATCGGTGGCTTGGTTGCCTGGGTGGCCGCTTTGGGTTGCTGCGAATGAGCGGTCAATGGTGTCAATAATGCAGCAGCAGAAACACTGGCAAGCACATGCAATGTAATAGGGCGGTAACGATTGATGGGTTCCATAGCAATCCTTCGCGGCGTTTTTTTGAATGGGGTCAGGAAATAAAAATTATACAAGCTGCAGTATGTCTTTGTTTCGGCAAACTCCTGACCCCATCCCGCGTTCAGGGGATGTCAAAGTATGAAGGGGCAGGTAAGGTTGCGTGTTGTGATCGCGATAGTACAACTTGTCATGAATCAAGTTATGATGTTTTTTCTTCAACCAGCAGGGGGATAAAAATGGCACTAATAGACCGTATTAAAAATATTTGCATCACGCCAAAAACGGAATGGCCGGTTATCGCAGGAGAAACCACCAGCACGTCCAGCTTGATGACAGGCTATGTGATGCCATTGGCGGCGATTGGTGCGGTCGCCGGATTTATTGGCAGCTCCCTGATTGGTCGTGGTGCCATTTTCGGCTTCAGCTATAAAACACCGATGCTGATGGGTATCGGTATTGCCATTTTTACTTTTGTGATGGCGCTGGTCATGGTGTTTGTGCTGTCCCTTATCATCAATGCACTGGCCCCCAGTTTTGGTGGCGAAAAAAATACGGATCAAGCGCTGAAGGTCGCTGTTTATTCCTACACTGCGTCGTGGGTGGCGGCTGTTTTTCACGCTGTGCCTGGCCTAGGCATTCTGGCGATTCTGGGCTCACTCTATGGCTTGTATTTATTGTTCCTCGGCTTGCCGGTACTGATGAAATGTCCGGAAGATAAGGCTATCGGCTACACCGTGGTGGTGGTGATTTGCGCGATTGTGCTGAGTGTCCTCGTCAGTGTGCTGGCGGCATGTGTGGGCGGCGCGGGCATGCTGGCTAGTGGTGCATTGTCTGGCGGCAGTCGTAACAGCAGTAGTGAAGTCGTGTTCGACAAAGATAGCGCAATGGGCAAGCTGCAGGAGATGGGAAAAAAGATGGAAGAAAGCGGCAAGAAAATGGAAGCTGCCGAAAAGAGTGGCGACAAAAACGCACAGGCCGCGGCGGCCGCTGCCATGATGGGCACAATGATGGGCGGCGGCAAACTGGTGGAGCCAGTGGGCATCGAACAATTGAAACCCTTCGTGCCGGATACCTTCGCGGGTTTGCCGAAGAAAAGCAGCAAGGCCGAGCGCACCGGCATTGCTTCGCTGATGGTGTCAAAAGCTGAAGCAACCTATGCTGATGAAAGCGGGCAAAAAAATGTTTCGCTTGATGTATCAGACACCGGTGGCATGAGCGGCATGATGGGGCTGGCCAGCTGGGTCAATGTACAGGGTGAGAAGGAAGACCAGTACGGATCAGAGCGCACCATGAAAGTGGATGGCCGCATGGTTAATGAAAAAGTTTCCAAGCAAAGCGGCGGCACCAATTCTTACTCGATTGTGTTGGGTGAGCGTTTCGTGGTCAATGCAAATGGACGAGGTGTCGATATTGGCACACTGAAATCAGCAGTTGCCTCACTGGATCTGAAAAAACTTGAGGCAATGAAAGACGAGGGTGTCAAAAAATAGAATTAATTTTCGACAGAAAATTTTAAAAAGCCTGCTCGATAGTTGCGGGCTTTTTTGTTTTCGCGCGGTGTGCCGAGACAACTTAGAATACTGAATTGCAAACCACCTCTAGTTAGGACACCACCCATGTTGCTCTCGATATTATCGACTTTGATCCTCTCCTTGTTGCTCGTGACGGTACCCATTACCGTATTCGCTTGGGGTGCGGAGGGGCATCGTGTTACCGGCTTGGTTGCTGCTGACCTGCTGACGCCCAAAGCGCGCCTGCGCATGTATCAACTGATGCCGGGTGCTGATCTGGCTGACATCGCGCTTTTCATGGATATAAATCGGCCTGAACTTTCACAGCAGATTCCTGGCTCGAATAAATGGCATTACGATAATCAGCCGGTTTGCAAAAACAAAACCTATGCTGAGTATTGTGCAAATGGTAACTGTGCCTCGGCGCAGATTCCGGTCTACCTCAAGGTGCTGGGGAACACGGCTGCAAGCCAGGAATCGCGGGTACAGGCGCTGCGTTTTCTGGTGCATATGGTGGGTGATATTCACCAGCCCCTGCACGCAGCCGATGATGATGATCTGGGCGCCAATCTGAAATTTGTGTTGGTGCCGGGCAACGAGATGCAGCGCCGCCTGCATGGCGTTTGGGACAGCGATTTGGTCAAGCTATCGATTCGCGGCCAGAGCGAAACCAATTATGCCAAAGCATTGCTGTTGCGTTATGAGGCAGAGATGCCAAGATGGCAAGCAGGCAACGTGAGTGACTGGATGAATGAATCTTATCTGCTCAGTAAAAATACAACCTACGCTAAGCTGCCCAATTTTGAATGCGGCAAAGATTGGCCCTCATCGCTTACTGCGCCGGTCCCATTGCCGCAGGCCTACATGGATGCCGCAGGTGAAGTGATTGCGCCGCAGATTGCGAAGGCGGGAACGCGAATCGCTTGGCTGATTAATCAGGCGCTTGATGGGCCGGTGAGTCCTGTGGCGGCTGAGGCTGCTACGCCCAATTCGGGTGCAAATAAATAAGAGATGCATCGTCAGTTGATGCGTACACTGCGAACACTAATAATTCCTATTAAGACTGGGGCAATCGCTCACGAAAATTCTGCAAAATAGGCTTTGAGGTTGGCCGCAAAAACGGTATTCTTAACCTCGGCTATGTTGCCTTTTTGCTGTTTTTTTACAGGCAGGTAAATATCATGAATGATCAAAAGATCCGTGCGCGCCGTAATGCGCTAAAGCAAATTTCGCTGGGTTTGGCCAGCATTCCCGTGATCGCGATTAGTGGCCATGCATACGCCGCTAAAAATGATTCATTGCGCACCGCATTGAAATATGGCGATAAGCCCGTCACAGTCAGCGGCGTGGTTCAGCGTTGCGATAATTGTATGCACTGGATTCACGGTAAGACTGCCAAAGACTTGGGTGGTTGTAAAATTATGCCTGGTGACACCGAGATTAACCCAGCAGGTCATTGCACTGCCTGGGCTGCGGCACCTGCCCAGAAATAAATTTAAGCATCGCCGTTTAAATAATCAAAAGTGTAAAAAAGCCAGTCACCGCAAAGTGCACTGGCTTTTTTATTTTCCGTCGTCTCCCGTTTATGCCAGTGCCGTCTTGCGTCCGTTCAAGGGATAGGCAGGATCGGTATAACCCGGCGTGGACGGATGTCCAGGTGCGACCAGTGAATCCACCAGCGCTTCATCGTCAGAGGTGAGTTGTAATTCAAGCGCGCCAAAATAGTCCTGCCACTGCGCCAACGTGCGCGGCCCGGCTATTACTGCGCTGACCGCATGATTGGCCAGTACCCAGGTCGTCGCAAAATGCGAAAGCGAAATTTTTTTGTCGGCACAGTATTTTTTCAAAATGTCGGCAATGATCAATGAGCCTTCGCGAAATTCGGTTTGCATGATGCGCTTGTCGCCACGACCTGCACGGGTATCTGCCGCGGGCGTGGCGCCCGGCGCATATTTGCCGGAGAGCACGCCACGCGCGATGGGGCTGTAAGGCACCACACCCAGGCCATAATGCGCACAGGCTGGCAGTACTTCAACTTCCGGCTGGCGGTTAAGCAGGTTGTAATAAGGCTGGCAAACAACTGGCGCGGGCATATTTAGCTCGCGCGCCATGCATACTATCTCTGCGATCCGCCAGCCACGAAAATTCGATACACCCCAATAGCGAATTTTCCCCGCGCGCAGCAATGAGTCAATCCCGCGCAATGGCTCTTCCAAATCCATGCCGTTGTAATCGCGGTGCAAATAATAAATATCAATATAGTCGGTCTGCAAACGCTGCAAGCTCGCCTCGCACTCGCGTGCCATCCAGGTACGCGAATAGTGTGACTCATTAGGGCGATCACTCATCTTGTTGCCGAGCTTGGTGGCTAAAATCCAGTCGGTGCGCGCTGATTTTAATAATGCGCCAACAATAGTTTCTGATTTACCGGTTGAGTAAACATCGGCGGTATCGATAAAATTGACGCCATGATCATGGGCATGCGCAACGATGTTGGCTGATTCTGCATGATCAGTGGTATCGCCAAACATCATGGTGCCAAGACATAGTTTGGAAATTTTTAAGGATGATTTGCCGAGGTTGTTGTATTGCATGGTGGTTGTTTCCGGTTGGTTCGCATCAGGTAGTTGCTTGGAACGCCGCATAGATACTAGGCCTTCGTGGACCTTCGGCTTTTTACTAAAATTATTATTGGACATAAGTTGCCGCGCGACATTGATTGTGGGCAACACATGCCTCATTATCATCGTTGTTTAATGCCTTGGTCGTGCTGCTCCCATAAATCGACCATTTCGTAAAAGCGCATAGGAAATCCTCATGCAACACCTTCGCAAGCCACGCTTGATTCTTCAATTAGTTTTGTTTTCAGGTTTGGTGTTATTCGCGGCGCTAGCGTTGGCGGAAAGCGTGAGCCCCTATAAAAAGGGTCGCCCCAGCCCCGATGGTATTGGCAAGATTTATCAGGGGCGCGAGATCGCGCAGGTGATGGGCTGGCAGGGTGCCGCTTGGTTGGAGCGGGATGAGCGCGAGCGCGAAGAGCGTACCGATTTATTGTTGCCAGAATTAGCGATCATGCCGGGCATGGTGGTGGCTGATATTGGTGCGGGCACGGGCTACTACTCGCGCCGCATGGCGTCGCTGGTTGGTGCCAAAGGTATTGTTTACGCCGTTGATGTGCAGCCCGAAATGCTGGCGATGCTGCGCGAAGCAGCGAGACGTCCCGGGCTTAGCCAGATCAAACCGATCCTAGGCGCGGTGGATGATGTGAAATTACCGGCGGCCTCTGTTGACCTTGCCATCATGGTCGATGTTTATCACGAGCTTGAATTCCCGCAGGAAGTGATGAATAGCATCGTGCGTGCGCTCAAGTCGGGCGGGCGACTGGTGTTCGTGGAATACCGCGCAGAAGACGAGCGCGTGCCGATCAAAGCGCTGCATAAAATGAGCGAGCGGCAAATCAAACGCGAAGTTGCAGCCTATCCCCTGATTTGGGAGCGTACCGCAGGTAAACTGCCGTGGCAGCATGTGGTGATATTCAAGAAAAATTAACGCCAGATTGCACCCGGCGCTGCAGGCTCGGTAGAATCTGTATTGTTATTTAATATTTACGCTTTTTCTATTCATGTCTATTCATCTCAATTGTTCAAAAAGGCCACCCGGTGTTAAACCCAAAAGACAATGTTAAGCATGGACAGCTATTGGCGATGAAGCAAAGCCATATTGATGAAATCCAGCGGGTGCGTGACCAATTCAAAGCGGGCAAGGTTAGTGCATCTTATCTCGCCGGTGTTGAGCAACAGTTGGCGAGCAAAATTATTCGGCTCAATAAACGTCTCGGTATTCGTTAATCTGGAATGGCAACTCTCCTGCCACCGCAAAGTTTTATTTGCCAACCTGCCTACTGATGAAAATCGTTTTTTGCGCCCCGCATAAAGATTCGCAGCCGTGGCTTGCCTCTATTGCGGCGAGCTTTCCGTCCGCAGACGTATGGGCATGGACGGCGGACGATTCGCGCCAGGCAGACTACGCTATTGTGTGGGCGCCGCCGGAAGATTTTTTCACCGCGCAGAAAAAGCTGAAAGCCGTATTCACGATTGGTGCGGGGGTCGATAGTTTGATGAAGCTGTCGAATCTGCCTGCGGGCATTCCGATCGTGCGGCTAAACGACGCGGGCATGGCGGTGCAAATGGCCGAGTATGTTTGCCATGCACTAATTCGCCATACGCGGGAATTCGATTCCTATGCTGCCCAGTCTGGTAAAGCAATGTGGAATGTGCGCCGCCCGATTGATCGCGCCGTGTGGCCGGTCGGCGTGATGGGGCTGGGCTCGATTGGCGTCCGTGTGGCACAGGCGGTGGCGGGATTTGAATATCCGGTGTTTGGCTGGTCAAGAAATAAAAAATCCATCGAGGGCATCACAACTTTGGCCGGCGCTGAAAACCTGGATAAGTTTTTGCAATCGGTGCGGGTGCTGGTTTGCTTGTTGCCTCTGACCGGTGAGACCAAACATATTCTGAATAAGACCACGCTTGCCAAGCTCAAACCGCAGGCATACCTCATCAATGTCGCACGCGGCCAGCACTTGGTGGATGTCGATTTGTTGGCGCTGTTGGATAACGGCACGCTGGCGGGCGCAGCGCTGGATGTTTTTCAAACGGAACCACTGCCGCACAATCATGTTTTTTGGCGGCACCCCAAAATCACCATTACCCCCCACTGCTCGGCAATTACGCTACTCGATGAAAGCGTGTTGCAGATTGTTGCGAAGATTAGTGCGCTGGAAAAAGGGCACAAAATTGATGGTCTGGTGAGCAGGCAAAGTGGCTATTGAAGTTGATGAATATTTAATAATAACGAGGAGACTTACTTTGAAAGCATTGACCATTGCAGCAACGGCTACGGGATTGATGATGTCGTCGGTAGTAGTTAACGCGGCATACGCAGCGCCGATATTTTTACATTGCGGCAAGATGGTTGATGTGCGTGCGCTTGAGGTGCTACCTGAACGTACCATTGTGATTAACGATAAAAAAATCACCCGGATTGATCGTGGCTTTACCACCCCCGACGCGGGCAATGGCGCCACTGTGATTGACCTCAAAAGTCAAACCTGCCTGCCTGGCCTGATTGATCTGCATGTACATCTCTCGTTGAGTACAACGTCCAATTCAACCATTGAAAGCTTCTCTTTTAACCCGCCCGATTATGCGGTGCGTGGCGTAGCTAACGCAGAAAAAACCTTGATGGCAGGCTTCACATCGGTGCGTGACCTCGGCAGCGCGCCAGGTGTGGGTGTTGCGCTTCGCAATGGTATTAACCTGGGCATTATCAAGGGCCCGCGCATACATGCGGCGGGCACCGTGGGCAGCACCGGCGGACATGGTGATCCCACCAATGGCCTGCGCGCCGACTTGGTGGCGAACGCAAGCGCGAACGCCGGCAATAGCAGCGGCATTGCCAATGGCGCAGACGAAGTACGTCGCGCCGTGCGGCAGCGCTACAAAGAAGGCTTTGATCTGATCAAAATCGCCACCACGGGCGGCGTATTATCGCTGGCCAAAAGCGGAGACGCGCCGCTGCTTAGCGATGAAGAATTAGCCGCAATCGTCAACACCGCACGCGACTACGGCTATCCTGTTGCCACCCATGCCCACGGTGCCGAAGGCATGAAGCGCGCCATCCGCGCGGGGGTGCAAACCATCGAGCACGGCACTTACTTGGATGATGAAGCCATCGCGCTCATGAAGCAAAAAGGCACCTGGCTGGTACCAACCCTGTCAGCCGGAAAATTCGTCTTTGAGAAAGCCAAGATAGACGGCTTCTTTCCTGAAATCGTGCGCCCCAAAGCGCAGACCATTGGCCCGCTGATGCAGGGCATGTTTAGCCGCGCCTATAAAGCCGGTGTCAAAATTGCATTTGGCACTGACCAAGGCGTCGCCCCGCATGGCGAAAACGCGCGTGAGTTTGAATACATGGTCGAAGCCGGTATGCCGCCACTGGAAGCTATTCGTGCCGCCACACTTAATGGTGCCATCGTGATGGGATTGGATAGATTGATCGGCACATTGGAAGCCGGTAAATACGCCGACATCGTCGCCGTACCGGGCAACCCCGCACAGGATATTGCGGTAATGAGCAAGGTGGGGTTTGTAATGAAGGATGGGGTGGTTTATCGTAAACCATAGAAGCGATGATCCGCTTCAGGCTGTCTTGCTTCAGACGCTGCACCATTGCTAGAGCTCTCAAATAAGAACCTATGAGGTTGACCGTGTTTATCGGGTACGAACGTAGCGCTCATGCTGCCAGCTTTTGTTGAGCTAACCATGCCGAATGAAACTCGCTCGGGATGCCATAGC
>JAYVEV010000032.1:0-10866 GCA_043773745.1 Burkholderiales bacterium | reverse complement strand
GGGCGGCGGATTTCTTGGACTACCAGGAGTTAGTTCAAGAAATCCGCCGCACCCCCAGGCTGTCGATTTTGATTCCTCCGTCTTAAGTCTGCGCATGCCCAGTACTGCCATGGATTTGCGATGTATGCGGCTGGGTCAACAGAATTCCGGCGAGTAGCAGAGCAGACTACCGGTAAACCCCCGCATTTCGCTCCGGGTAGCTGCGACGTTTGCTTTTCGAAATGCTTCAATAGCGACGCCTGAATATCCACTTGCATCCATATCGGAAAGCAATGCCGGAAGACCTTGAGATCCTCCAAAGCGAGGTCGCTAAAGTGTTCTTTTAATTGATGGAAGCAAGATTCGTTGGCGTGTCGTTCATACTTTGCTTTGAGAGAGTTGGGGACTAATTAAGGATTGGTGTCGAGCGCAGAAAATGCGCCCGCCATCAATTCGATATCAGCCCTAGCAATACCAGCCTTGGCGGCTAGAACGCGCCAATTGCCGACGACACTGCTCACGTCACCCACAATATCATTGGCCGCCTGCGGAGTCAGGCCGTATAGCTCTGCAGTCGATAGAACCGTATCGATGTCTGGGCGACGATCACTATCGTCCAGAGCAAGTATGTGGTCAGCCTTATCGATTGATGGATTCATATCGAAGGCCGGTGCGAGACACCAGCCAGCTCGCGCCAACATGAATCCGTGATTGCGAAGATGATCATCGCGATTGCCGACCGCGACGTTGAATACCACTCGCCGAAACAACTGCGCGAGGTCTTGGGCTATTTGTCCCTTCGCGCCATTCTTTTGTAAGAACTCAGCCAGCTCAAGATAGCTGCCGTTCTGGCCATCTTCCTTTCGGAGCGCCGTCATCGCCGAGGAATAGAAGCGCCGCCGCGTGCCATCGCGATCAAATCGTTTGGCGCAAAATGTGTGAAAGACGGAACCGAAGCGGCGTGTGCGCGCGGGCGGCACCTCAATTCCTGCTTGCGCTGCCATTTGATGCACCAATCCCTCCCAGGCACCAATATCTCGAACATCATCGCGCGCTGGAAACTTGGCGATCCACAAGCTTCCATCAATGTCACGGAAATTTGCCTTAGGTCGAGCACCTCCCAGCGACGCGCCGGGAGCTACCAAGACACCAAGCCACTTTCTCAGCTTGTCCAGGTCATCGATTTTCTTGGCGCTCAATTCGCCTGCAATGGCCGCTAGCTCGCGAAGACTCGCGACCGGTGGCGCGGCCAACCCCTCGTCCGCGAGGAAGGCGGTGTCGGCATCTTGGCGGAATCTCAGGGCACCTTGACGGGTTTCGTCTTGGACGCCAAGCAGGAAGTCCCATGCATAAAGTGTGCGTGGCACTCGGCGATCATCCTTGGCTTCAAGCCCTTCTCGCCGCTGCATCAATACCTGCCCCCACCGATCAGGCGAGGAATCGAGGAATATACCAAAATTTCCCAGGTCAGGCCGTGGAAAAAACGGTGCCTTATCGAGCGTGAGATCAGGGTCAAGCGCAAACGCGGCGGGATTCCTCAGCCAGTCTTTCTGATAACTGAATCGCAATTGCCCACGTTCATGATGCAAAGTCCCAACACAGATGGGGTCACCGACAAAATCAGCATCGAGCCAGACTTGGACTTCGGATGGCGAAAGACTCATGTTGTCCCTCGCTGCTTGTGCGGCTGTGGCAATTCAAGATCTTGCAAGCGGCGGCCCAGAATATCGTCTTTCGCGATCTGCTCAAGGTCACTTTGCAAGTGAAATACGCCAAGGATTTTGAGATAGGTCCCCAGCGTCACCGCTGGGTCACCCTGTTCCACCCGATACAATGTTTTTCGTGCAATACCAGCCCTCGCAGCGACCGTCTCGGCGGAGAATTTTCTGCGTAGGCGCGCGAGGCGCAGGCGCTCCCCCAGACCCGACAAAAGAGTCTGCTCAGAGGAAAACGTTGGCTGGGCTTTAGCAGGCATAATGAGTCACATTATATACAAATATAGGTTACATTGTGCATAATATGATACGTTATGGCGCCGTATGGTGCCATCCCTGTCAAACAGCGCCGTGGATTTTCCAGTTTTCGTAAAAATCAGCGGTATGTAAAGTGGATCATTTCCCGTATGTAACAAAGCCGCTGCTATCAGCGGAGCTGGAAAATATTCGCGCTGTCTGATGGAAAATTTTGGACGCTGATTGACAGATGATGTGTTAATGCGCCTGATGAGCGCGCAAATACAGCGAGACCGACAAGAATCCGCCGAGCCAGCCAAGTGCTGCACCAACGCCGACAACTGCTAGAGCTTGTTTTAGGCTGAAATATTGTATTGAAAAATCAGCGCCATATGAAATAGTGAGCGCATGCACCTCTGCGCTAGCCCACCAAATAAAGCCCGTCATTGCCAGTATCGCTACCACCCCAGCCAGAAAACCCTGACAGGCGCCGTAATACAAAAATGGTCGCCGGATAAAATGCCTGGTTGCACCAATCAGGCTACTAACTTCAATCTCGTCTTTTTGAGTCAAAATTTGTAGCCTAATAGTATTGCCGGTTACAAACATAACGGCGAGCCCCAACACCAGACCGAGAAGGGCGACGATGCGCTCGGCAAAAGTGGCAAAACGCTGCAATTTTTTGGCCCATTCAAAATCCATCACCACCACATCTATTTTGGGAAGCGCAGATATTTCTTTGCGCATGGCCTCGAGCGTGACGGGTTCTGCCGATCTGGGCTTAATTAAGAATGCGTGCGGCAATGGGTTGGATTCGAGACCCGTCAGCAAATCCACCATACTGGCAACGCGCTTCATTTCGGACAACGCAACCTCACGGCTTATAAAGCGGACATCGGCCGCATTGGGCATAGCCTCAAGCAGCTTCTCAGTTTCTTTGGCGTCTTTATCAGAAGCGGCAACTTGCAGATAAACATTAATGTTGGGCTCCGTATTCAAGCGGCTCGCTGCGGCGGTGATGTTGGAAAACACCGAATATAAGCCGAGCGGTAACATGATCGCCACGCCGATGACGAGCACCGATAACATGGTTGCAACAGGTGTCGCGGCCAAACGCTTGAGTGCATGCTCAGCGGCCTGTATGTGGGCCGAAAACCAGGAAGAGATCATGCTGAAATTTTCCCTTGGTCAAGATGAATGCGCCGGCAATTTAAGCGAGCCAAGCCAACCTCATCATGGGTGGAAAGCAGCACCGTAACGCCGACCTGATTAAAGGATTTGAACAGATCCACAATCGTCGCCGCATAGGCTTGGTCGAGATTGCCCGTAGGCTCGTCTGCAATTAGAATAGCAGGCCGGTTCACAATCGCGCGGGCAATGCACAGGCGCTGCTGCTCGCCACCGGAGAGCGTGATGGGATTGGCTTTTTCCCGGTTCAGCAGCCCAACTTTATCAAGCGCGGCGCGAACACGTTTCCCCACCTCGGTGCGTGGGAAGGCGGCAATTGACAGTGGTAGTGATACGTTTTCGAACACGCTGCGATCAAACAGCAGCTTGTGATCCTGAAACACAAGGCCCAAATTTTGTCGCAGCACCGCCAGCCCCGCTGCTTTAATGTGGCTCAAATTTTGATTGCTCACCAGCACGCTGCCTTGCGACGCCAGTTCGATCCCGGCAGCCAATTTCAGCAGCGTGGATTTGCCTGCGCCAGAGTGCCCAGTGATAGCGACCATCTCGCCTTTTTCAACCGTCAGCGTGACGCCCCGCAAGGCTTCGAAGCCATTGGGGTAGCGCTTGATGGTATTGGAAAACGTGATCATTGAAATAGTGCGTCCACAAATTCGCTCGCATTGAAGGGGCGAAGATCGTCGATTCCTTCGCCCACGCCAATAAAGCGCACGGGAATTAATTCTTCAGATCGCTCTGATGCAAGCGCAGCAATCATGCCACCCTTCGCCGTACCATCCAATTTTGTGACGACCAGCCCCGTGAGCGAGAGCGCTTCATCAAACGCTTTCACTTGCTGGAGGGCATTTTGCCCTGTGTTGGCATCGAGCACGAGCATTGTTTCATGGGGCGCAGTAGCATCAACTTTGCTGATCACACGTTTTACTTTTTTGATTTCTTCCATCAGATGTAATTGGGTTGGCAACCGCCCAGCGGTATCGGCAAGTACGACGTCAATGCCGCGCGCCTTTGCAGAATTAACCGCATCAAAAATCACGGCGGCAGAGTCGCCTTGATCTTGTGCAATCACCGTCACATTATTGCGCTCCCCCCAGGCCATCAGTTGTTCACGTGCTGCCGCCCGGAAGGTATCGCCTGCAGCCAACATTACGCTCAGGCCCTGCGATTGAAAGTATTTGGCCAGCTTGCCAATAGTGGTGGTTTTACCTGCGCCATTCACACCCGCAATCATGATCACAAACGGTTTTGCCGAACGAACGTCGAGCGGTTTTTCAAGTGCCAAGATTAATTGAACCAGCGCTGTTTTAAATTCAGCCTGTAGCCCTGCACCGTCAGTAATATTTTTGTCTTTTGCTGAGCGCCGCAAATCGGCAATCAGCCGTGTCGTGGCGCGGATGCCAACATCGGCTGAAATCAGCGCTGTTTCCAGCTCCTCAAATAGCGCTTCGTCAACCTTGGCATGGCGGGCAAAAAGATCGTTTACGTCGGTGTTCAGCACGGCGCGAGTTTTTGCGAGCCCCGATTTTAATCTCGACAACCAGCCGCCTTGTGGTGTGTCCGGCCGAATTGGTGTCGCTGGCTCATTCTCTGCTGCAGTTGCAGTTTTTTTGGTGCCAAATATTGAAAACAAGGCAAATCCGTTCAAATCAATTAGTGACCTCCATTTTAAGGCATCGGACCTCAATTGCCGAAGTATCATTAACACCTGAACTTGTAAGATTTCACCTTTTTAAATGGCCACCAAAAAAACTTCTCTGTCAGGCATCCCCCAAGGTCGCAACCGTGTCCGCATTGTGGGCGGCATGTGGCGCAGTCGCATGATTGAATTCCCCGATGCGCTTGGGCTACGGCCGACCGCCGATCGTGTGCGCGAAACCTTGTTTAATTGGCTCGGGCAGACCATGGTGGGCAGGCGCTGCCTCGATCTCTTTGCGGGCAGCGGTGCGCTCGGCTTCGAGGCCGCCTCCCGCGGTGCCGAAGCAGTAATAATGGTAGAAAGTAACCGCGCAGCAATTGAAGCACTGAAAAAAAATCAAGCGCTTCTGAATGGTATGCAGTGCGAGATTGTTCAGGCCGACGCGATGAAATTCATTGAAGGCACGCCGCAAGCATTTGATGTCATTTTTATCGATCCACCTTTTGCCTCTGATTTTTTGCCCAAATTATTGCCCAAATTGGCGCGATGCCTGCACCCCCACGGTTTGGTTTATGCCGAATGGCATCAGCCCCTGGCGACGGTCATTTCTGAAGTTGAGTGGACTATCGTGCGCGATGGGCGGGCAGGCATGGCATTTTTTGCGCTACTATCG
This sequence comes from Burkholderiales bacterium, assembly GCA_043773745.1. Classification (GTDB taxonomy): domain Bacteria; phylum Pseudomonadota; class Gammaproteobacteria; order Burkholderiales; family Usitatibacteraceae; genus UKL13-2. The sequence continues at coordinate 5,438 of JAYVEV010000032.1, read as the reverse complement.
GCAAAAGTCATCCCAACTGAGGCAAAGCCATGATCCGCGCTGTTTATCCTGGAACATTCGACCCCATTACCCGTGGTCACGAAGATTTAGTGGCACGAGCCGCAAAATTATTCGGCGAAGTCGTCGTCGCGGTCGCGCATAGCCAGACAAAACGCCCTTTCTTCACCCTCGAAGAGCGCGTGGGTTTGGCCCGCGATGTGTTGCGCGAATATAAAAATGTCAGAGTGGTCGGTTTTGGTGGCCTGCTGTCGGAATTTTTGAAGGTCCAAGAAGCCAGCGTGATTCTGCGCGGACTGCGGGCGGTATCAGATTTTGAATATGAATTTCAAATGGCGGGCATGAACCGCAAGCTCAACCCCGGTGTCGAAACCATGTTCCTAACTCCGTCCGACAAATATATGTTTATCTCTGCCACCATCGTCCGTGAGATCGCCACACTGGGTGGTGATGTCAGTGATTTTGTGCATCCCCTGACTGTCAAAGCGCTCATGGGCAAAGTCGGAAAATAGATTCCATGGCGCTAAAAATTACCGATGAATGTATTAACTGCGACGTTTGCGAACCGGAATGTCCGAATGGCGCGATTTATCAAGGCATCGAAATCTACGAAATAAATCCTAGCAAATGCACCGAGTGCGTGGGGCATTTTGATGCGCCACAATGCCGTGAGGTATGTCCGGTAGATTGTATTCCGCTGGATTTTGCGGAAAACCGTGATGAGTTACACGCCAAGTTTGTGCGGCTCACGATTGAAAAAACTGCGGTAGCCGCTTAAAAATTATTAAACCCCTAGCTCTGTAGCGGGTTTTCAGGGCTTTTTGCTCCGAAAAGCGCACCTGTCATAGAGTTTGTCTATTTACCGACGCGCTGTTTTTGGCAAATTCGGCACACTTAAGAGGCGTCATCTTCGGGTCGCTTGCCAGCGTAGCGCGCCAAACCTGCGCGAACTACTGCCAAGGTCTCATGCCTACGTTTTATCACGTCCAGCTCAGCTTGCAATTCCGCAATGCGGCCGGCCAAATCCAGTTCGGCAGATTTAACTTTGTCGATACTTGAAGAGCGTTGTTCCATGCGGGTTTTGAGCTCGGCCAGTGGTTTTTCCAGACTGTTGTAAAGGCCGCGCATCCAGGTGGCAGATTCACGTTGCGCTATTTTAAAAATATTAAGTACACGTTCGGCCACCACATCTTCAAATTGGTCGGCGAGCGCGCCGCCTCGGCGAATGAGTAGATTGCTGGCTTTTCCAAAGTCGCTATTGGCTTTTTCGCGCGCTTTGTCGAGCTCAATCTGGAAACGATGCGTGGCGAAGGGATGGGCATCAAATTGCTCCATGCTGCCTAGCCCGAATTCCTTGCGCATTTTTTCACCAATATTACTGAACAGGGTACGAATTTCAGCGATTTTTAGCTCAATGGCATTGAGCTTTTCTTCCGTTGTGGCCAGATAGTTATTACAGCTTTCCATCACGGTGCCCGACATGACGCTATTGGCAATAGCAATCTTGGCGTGATCGGCATCATTTTTGGCGGCGGCCGGGTCTACAATTTCCGCGAGCTCCTCGGCAAGCTTGCTATGAACACCCTTGATGCCGCGCAGTTCTTTGAAGGTGGCTTCCAGCCGGTCTTGTTTGGCATGAGTTTGCTCAACGATGGTGGCCATCATTTTTTCATTTTTAGCGCGCACCACGCTCAGATTGCTGAGACCGGTCAGCGCCTTATAGCGGTCTTGGTCGAGCAGCGCCTGCGCGGCTTCAATCAGTCCAGAAAGGGTGGCGATGATGGTTGCGGCTTGCGCATCTTGCCGACTATGCGGTAGGTGGGCGGCCAAGCTGCGCTCAAGATGGTATAGGCGGCTTTTCAGAATTTTGTCAGTGTCGCTGGCGAAAGCGCCTGCTAAAGCCAATTTGGCAGAAACGGGGACCACACGAATCGGATCAATACGCAGCAGATCCGCGGTCTCTCGCACGCGACGATCAATTTCGCGCAAAAGCGCCCGGTTGGAATCTTCCGGGCTGTCATGCATAGGTATTTTTAGGTCGTCAATTTTATTGAGTACAACAAGACGTGCTTGATGAGATTCGCTGGACGCATTGGCATTATTGCCGCGCTCCCTTCCGCTAGGCTTGCCGCCTACATGTCCGCCGATCTGATCTCTCCAGATCATCAAGTCTGGTTTTTGCACACCAACATTGGCATCGAGTACCAGTATCAGTGCATCAGCGTCAGCCAAGTGTTTACGCGCCAATTCAGGCTCCGTTGAAAGCGCGGCGAGACCCGGTGTATCAACAATCACCAGCCCGGCATCCAATAAAGGATGCGGAAAATTAATAATGGCATAGCGCCAGCGAGGTACATCAACAAATGCGCTGGCGGCAGTGGCTAATTCACCGATGTTGGCATCGTCAGCTGGATGGCCGCCAATGCGCGTAACCAGATCAGTTTGGGTGCTGATGCCTTCACCATGTAAGCCCCAAGCGACCGCGTCCCCAACAGAAATACGTTTAGTCTCGGACAATGCAGCCAACGCCCGCGCCATTGATTCGGGGTTGTCGGCCTCAAATAATACCGAGCGCCACTGGCTTTCGTCTTCATATAGCTCGCTGAACCGGCGCGGGCTCTCGCGGGTTTCTATAGGCATTAGTTTCAGGCCGGTTTTAACTTGGCGGTCAAAGCGCAGCTCGGTCACACAGCGGGTGGTTCGGCCAGCTCCCGAGGGTAATAATCGGCGGCCCAGATCGGCAAAGAAAAGTGCATTAATCAGCTCTGATTTGCCGCGCATATACTCGGCAACAAACGTAATCGTGACGCGTGCACTGTTAATTTGCGCTTGAATTTCCTCAAGCTTGGATCGGGCATCCGCAGACATGAATTCGGTTTCATGCAACGCGCTCGCCACGCGGGCAAGCTGGGCATCAAGCCCGTGACGCCACGACTGCAAGCTGGCAAGGCGCTCAGTGAGCCCGTGTTTTGCATTCATGATGTGGTGTGTTCCATGACGCTATTATGGCAATCAATACCGGTTAATGCTGACATCGTGGGCAAAAATACGTGCTGCGCTGCCCTTGAACCATCAAGCGTATCGGTGTCTGGCAAATTCGGCAATCTTCGCCGCTGCGGCCATAGACGGCGGCATCAAGTTGAAAATAGCCCTGCTCGCCGTCGGTTTTGACGTAGTCGCGGAGCGTAGTGCCGCCTGCACGGATTGCGTCGCCTAGGGTTTCGCGAATCGCATCAACCAATTTTTCATAACGGGCAAGCGATACCTTGCCCGCGGCGCGCTTGGGGTGAATGCCCGCACGGAATAAAGATTCTGACGCATAAATATTACCTACACCGACGACAATGTGGCCATTCATGATGAATTCCTTGATGCTCACCGTGCGGCCCCTTGAGGCATTAAAAAGATGCGCTGCCGAGAACGCATCTGATAACGGCTCCGGCCCCAAAATATCCAGTAGCGGGTGCATCATTTCGCGACCCGGAATCCATAGCATCGCGCCGAATCGTCGCGGGTCGTTAAAGCGAATCAATAGATTATTGGTCAGCAAAATATCAACATGGTCATGCTTTGTGACGGGTGTCGCGGCGGGCAGTACCCGCAAGGTTCCGGACATGCCCAGATGGCTCAACATAAAGCCGCTATGTTGCTGATTGGTCTGCGCACAATCCCATAGCAAATATTTGCCGCGACGCATAATGTTGTCGATGGTGGCACCCTGCAATCGCTTGGCAAATTTATCTGGAATCGGCCAGCGCAACCGGCTCTCACGCACAGTCACTTGTGTGATGCGCTGTCCGCGAACATGCGGCAGCAAGCCAACACGAGTCGTTTCAACTTCGGGTAATTCAGGCATGTAGCAAATTCAAAATGAGTTGGGAACGATTAATTGAAATGGCAGCTCAAAGAAATAAGCATGTTTTGCAGTCGATAAAATCGGATTGTGACATGTTCAGCTACATACTTATGCATTAGGTGACGAACCCGCAGTCGCGGGATATGATGTAAAACTTGGTTTTCTTTTTTTTGGATTTTGTGGCGATGAGATATCTCTCGGTTTTAACATACTTGGTCTCTTCAGGCTTTGCGCTGGTTACCAGTGGCGCTGTGCAGGCGCAGGAGAGCGCTCAATCGCCAACTGTCCGCACTTCTGCGACCGTGGCTAAGGGAGCAAAATCTGCACCTGCGAAGCTGGCTGCGGCTTCGGCTTCAGCCAATGAAGCGCCGGAGGACTTTCTCTACGAATATCTGCTGTCAGAAATCGCCAGCCAGCGCGGACAAGTGCCGCAGGCATTTCGCGGCATCCTAGAGTTGGCCCAACGTACTGGCGATCCGCGTCTCGCGCGTCGTGCGGTTGAGATTGCATTTCAGGCTGGGCAAATGGACGATGCGCGTGAAGCGACCGTTTTATGGCTTGAGCTTGAGCCCGCTGCGCCCATTGCGCGACAGGTGCTAGGTCGGATGGCGGGCAATGATCTGGAAGCAAGCCAGGCCGCGTTCAGTCGTTGGCTCGCGGTACCCGGCAAGGCTTCGGTTTTATTTATGCAAGTGCCTATCCTCTTCACCCGTTTTGCCGACAAAGCAAAAAATCTTGCCGCCGTGCGCGGGCTGGCAAAGCCTTATCCGCGTATCGCTGAATCGCATTATGCCGTGGCGCAATCCGCGCTTTTTGCCGGGGAGATTGGCCCGGCTTCGGCAGCAGTCGATGAGGCGCTCCGCCTCAAACCCGGCTGGTCACAAGCGGTTATCTTGAAGGCGCAAATTTTGCGCGAAGCCAAATCCGATAGCGCCGAGCTGGACGCGCTTAATTACCTGCAAAATTTTTTAAAATCGCATCCTGATGCGAATGATGTCCGGTTAATTTATGCAAGACTGCTCGTCGCGCAAAAAAGTTACTTATCAGCTCGTGAAGAGTTCCGAAAAATTGACCTGAACAATGGTTTAAAAAATATTTCCGATCCAGAGTCTCCTTATGCCATTGCGCTGATCTCGCAGCAGATGGAAGATTATGCTGAGGCTGAGAAACAGTTTTTACGCGCCCTCGATGCGAAGCCTCGTGATAGCAATCCGGTATTTTTTAATCTGGGTCTCGTCGCGGAAGCAAAGAAGGATAACGATGCTGCGATAGGCTGGTTTCGCCGTGTTGGTACGGGTGAATATTTTGTCACGGCAAAATTAAGAACGGCCAGCTTGCTTGCCAAGCGCGACGGTATTGAAGTGGGCCGCCAATATTTGCGTGATGCGCAAATTGCTGAAGAAGAATCGCCTGAAATTCGCACCCAGTTAATTTTGGCAGAAGCGCAATTGTTACGCGATGCAAAGGCGTTCCGCGAAGCATTTCAGTTGCTTGATGAGGCGGTAAAACAAACGCCAAACTCTGCCGAGTTACTGTATGACCGTGCCATGGTGGCGGAAAAAATTAACAAGCTCGATGTGCTTGA
>JAYVEV010000031.1:0-14972 GCA_043773745.1 Burkholderiales bacterium | reverse complement strand
CTACGGGTTTCTTTGCTGCCGGCTTTTTAGCTGCCGGTTTCTTGGCTGTTGCCATGATCAACTCCTTTCGATGGTTGGACCGAATAACTTGATATTGCGCACGGCACACATCAACAAATTTGCCGCACTACCAAAGAACCAGTTCAGACGAACGATTGAGCGATGACGAATGCCGCTGTGCAAAGGTTTTAGAAAATGCAGCAGAGCAAAACAACCTCACTCCGCTCGCGGTTGCTTCACATTCATCTGTTATAAAAACCAAATGATTGAGAAATCTCGCGAGCACTTGGTAGAACGGATTCTATTACAGATATTTTTTTGAACACCACTTTCATGCCCTGTCAAGAGTGATTATTAGCGCACGCTCAAAGCTAAACAGTATCGAGTCGATACCAGCTTAATTTACGATATTCGCTTTTGCACGGTTTTGGATTTCTCAAACTCGCGCGATGATTATTTCAGCGTGCTTTCGGTGGCGAACAGATCATCGATATTTTCGCGTGGACGAATGAGATGAATCGCGGCTTCATCAATCATTACTTCGGCGGCGCGAGGTCGTGAATTGTAGTTTGAGGCCATCACAAAACCATAAGCGCCCGCTGAAAGAATTGCGATTAAATCCCCTTCGTTAGCGGCCAACGCGCGCTCATGGCCCAGCACATCTGCGCTCTCGCACACCGGGCCAACCACATCGTAATTGCGCGTTGATGCCGGTGGGTTTGAAGCGTTGCTGGCCGATGCTGCCACCACGATTTCATGATGGGCCTGATAAAGCGAGGGTCGTATCAAATCATTCATTGCCGCATCAACAATCAAAAAGTTTTTTGCCTCAGTCGGCTTCACATATTCAACCTTCGACAACAACACCCCAGCATTGCCCGCCAGTACGCGGCCCGGCTCCAGCAGCAGCTCAACATGATGAGCATGCTGGCTGGTCGCGAGTGCAGCCTCCAGCGCGGCGGCGTAGCGTGTAAGGTCAATAGTAGCCTCATCTGAATAAGTAATGCCCACTCCGCCCCCCGGGCAAATGTGGTGAATCGGAATACCTTCGGCAGCGAGCTGATCGGCCAGTCCGACGATGCGCGTCATCGCCTCCAGCAGCGGCGCATCATCAGTCAGTTGCGAACCAATATGGCAGTCCACACCCACCACATCAATGTGCGAGAGCGCGGCTGCCTGCCGATACACCGCCAGAGCGCGGTCAAAAGCAATGCCAAATTTATTATTCTTCAGTCCGGTGGAAATATACGGATGGGTTTTCGCATCGACATCGGGATTTACCCGCAAGCTAATTGCCGCGCGTTTGTTGATTGAGGCAGCTACTGTATTGATGCGTGCAAGCTCCGCCTCGGACTCGATGTTGAAGCCTTTGATGCCGGTTTCAAGAGCGAATCTAATTTCATCCGCCGTCTTACCCAGCCCCGAAAAAACCACTTTGCTTGCATCGCCGCCAGCCGCTAATACGCGACGCAATTCGCCGCCAGAGACAATATCAAACCCTGCGCCCAGCTTTGCAAAAACGCTGAGCACGGCAAGATTTGAGTTGGCCTTGACCGCGTAGCAAATCAGGTAAGGCTTGCCGCCGCGTGCTGTTTTGAGCGCCTCATCAAGCCGTTGGAAAGCTTGGGTCAAGGCGGCCCGCGAGTACACATAGGTAGGTGTGCCAAAACGCGCCGCGACATCAGCAAGGGAAACTTTTTCCATCAGCAGTGCGCCGGTATTGTCGCGTGTCACGCCGAACGTTGTCAGCGGCGCGGTCATTTGCCAGCCTCCGTGAACGCGATAAATGTGCTGTCTATAAGGTTTTGCGAAAGCTTGGGCGGCGTATTCTGTGAGGGTGGAGGAGGAGGCGCAGGCACCGATGGTGAAGGTGAAGGCGGCAACTTCAGCGGACCTTTTTGACCGCATGAAGAAAGCGCGGGCACGCAGAGCAAAGCGATTAAAATGAACGGCAAGTTATTGAGATTACGCATCGTAAATCCACTGGGTAATTGGAATAGAAAATGGAACAGGAAACAATCGAAAGGATGGTATCACGCGCATGCAAGCACACGAGGGCACCGGTATGACGCTGACAGAAAGCGATTTTCATCAGCGTGTTGACGCTCTATTGGCGCGCGTCGAAGGTGCGATGGACGATGTTGAATGCGACATTGATGCCGAGCTAAACGGTGGCATTCTTACCCTGACTTTCGAGAACGGCACCAAAGTGATTGTGAATCGACAAACACCGAATCGCGAAATTTGGGTTGCTGCGAAGTCAGGTGGTTTTCATTTTAAATTTGACGGTGCAACCTGGCGCGATACGCGCTCGGATGAGCGATTAGAATTTTTGCTCTCCCGTGTGGTGAGCGAGCAAAGCGGCGATGTGATTCACATCACACTCGCATGAAAGGCGGCTTCGTCAAGCCAAAAAAATTTCTCTTGAAAAGAATCGACGCCTGATTTAGTATCGCCTCAATACTATAAGTAATGGTGTAAAAAACGACTTTGCTTAGTGTTGATTCGACACCATATTTTGCAGGAAGCCCGCGAAGGCAAATATTTGCGAGCCTTGAATAGAGAGAGTCCCCGTGGATAAAAGCCCGCTTGTACTGCTTGATTTGGTCGGCCGCCTTGGCAATTTGATGCGCGCCGAGAGTCGCCGCGTCGGCAGCGACGAGCAGTTGCAGCCGGTGCATGTCGAGGCGCTGGTCTATTTGTCCAAAGCCAACCGCTATTCGAATACGCCGCAGGCATTGGCTGAATATGTCGGCATCACCAAAGGCACCGCGTCACAAAGTCTGTTGCTGCTAGATCGCCGCGGCCTGATTGAGCGTTATCAGGATGATCTCGATCGCCGTGTCGTTCGCTTACGCCTTTCGGCCACCGGCGAGCAGTTTTTATATGAGGCCCAGCCGCAACTCGCATGGCAACATGCCACCCGCAATATCAGTCCCAACCGCATCCGTAATGCGGTCTCAGCGTTGCGCGAAACCCTCACGACCTTCCAATCAGACAATGAAGGCAGCGCATTTGGTGATTGCCCCGGCTGCCAGCATTTCGAGCGCTTGTCCGCTCGCGCTTACCGCTGTGGATTGATGGGTGATCGATTATCCGGGCCCGACACGCGCAAAATTTGTTGGTTATACGAAGAAAAAGGCAGCGGTGCCGAACAGGATGAGGAATAAGCCGCGACGGGTGAGCGCTTTTCCGCGCTATTTTTAAACTGCGTTTCTGGCCAACCGCGTCCGGGCCTTGGCGATGGCCGCTTTGACCTGCGCGGGTGCGGTTCCGCCAATATGATTCCTCGCAGCAACCGATCCCTCCGGCCGCAATACGGCAAACACATCATCTGTAAACAGCGCTGAGAATCCGCGCAACTCTTCCAGTGAGAAGGCTTCCAGTCCAACCTTGCGCGTTTCAGCCGCGCGTACCGCAAGAGCAACCGCTTCGTGCGCATCGCGGAAAGCGAGACCCTTTTTGACCAGATAATCGGCCATATCGGTGGCGGTGGCGAAGCCTTTCAGTACCGCAGCCCGCATATTTTCCTTTTTCACCACGATATTCGCGGTGAGGTCGGCCATGATGATCAGTGAATCTCGCACCGTATCGACGGTATCAAACAGCGGCTCTTTATCTTCCTGATTATCTTTGTTGTAAGCCAGCGGCTGGCCTTTCATCAGGGTCAGCAGCGCGACCAGATGCCCATTCACACGGCCGGTTTTGCCGCGAATCAGTTCGGGTACATCGGGGTTTTTCTTTTGCGGCATGATCGAGGATGAATAGCAAAACCGATCCGGTAGATCAATAAAAGCTACCGATTGGCTCATCCAGATTATCAATTCTTCCGAAAAACGCGAGAGGTGTGTCATTACCAGCGCGCTGGCAGAGACAAACTCAATGGCAAAGTCGCGGTCCGATACGGCATCCAGCGAATTTTCACAAACTCCGTCAAAGCCGAGTGTTGCCGCCACCATTTCGCGGTCAATCGGGAAGGTGGTGCCAGCCAATGCCGCCGCGCCCAATGGCAAACGATTCACGCGCTTACAGCAATCGGCCATCCGCGCCTCATCGCGCGACAGCATCTCCACATACGCCATCAGATGGTGGCCAAACGTGACCGGCTGAGCAACCTGCAGGTGGGTAAAGCCGGGCATGATGGTTTCTGCGTGAACCTCGGCCATCTTAATAAAGGCCATTTGTGTGTGGCGCAGGAGTTCAATAATATTGTCGATTTCACCGCGCAGCCACAGCCGAATATCGGTGGCAACCTGGTCATTGCGCGAGCGCCCCGTATGTAAACGCTTGCCCGCTTCCCCAATCAGCGCCGTGAGCCGCGCTTCAATATTCATATGCACATCTTCACGATCCAGCGACCATTCAAATGTGCCTGCGCGCACTTCCGCCAGAATTTCAGCCATGCCGGTTTCAATTGATGCCAAGTCTTGCGCAGTCAAAACGCCCACTTTCTTAAGCATGGCGGCGTGGGCCAGCGAGCCTTGAATATCAACCTCGGCTAAACGCTTATCAAAAGTGACCGAAGCGGTGAAACGCTTCACCAGTTCCGTCACGGGTTCAGAAAAACGGCCAGACCAGACGGTGGGTGCTGAAGAGTCAGAAGCAGGGGGCAATGCCATATTGGTTTTTCATCGGGTTGGTTTTTACGACGATTTCGCGCAGAATTGGGTCTTATGCGAAACCCAACGCGAAACCAAGTGAGCTTAGTATAAAACAAGCGCCCCCTAAGCCGGACTCAAACAGAGTCGCTGCCGCAAATATGGCCGCACAGCTGCCTAATTTTTGTAATCTCGGCATCATGCTACGTCTGCTGCTGATCGTGAATGTGCTGGTTTTTGCGGCCGCGGTACTGCGTGCAGAAGTTGGGCGTGAGCTTTCCGGCCAATATCTGGTGATTTCGGTGTTGGCGCAGCCCGCCATTATTATTTCGCTCATCACCGCCTGCCTGTTGCAGCCGGCGTTTTTGAAACTCGCCTACTGGCAAGGTGTTTCAGCAATTTTTGCCCTGGAAGCCTGTATTGGCGGGGGGTTATGGTATCTAACGCCTTACCTGATCCCGTTTTCGGTGCCGCCCGCATTTTGGCAATTTGCGTTTTTTCTCATGTTTACCACCGTCGTCGTGCTGCTGTATTTCGATCTGCGTTCCCGCGCGCTTTCGCCAGCGCTTACCGAAGCGAGATTGCAGGCATTGCAGGCGCGTATTCGGCCCCATTTTTTGTTTAACAGTATCAATGCCGTGCTGTCGCTGATTCGTTCGGAGCCCAAGCGTGCCGAACGCATGCTCGAAGATATGGCCGAGTTGTTTCGCGTGTTGATGGCCGATAACCGCAAGCTCACGCCGTTGGAGGATGAGGTCGAGCTATGCCGCCGCTATCTGGAGATTGAACAAATTCGCCTTGGCGATCGACTCGTTGTTACCTGGAAAATCGATAACCTGCCTAAAGCTGCGCTGGTGCCACCACTGATTTTGCAGCCTCTGGTCGAAAACGCGGTGTACCACGGGATCGAGCCGCTGGATGGTGTGGGTGAATTGAAAATTGAAATTCAGGATCAGGGAAAACAATTTTTCATTCGACTCACTAATCCCTGCCAGCGCAATTCGACTCACATCAATGGCAACCGCATGGCCATCGCCAACATCAAAGAGCGGCTCCAGCTACACTTTGATGCTGAGGCCAGCTTGAAGGCTGATATCAGTCAGGAGCAATATGTGGTGACCATTACCTTGCCCAATAAACATCGATAGCCATGCCGCATAACCGCCCGCCCGCCCGCATTCTGATTATTGACGACGAAGCCCCAGCGCGTCGGCGTCTGCGTGACTTGCTCGATGATTGTCGGGAAGCTTTCCCGCTGGTGATTGCAGATGAAGCGGCCAACGGCGTTGAGGCCATTGAGATCATCAACTGTGGTGCCATTGATATCGTATTGACCGATATTCGTATGCCGATCATGGATGGGCTGGAGGTGGCGCGTCATATTGCCAAGTTAGAGTTGACGCCCAAGCTCATTTTTACCACCGCATTCGATCAATACGCGGTGCAGGCATTTGAGCTCAATGCCATTGATTACCTGCTCAAGCCCATCAAGCAGGAACGCCTGCTGCTGGCCCTCAAGAAGGCACGGATTGTCAAACCCGAAACGCTGGATGCGGCCGCCATCGCCACGCAGTCCAGACGTAAACATTTATCGATCCATGAGCGCGGCAAGATTATTCTGGTGCCAATTGACGATATTATTTTCCTGCGCGCCGAGCTTAAGTACGTCACCGTCAAAACTATCGTCAAAGAATATCTGCTCGAAGAATCCCTGACCAAGCTTGAAGAAGAGTTCGCCGGATTATTCACCCGCATTCATCGCAGCGCTTTAGTGGCCAACAAAGCGGTGGCCGGGTTTGAAAAAACCACAGACATAAACAATGCCCATGAAAGCAGTGAAAACAACATCAGCAGCGAGGGTGCTGGGGCTCATTGGGTCGTGGTGCTTAAAGGCCTCGATGAACGTTTGCCGGTTAGTCGTCGCCAGCAGCATGTGATTCGAGAATTTTAGCAGTCCGCGTTAATAAACGAAGACGCCAACGTTTTCTGAAACATCATCGATTCGCGCACTTTTGCGTAGCCAATTTTTTCGTAAAATAAATGTGCTTCAGGCCGATGCATGCCGGAGCGAAGGCGCATCGTTGCGTACCCGCGCTCAATCGCCCATGCCTCTGCCGCCTGCATGAGTGCTGCACCTGCACCCGTGCGACGAGCGCGCTTGCCAACGACCAAGCCGCCGATTTCGGCGTAGCGCTCGGTTAGCAACGGTTGCATTGAATAAATATAAACCCAGCCGACGATGCCGAGTTTTTCGTGTTCGGCAACGAGTAATCCGTAAGCGGTATTGTCGCTAATATCATCACAGAGTAGCGCAATGCGCTCGGCAAAAAGCGCCGTAGATACAGTGTAACCAAGCTCGTTGCCGAGTTCGGCGGCGATGGTGGCATCGGTAGGGCGCATTTCGCGGATTTGTATCATGCTCATCTTCTTTGTGGCGAATCAAACTAGCAGAACATAAAATCACAGCCACCCGCCTTTTCCTGAAGCGGAGGGCGGGGAGCGGGAGAAGGAGAGTAGGGGCGGGGGTTTAGGTCGTACGTAGTCAGTAGTTGCGCAATGCTAAAACACCAATTGAAGCTAGTTCAACCCTTTTTAAACTTAGCAAATGCCGCCGCCATCACACTTTCGCCGACCGGTGCAACTGGTTGGCGCGGTGAATTCTGCGCATTTCCAGCGGGGCGATTGCCCGGCAACCGGCCGGTTGCATTCCTTGAAGACCCAATACTGGCTCGGGGTTTGGCGGCATTACCTTCTGCGCCGCCACCCGCTGATTTTGGCGTTGGTGTGTCATTCAGTCGCATCGTCAGCGCCACCCGGTTGCGCTTCTCATCGACTTCAAGCACTTTCACCTTCACCACTTGTCCCGCCTTCACCACATCACGCGGGTCTTTGACAAACTTCTCAGCCAGCGCGGAGATATGAATCAAGCCATCCTGATGCACGCCAATATCAACGAAGGCACCAAACGCGGCGACGTTGGTTACCACGCCTTCCAAAATCATACCGGGCTGCAAATCGCTCAGCTTCTCCACGCCGTCCTGAAAAGTCGCGGTTTTGAATTCCGGGCGCGGATCACGGCCGGGTTTTTCTAACTCTTTCAAAATGTCCGTCACGGTCGGCACACCGAAGCGCTCGTCGGCATACTTTTCTGCGTCAAGGCCCTTCAACAGTTTTCCATCGCCCATTACCGCTTTGACATCGCACTTGATGTCGGCCAGAATTTTTTCGACCACCGGATACGCTTCCGGATGCACGCTTGATGCATCCAGCGGATTATCACCATTTTGAATCCGCAAGAATCCGGCCGCCTGCTCAAAAGCCTTGTCGCCCAGACGCGGCACTTTCTTCAATGCTTCACGGGATTTGAATGCGCCATGCGCATCGCGATGCGTGACAATATTTGCCGCAACTGAGGCAGAAAGCCCCGAAACCCGCGCCAATAGGGCGCTTGAGGCCATATTCACATCTACGCCCACCGCGTTCACGCAATCCTCAACCACCGCCACGAGTGAGCGCGCCAGCTGGCTTTGATTCACATCGTGCTGATATTGGCCCACCCCGATCGATTTCGGATCAATCTTCACCAGCTCGGCCAGCGGGTCCTGCAAGCGGCGCGCAATCGATACCGCCCCGCGAATCGATACATCCAAATCCGGCAATTCTTTTGAGGCAAATTCTGAGGCCGAATAAACTGATGCACCGGCTTCGGACACGACGATTTTGGTCATGTGTTGATCGGGCAAAAGCTTAATCAAATCCGCCGCCAACTTGTCCGTCTCGCGCGAGGCTGTGCCGTTGCCGATTGAAATCAAATCCACCGCATGCTTTTTGGCCAGCACCGCTAGCGTGTGCAATGAGCCTTCCCAATCACGACGTGGTTCATGCGGATAGATGGTGGTTGTTTCAAGTACTTTGCCAGTGCTATCCACCACCGCCACTTTGCAGCCGGTGCGAATACCGGGATCCAGCCCCATCGTCGCGCGCGGGCCGGCCGGTGCGGCGAGCAGCAAATCTTTCAGGTTCTGCGCAAAAATATTGATCGCCTCAACCTCGGCCTTCTCCCGCAAATTAGACATCAGCTCCGTCTCCAGATGCAGCGAGATTTTGACCCGCCACGTCCAGCGCACCACCTCTGTCAGCCATTTATCAGCTGGCCGCGCTTTGTTGGCAATACCCGCGTGGCCGCCAATCATTTCTTCCACCGGGTTAAACGGGGCGCTCCATGCGGGCTTTTCCTCCTCCGAATCCAGCCGCAGCGCAACACTCAGGCAGCCTTCGTTGCGGCCCCGAAACAGCGCCAATGCGCGATGCGAGGGAATGGTTTTCCAGGTTTCAGAATAAACAAAATAATCCGAAAATTTCGCGCCCTTATCGGCTTGGCCTTCCACCAATTTCGATTCCACCACGCCATGCGAAATCATGTAGTCACGTACCCGCGCAATCAAGCCAGCACTCTCTGAAAAACGCTCCATCAAAATTTGCTTGGCGCCTTCAAGTGCCGCTTTCACATCGGCAACGACGGTGTCTTGCTGATCGGCATTCACCGGGTCCGCACGCAAATATTTTTCCGCTTCCACTTCAGGTGTCAGCATGGGATCGGTCAACAAGGCATCAGCCAACGGCTCTAAGCCCGCTTCTTTCGCAATCTGCGCTTTGGTACGGCGCTTTTGTTTGTAAGGCAAATACAAATCTTCTAGCTTGGTTTTATCCTCGGCATTCTCAATCGCTACGCGCAGTTCGGGCGTGAGCTTTCCCTGCTCCTCAATGTTATCCAAAATCGCGACACGACGATCCTCCAACTCCCGCAAATACCGCAGCCGCTCCTCCAGCAAACGAAGCTGAATATCGTCCAGCCCGCCTGTGGCCTCCTTGCGATAACGCGAAATAAAAGGCACTGTCGCACCTTCGTCCAGGAGCGTGACGGCAGCGGCGATTTGGATCGGTTTAGCAGCGATTTCTAGGGCGAGACGGGATTCGATGGAGGGAAGCATGAGACTTTCAATACGTAAAACGGATAAAAAAGAAAAGGGATTTTACGCGAGGGGGGCATACCGCATAAAATTGTATATCGCCATTTGGCCGGCTTTTTGGAGGGAAAAAGGCTGAAGATGCCCGTCCACGCTAGCGCCATGAAATAAAACCGTATGAGCTTGACGAGGTTTAGAGAGTCATTTCAAAGTATGACGGCCAATGGTCGCACCGTTGCAAGCTGACATATCTCTACTCCTAGCCCGATAATGTACCCATGCCGCCGACACCGAGGAAGATTGTTCCCATCGGGGCAAACATCTTTTCTGGTGTTAAAGGATATAGGCTACAGCTGAGCTGACAGAAAAAAGCTAAAAATTCATCTTTGCCGAGACAAGAACCGTGCGGCCCGGCAGCCGATAGAGTTGTCCTTCGCCCAGTTCGCTAACCGCTACGGGGTCACGCCGATTGGAAATATTATAGGCATCCACGCACAATTCCCAAGTCGAGAAGCGATAGTTAACGCCCGCATCCAGCGTTGCATATGAGCCCGCGAGAACAGTGTTTTCCCGATCCAGAAATCGTTTGCCGACCCAATTCCATACAAGCGATCCACCCCAGCTTTTCAGCGGCGCATAAATGACGCCGACGGCGGCCAGATATTCCGGGGAAACCTCCAAACGATTACCTGAAAATTGCAGCAGGCTACCATCCTCTTGAGCGACTGAATAGTCCGAGTATTTGGCATTGTGGTGCGCGGCGGTCGCCTTAATTTGCAAAGCGTCAGAAACCCGATAGCGACCTTCAGCTTCTACGCCGCTAAATTTTTCCTGGCCCGCATTGGCGAGGCTCGGTAGCCCATTAAGGTTTTCACGAATCACCAAATTCCTGAAATTCATCCGAAAATAAGATAACTCCCAGTCGAAACGGCCGGCAAACGCGCGACCTCTCAGCCCGGCTTCCCAACTTTTCGCCGTCTCAGGTTTCAGGATGGTGCCCTCTGCTTCTGGCCCAAAATCAATCGCGGCGGGTTTGTAGGTGTTGCGATAATTGGCAAAGGCGGTGAGACGGCTGGCATCGCTGATCCACAGTGCATAGCTGCCTGCCGCCGTCCCGGAGAAGCCGGTTTTGCGGGCATGTGAAGACGCTGTGAAATGGGGTGTGCCGGGATCGGCATGATGGTCGACCGCTTCGCCGCTGCGGCTTTCCCGGGTGTCGTTATAACGCAGACCAACCAGTAGATTCCACCGTTCGCTGGGCCGCCAATCGACTTGGGTATAAGCGCCGGCAAAATTGCGTTTGTCGCGCAATTTTGTTGATTCATCAATTGGCAATTGTATAGACGCTGGGCGGTTGGAGCCGTTCGGCATAACGCCATATTCAAAGTTGTCGCTGCTTTGATGGCCATTGCCAAACAGAAAATCGAACCCTGTTGTCAAGCTGAGCGTTGAGGTTGGATTCGTGATCAGGTAGGTGTCAAAGTACCCATAATCTTTTGCCACCGATTGGCGATAGCCGTCAGCGTTATGGGTCACACCATCATCTGCAAAATCAGGGCGCAAAAAACCGCGAATATTGCGGTTGTCGGCATGGGCCAGTGACAGCAGTGTTACCCATTTGCCGTAGGTCAGGTCTTTGTCTATGCCGAGGTTGAACTGCACGCGGTTCTCGTCCGCTTTTGCGTCCAGCGGATTGGCATTGGCATCGAGCGGAAATCGCCTTGACAGCGCACTGTCTTCGACCGGATGCGGGCTGTAGGGGCGCTGGCGCAGCATGGTCGCGTCCAAATCAAAATGAACCTTGCCAATACTGAGGTCAGCCGCGGCGCGATACAGCACATGCGCACGATTAAGCTTCGAGGCATCCTGGCTGAATTGCTGCGTGCTCGCATCGAAATTGAGCGATTGCTTGAACGGGCCTGTAGTGGATAAATTGCGGCTCAGCCCAAGGCTCACGGTATTGCGACTGCCCAGCCCTACACTTGCCTGATCTACCATTTCACCGGCCGGGTAATGGATCACATTGATCACACCCACAAAACTGGTTGCCCCATACATGACGGGTGCCGCGCCGCGCAGCACCTCAATTTGTTTGATGTTGGTGAGGTCGAGCGTTGTAAGGGCGGGATTAAAAGCGCCACCCGAAGGTACGCCATCAACGACGAGCAGGAACGCATCGAATTCACGCAATCCCCATAACCCTGGCACGGCGCTAGCCGGGCCACCGTCTCCGCCGGGCGCGATATCAACACCAGCGACCAAGCTTAAAGCGGTGCGCAAATCACGCACATTGCGATCAGCCAGCTCTTTCCCGCTGATCACCGTAATCATCGCTGGACTCGAGTCTAACGGAGCAGCGATTTTAGAACTAACAACTTCTACCGGAGAAAGTGCGGTCGGGCTGATTTCGCCGCTGACGGCAAGGTGCGATGCAAGAAGAGCCGTGACAGCAAGGAAAGCAGCGGAAGGTTTGAGACGCATAAATTCGGGCTTAACGATAGTTGGGAAAGCCGTGATTGTAATTCCTATTTGGATTAATTTATTCAGTTTGAAATATTTGCAATCTGAGTGTACTCTGCACCACCAGTCGATTTAGGTAACAAGCAATGACTGCACTGCGCCACCGGCCCAACAGGCTGACGGCTTGATGGAATTACACTTTCAATCAAAAGGGGAATAACGGATGAAGCTGCAAAATTGGTGCCGTCTGGGTGCCGCTGTAGTTGTTGCAACATTACCTTCGGTTGTTTTTGCACAAGGCAATTCTCAAAATGCGCCAGGTAAGGCAGAGGTCATTCCTGCGGCTTACCACGATCATTCGTTTGTGTTGCGCGATGCGCCGGGCAAACCGATGGATACCTCAATTATCAAAGAGGCTAAAGATAAGCGGCGCGTTCCTTATGCCGATTCACCGAATCATATTGAAGATATGGCGGCGCAGACAAGCCCCATCACATCTACCAGCACCAACGCGCTGACAACTGCCGGTCTTGGGGTTGATGGTGTCGGCAATGGGTTCAGCGGTCCGCAAGGCGCCTTCACCGTGCAAGCAGCACCCCCGGACACCACTGGTGCAGTCGGCGCCACTCAGTATGTGCAATGGGTGAATTCATCATTCGCGGTATTTAATAAATCAACTGGTGCGGCGGTTTACGGCCCAGTGGCTGGCAACACGCTGTTCACGGGTTTTGGTGGCGCGTGTGAAACCTCGAACGATGGTGATCCAGTTGTGCAATACGACAAGCTTGCCAATCGCTGGGTGTTAATGCAGTTTGCGGTGCCAACCGGCGGACCCTATTATCAATGCGTGGCGGTGTCGAAGACTTCCGACGCAACAGGCGCATATGATCGTTATGCATTCCAATATTCGGGATTCAATGATTATCCGAAAGCCGGTGTCTGGCCAGATGGTTATTACGTGACCTACAATATTTTCAATGGCAACACCTTTAATGGCGCCAAAGTATGCGCCATGGACCGCGCAAAAATGTTGGCGGGTCTCGCCGCTACACAGCAATGCTTCCAACTAAGCACATCCTATGGTGGTTTGCTGCCCGCTGATCTTGATGGGTTGACCGCTCCTGCTGCCGGGACGCCAAATTTTGTGGTGAATCTGGGCACTAACGCTCTCAACATGTGGAAGTTCAGTGTTAATTGGACTACGCCTGCCAACTCGACATTCACCGGCCCCACTGCGATTCCAGTCTCGTCTTTCGCAGCGGCTTGTGGCGGCGGCACCTGTATTCCGCAGGCAGGCACATCAAATGCCCTTGATTCGCTGGCCGATCGCGCCATGTATCGTCTCGCTTACCGTAAATTTGCTGACGGTCATGAATCGATGGTGGTCAACCACGCAGTTAAGATTGGTGCCACCCGGAAAGTCACTTACAGTGCAACGCGCTGGTATGAAATTCGCAATCCGTCCACCGCGCCAGCAATTTATCAGGAATCGAGCTACGCACCTGATACCACGCACCGCTGGATGGGCAGTATTGCCATGGACAAACAGGGCAATATCGCAATGGGTTACAGCGCATCGAGTTCCGCTATCAAGCCAGCCATTCGCTATGCAACACGACTGGCAACGGATCCGCTGAATACGCTGAGCAACGAGACGACCGTGGTACAGGGTGCCGGCGCACAGACTGGTACCTTGCACCGTTGGGGCGATTACAGCCACATGAGCGTGGACCCGGTTGATGATTGCACCTTCTGGTACACCACAGAGTACTTGAAAGCGGACGGCACATTTAACTGGAGCACGCGGATTGCATCGTTCAAAATCAACGGCTGCATGTAAGCGTAGATTCAATCAAAAAAGCGCGTAACGTGCACAGCGCGACCAAGCAGGATCAATGGCAACAACGCCTGCCTGGTATCAGATTGAATAATCACAGCCGATTGGTTGTGGACGCTTGTGCCATATTGAACCCCCGGCCTCGTGCCGGGGTTTTTCATTAATGAACGCCAAAAAATTAATTATCGGCAGTTGCATTTTTATCATCGCGGTCGCCCTACTGATCTTCGGGGGCGTTGCCGGATATGGCCGCCACGCCGACGAACGTCTTGCCGTACCACCGTCTGCCAAAGGCAGCAAAGTATTTAGTTTCGCCGAGAGGTCACCGCAATCTGCACAAGGTCCGCGGCCGGTTTCTGCCGGCGAAAAGAGCGCCCAATTGCCGGGCAACCTGCTTGAAACCACCAACAATCTTCGTGACCTCTATGAATCCTTCAAAGATAGCGATAACGCAATAGGGCGCAATATTGCCTATCGCGCTTGGACGGCATGTTTCCCAACCTATATCGGCCCAGAAGGACGACCTGTCACGGTTGATAGTCTGTTGCAGGGCTTGCCGGTGTACGCCGAAAACAATGAAGTGCGCCGCGCTGCTTATCGGAGCGTTTACCAACGCTGTAGCGGATTTGCCGCAATGTCGCGTGAGGAAGCACTGCGTACGACCCGTCAACAACAGGAAACCTGGAACAAGGGCGACTCACTTTCACCCGGAGAGCTTGCGACCAAATATCTAAGGGAAGGCGACGCCGAGCGTGCGTTGCTGGTGGCGCGTGATGTTATTGCTTCCAAAGATGCCTACGCAGCCAGTTCGTTACATGATTTTATCAACCAGTTTTTTGTCCGGCAAGTCGATGCGCAAGCAGAGCCCAGCCGCGAGCGCCCGGATTTGCGGTCGCTGGCATTCTCGATTGCGGCCTGTCAAATTGGCCTCGAATGCGGCGCTGAATCCCTTACCGCCATTCAGCTTTGTGCCAACACCGGCCGGTGTGAAGGCGATGTGGTAGCCCGTTATTTGCAGACCCTGCCTAATCAGGCAGACCGGGATGCGGCAATGATGGAAAGTAAACGTGTTGCCGAAGCTATCCAATCCGGCAATATGCGCGCACTGGG
>JAYVEV010000030.1:0-14762 GCA_043773745.1 Burkholderiales bacterium | reverse complement strand
TGTGCGTGAGCTAGCTCATGCGTAGCGCCGTAGGAATCCCCTTTCTTTCCGCTCTAAAGAGCGGCAGCCGTCAGGCTGAGGGAGGGGAGGATGTCAATGAGTCCGGCGTTGTATTGCGTGGTCTGACTCCAGCCGCTGCCCGAAAGATAGTGGCCAGCGTCGCTGTAAATTAAGGACACGGTTTCGAGTCCGAATTCGACGCGTTTCTCGGCGATGTTGTGGGCCATCATGCCTGACGCCCAAACTAGGTCATCCTGTCCGCCGATCACCATGAGTGGCCCCTTGAATTTCTCCACCGGAATGCGTGCTTTCACCGCAGCGGCTGGATTTGCCGCGCGCCCCTTGTCCTGTGGTCGGCGGATGTGAACCGGTGTGCCGTTTTGGAAGCCCATGAACTCTTCCATGAAATCCTTGTACGGCACGAATGGCAGCGGTTTGCCATTCAGTGAAAACGACGAGCGCTGACCCGGCACTGTGCCGTTGCCCCAGCCTTCCCAAACTACGTCGGATGGCACCGAGGCGACAACGGAAGTGATCCACGGGAAATTAGCGGCGGCTATCAGCGCGAACTCCGCTCCCTTCGAGCCGCCATAAATGGCGATGCGTGAGGTGTCAACATCGTCACGCCCCTTCAACCATTCATAAGCTGTATTCAGCCGATCAACTGGAATGTCTGCGAAAGCTTCCGGCAGCTCCGGGATTTCACGGTTGGGGCTGGGCCAGTTCTGCGGCGAGTAATAGGGCAGGCCGAGTACCGCAAATCCGCGAGAAGCCAGCTGCGGCCCCTCGTCGCGCGCCGCGGAAGCGCCACCTTCTGAACCACCCAGTACGATAATGACCGGACGTTTTACCTTGCCTGGCAAAGAGGCAAACAAGGCGCCTGGGAATTTCTCGACCTTTTCAATTTTCACTTCAGGCAGACTGTTGATGAATTCGATACTGACTTTGGCCACTTGCTTATCCGACGCAATGGCGCTAAGTCTGACTTGCATGAAAGGGCGGTCCGCAGGAACATCGCCAACCGTTGGCACCATTGACCAGAACAGACCGTGAATATCGGCACCTTTGTAGCTGCCCGATTTGGGCACGGCAGTCGCGAGATTGAGTGTACCGTTCGCATCTGTTGTATAGACGGCCTCGGCACGGTAGATCGAACGTTTTGCACCCTGACCAAAGGCTGCAATCACGCGTTCTGCCGAGACCTTCACTTCTGCATTTGCGGACAATCCGGAAAGTGAAATCGATACTGGCTCACCGGCGAGCACCGGATTGGCGGGCTCGATCTTGAATGTCTGTGCAGAGACAACCGAGATGAAGCAAAAGGATGCGGCGAGTAATGTGCGTTTCATTTGGACCTTTCGGCGGTAAGAAATAGAAGGCGCATGTTGGCCGAACCGGGGCGAGCCCGATTAGACTTGCGACCAAGTGCACAAAATGTGGCACCAGATGTAGAGGCAATAAACGGCAAACCAAGAATTAAGGCCGCCAGCGCCACCAAACAGTTCATGTGAATCGCAAAATTACGGGTATTAGCCGGAATCAATATGTGCGCTGTCGAACGGAAGGTTCAGCTAATTTGGCTGACGATGGTAAAACACTATAGGAGAACCATATGCTCGACTATTCAATATTAAAGCCAGAAGGCATCTTGATACTTAAGCCCAATGCGCCGCTGAGCAAAGATGATTTCGGTGGTCTCAATGCAGCAGTAGATTCGTATCTATCCGACCATGCCAAGCTGCAGGGTGTGCTGATTCATACGAAGGGATTTCCTGGCTGGGAGAATTTTGGTGGATTCACCGCGCATATGCACTTCGTGAGTGCGCACCAAAAGAAGGTAAGACGCGTCGCCATCGTCACGGACAGTCAGCTCGCTGGCGTGGCGGAATCACTGGGCAAGCATTTTATGGCTGCTGAAATAAAGCACTTCTCGTTTTCTGATGATGCAAAAGCACTGGAGTGGCTGGAGGCCGCGTAGGGTAATCGACGCTTGCGTCTACGTCTCTTCGGGGATCGCCAATGCCACGAGAATAAATGAGATTGATGACAATAAAAAACGGGGAAGGCATCACTGCCTTCCCCGTTTTTAGGTTGTGCTGCGGCTAAATAATGATCGGGTCTCCAGTTTCGGTTGCCGGTGGTGTGACGGCATCGGTTACTAGTGGCTCTTGGGTATCGTTAATTGCCAGCGTGTTCAGATAGCTAATGAATGAAGCTATATCAACAACGGCCGATGCAGGTACGCTGGCCGCCGTAGGCGGCGTGACGACCGGCGATGCAACGTCGCTATTGTTGCTACCACAGGCCGCGAGGACGATGGCCGTCGTGACGGCCACCGTTAATCCGGCAATGCGTCGCCGAATGGAAGTGCTCAAGTGTATTTTCATGATGGAATTCCTTGGTTGACGTGGATTATTCCGGCGACCCGCGGAGCGGCGTCTTTAGGTACGGGAAGGTCTGGTCGAAGAACGTGGAATTGAGACTGGAACCATCCGTAAACGGTAGTGCGCCCGCAGGTGCATCGCTTGGAACGCATCCGAATACAGCAGCGTTGTTGAGTGTGCAAAGCACGCCCATCGCCACCCGAATGGTCGCGTCGACGACGTCATCACCAGGTCGCCTGCCGTTAGGGAAGCCTGCGTTATCGCCACCAAGTACGCCCAAATTGCTCTGGGCGGCAGCAGCGGTCGGTGCGATGGCCGTATTGAGGCGCAACATTTCCGATGCGGTTACCGTCTTCTGCTTGTTGACACCGGTGAAGCCGGTCAGGAAGGTGTTAATCAAATCCTGACGCGGAAAATTGGTTGGCGCCTTGGCGGCAGGGAACAATAATTCAACAAGCGCCGGGAACGTGGGGTTGGTTACGTAATCAGCAAACTGGCCGTCGCCTGATGGCTTGGAATTATTGAATTTGTCTTTGTCCTTCAAGCCGATTACAACTTCATTGACGAGCGGCATGCCAAGGCGCGATACCTGCGTCCATGCACCGCCGGGCTTTTGCGCCGTCGTATTGCCGCTGGCAGGATTCGGCACGATGAGACGGCCTTGACGCAAGCTGGCGGTGGTCCAGCCGCCGATAACATCATCGGTTCCGCTGGTCAGGCAGGTGATTGGTACTTCCATGATCAACGCCGTGACATTCTTATCTTTTAGCGAATCCGGGTATTGGTTAGCTGCGCCCAGCGGATTCACATTAATCAGATCGAACACGCGACCGAGTGGAATGACAAACGGATCTTTACGCTGGCCAACGAACATTTTGCCGGCGGTTGCGCAGCCGGGGATGTTGATGTTGTAGACGTATTGATTGGCGTACGCAGCGTAGCCGGCGTCGCTGCCGAAGGTCTTGTTGCCGATGTTGTCGATCGGCTTGGTGAAGGTGGCGCTACCGCCCGATGCGTTGGTAACGGCTGAAACAGTACCTAAGCGGCGGTCGCCTCGTACCACATTCACCGTGTAGGTCTCACTGACGTTGATCTTCGATGAATCGCCTGCGGCGATGCCGCCAGCTTGTACCAAGGGAATCGCGACAGATTTTCCGCCGATGTTCAGCGAGACATTGTTAAGTGTGTTCTTGAATCGGAACTGAAAAGTAATGTGTTCTTTTGCGTCACCGACGTTGTCAATGTGAATCTCGTAAAGTGCTTCGGGGTCCATTGAGAAGTAATTTGGGCCGCCATACGCATCTTGTAGCGGAAAGTAGTTCGCCATCATTGTGACAAAACCGGCGCGTCCACTTTCATAACTGCGGAACATGTAGAAATCAGTTCCGTCGACTTTCGGCATCGTGGTGATGAAGGGTGCTTCACGGTGACTCGAGGCTGTGGCGATTGTACTCGCAGCCAGGATTGACATTCCAAGAGCAAAGGAAGTAAAAGAACAAAGTAGTTTTCTGGTGCCGGGCAGTGCGTGTTTTATTTTCGGTTGCATGATTTACTCCTTATGAGGCTGCGTGAATGAAGCTCGGTAATAAGAAACGCTCATGGCAATCTTGAAAAAGACGCAATGATATTTATTAGTACGTAACCCTTGCACGCATTGGATTCACCTATAGGTCTAATTTTATGGCATTGAAAATGCTCGCGTACCAAGCATGAATCTATCGACTGCAGTTCCCATTTATGATTGGGAACTCTAAAATTCACGCAAAACTCAACAAATCTCTAATAGAGGGATAGCTCGCGCCTTGGGTATTGTGGCGATTTGCCAATGTGCTGTCGCCAATTGCAGCAGCCTTGAGGTCGGCATTTGCTCAGTCAGTGCCGCTGTTGTTTGTTGTAAGTGGGTGAGGGCGTGAATCAAGACGCGGTTGACTGAGACGGTTGGGATGCCGGCAGCCAATGTTTGCTTGGATAGTTTTTGTCCTGCCGCGTTTGTCACCACCGGAATGTGCAGATAGCGGGGCGTTGGCAGCGCTAGCAAGTGCTGTAAATGAATCTGGCGAGCGGTAGAATCGATCAAATCGGCTCCGCGCACGACATGTGTGATGCCCTGAGCCGCATCATCAACCACCACCGCAAGTTGATACGCAAACAGACCATCGCGTCGCTTGATGATGAAATCGCCAATTGCCGATTCGATGCGCTGGGTGTACTCATCCTGAATTGAGTCGGTGAATATGATGGGGTCATTATGAGTTAGCACGCGTATGGCATGCGGCACTGCACGGCGATCAATTGGTTGGTGGCGAGGTTGGTAGCGACAGGTGCCGGGGTATACCGGTCCCTCGATCCCGGCGGTTGCGGAATCCGCTATTTCTTTGCGCGAGCATCCGCAAGCGTAGATGTGTGATTGGCTGGAAAGCCTCGCCAGTGCTTGTTCATAGGCTGGTTTACGTTGCGATTGCAACAGCACTTCGCCGTCCCACTGAAGCCCAAAGCTTAAGAGCGTGCGCAATATATCATCCGCAAATTCAGACTTGCAGCGGGTTTCATCGACATCCTCAATTCGCACCAGCCATTGTCCATTATGTGCCTTTGCATCGAGATAGCTCGCGAGTGCGGCCACCATTGATCCAAAGTGAAGTGGTCCGGTAGGCGAGGGTGCAAAGCGGCCGACATAGGGGTCGCCGTATGAGGTGCTCATGCTAGTCTATGTGCTCTAAATTTTGTTGGGAAGGTAGCATGATTTATCGAATAGCTGCGCGTGAAGACTGGCTCCAGTGCTTGCGAAACGGTGAGTTTGCCAGCGCAGATTTGTTGTTGGAGGGTTTTATTCATTGTTCTGATAAACATCAAATTCTGCGAACAGCCGCAAAATATTATGCGGGTAAAACGGGTTTGGTATTGCTGGAGATCGATGACATATTACTGGCCGCCGATGTGCGTCGCGAAGATTTGACTGGACAAGGCGAAAACTTTCCGCATGTTTATGCGCCGATTCCGATCGCTGCAATTCAACCTCATTTTGATTTTTTAAAAGATGCGACAGGCGATTTTGCTTTGCCTGCAGCGCTTTGAATTGACGGCTCATCCGCAAGCAGCGCCTCCAACAAGTTTGGCGCTTCCAGCGCCTTCGCAAACCACCGCAGCGCCTTGCCGGTGCGATTTGGTTTCCACACATTGTAAAGATCGCCGCCAGCCTTGAGGTTGGCGGTCTCCAAAACCCGTAGGCGTCCTGCCGCCACAGCTGCCGCCGCACGGTACGCTGGCAAATAGCCCACACCCAATCCGACAATATGAGCATCAATCTTCATCTGCATGGTCGGTACGGTAAAAACATCTTGTCCCGACAACAGACCCGTTGTACGAGGGGCTAAATTGCGCGAGGAGTCGGCCACACTGACGGCGCGATATTTAAGAATGGTGGCCTCAGTCAACGGCATTGGTTCCTGACAAATGGGATGATGAGGTGCTGCCACAAACACAAAGCTGATGCGACCAATCAGTGTGGACGCAAAGCCCCCACCGGGCGGTCCATCTCCCGATGCGCCGATTACTAGATCGCAGCGGCCTGCCACCAGCGAGTCCCAATTGCCGTTCAATACCTCTTCGCTCACTTTGACGCGGGTGCCGGTGCTCTCTGCATAGAACTGGCTAACCAGCGGCAGAATGCGTGAAGGGCCGATAGCTGTATCGACGGCAATCTTCAACTCGGTTTCCCAGCCTTTGGCAACCTGCTGAATTCTCGATTCCAGATCGGCTGCGGCGCGCAGCAGCACGCGTCCTTCGGTCAGCAACTCATGTCCAGCCACGGTGAGGCTGGCGCGATGCTTGCTGCGATCAAACAGCAGTACATCCAAATCCTGTTCCAGCTGCTGAACGGTATAGGTAATCGCGGAGGGTACGCGGTGCAATTCATGGGCAGCTGCGGCAAACGAGCCCTTGCGATCAATTGCATCGAGAACCTGCAGCGCGTCCAAGGATAATCGCATGTTCAATTATTTTGAATGATAATGTGAAAATTATCCGCTTGTGAATACGATGATGCAAGCCCAATATACCTATCTCGTTGTTATTATTCAAACAGCAGGGGTTCAAAATGGTTGAATCAAAAATGGAAATACGAAAATCCCAAGAACGAGGCTACGCCGATCATGGTTGGCTCAAGAGCTTCCATAGCTTTTCCTTTGCGGATTACTACGATCCGCAATACGTCCAATTCGGCTCTTTGCGCGTCATCAACGAAGACCGCATTGCAGCGGGCATGGGCTTTGGCACGCACGGCCACCGCGATATGGAAATTATCAGCTATGTTCTTGATGGCGCGTTGGCTCACAAAGACAGCATGGGCAATGGCTCCTCGATTCGTCCGGGCGATGTGCAACGCATGAGCGCGGGTACCGGTGTGCAGCACAGCGAATTCAACCACGAAAAAAATCAAACAACGCATTTTTTGCAAATCTGGATTCAGCCAAACCAGCTTGGTATTGCACCCTCATACGAAGAGAAGAATTTCGCAGAAGCGGAAAAGCGCGGCAAATTGCGGCTGGTTGCCTCTGCTGAGGCGCGCGACGGCGCGGTGAAAGTTCATGCCGATGCTGAAATTTATGCGGGGTTGTTTGACGGCGATGAGTCGGCAACGCTGGCGGTTGCAGCAGCTCGCCGAGCCTATGTTCATGTCGCCCGTGGCAGTGTGAATGTGAATGGTCAGGACTTACATGCCGGTGATGCACTGAAATTAACGGACATCGCTGAAATCAAGATTATGCAGGGCAAGCAGGCCGAAGTTTTAGTGTTTGATTTGGCGTAGTGGTTAAAGCCATCTTAAGCAGAGGATGACCATGAGAAATATTGAAAGAATTATTCAGGCACACATTGCACCAGTCGGCACGTTTTCAGTACGGCGCGCCTTGCCTGATAGTAAGCGCCAATCGGTGGGCCCGTGGGTGTTTCTGGATCACTTCGGCCCGTTTCGTGTGAAGCCGGGCGAAGACGGTGTCGGGCCGCATCCGCACGCGGGGATCGAGACGGTTACCTATTTATTATCCGGTCGAAACGAGCATCTGGATTCTGCCGGACATCGCGGCATAGTCGGCCCTGGTGGCGCGCAATGGATGACATCAGGGCGCGGCATTGTCCACGCCGAATATCCGCGCCCTGAAAATGAAGCCGAGATGATGCAGCACGGCATTCAGCTGTGGACTACCTTGCCGCGTGCGCACAAAAACATGGCACCGCGTTACCAGCGAATTGATCGCGATGCGATTCCGGCAGTCTCCATTCATGGCGCAACCGTCAGCGTGATTGCCGGGCAGTTCGGTACAGCCCATGGTCCGGCAGAAGTGTTGATACCGACCATGCTGTGGCACGTGCGCGTCGATGCGCAGGCAGAATTTACAACGAGTGTTGCGGCCGGTTTTGAAGTGGCTGCTTATGTGATCGATGGTGTTGGTGCCTTTTCAGTAAATGCGCAGCGGGTGACGACGGGCAGCCTGGTGGTATATGAAAATTCCGATGGCGATATTTCATTCCGCAATACCGGGGCGTCGCCACTTGAAGTCATGTTGCTAGGCGGTACGCCGGCCGAAGGTCCGCTGTTATTTCACGGCCCATTTGTGATGAACAGCCATGAGCAAATACGTGCTGCCGAAAAAGCATATTTGAGCGGCGCGATGGGCAGCATCCCGGGGATGGTCTGATGAACAACTTGGGGATGAATAGGGCCTATACAGGCATCGCTAAAATTTTCCACTGGTTGCTCGCACTGATGATTATTATTTCATTTAGTGTCGGTCTTTACATGGTGGATCAGCCGTTCTCACCGCAGCGTTTAAGGCTCTATAACTGGCACAAATGGGCGGGGGTTACGATTCTGGCATTGTCGGCATTGCGCCTGCTGTGGCGACTGTACCAACCGGCACCCGCATTACCGGCAACGATGCCTGCATGGCAAAAAATGGCGTCCAATTGGGTACATATTTTTCTCTATATTTTATTTTTTGCAGTACCGCTGACCGGCTGGGTGTATAGCTCGGCAGCAGGTTTTCCGATCGTGTGGTTTGGGGTATTGCCATTGCCAGATATGGTCTCCAAAAATCGCGAGCTGGCAGAGTTTCTGAAACCATTCCACTGGATCGCTGCCTATTCATTGGCTGGCATGGTGCTGATACATATTGCGGCGGCCCTAAAGCATCATTTCATTGAGCGCGATGATGTGTTGAAACGCATGCTGCCTACCTTTTTAATTTCACAAACCAAGGGACGTTGATGATGCATAGATATTTATTAAGTTTGGCGACCGCTACATTAATCGTGGCTACGGGTATTTCAAGCTCGGCCAGCGCACAGCAAAAAATGGTCCCGGCGCAAAGTGAAATCAGCTTCACCAGCAAACAAATGGGCGTTCCCGTTAGTGGCAGCTTCAAAAAATTTGATGCACAAATTGTCTTTGACCCCAGAAAGCCAGAGCTTAGTAAAGTGAGCTTCTCGGTCGATTTGCTGAGTGCTGATATCGGTAACCCCGACACAGAGAAAGAACTGAAAAAGCCCGGCTGGTTCGATTCGCTCAAAGTGCCCGCAGCCACCTTTGTGTCGAGCAGCGTGAAGTCACTGGGTGCGGGAAAGTTTGAGTTTTTGGGCAAGCTTGCGATCAAGGGCATCTCGCAGAATATTGTGGTGCCGGTAACTTTAAGCCAAGCCAATGGCACGACCCGCGTGGTGGGCGGTTTTAACCTCAAACGGCTGGACTTCAAAATCGGCGATGGTGACTGGAACGATGTTTCTCTGGTTGCGAATGAAGTCATCGTCAACATCAAATTATCCGTAAGTGGTATTGCAGCACTTTAGTAGTGACCGTACATTTATTAACTTAACGTTGAAGGAACTCACATGAATCATTTTTTTCAAAAATTATCATTAGCCGGCCTCGCTGTTGCGGCCACCATCAGTAGCGTTGCCTATGCTGAAAGCGCCATCTATGCTATTGAGCCTACTCACACCTTTGTGATGTGGGAAGCCAAACATTTTGGCACCTCCACCAGCCACGGCCGCTTCGACAAAAAGTCGGGCACCATCACTTTGGATAAAGCGGCAAAAACCGGCAAGGTAGAGCTCGCCATCGATATGGCGTCAATGAATACCGGCGTTGCGCCATTTGATAAACACTTGACCGGCGAAGATTTTTTTAACGCGGCTAAATTTCCGGAAGCGAAGTTTGTTGGCACCTCATTCACATTCAATGGCGACAAAGTTGCCTCGGTAGCAGGCAACTTAACGCTTCACGGCAAGACCAATCCGGTGGTATTGAAAGCGACTGCCTATGGCTGCTATGAAAATCCGTACATCAAGCGTGAAGTCTGCGGTGGCGATTTTGAAACCACCATTACCCGCAGTCAGTACGACATCAGTTACGGCTTGCCCGGCATTCCCGACAGCATTCGCTTGCTGATTCAGGTGGAAGCGGTGAAGCAATAAAGCTGTCACGGTTAGCTATTCTGAGCGCGGCGTTTCGACGGTAAGTGGATCGAAAATTAATAATCAATGTCCTCAAACGCCGCTCCAGTGCTAGAGTTTTTGGCGATTTCCTTCTTTAGTTTAACTTAGCTTGATCTTGTCTCCCGGCTTGCCGCCACGCCAATTCTGGTTGTCAAGCTATCCAAAAGCCACTTTGCGCCACTCCCAAAAACAGACATTTCCGGTATCACCCGATTAGGGTATGGACAGTCCACGCTATAAATCCGTTAATAGCGATGGTGAAATTAGGTATTTTTGTAAGGCGCTGTCGCCTTTGAAACAGCTTGAACACTGCTCTTCGAATTCGCTTTTTTGCAGCGACGCTTTCAAAGCGACACCAGCAAACTTAAACAAGGCGTAGTATTCTTGAATTGCTCAAATCAAGCGGGAGCGATTGCGGTGGCGGTGGTGGTGTGGTGGTTTAAGGAGAGTTTCATGAAGTCTTCATTGCAAACGATGCCATGGCATATCGCGCAGTCAATTGGCCAAATACGGATGGCTTTTTTTTCAGCATTCTCCTCGGCGTCTATCGCTGCATTGATATTGTTTGTCGGAGCCGTCTCGGCGCAAGTACCGATGAAATGCGATGCCAATGGCGATGGTGTCATCGATCAAGTCGACGTCAATATTATCAAAGCCTCGCGCAATCTTCCCGTCACCGGTAGGGACGATCCGCGTGATGCCAATAGTGATGGCCGTATTACAGTCGAAGATATCAGTACATGTGCCAAACGCTGCACAAGACCACAGTGCAGCACCATCAACATCCCGCCAACCGCACGGGCGGGGCCAGATGTAACGGCTGGTTTGGGTGAAGTGGTGGGGCTTAACGGCACGGCATCGACTGATCCGGAAGGGCATTTGTTGACATACCGCTGGACGATTGTGAGTCGCCCGATTGGCAGTGCGGCGGTACTGACGGGACCGACAACGTCTACGCCTACCATCACCATGGATGTTACTGGATCGTATGTGATTCGTTTGGTCGTCAACGATGGGCTTGTCGACAGTGAACCTGATGAGGTAGTGGTGTCGAGTGTAAATTCCCGTCCACGCGCCAATGCAGGCAATGGGCAAACCGTTGCCGTTGGGTCGAAAGTATTCCTGAATGGTTCTGCATCCAGTGATCCCGACGGCGATCCGATCACGTTTTTCTGGAAATTTACCGCGCTTCCCACAAGTAGCCTTGCGCAGTTGAGCGATGCGTCCAGCGTATCGCCGACCTTCGTGGCCGATAAGGCTGGAAATTATGCGTTGGAATTGTTGGTTAGCGACAGAACATTTACTAGCTTGCCATCTAAAGTGGTAATTACCACTAGCAATACCATTCCGGTCGCGAATGCTGGGCCAGCGCAAACACGAAATCACGGCCAATCGATTGTCCTGGACGGATCGAAATCATTTGATGCCGATGGCGATGCATTGACTTATCAATGGTCGCTCATTGCTCGTCCGACTGGGAGCGGCGCGCTATTGACGAATGCCAGTACCGTCAATCCCAGTCTGAATCTGGATCTGCCCGGAAATTATGTTGCACAACTGATTGTTAACGATGGTATTGCCAATAGTGTCCCTAGTACGGTGGCGATCACGGGCGCAAATACCGCTGGTGTGGCCAACGCCGGGCCCGACCAAAGCGTGTCGGTTGGCACAACGGTCACACTTAACGGCAGCGGCTCAACCGATGTGGATGGCGACCCTCTTACTTACAACTGGTCGATCATTTCAGCGCCGTTTGGCAATACGGCAGTGCTCAGCAATCCCAGTGCCGTTATGCCGACGTTTGTGGCCAATGTCGCGGGCAGCTATGTGATTCAACTCATCGTCAACGATACCTTTGTGAACAGTGTTGCAGATACCGTTGTGGTTAGCGTTGCCTCATCCAATCTGCCGCCGGTTGCCAACGCAGGTACGAACCAAACACTGGCCGTGGGTGCAACGGCAAATTTAAATGGCGGTGCATCGTTTGATCCTGAAGGTAGTGCGCTGACTTATGCTTGGACGTTTGCCAGTAAGCCCGTTGCAAGCATTGCACTTTTGACTAGTGCTGCTACGGCCACACCGAGCTTTGTCATTGATGTCCCCGGCACTTATGTGGTGCAACTCATCGTGAGTGACGGCTTGTTATTTAGCTCACCGGCAACCGTCACCATCAGCACCGTCAACACACCACCCACCGCTAATGCTGGCGTAGCGCAGAACGTGGCAACTGGTGCGCTCGTGCAGCTTGATGGCAGCGCTTCGTCTGATCCTGATGGGCAATCGCTGACGTATAGCTGGTCGTTACTGAGCGTGCCGCTTAGCAGTACGGCAGCCATTTCAAACTCCGCCTTGGTCAAACCCACCTTTACCGCCGATTTGGCCGGCACTTATGTTGCGCAGCTCATTGTCTTCGATGGCATTGTCAACAGCGCGCCGGCGACAGTGACTATTGTGGCGGGCAGCAGTTTGCCTGTCGTGTCGATTTCAGCAGCCACGCCTAATGCCAGTGAATTGGGGCCGGTCAATGGTGTATTCACTTTCACCCGCACTGGCAGTACAGCGGCCGCATTAAATATCCCCTACAGCATCAGTGGTAGCGCGGCCAACGGAAGCGATTACGCCACCATCGGTACAGCAGCAAACATTGCTGTAGGGCAAAGCTTTGTGAATGTAACTATTAATGTATTGCCCGATAATATTGTCGAGGGTGCGGAGACCGTGATCTTAACGATCCAGCCGAACGCAGCCTATAACATTGGTACAGCGGCGGCGACGGTTAATATTGCCGACAGTCCCGCTGTTGTTTCCGTCAACGCAACTATTGCCAGCGCTAGCGAAGTAGGGCCTGTGAATGGCTTGTTCACCTTCACTCGAATTGGTGGCGACACCACGGCAGCACTGAGTGTCTCCTACACCGTGAGCGGTACGGCAACCAATGGCGTTGACTACGTAACGATCCCAACGACGGTGAATTTTGCTGCCGGACAAACTTCAGCTACCGTGCCGGTCAATGTGTTGATCGATAACGTGGTCGATCCCAACGAAACCGTCATCCTCACCATTCAAGCAAGCTCTGCATACACCATTGGCACTGCTGCGGCCACGGTAACCATCGCTGATGATGCGCCGTTGGTCTCGGTTGTGGCCACCACACCCAATGCGGTTGAGATTGGCCCCGTTAATGGCCAATTCACGTTCACGCGAACCGGCGGAAATATTGCGGCATCGCTCAATGCATCATTCAGTATCAGCGGCACAGCCAATAACGGTCTTGACTACACCACCATTGCGAGCCCGATTACCTTCTTGGCCGGTCAAACCACCGCGACGCTCACCATTGTGCCGATTAATGACGGCGTGCCTGAACCAAACGAGACCGTGATTTTGACCGTGCTCGCCAACGCAGCACATAGTGTCGGTACGCCCGCCACGGACACCGTGACGATCGCGGACGGCGTCACCAGCCTCACATTAACCTTGCCGCTAACGCCGATTGCAGGCACCTCGAACGGCACGGTGACGTTGCCAACGCCAGCGCCAGTCGGCGGCACCACGGTAACGTTGGTTAGTGCGAATACCGGCATTTTGACCGTTCCGGCCAGCGTGCTAGTGCCAGTGGGGCAAACTTCAACCACATTTACAATCACTGGTATTGCCCTGGGTAGTACTACCATCACCGCAACATCACCACCCTTGTTACCGACCACCAACAATGCAGCCGTGACCAACAATGCGATCACGATTGGCAGTCTGACACTGGGACCGACTGCCACCGGCAACGTACCTGTGTCACTTTCAACGGTGGCACCGGCAGGGGGCGTAACGGTCACTCTAACGAGTAGCAATCCAGCCGTCGCGACAATCACACCATCAACCGTGGTGGTGCCGGCCGGAAGCTTATTAGTGCCAACCAATCCAACCATCACGGCTGGCAGTACCTTAGGCACGACCACCCTGACCGCGACTGCACCAGGCTACGTCAGCGGCAGCAGTGTGGTCACGGTATCTCTCACGGCCTCACTCGCGCCAAATCCGATTAACTTGTTTGCGGGCCGCACAGATCTGATGACGATTACCTTGAGCCAGCCGGCACCAGCCGGTGGTCTCACGGTTAACTTGATATCGAGTGATCCGACCAAATTTACTGTGCCGTCAACGGCGACCGTTCCACAGGGCAATGCCTCAGTCGTGTTTAATCTGACAGGTGTGTCGGCGGGTAACGGCAATACGCTCACGGCGAGCAGTCCACAGTTGTCCACTTCCACCGCGGTGGTGAATGTGGCGCCGCCACCAGTGATCTCGGTGAACATCGGCAACATCGGTCGGGATTTGCAGGCGGGTGGCTCGTTCAGTTTGGGCGCACCGGCGCCTGCTGGCGGCGCTAACGTTACGGTTACATCCAGTGATCCGACACGTCTCTTGATCGCTCCCGACGCCACGACAGGTGGCAGCGCAAGTATTATTATTACTATTCCGGCAGGCCAATCCTACGGCTACTTCACTTACCAAGCCTTGCAAGACAACGGCAGTGTGGTCGTCAGTGCCAGTGCCTCTGGCTACACCTCAGGCACGGGCAGCTCTACGCTGCGTCCGAGTGGTTTTGCGATTGCCAGTGGTGCCATCACAACGACCACGCTTTCGGGCAATAGCAATGTGCAAGTCTGTGCGTTTCAGCTGCAGCCCGGTACCTTCAATAATGAAGGCCAAAGCACCTTGCGATTTGGCGTCACGCCGGTATCGATTACGATGGTGAGCAGCAACACGCCAACCGGTGTCATTAGCAATTCGCCCCTCAGCATTGCCGGCAATCAAAGCTGCGTGAGTCAGAACGGCCCGCAATTCATATTTGCGCCTGCCGCCGCTGGCACAACCAACTTGACGATGACG
>JAYVEV010000029.1:0-12201 GCA_043773745.1 Burkholderiales bacterium | reverse complement strand
TTTAGCCGCGGCAGGTTATCGGTGGCATAGCACTTTTATGGGCTAATCAGCGCATATCGGTGTGTGCCACCAACCAAAAAATGCTTGGTGCCCAGGACCGGAATCGAACCGGTACGAGGGGTTTAGCCTCGACGGATTTTAAGTCCGTTGTGTCTACCTATTTCACCACCCGGGCATGCGCTTATTTTACTTCGTTTGAACCGTTTTGCGAGTAACGTTATCCTAACGCTACAAAAAAGCCACCGTTGCGGTGGCTTTCGCTATTTCTGGAGGCGCGAGCCGGAGTCGAACCGACCTACACGGATTTGCAATCCGGTGCATAACCGCTTTGCTATCGCGCCTGCGGTACTGATTTTAATTCCAGTCACTACCCATGACTAAATACCACTTTACTGTCGCTTAAATGAAACAGGGAAACCGTTGTTGCATGCGGATGCCAATTCGGCAACCCAACATAAACCACGATTTCCCTTTTTATTTGGAGCGGGAGAAGAGTCTCGAACTCTCGACCTCAACCTTGGCAAGGTTGCGCTCTACCAACTGAGCTACTCCCGCATCAGACGGGCATTATATACAAAAATTGGGCAACGTCAAAATCTGATTAAAGATTATCTTTAGCCAATGCCTATGCGACGATACAAAGAGTGCCATGTCAAAGCAGGACATCGCCGCCTACTGTGCCAATAAGCGGATTACGATACACTTCGTTTAGATGTATCTTTATGTAAAAGGGTACGCAGACCCAGACCCGCTTTTGGACCCAATCCTTGTCACAATCCAAACCCAACGAGTTTCCGCCAAACTCAATATTGAGTGAGGCCAATAGATTAGCTGCTATCACCGCACTCGTGCCGGGCCTGAGTGCGATGGGCTTGCCTGCCTGTTTGATTACCCCAGACCATCGTTTTGCGTTTGCTAATCAGGCCTACATGACGCTAACGGGACAGCCCTATCGGACGCTCACGGGGCGGCCTGTTACCGACGCGCTCAGCGCATCTGAATATGAAGTTGTATATCCTTATCTAGTCTCGGCATTGGAGCGCGGCGAAACCTCGACATTTAACCGAAAATGGGTCGATCCAGATGGCTGTAGTCACTGGGTTGAAGTAAATTATTATCCGCAACAAATGGCTGATCCAGAAGGCTCAATACTTTGCGTACTAGCGGTAGTAAGTAACGCGGAACGGCTGATAGCCCAGGAAGCGAAGACGCTGGCCCGGGAACGACTGTTGAGGCAACTCACTGACAGTGCCGGGTTGCCAATTGTCTATTTGGACACCGATCTTGCTGTGCAGTTTGCCAACAAACCTTTTTTGGATTGGATAGGACGGCCAGAGCGCGAGGTAATGCAGCGCAAGATCATCGACATTTTTGATGCGGCCACTTTAGTGTTTTATATGCCACTTATGGCTCGCGCAATTGCCGGCGAAACATTTTCTATCGAAACCCTTTCGAAAGCCCGTAGCGAAGCGCCGCGACAAATACAAGCATCGTTTTACCCTGACCAGCGCGACACTGGCGAAATTATCGGCCTGTTCCTGCTAGTGCGTGATATTGAAGATGATTATCAGCTACGCACCAATCTGGTCAGTCAAGAGCGGGAGCTGCGTGCGATTACCAACAATATAGGCATGCCTCTGTTCAAGAGCGACCGTAATTTTATTTTTCAATATGTAAATCAGGTTGCTTGCGATTGGTTTGGTCGTACCGAAGCGCAAATTCTAGGCCTTCACTGGCGAGAAATTTACGGCGAATCACAGTTCGCTGAAGTCAAAGCATACGCGGATCAAGCGTTGGCAGGGATCCCGGTTGCCTACGAACGTCACGCCCGCTTTCCGGGGCGACCACCGGGTCATATTCGTGCAAATATTTTCCCCAATCGCGACGCGAATAATGAGGTTATCGGTCTTTATGTTGTTGTCGCTGATGCCGAACACGACCATCGCCTGCGCAGTGAGCTTATAAGACGGGAACGCCAGCTAAAAATGATTACCAATAATATTGGTATGCCGCTGGCGTATATCGATGCGGACGAACGTTTCCGCTTTTATAATCAAACAGGCACCGAGTGGACAGGGTTAAGCGAGGCACAAATAACCGGTAAACGTGTCGATGAAATTTTCTCAAATGACGTTATGGACATTGTCCGCCCACACTTGGCTAAGGCGCTGGCGGGTAAAAGTCAAACCTATGACCGTCTCAGTGATTTTCCTCAACGGGGAGCACGCTGGATTCGCGCCCATCTGGTGCCCGATATTCAGGATAACGGCCGGGTAGCAGGTGTTTATAGCGTATTAATTGATATTCACGATGACGCGATGCTGCGCCAATCGCTGGAGCAACAAGAACGACAGTTGCGCCTTTTCACGGACAATATTCCGGAAGCAATCGCCTATCTGGATACTGAGCGCCGCTATAAATTTGTTAACAATACTTTCTTGAAGCTCCATGGCAAGTCGCGGCAAGATATTATCGGCAAGACCTCTGCAGAAGTACTGGGTAGCGATGCGGCCAGGCTCGCCGAGCCTCATGTTGAGCGCGCCTTTAATGGCGATACCGTCATTTACGAGCGCTTGGTCAAAACGGCTGATGGTCATCAGCGCTGGATGCGTGTTCGCTCCGTGCCTGATCTTGCCAACGATGGCACTGTTCAGGGGCTGTATGTCGTTGGCGTGGACATCCATGATGCCAAGGCCACACAAGACGCGCTTAGGACTAGCGAAGCCGAATTGCGCTCGGCGATGGATAGCCTACCGCATCCAATGTCATATATTGACCGGTCGTTTAAATATCAACTGATCAACAAACGCCTCGAGCAGGTGCTCGGTAAGACACGCGAACAGGTCATTGGTACTGAAATTTCGACTATTTTTGGCTCGGCCAAATTTGAAGATATCAAGCCGTTGTTAGAAAAAATATTCACGGGCGAAACCTTGTCACTCGAGCAATTAGTTACGCAGGCGGATGGCGAACAACGCTGGATGATTTTGCGATGCACCCCGCGGCGTGACGAGCTTGGCAATATTATTGGTTTTTACTCTGCGTCAACCGACGTTGATGAATTAAAACGTACTGAATTGGAACTGCGACGTGCTAATTGGATGCTGTCTTCACATTTTGAAAACACTCCATTAGCCGTAATCGAGTGGGATCCCGATTTTCGTATTCGTCGCTGGTCTAAACAAGCAGAGAACGTTTTCGGTTGGCAAGAATCTGAAGTCACCGGCAAACATTTTGATGACTGGCGATTCGTAGTGCAGTCCGATGTTGAGCAAGTTAAATTAACCGTTGAGCACCTTGAACTTCAAACAATGCAGCGTGCCACCAGTCTGAACCGCAATTATCGAAAAGATGGCAAGGTCATTTGGTGTGAATGGTACAACTCTAATTTATGCGACGAGTCTGGAAACGTCGTGTCAGTGCTATCCCTTGTCCAAGATGTGACAGCACGTGTTCACGCCGAGGAACGTTTGGTTCATCAGGCCACCCACGATAGTTTGACCGGCCTGCCGAACCGAACCATGCTTCAAGATCGACTGCGACAGGGCATTGCGCGTGCTCGTCGAAGCGGTCAGCGACTTGCGGTTCTGTTTATCGATCTGGATCGGTTTAAAGATGTGAACGACACCCTGGGCCATCGCATCGGTGATGAACTGCTGCGCGAAATGGCGGCGCGCTTAACACGGGTTGTACGGGAAAATGATTTGCTGGTACGACTTTCCGGCGATGAGTTCATGGTGGTACTGGAGCAGTTGGACGATCCGCAGTCACCCGAAAAAATTGCCTCGAAACTGCTCAATGAATTGCGTACACCAGCTCTAATTGAGGGTCATGAGATTCACGTTTCTGGCTCGATTGGTATCAGTATTTTTCCGGATGACGCGGGAGATGTCGAAACACTTTTCAAAAATGCTGATATGGCCATGTATCGTGCCAAAGAACTTGGCAAAAATGACTACCAGGTTTTCTCACGTGATTTGGCCGAGCATGGAACCGCGATGCGGCTCATGGAAAACGCCCTGCGTGTCGCATTGGGGCGCGACGAGCTTGAGCTTTATTTCCAACCCAAGGTGGATATGAAAACCAATCGCATCATTGGCGCGGAGGCTCTGTTACGGTGGCATCATCCAGCACGCGGCCTGGTGACGCCAGGTGAATTTATTCAGCTGGCTGAGGAGACGGGCTTAGTACATGATATCGGCAATTGGGTACTGGACAGCGCTTTTGCAAAGCTAAAAAAATGGCATAGCCTTGCCGATAACGGTGAAGCGGCATTCGCCGATTTACAAATGGCCGTTAATTTATCAGCCGGACAATTTCGAGCTACTAATTTGGCAGACCGGATCGCAGAACGTATTGCCCGCGCCCAATGCAAGCCTACCGCGGTGGAAGTTGAAATTACCGAAACCGGCCTTTTGCGTGACCCCGAAGGTGTGGGTAAAACATTGGCGGCGCTGCGTCGACTGGGTGTGCGGGTAGCAATTGATGATTTTGGTACTGGCTTCTCAAGCTTGACTCACCTGAAACGATTCCAAATTGATACGTTGAAAATTGACCGCTCATTTGTGGCCGACATTATTATTGACCGTGATGATGCTGCCATCGTTTCTGCCGTTATTGCGCTGGCACATGCACTGGAAATTGACGTGGTCGCAGAGGGCGTGGAAACCGCCGAACAGCGCGCGTTGTTGTCGCAGCAGGGATGCGAGGCTTATCAGGGTTATCTCTTCAGTGTTCCATTACCCGCTGCCGAGTTTGAAGCGCTGGTGCGAAAAAAATATCAACGCGCATAAGGCCTGCGCTCCGTTGGCTGTAAAACTAGTCTGCCTCGCTCGACCCACGCGTAAAAAATGCTGCCTTGAGGTAATAAAACATTGACCATACAGTTAATACTGCCGCTACCCAAATCAATAAGCGACCGGTGAAGCGGCAGTCTAGAATACCGAATAATTTATCGTCGTAAAGCAGAAAAGGGATGGCGACAAGCTGGGAAACCGTTTTGATCTTACCCAACATCGACACGGCAACATTTTTGGATAGTCCAATTTGCGCCATCCATTCCCGGAGTGCAGAAATGGTAATTTCCCGGCCAATGATAATGAGCGCGACAACCGCGTCCGTCCGCCCCATTTCCACCAGCACGATCAAAGCCGCAGCTACCATTAACTTATCGGCAACAGGATCGAGAAAGGCGCCAAAGGCCGAGCTTTGGTTCCACTTCCGCGCCAGGTAACCATCTAGCCAATCGGTAATCGCGGCGGCAACAAAAATAACAGTGGCCACAACGTTTGCTTGCTTGGCGGTAAGCCAGTCTTCAGGGAAATATAAAATCGCTACAAACAGCGGGATGGCCGCGATGCGCAGCCACGTCAAAATGATGGGAATGTTTACCGGAATTTTAGGCGACTGTTGTGGCATGGCGCTAGTGTAATTCGTTATAGAGGGTTTCGGCTAACTCTCGACTAATTCCTTCAACCTTGGCTAAGTCATCTACGCTTGCTGCCTGCACGCCTTGCAAGCCACCAAACTGCGTCAGCAACGCTTTGCGGCGCTTCGGACCAATTCCCGCAATGTCCTCAAGGCGGGAGGTATTGCGCTTTTTCGCGCGGCGCGCGCGGTGACCCGTGATGGCATAGCGATGCGCTTCATCGCGAATTTGCTGAATCAAATGAAACCCCAAATTATCCATCGGTAAATGTAGCTCACGTCGAGTGCCGCCGAAGATTAATGTTTCCAGACCGACCTTACGACCTTCGCCTTTTGCGACACCGATCAACTGAATATCAACGATGCCGAGCTCGCTCATGACCTCTTCTGCAATGCTAAGTTGGCCTTTGCCACCGTCAATCAAGATCAGATCCGGCCGTGGCGCTAAGGGTTTGGCGGCCTTTTTGGCTCTGGCGCCGCCGTCGACTATGGGCGCGACAGAAATAACTTCATCAATGGCAACTAGCGCCTCCTCAGTGTCACGCACTTCATGGGCTCCAGCCTCCGCCAGCTCAGCCTCGGCCATTTTTTTATAGCGCCGTAACAGCGCATCACGCATGGCAGCATAATCATCGCCTGCCGTGATGCCGGTAATATTGTAAAGACGATATTCAGACGATTGCATTTTCCCGCGATCAAACACCACGCAGGATGCCACCGTGGCCTCACCCATCGTATGACTGATATCGAAACATTCCACACGCTCAATGTCCGGCAATTCCAGTGCCTCGCGCATCATGGCGAGCTTTTTGTCTTGCGATGCTATATCGGTCAGCTGGCGTTCGATGGCAAACTGCGCATTCTTCATCGCCATCGTCATCCAGACTTTGGCTTCACCCTGCGGTCGTGTGACGACCTTGACCTGGCGGCCTGCTACATCCGATAAAAACACTTCCCAATCTTCGGTATCAAAACTGCCATCTACTACAATACGCGAAGGCGGTTTTTCACTACTGTAGTTTTGGTCTATAAACGCTGTGATGACGGATTCCAAATCGGCTTGGTTTGTATTTGACGGGAACAAGCTCTTGTCTCCCAGATGACGCCCCCCGCGAATCATCACCAGATTCACACACCATACGCCGGAGATCTCCATCGCAGCGATGATATCGACATCACGTTCACTAGCGGACTCCACAAATTGCTTGGACAGAATTCGTTGCAAAGTTCGGACCTGATCGCGATAGGTTGCGGCCACCTCAAAATTAAGCTCGGCTGCAGCGGCTTCCATTTTTCGATTTAACTGTTCGAGCACTTCATTTTCTTTGCCTTGCAGGAAAAGCCCGGCGTTGTTGATATCGCGCGCATAGTCTTCTTTCGATATCAGCCCCACGCAAGGTGCCGAGCAACGCTGAATTTGGTGCAACAAACAGGGCCGCGAACGATGTGCGTATACGGTGTCGTCACAGGTTCGGAGCTTAAACATTTTTTGCAGATGATTAATGGTGTCGCGTACTGCCCAGGCCGACGGGAACGGGCCAAAGTAGCGATGTGGCTTTGCATGATTGCCGCGATAAAACCGAATCTGGGGAAAATCCCGCGCCGTCACCATGATGTAGGGATAGCTTTTATCATCGCGAAACAGCACGTTATATTTCGGTGCGAGCGACTTGATGAGGTTATTTTCCAGCAGCAGCGCCTCCGACTCGCTGCGGGTAACGGTAGTGTCAATAGCCGCGATATGCGACACCATCAGCGTGGTGCGTGGGCTTTCGTGGGTCTTCGCAAAATAGGACGAAACCCGTTTTTTCAGATCACGCGCCTTACCCACATAAATCACTTCGCCCATTGCATTTTTCATGCGATAGACACCGGGTAGATTCGGCAATTGGACGAGGATGGATTTGGGATCGAACATCTTTAATTCGTTACATAAAGTCTAAGCAGGATGCGGCGTTTGGAGAAAAAATGACTCGAATACCCCTACAATACTAGCGTTTCGCTTTTTTATGCTGTTGAATCATTTTAAAGACCTGATGAAAAGTTTCCTCGGTCAGCCGCTTCGTATTGGTATTGTAGCGAGAGCAATGGTAGCTATCGAATAATGTGTGGCCTGATGCCAATTCATGTTGGGCAGCGTGGCCAAATTTGGCCGCACTCACCTTCAGCCCAAATGCCATCAACACAGCGTTATGGGCGATGCCGCCCAGCGCGAGGATTCGTGTTGAGGTTGGCAACCCGGCCAACTCATGTGCCAAAAAATGATTGCAGGTTTTGATTTCTTCCGGTGTCGGTTTATTGCCGGGCGGTAGGCATTTAACCGCGTTTGAAATTCGGCAGCCGGTAAGCTTTAACCCATCATCAACACTTACAGATTGCGGCTTGCTGGCATAGCCGAATTTGTGCAAGGTTTCATACAAAAGAATGCCCGCGTGATCGCCCGTAAATGGTCGTCCGGTGGCATTGGCACCATGCATACCGGGTGCCAAACCAACGACGAATAATGAGGTTACCGCATCACCAAACGGTGGTACGGGTTTGCAAAAATAGGCCGGGTACTCAGACTTCACCTCGTCCAAAAATCCTGCCAGACGTGGGCATTGGCGGCAGTTGGTATCGTAACTATTATTGTTTTTCTTCATGACCATTTTTAAGTTGATTGAAACAAAAAGGGCACGGAGAACCGTGCCCTTATCCGTTAAAACTAAAGGTGACTAGCTATACACGACGACGGTATTCGCCGGTACGGGTATCAATTTCAATCTTATCGCCGTTTTCGCAAAACAATGGCACCGAAACCGCAAAGCCGGTGCTGACCAATTTGGCAGGTTTCATGACTTTACCGGAGGTGTCACCGCGTACTGCCGGGTCGGTGCTGATTTCGCGTTCGACCGAGGTGGGCAGTTCAATTGAAATGGCTTTGCCGTCATAGAAAGTCACTTCGCATGGCATGGCATCTTCGAGGTAGTTAAGCGCATCGCCCATGTTTTCAGGCTCGACTTCGTATTGATTGTATTCGCCATCCATGAATACATACATGGGATCGGAAAAATAAGAATACGTTACTTCTTTTTTCTCAAGCGAGACCACTTCAAATTTATCGTCGGCTTTATAAACTGTTTCCATGCCAGAGGCGGTCAACAGGTTTTTGAATTTCATTTTAACGACAGCGGCGCTACGACCGCCTTTGTTGTACTCGGCTTTCAAAACAACCATCGGATCTTTACCGATCATAACGACGTTGCCTGCGCGGAGTTCTTGTGCGATTTTCATGGAATAACTTTCGTACGGTTAGGGATTCTGGTGCAGGTCCTGCATTTGAAAAATGTAAATAACGGTGCAAAACGCTGTTTGTTGGTATTTGTTGTTTCTGTTAATTGATTAACAAAGCCTTAAATTTTAGCCGTTTTCGCATAAAAAGTCATCAGTTGTGTTGCCAAATCAGGCATTTGCGAGAGTTTTTGCGACCACGCCGCAGCATGCTCTTGCAACAGGCCTAACTGACCGTAAAAAGCCTGCCAAGCCGCGCCAATAGCATCAGCATCCTGATCATTCCAGGCGCGATGCAGCTCGCGTACCGCATCTGCTGCATCAGCAGCTAATCCTTCGCAATATAAATCAAGGAAGGCATTTAGCTTGAGCCAATGGGCGCGCTCGGCCTGCGGATATATTTGCCAAACAAACGGTTTGGCTGCCCATTGGGCGCGGACAAACGAATCCTCGCCGCGCACAAACAACACATCATGGGACCATAACAAATGATCAAGCTCGGGTTGTGGTAGGAATTCTATGGTGTTCAATTCCACGTTTGGCACATAGGCCTTGGCCTGCCGGGCCAGAGCACCGCTGGGTATGGTGCAAATCAGGTGCCGGGCAGCATCGCTAAAACTCTCCAACAGCGCAGTTAGCGCGACATTTTCATAACCGAACAGAAAAATTTTCAACGAACCCGTTGTGGCTTGAGACTGGTCCTGTTGAAACTGCTGGTGCTGAAATAGCAGCGCATGTTCACGAATGAGGCCACCGGTATTCGCGCGAAAGCCCGGGAAAAAGAAATATTTATTCAGGCCGGTTTGCGGTTGCGGTGAGGGTAGCAAATGATGTTCGCCGACCCAGCTCTCCGCACTCAGATATTCGAGGTTTAACCAAACCGGAGCAGGTTTCATCAAAGCCATTGCATTGATGTATGAAGTTGGCAATTCACACTGA
Source organism: Burkholderiales bacterium (assembly GCA_043773745.1). Lineage (GTDB taxonomy): Bacteria > Pseudomonadota > Gammaproteobacteria > Burkholderiales > Usitatibacteraceae > UKL13-2. The sequence continues at coordinate 2,565 of JAYVEV010000029.1, read as the reverse complement.
AACGCCTCGATGACGCATTGCGCAGGCGCCAGCAAAATATTCTGGTGCCAAGCCAATATCGCGATGCCATCGGCAGTTTGGGTCGCTGCGTTGAGGTCTATTGCGGGTGCCAGTTTTTGAAAGCTGGCGAGCTCGTCAACAATCAGGCGGATCTGCACCCCGAATTCGCCCGATAGCTGGCGCGCCAAACGCCACGTAACACCGATATCTCCGAAATTATCGACAACGCGACAAAAAATATCGCATTGAATAGGCGCGGCGCTTCCCATCGGGGCTGTTGTGCTTCCCATCAGGGAAGTTAATCCAGCCCCATACCCGCCAGCGCGCTGCGGGCAGTTAAGTACCTCGCATCATCAGTAAGCGCCCTGCTCATGCGGCCGGGCTTGGCGCGCATACGTTCAAGATGCTGAGAGGTCTCGGCACGGGCGCGATGGCCACGCTCCCACATGCCGTTTAACAGCTCGTCACATCGAACCGGATCATTACAGAGCAGCACCATGTCGCAGCCGGCCGTGAGCGCGGCTTCGGCACGGGCCACTACGCCGCCCGCAACCGACGCGCCTTCCATGGTGAGGTCGTCAGAAAAAATGACGCCCTTAAACCCGAATTCGCCTCTCAATTTTTGTTGTAACCAAAAACTTGAAAAACCGGCTGGATGGCTGTCGATTTTATCGTAGATCACATGTGCGGGCATGACCGAATCCAGTTCATTCGCCAGCTCGCGGAACGGCACAATATCGTCTTTTGAAATATCAGCAAGACTGCGTTCGTCCCTGGGAATTTCATGGTGTGAGTCAGCGCGCACGAAACCGTGCCCCGGGAAATGTTTGCCGCAACTCGCCACCCCAGCCGCACGCATGCCTTGAATCAACTCACGGGCTAAGGTTGTGACTGCAAGCGGTGATCGGTTAAAGGAACGATCGCCAATCACGCCACTTTCACCCCAATCCAGATCGAGTACCGGCGCAAACGTAAAATCAACACCGTGGGCGGCAAGCTCGGCACCCATGACATAACCACAAGCTTCGGCAAGTTGCGCCGCATCGGCGGCGGATTGTTGCCAACGTTCCCCAAACGCACGCATCGGTGGAATAGCGGTAAAGCCTTCGCGGAAACGCTGTACGCGGCCCCCTTCGTGGTCAACTGCAATCGGCAATGATGGCTCGCGAAGTCCGTGGATACTGGCGGTTAGCCGTTTCAGCTGTTCGGGTGATTGATAATTTCTGGCAAACAAGATCACCCCGCCAATCAGCGGGTGCTGCAAACGTGCAATGTCATCCGACGTTAATTCAAGGCCAACCACATCGGCCATTACCAATCCAAGCGGAATATTCAGGGTCATGTTTTTTCCAAAACGACAAAGGCAATTGCATGCTCCGACTCATCGGAAATCGACACATGCGAGGATGAAATAGTTTGTTGATTAAGGCGCTCAGTGAGTGCGCTTGAGGTAGAAATCTGGGGTTTGCCGCGCGGATCATGGGTCACGGCAACATCATGCCAGCCTACTTCGGCGCCAATGCCAGTGCCGTATGCTTTTGAAAATGCTTCCTTCACCGCAAACCGTTTGGCCAAAAAACGTGCAGGTTGTGAAGTTTGGGCGTATTCAGCAACCTCCGTCTCGTTTAAGACCCGATGCAAGAATCGATCCCCGAAACGAAATAAGGAATCTTCAATTCGCTTAATACTCACGATATCGGTGCCAATGCCAAAAATCATACGGCAGAGTGTGTTGCGGCACGGGCTTCGGTAGGCACGACAGTCTGACTGGTTGCCTGCAAATACCGTCGCACTGTTTCAGCCAAGCCCAATTCAAGCGCATCAGCAATCAGAGCATGGCCAATGGATACTTCCATCACATTGGGTATCGCCTGTAAAAATAACGGGAGATTTTGCAAATTGAGATCGTGCCCGGCATTGACGCCCAATCCCAGCATCTCGGCCTCATGCGCAGTATCTACATACTGCTTCAGGACTACGGCCTGATTGTATTTGCCGAAGGCCTCGGCATAGGGCTCGGTATAGAGCTCAATCCGGTCAGCCCCTAATTTTTTGACCGCAGCCATAGCTCCGGGTATGGGATCCATAAACAAACTTACCCGTACCTTCATGGCCTTCAACTCCGTGATGATGGGCATCAAGCGGTCGGCATCAACTGTCAAGTCCCAGCCATGGTCGGAGGTAAATTGCCCTGACTCATCCGGCACCAGCGTGCATTGTTGCGGTCGGACTTCGCGTACAAAGTCGAGCAAACCATGGAATGGATTACCTTCAATATTAAATTCTGCTTGCGGCCAATCCCGCAATAGGTCGGACAGCTCTCGCACATCGTGCGCGCGCACGTGACGTCCGTCAGGGCGCGGGTGCACAGTGATGCCGTGCGCACCCGCCTCCAGGGTGATGCGTGCCGCACGAAGCACGCTGGGAATACCGATTGAACGGGTATTGCGCAGCAAGGCAATTTTATTAAGGTTGACACTCAGTTGAGTCATAACATGGGTATTGCTATCAGCGACGCAGTGGGGTCGAACAGAATCATTTAGTTGGTCTGCAATTCACGTATGA
>JAYVEV010000028.1:0-2964 GCA_043773745.1 Burkholderiales bacterium | reverse complement strand
GTTCGGGCACAAAGGTAATAATAAGGAAATGTCGTGCGATATCTCATCATTAGTATATTAATCGGATTCCCCCTCGCCGAGGGTGTGGTCCTCTATCGTCTGGCCGCTGGCCCGGGCGGGCACGCCGGGTGGGTGTTTGCATGGCTGGTGTTTGCTGCGATTGCCGGTATCGTACTGATCAAACAGGCACGGTTTTCATTAATTGCGCGGTTGGCCGGCGCACTGTCGCAAGGACAATTTTCTCTTGCCGCATTTATTGATAGCTTCCGTACGGTATTGGCAGGGCTTTTACTCATTTTCCCCGGCGTTATTTCGGATGTCATGGCGCTGATTTTACTGCTGATCCCGGTACGTGAACCCGCTTTCGAACAAGCAGCACGTTCACGCGCAGCCAGCGACAGCGCCCCCGGAAGAGACAGTGTCATTGAGGGTGAATTTAGGCGCGAATAAGCGAGGGCGTAATATTCTTTCACAGACTAACTGCCGCCTGATCCGCGCTTCAAAAAATCTTCCACGCTTGAATACTGAAACTGGAAAGCTAACTCCTGTTTAAGGCGGGCGTTGCCGATGCGGCGGGACTCATTCATGAATGACATCATCGGTGGAGAAATTTGTGTCATGGCTTCCGCTTTCGACAGGCGCGGGGCGCGGGGCAAGACAAAATGATCTGCGACCGCATCAAAATAGTCGCCCATTTTAAGGTTGGTATCATCAACCGCGTTATAAATCCGATTAGGCAAGCCCCGCGAAGCGGCGGCCCAAGCCACACGCGCCAGATCGTCTGCATGAATATGATTGGTATATACATCATCGCCGACACACAAGGCCGGGGTGCGGTTTTTCAGTCTCTCTATGGGTAAACGGTCTTCGGCATAAATACCCGGTGCTCGCAAAATGGACACCGCCACGCCGCTTTGTTTACCCCAACCGCGCAATTGCGTTTCTGCATCAATACGGCGCTTGGCTCGATCAGTTCCAGGCCGGGCAATACGGGTTTCATTAATGAATTCGCCATTACAATTGCCGTAAACACCCGTGGTGCTTACATAGATAAGTCGCTGTGGTAGCATCCTGCGTTGATGGCTGAGGGCGGAGATTAGATTTCGGGTATGAATATCAACTAGTCCCCGGCTTGGCGGCGGCGCAAAATGAAACACGGTATCTGCCAAACCGGTGATTCGGGATAGTGAGTGCCGATCCGTCAAGTCGCCGAAAATGGGCGTGGCATTGAGCTCGCGCGCGATGGCGGCACGCTCGGTCTGGCGCACTAATGTAAAAATATGCAGGTGTCGGGATTGAATCTGGGTGAGCAGTTGTTTTACTAGGCGCTGACCCACATCACCAAATCCGACAATTAAAATTTTTCGCGCAGCATGCATCGTGGCTGTGAGTATAAATGAGCAACACCAGCGAATATCATCACCGAACAGAAAGTGGCAAGTCGAAATGAGCACGACCGAATTTCAAATTACCCTTAAACCATCAGGCAACACCTTTAAAGCAAGCCCCGATGAAACAATTTTGGAAGCCGCATTGCGCCAGGGCATTGGCTTGCCCTATGGCTGCCGCAACGGCGCCTGTGGGTCATGCAAAGGCACTGTTGCCTCGGGCGATCTGGATTACGGGGTTTATCAGGAACGCACACTAAAGCCGGAAGAAAAAGCCGTTGGCAAGGCGCTGTTCTGCGTAGGCAAAGCTTGTTCTGACCTAACGCTGGAAATTAAAGAGATCGGTGGAACTGGTGATATTCAAATTCGTACATTGCCTTGCCGCGTAGAAAAAGTCGAAAAGGTGGCACTTGATGTTGCGGTGCTGTCGCTAAAGCTGCCCGCGCAGGAGCGGCTACAGTTTTTGGCGGGGCAGTATATTGATATATTGCTCAAGGACGGCAAACGCCGCAGCTACTCGATGGCCAATGCACCACATGATGATGCCTACGTGCAGCTTCATGTGCGCGCTGTTCCAGATGGATTTTTTTCGAATTATGTATTCAACGAAATGCGTGACCGCGCGATTCTGCGTTTTGAAGGGCCGCATGGCTCCTTTTTCTTGCGCGAAGATTCGGACAAGCCCATCATTTTCATGGCAGGCGGTACCGGCTTCGCGCCAATTAAAGCCGTCATTGAGCACGCATTTTTCTCGCATGTTGATCGGGAGATGGTGCTCTATTGGGGTTGCCGATCAATGCAGGATTTATACATGGGCCAGCTTGCCTCTCGGTGGGCGAAAGAGCATCCTCAATTCACGTTTATTCCGGTCCTGTCAGACCCCAAGGCAGAGGATAATTGGCAGGGTCGCACTGGCTTGGTTCACCAGGCCATTCTGGATGATTTTGAATCGCTCGCCGGATATCAAGTCTACGCCTGCGGCGCGCCGATCATGATTGAATCCGGGCAAAAATCGTTCGCGGAACGCGGCTTACCGGAAGATGAATTTTTCGCCGATTCCTTTACTTACGCAGCAGTTGCTGCACCCACAATCACTTCATAATCAAACTAACCCAAGGAGAAATACCGTGATCAAAATTGGCGAGGCGTTGCCTGATGGCGTATTGAGCGAATTTATTGCTGTCGAAACCGAAGGTTGTTCCCTCGGCCCCAATAAATTCAATGTGAGCGATTTAGTCAAAGGTAAAAAAATTACCTGCTTTGGTTTGCCCGGTGCGTTCACGCCCACCTGTTCGGCCAAGCATGTGCCTGGTTATCGCGATCACGTGGCGGATTTCAAAGCCAAAGGTGTTGATGAAATTTGGTGTGTGTCGGTAAACGATGCATTCGTCATGGGTGCATGGGCCAAAGAGCAAAAAACCGAAGGCAAGGTGCGTATGTTCGGCGATGGCTCTGCGAGCTGGGCAAAAGCCTTGGGCCTCGATGCTGATTTCTCCGCACACGGTATGGGCATTCGTATGCAGCGCTTCTCAATGGTGATCGAAAATGGGGTTGTTACCCATTTGAATATCGAGGC
>JAYVEV010000027.1:0-23012 GCA_043773745.1 Burkholderiales bacterium | reverse complement strand
GGATTATGAGTCCTCTGCTCTAACCAACTGAGCTAACGTCCCACAACCTCACATAGCAGAACCTACATTATATCGAAACCACCTGCTTCGATACTAATCCTTGCTGAATCGATGCTTGTGCTGCTCTGTGACCTGCCGTGTGTCTGACATACGTTCTTCATGCAGATAAGGTAGATTAGTCGGCATGTCCCAGCATTATCTATCGCATCTGTTTTTACCCGCATCTGTCGCCATCGTTGGTGCCACCGAGCGCGCCGGGGCACTGGGTCGTTTTGTGTTTATGAATATGCAGGCGGCCCAATTTAAAGGTGCGCTATACGCGGTCAACCCCAAACATGAAATGGTATTCGGCGAGCCTTGCTATGCCCGTCTGGGCGATTTGCCTGCCTCGCCCGATCTGGTGGTCATCGCCACACCAGCGGCGAGCGTAGCAGGCATTTTGCGTGATGCAGGCGAGGCTGGCATCCGTGATGCGTTGGTGTTATCAGCCGGCTTTGAGGAAATAGGTGCGGAAGGTATTGAGCGCGGGCGCGAAGTGAAAGATATAGCCAGGCGTTATGGCATTCGCATGATCGGCCCTAATTGTGTGGGCATGATGCGGCCGGCGGTTGGGCTGAACGCCACCTTTGCCAACACGGGCGGACGTGCTGGCTCTCTCGCGCTGGTATCGCAATCGGGTGCCGTCTGCACCGCAATACTGGATTGGGCGGCAACCACCGAGATCGGATTTTCGAGTCTGATATCGCTTGGTGGCGCGCTGGATGTGGATTTTGGTGAGGTGCTGGATTTTCTGGTGCAAGACGCCGACACTAAAAGTATTTTGTTATATGTCGAGGGTATCCGAGAAGCGCGCGGATTTTTATCAGCGCTGCGGGCGGCGGCACGCGTCAAACCAGTGGTGGTGCTTAAGGCTGGACGTCATGCTGTCAGCAGCAAAGCCGCGAGCAGCCATACCGGCGCGTTGGCCGGCAATGATGCCGTGTTTGATGCGGCGCTGGCACGTAGCGGCGCGCTACGTGTGACCAGCTCACTGCAATTGTTCGCAGCGGCACGCCTGCTGGCCGATCCACAAATAGCCAAGAGTTTGCGCGGCGAGCGATTAGCCATCATCACCAATGGCGGCGGGCCGGGTGTGGTGGCGGCTGATTGCGCGGCTGATAATGGATTAAAGCTCGCCACATTGTCAGCTGCAACCCTGAAAACTTTGGATGCCGCGCTGCCGCCACACTGGTCACACAGCAACCCGGTTGATCTTATTGGCGATGCCACACCGCAACGTTTTGAAGATGCCATTAACGCGGTAGCGGCAGATCCGGGTGTGGATGCGCTGTTGGTACTTTTTTGTCCACAAACAGTGACCTCTGCCGAAGCAGCTGCGACCGCGATTATCTCCGCCACACACTATGCCAGTGCGCATCATGCCAAACCAGTTTTTACCGCGCTGCTGGGTGGCGCCTCGATTATTGGTGGACGCGCCATGCTCGATGCCGCGCATGTGCCCAATTTTTTAACGCCGGAGAACGCGGTGGAAGCGTTTTCTTATCTGGCGCGCTTTCGTACGCATCAGGCTTTTTTATTGCAATCGCCACCCGCCGCTGAAGTGCTGTCATTAAGTCTCGCTAAATGCGCTGCTGCAGTGGCAAGCGCGAATATTATTCGAGCGGCGGCACTTGCCGAGAAGCGATCATTATTGACCGAGATTGAAGCCAAGCAGGTATTGGCCGCCTTCGGACTTCCCGTTGAGATTGGTGAAATCGCCACCACTCGCGAAGCCGCTGAAACCGCAGCAAAAAAAATTGGCTTCCCGGTTGTCATGAAAATTCATTCGCCCGATATCACCCACAAGAGTGATGTGGGCGGCGTGCGACTGAACCTGATGAATCGCAGCCAAGTGGGCAATGCGTTTGATGACATGCTCGAACAAGTTTCACATGCGTCGCCGGATGCTGTCATCAAGGGCGTCAATATCCAACCCATGATGAAATTTGCACATGCCCGTGAGGTGCTGGTGGGTGTATCGCGTGATCCGGTCTTTGGCCCCGTGATCGCATTCGGCTCGGGCGGCGTGACGGTGGAGGTGGTGCGCGATACGGCGCTTGCCTTGCCGCCGCTCAATAGTTTGCTGGCGTCTGAGCTTATTTCGCGCACCCGTATCAGCCGAATTCTCGATAGCTACCGCAACGTACCGGGGATTGATCATGATGCGCTGATCAACGTGCTAGTACGAGTCTCGACCATCACCTGCCTGCTGCCCTGGGTGAAAGAAATGGATTTGAATCCGGTCCTCGCTCACCCGGGCGGCGCAGCGGTGACGGATGCGCGCATTGTGATCGACGCTGAAGCGCCAGTTGCTGATAATCGCTATCGCCATATGGCGATATTTCCGTATCCGGTGGAACTAGAAGGCGAGATAAGACTCAAGGATCAAACCCAACTTAAACTGCGCGCGATTCGGCCTGACGATGCGGATCGCGAGCGTGCATTTGTGGCGGCAATGTCGGATACATCGCGCTACTACCGTTTTCTGCATTCGGTTGCCACGCTGTCAGACGATATGATCGCGCGTTTTACACAGCTCGATTACGACCGCGAGATGGCGTTAATAGCGCTCACGCTGGACGATGAAAAGATTGCCGGCGTTGCACGTTACTACCCGAATCCAGATCGCAAAACTGTTGAGTTTGCCATTGCCATTGCCGATGCCTGGCAAGGCAGGGGGCTGGGTGAACAATTGATGAAGGCGCTGGTCAGCGCGGCACGTGAGGCGGGCTATCAGCAAATTGAAGGCAGTGTGTTGCCGGGCAACCTGGGCATGCTGAAACTGGCAACGGTGATCGGCTTCACAATCGAACCAGCGGGCGATGCGGCCAATACCATCAAGATAACTCTCATGTTGTAGGACGCTAATAGCTGAGTTTACGTGTACGAAACCGCCGATGCCTGGGTGATGTCATTCATCACCCAGGCATCGGCTGGTACCGTTCACACTTAACTTGGTCGGGATCAGGCCAGGTCGAAGCGATCGAGGTTCATGACCTTGTTCCATGCCGCCACGAAGTCGCGCACGAACTTCTGCTGCGAGTCGGCGCAAGCGTAAACTTCCGCGAGGGCCCGGAGCTGGGAGTTCGAGCCGAACAAGAGATCAACACTTGAGCCGGTCCACTTGACCACGCCAGTCTTACTGTCGCGCCCTTCGAACACACCCTCAGATGCGATGGATGCCTGCCACTTCGTGTTCATGTCGAGCAGGTTCACGAAGAAGTCATTGCTCAAAGTCTCGCGCTGCTTGGTGAAGACGCCGAGTTCGGACTGGCGCAGGTTTGCATTCAAGACACGCAGGCCGCCAACAAGAACCGTCATTTCAGGCGCGGTCAGCGTCAGCATATAGGCCCGATCCACCAGTAACTCGGCGGCCGGTTTGCGGTGTCCCTTTGCGAGGTAATTGCGAAACCCGTCTGCAGTCGGTTCAAGCGCAGAAACCGAATGCACATCAGTTTGTTCTTGCGACGCATCCGTGCGTCCTGGCGAGAAGGGAACCTGAACGTTTTGCCCGGCATTCTTTGTCGCTTGTTCGACAGCTGCGCAGCCGCCCAAAACGATCAGGTCAGCGAACGAGACTTGCTTTCGGTCGGACCGTGCGCTGTTGAAGTCCTGTTGAATCTTCTCCAGTACCGTCAGCACCTTAGCCAGTTCGGCTGGATTGTTGACTTCCCAATCCTTCTGCGGCGCGAGGCGAATGCGCGCCCCATTTGCACCACCGCGTTTGTCGGTGCCGCGGAAGGTGGCCGCCGATGCCCATGCGGTCGAGACCAGTTGGGAAATGGACAGTCCTGAGGCGAGAATCTTGACCTTCAGCTCAGCAATTTCTTGTGCGCCAATCAATTCATGATTCACGGCGGGAACGGGGTCCTGCCACAGCTGGGTTTCGGCTGGCACCAACGGGCCAAGATAGCGTGACACTGGACCCATGTCACGGTGCGTCAGTTTGTACCAGGCTTTCGCAAACGCATCCGCGAATTCAGCTGGGTTCTGGTGGAAGCGTTTGGAGATCTTGGCGTAGGCCGGGTCCATGATCAGTGCGATGTCTGTCGTGGCCATCATCGGTGCGTGCTTTTTCGACGGATCGTGCGCATCCGGAACAGTACCGGCACCAGCGCTGTTTTTGGGTGTCCACTGGGTAGCGCCGCCAGGACCTGTCGTTTTTTCCCATTCGTAGCCAAACAGAACATCGAAATAGCCGCTGTCCCATTTGATCGGGTTGGTGGTCCAGGCACCTTCCAGCCCGCTGGTGATGGTGTGAACGCCCTTGCCGCTGCCAAAGCTATTCTTCCAGCCAAAGCCTTGTTCCTCGAGGCTCGCGCCTTCAGGCTCAGGACCGACGTACTTGCCCGCATCGGCAGCACCGTGGGTTTTTCCGAAGGTGTGTCCGCCTGCGCAGAGAGCAACCGTTTCTTCGTCGTTCATCGCCATACGGGCGAAGGTTTCGCGAATATCTTTGGCTGAAGCGAGCGGATCCGGATTACCGTTTGGCCCCTGCGGATTTACATAGATCAGGCCCATCTGCACGGCCCCCAGAGGTTGCTCAAGCTCCCGGTCACCGGTGTAGCGTTCGTCGCCTAGCCATGTGTTCTCTGGCCCCCAGTAAATATCTTCCGGCTCCCAGGCATCCACGCGCCCACCGGCAAAACCGTAGGTCTTAAATCCCATTGTTTCCAGGGCACGGTTACCCACCAATATGATCAGATCGGCCCATGAAATCTTGCGGCCGTATTTTTGCTTTATCGGCCAGAGTAAGCGGCGTGCCTTGTCCAGGTTCGCGTTGTCAGGCCAGCTATTGATGGGCGCAAAGCGCTGCATGCCAGAGCCCGAGCCGCCGCGACCATCGCCGACCCGGTAGGTGCCGGCGCTGTGCCACGCCATCCGAATGAAGAATGGGCCATAGTGGCCGTAGTCGGCAGGCCACCAATCCTGCGATGTCGTCATCAAGGCATCGATGTCCTTCTGCAGCGCGTTCAGGTCGAGGCTCTTGAACTCCTCGGCGTAGTTGAAATCCTCGCCCATGGGATCAGCGAGTGGGGATTTTTGTTGGAGGGTCTTCAGATCCAACTGATTCGGCCACCAGTGCTGGTTTGCCGTAGCTGCCGTAGCCTTTGGTGCGTTATGTGCGCCCATCACTGGGCACTTGCCTGCGTTTATATTGTTTAGATCATTCATTTCTGCTCCTTGGACTGAATAAGTAGTGCTGCTTGTGATAGTGAGTGGCGGTTGAGGGTTCCCTTGCGGCCGCTTGGGTGTTTCAGATGACCGTGATTCCGCGCAGCCAAGAAGGTTGCGCAATTTGAAATCGAAGGTGGGCGCTCTGTATGCTAATTTTGGCTCGGACCAATGGTCCTCCTTCGCTTCGAGTTCTGTGTCGGCCCCGCTTGGGCCAACGCCTTCCCTGCAACTGCCGCCGTATCCAGCTTCTGGCACGGCGGACAGATCCCTCTGTAGATGACCTCGGCTTCATCAATCTCGAAGCCATGATCATTGTCCGCGGTAAGGCAAGGTGCCACCCCGACCGCACAGTCGATATCGAACATGATGCCGCAGCCACGGCAGATCAGGTGATGATGATTGTCGCCCACTCGATCCTCGTACCGCGCTGCGGATCCGGCAGGATGGATCCGGCGAATGAGCTTTTTATCCACCAGGACGCCAAGCGTGTCGTACACAGCCTGTCGGGAGATAGCACCGATGATGGCACGGACATCATCGGTGAGTTCGTCAGCCGTGATATGAGGACGAGATGACACCGCTCGCATAATAGCCAGACGTTGGGCAGTCACCTGCACTCGGTGTTGACGCAGCAATTTGTAGATTGGGTCATTCATAGCTTTAATTAAAGCATATATTCTGGACATTGTCTAATATATTATTATGTCTAGATAAAGTTATGGCCTGAGATTGTCCAAAGCCGGCACAATAAAAAACGGGCAGCTGGTTTTCACCGCTGCCCGTTTTGCTTTTGCGACCTTCTATAAATGCAGATCAGCTATCCGTTTCCAGGAAACTCTTCAGCTTTTCACTGCGACTTGGATGGCGCAATTTACGCAGCGCTTTGGCTTCTATTTGGCGAATCCGCTCGCGCGTGACGTCAAACTGTTTGCCGACTTCTTCAAGCGTATGGTCGGTGTTCATCTCGATACCAAAACGCATGCGCAGCACTTTGGCTTCGCGCGGCGTCAATGAATCCAGCACATCCTTGGTCACGTCACGCAATGAGCCGTACTGTGCGGCATCAAGCGGTGCCAGCGAATTGGTGTCTTCGATGAAATCGCCCAAATGCGAATCATCATCGTCGCCAATCGGCGTTTCCATTGAGATCGGCTCTTTGGAAATTTTCATGATCTTGCGGATTTTATCTTCCGGCATTTCCATCTTCACTGCGAGTGTTGCGGGATCTGGCTCCAAACCGGTTTCCTGCAGAATCTGCCGCGAGATGCGGTTCATTTTATTGATTGTCTCAATCATATGAACCGGGATACGAATGGTGCGCGCCTGATCCGCGATCGAGCGTGTAATCGCCTGACGAATCCACCATGTTGCGTATGTTGAAAACTTATAGCCACGACGATATTCGAATTTATCGACCGCTTTCATCAAACCGATATTGCCTTCCTGAATCAAATCGAGGAATTGCAAACCACGGTTGGTGTATTTTTTCGCAATCGAAATTACCAGCCGCAAGTTAGCCTCGATCATTTCGCGTTTGGCGCGGCGGGCCTTGGCTTCGCCGGTGCTCATTTGTCGTGCGATTTCTTTCAGATCCTTAATCGGCAGGCCGACTTCCTTTTGCAGATTAATCAGTGTTTCTTGCTGCTCGACAATCGAGGGCTTAAATCTGACCAGCGCGGCCGCGTAGCCTTTACCGTTGGTGATCTCGTCAGCGATCCACTTCAGATTGGTTTCATTGCCGGGGAAGGATTTGATGAAATGTGGACGCGGCATGCCGGAATTTTTGACACACAACTCCTGAATTTCCCGTTCACGTTGACGCACGCCATCTACCAGCGAGCGCAAGCCGTTACACAACGCTTCGACCTGCTTAGCTGAGAAGCGAATCAACATGAGCTCAGCGGATAACTCTTCCTGCAAATCTTTGTAGGCGCGTGAGCGGTGGCCTTTTTCGGCCAGCGCTTTTTTCATGCGTTTGAAAATCTTGCGGATGGAATTGAATTTTGCGAGCGAGTCCTGTTTCAACTGCTCCAGATTAGCGGCGGCAATGGAGCCGTCTTCATCCTCTTCCTCTTCTTCAACTTCTTCCGGATCCTCCAATTCCGCTTCAGCCAGTGCGGCCTCGGCGACTTCGGCTTCATTAGGATCAACTAGGCCATCAACAACTTCGTCGATACGCATTTCATCGCGCTCAACTTTATCAGCCAAATCAAGAATTGCCTGAATCGTCGTCGGGCAAGACGAGATCGCGTAGATCATGTGCTTCAGGCCGTCTTCGATACGCTTGGCGATTTCAATTTCGCCTTCGCGCGTCAGCAATTCAACCGAGCCCATTTCGCGCATGTACATACGCACGGGGTCGGTGGTGCGACCAAATTCGGAATCAACTGTCGAGAGCGCAGCAGCGGCTTCTTCTTCGGCATCATCATCGTCACTGGCAGCAGGCGATGCATCGGTGAGCAGCAATGTTTCGGCATCAGGCGCCACATCATAGACCTGGATACCCATGTCGTTGAAGGTGGTGATGATCGATTCAATCTGCTCCGCATCGACCATGTCAGGCAGGTGATCGTTGATCTCGGCATAAGTCAAAAAGCCGCGCTCTTTGCCAAGGTTGATCAGGCTTTTGAGACGTGTTTTTTGGGCTTCGATATCGATCTTGGCCGCTTCTTGTTTGCTGGCTTTGAAGTTCGGGATCGGGAATTCGTCGTGATCGCGTGCGCTCTTGGGTTTGCGTGCCATGTGGGTGATGTCCGTTTGCTGTGGTGTGCAGTAATCAAACCAGCGAGCGTTGAACGCGCACCGGAATGTTGAAAATATTGCGGGGAACCGTGGATTATAACAAAAGCCCCTATTTTCCAACAGGTGTTTCGCTAGATAATTGATTTGTAGGTGATTTTTAGATTTTCAAGGGGCCAGAACAAACCCTAGTATTGGGGCGGCGTTTAGGGCAAAAATGGCTGAAAACTGCCGTCATTGCTAGTGTTTTAATATTTTACCTAAAATTAAATTCAGCCCTCGTTGCTCGCCATGTGACGCATACCCTCGCCGCCGCCTAACTCAAACCCATTTCCTTCGCCCGGCGGTCAATCTCGGCGCGCTTTTGCGCGGCAATCGCGTCCTCATGCAGCTTTTCCAGGGCCGCATCAAAATCAGCATCGATATCTCTGGCCGCCATGTCCTCATCAGTCAATAGCGGATGCACCGTTAAACGTGAAATCACATCGGCATCGGCTGATTCCTGAAAATTGGCGACGACCGCACCCATGTGCACTTCAAAATCATGATCGCGAATGAATGCGGCAACGCGGTTGGCGGTGCCGATAACGCTGTGATTATCTTCATCCACAGCCAGATCGAAACGCCCGGCCAACACCGGCTTGGAAAGCATGTCGATAATAAGTTGCTCGGCCGGCGTGAGCTTCGCAATTTTTTTTGCATTGGCCGCGAGCGCGGGCTCACGGCGATTTCTTTTTTCCCAGGTTGCGCGCTTATCGCCCGGCGGAAAAACCCGCGGCTTGGGCGAGCCGTCGCGGTAAAGCTCTGGCGGTGGACGCAAATTCTTTCGGTTTGAAGTGGACGTGAAATTACCACCGCCTTCATAACCTTCAAACCCACTACCGCCTTCAAACACCGCGCCGGCATTAGTGTTTCCACCTACTGTCATTGGCACGAGCCGCTCTATTTCCACCGCACCCAAACCCACGGCGTCGGCCAAACGTCGGCGCAGCATGAGTGCCAATCCGGGCGCTGTTTGCGGTGAGACCAGACTGATTAAAGGCTTTGCGTTGGCGAGTAAACGCGCGCGGCCTTCTTCACTGTCAATATCAACATGCGAGCTTAACTCTTCGAACAAGACGGACGAAAGTGGTTTCGCGTTTTTAAGTTCCGCCATAAAAGCGTCTTTACCCAAACGGCGCACGAAAGTATCGGGGTCATCCTCAGCGGGTAAAAATAAAAAGCGAATATCCTTGCCATCCATCACCACCGGCAGCGATTGTTCCAACGCGCGCCAGGCAGCTTTGCGACCCGCCTTGTCGCCGTCGAAACAAAACACTAGGTTATCCGCCATCCGCAACAGCTTTTGCACGTGTGTGGGTGTGGTAGCAGTTCCCAGTGTGGCGACGGCGTTTTCAACACCGCTTTGCGCGAGTGCCACAACATCCATATAGCCTTCCACCACAATCGCCGTTTGGGTATCGCGTATCGCACGCTTGGCTTGAAAAAGGCCGTAGAGTTCGCGGCCTTTTTCGAACAGCGGCGTCTCGGGTGAATTTAAATATTTGGGCTCGCCCTGACCGATGATGCGGCCGCCAAAACCGATCACGCCGCCGCGTTGATCGAGAATCGGAAACATGACGCGATCACGGAAACGATCATAGCGACGCCCCTCGTCGTTATCAATCACGAGCCCGCACTCATGCAGGGCGGCGGCGGTGTAATCTTCCACCGCACCTTTCAGGCCTTGCCAATCGTCTGGCGCATAGCCCAAGCCAAATTTTGCGGCAATCTCACCGCTGACACCACGGCCTTTAAAGTACTCGATTGCTTTGGTTGATTTTTTTAATTCGCGGCGATAAAAATCCCTTGCCGCCGTCATGACTTCACCCAAACTCGCGGCTTCCTTGGCACGCTCAATCGATTCTTCAGAGCTGGCTTCTACCGGCATCGTCATGCCAACGCCGTCGGCTAATTCGCGCACTGCATCGCGAAAATCCATGCCCGCATATTCCATCAAAAAACCGACCGCATTACCGCTGACGCCGCAGCCAAAGCAGTGATAAAACTGCTTTTGCGGACTGACCAAAAAACTCGGCGTTTTTTCGCTGTGGAAAGGACAGCAAGCGGAATAATTTTGCCCGGCCTTCTTGAGCTTTACGTGCTTATCCACTACATCGACAATATCGACGCGGGCGAGCAACTGTTGAATAAAGTCGGCAGGAATCATCAGAATGCAATTATAGAGGACATGCGAATCTGACTTTCATTACCTGAACTATCGGCGCTAAAAAAATTTGCTATTCCACGCAAAACTGGGGAAATAAGCAGCGACTCTCGCGGCATTTTATGCGTTTCGTTACCCTAAGCGGTTACCCCAAACGCGCTTTAACCACACCTGATAACTTGCCCATATCTGCACGCCCTGCTACGCGTGGACGAAGTGCATTCATGACTTTGCCCATGTCTTTGGCGCTGGTTGCACCGGTTTCTGTAATGACCTCATCGAGCACCTTTGCCAACTCGGCGTCCGACATTTGTGCGGGCATATAAGCCTGCAAAATGCCGACTTCAAATTGTTCTTTAGCAACCAAATCCATGCGATTGCCCGCAGTAAATTGCTCAATCGAATCTTTGCGCTGCTTCAACATTTTTTCAACAATGGCGAGCACGATGTCGTCCGTGATTTCGATACGCTCATCGACTTCTTTTTGTTTGAGCGCCGAAGTTAGCAAGCGAATCGCGCCGAGTTTGTCGCTTTCGCGCGCCTTCATGGCGGCTTTCATGTCTTCATTAATACGGTCGCGTAATGTCATTTTTCACCTCAGAAATAAAAAAGGCAGAGAGCTTTCGCACTCTGCCTCAAAAGAATTTTGCTCTTGCGAAACTTAGTAAAGCTTCGGCGGCAGCATTTGGCTGCGCAGGCGTTTATAGCGGCGTTTAACAGCGGCGGCGTGCTTGCGCTTGCGCTCGGCAGTCGGCTTTTCGTAAAACTCACGGGCACGGAGGTCAGTGAGCAAACCAGTTTTTTCAACAGCACGTTTGAAGCGACGCAGGGCAACGTCAAACGGCTCATTTTCTTTCAAGCGAATCAATGGCATTGGTACAACCTTTCTACTTTCTAGTTATGCCCGCCCAATCTCAATCGTTATCCAACTGTGATTGTGGGTCTGAAGATACTTTTGTGAAATTTCTCGCGTCTTGGACGAAAGGCTTAATATAATAACGACTTACGTGCATTTTTGCAATTTTTCTGCTCTTTTGCTCCCAACTCACCCGGCCCCAATCGCCAATTACACCGTCCGCGCTGGAACAAACTTGCTCATTTTAGGTATTGAAACTTCGTGTGATGAAACCGGCGTTGCGCTTTATGACACCG
The DNA here is from genome assembly GCA_043773745.1 of Burkholderiales bacterium. GTDB lineage: Bacteria > Pseudomonadota > Gammaproteobacteria > Burkholderiales > Usitatibacteraceae > UKL13-2. Next base: position 11,698 of record JAYVEV010000027.1, on the reverse strand, counting down.
ATAAAGGTCTGCTTGGTCATCGCCTGCATTCGCAAATAGCCATGCATGCGGCTTATGGCGGCGTGGTGCCTGAGCTAGCCTCGCGGGACCATATTCGCCGCCTTATCCCTTTAATTGAAGAAACTCTCAACGAGAGCCAACGCTCACTTAAAAACATTGATGCCATCGCTGTGACAGAAGGGCCCGGGCTGGGCGGCGCATTGATGGTCGGCAATAGCGTGGCGGCCGGGCTGGGGTTTGCCTTAGGTAAACCCGTTATTGGTATTCATCATTTAGAAGGGCATTTGCTATCGCCGTTGATTGAAGCGCCCGATTTATCGTTTCCGTTTGTCGCGCTGTTGGTTTCAGGCGGGCATACGCAGCTCATGGCGGTCGATCAGGTGGGCCAATACCGTCTGCTGGGCGAGACCGTGGACGATGCCGCAGGTGAAGCGTTTGATAAAACCGCCTCGCTATTGGGCTTGCCGTACCCGGGTGGTCCGGCACTCAGTCAGCTTGCAGAGTCAGGCGATGCCAGCCGCTATAAATTGCCGCGCCCGATGCTGCATAGCGGTGATCTTGATTTCAGCTTTAGTGGCTTGAAGACTGCTGTGCTGACCCTCAAAGCCAAGCTCATAGCAGCGTGCGATGATACCTCGCCTGCGATGTTACCCCACGCAACTCAAGCCGATATTGCCGCATCGTTTCAGGCAGCCATCGTCGATGTGCTGGTGGCAAAATCTTTGGCCGCATTAAAATCCCATGCCATGACTCGTCTGGTGGTATCGGGCGGGGTGGGTGCTAACAAGGCTTTGCGTGAAAAACTCACGCGTGAAGCGAACCGCCAGGGTGCTGAAGTATTTTATCCGCCGCTCGCACTCTGCACCGACAACGGGGCAATGATCGCGTTTGCTGCCGCGTTGCGCATCAAGGCTGACCCATCGATCTTGCTGGCGAATCGCCAGGATTTCAGTGTGCGCGCACGCTGGGACTTGGCGACCCAGTCATAAACAAGGCGCGCCCGAAGTTGCCATCATTGGCGCGCGAAATTAGGGCGCAGTACGGTGATATTTTTCTTCAGCCAGTTCCAGATTTTTTTCGGCAATTTTCAAATTAGCTTCCAGTGCCGCAACCCGCTCGCGATAGGATTCTTTATAGATGACGGTATTTTTTCCGGGGCTATTGGCGCGCACCACAATCTGCCGCTCTTCCGGCAATGCTTCCTTGCCGTCTTCCAGCGCTTTTTTTGCCAGCTCAACTTGCGCACGCGCTTCCTCGACTTCTTTAAATAATTTATCGCGAAGGATCGCACGCTGCTTGCCTCGCGCATTTACTTCCTGGATAGTTTGCTTGACACCGCCCACGGTATTCTTCGGCGCAGCCATGATATTGGTTTCCAAATCGGTTGTGACAAGCTCGGCCTTCTCGCCGGGTTTTGGCACTCGATCGGAATAGCTGATTTTTCCGTCTTTATCAGTGTATTTATAGAGCACCTGGGCACTGGCGATATCGCCGTACTGCGCGATAAACAGACACATAGCTGCATTCACAAAAAAATATTTATAGCGATGCATAGGTTTTTCCTTTTGCCGATTTTTCACTGCCACGACTTTCCGCACTACAAACAGCACAAGACGGGTCACGACGATAGTTCACGGTTTGCCATTCCATCGTCAGTGCATCGAGCATGGATAATCTGCCTTTTAAGGGCGCACCGATCCCGCCAATCAAGCGAATCGCTTCAGCCGCCTGCATGGCACCAATAATGCCGACCAATGGCGCGAATACGCCCATGACTGCACAACGTTCTTCTTCTGCATTTGGTTGATCCGGGAATAGGCAGTGGTAGCAGGCACTGTCGTCATCGCGAAAATCAAAGCTGGTAATCTGCCCATCAAAGCGGATACCCGCGCCCGACACAAGTGGCTTTCGTGCGGCCACACACGCGCGGTTAATCGCATGGCGGGTTGCAAAATTGTCGGTGCAATCGAGCACTACGTCGGCACTTGCGATCTGCTCAATCAAGCCTGCGGACGTGAGCCGCTGGGTGATGGCGACAACGGTAATAGTTGAATTGATTTCGCTTAATGTGTGCTGCGCAGAAAGCGCTTTGCTCGTGCCAATCGCCGCTTCGCGATGTACGATTTGACGCTGCAAATTGGTGAGATCAACCACATCACCATCTGCCACCGTGATGTGCCCCATACCGGCAGACGCCAGATACATCAACGCCGCCGATCCCAAGCCACCCGCGCCAACCACCAGCGCGTGGCTATGGGTTAGTGCCATTTGCGCCTCAACGCCAAATTCATTGAGCAGAATATGGCGGCTATAGCGTAGCAACTCCTGATCGCGCATATTAGCGGCCCTAAATTTTCAATCGCCTATACAACAACTACCAGCCCGCGATTCAGGACTTCAGATCAGGGCTTAGCATTAACTTTTGCCACTATCTTGCCGCCTGTCAAATCAGGATTGGCCGCGACCAACAATTCACGCGGATTTGCAGCGACCGGCAGGCCTTTTAATTGATTCAGCGCTTGTTGCAACACAAAATCAATCGGCTTGCCGTCAGCAGCATTGAGCGGTTTATATTCGAGCGGTTTTTCATCATCGGCCGACTTGATAACTTCGCCCTGGCTAGGCGTCGCTTTGGCCGTCATAGCCACGCCGGATTTAGCAACACCTTTGACTTTATCCAAATCAATGGGCGTAAGAGCTAAGCCAGGCTTGGCGGGCTTCAATTCAGGCTTCGATTCCGGTTTCAGTTTTGCGGCATCAGCGGCTTTTCTTTCATCTTCGCTCGATAAATGATGTTCAAGATCAGACTCGCGCATGGATAACCGTTGTGCGCCGTCATCGACAATCATATCGGGCGTAATACCTTTGGCCTGAATAGAGCGCCCATTCGGCGTCAAATAGCGCGCGGTCGTGAGCTTGATCGCGGTGTCCTTGGTCAGCGGCAAAATGGTTTGTACCGAACCTTTGCCAAATGATTGCGTACCCATCACGATCGCACGCTTGTGATCCTGCAGCGCTCCAGCAACGATTTCGGAAGCCGACGCGGTGCCGTTATTGACCAGTACAACTATCGGCACAGTCTTGGCCGCCGGATTAAGCTTGGCAAGCGGATCCTCACGCTTGGGGCCGCGCACATAATCTTCCTTGCGGGCGCTAAACCGCAACTTTGCATCCTCGACACGGCCTTCGGTATAAACGACCAATGCATCTTTGGGCAAAAACGCCGCCGAGACTGCCACCGACGAGTGCAGCAGACCGCCCGGATCGTTGCGCAAATCAAGCACAATGCCTTTGACGAGACCATTGTTCTGTTTGTAGGCGTCGTTGATAGCGCGCACCATTTTTTCGGCCGTTGCCTCTTCAAACTGGGTCAAGCGAATATAAGCAATGCCCGGCTCCAACTCGCGCGAACGGACACTCTGCAACTGGATTTCTGCGCGACGAACATTGAAGACGAGCTCTTTATTCTCACCCTTGCGCAAGATGGTCAATACCGCTTCGGTGCCTGACTCGCCGCGCATCCGTTTAACCGCTTCGGTGATGTTCATACCGCGCAAGCTGGTGTCATTGACTTTAATGATGTAATCGCCCGATTTGATGCCTGCTTTAAAGGCGGGCGTATCGTCAATCGGCGAAATCACCTTCACCAATCCGTCTTCCATGCCAACTTCGATACCGAGGCCGCCAAATTTTCCCGTGGTGACTGACTGCATTTCCTTGAATGCATCAGCATCCAGGAACGCCGAGTGTGGGTCCAGCCCCGTCAACATGCCGTTAATAGCTTCCTTGATTAGACGCTTATCGTCGACCTCTTCGACATAATCACTTTTAATGCGCCCATAGACTTCGGACAGCATGCGCACTTCATCGATTGGCAAATTCAGGGTCGGGTTTAGACGTTCGGCGGTTGCGGAAAAATTAAGGCTAAGCGTCACTCCCACCACCGCGCCCAGAACGATGAGGCCGGCCGCTTTCAGCTTCGGGGCTACCGCTTGGCTGGGTTTGGAGGGATTAGGTTTTTCCGTGGTGTTCATTGTTTGCCTCTAAATAAGTTGCGCATGTCTTTGCAGCTATGTTGCAGCATGTTTTAACTATCGATTAAAAATTATGGCATTTATTACATGGGGCGATTGTGGCAAATTGCAAATTATTTGCCGACCCATTTCATGGGATCAAACGGCTTGCCCTCATGGCGCAATTCAAAATATACACCCGATTCCACCGCCCCACCGGTAGAGCCGACGGACGCAACAGTTTCGCCGCTTGATACTGATTCACCAACCGCCTTCAACAAACTTTCGTTATGCCCGTAGAGACTTAAATAGCCGTTGCCGTGGTCCAGAATCAATAAATTGCCATAACCGCGCAACCAGTCAGCAAATACCACATTCCCATCCGCAATGGCGTGTACAGGCTGGCCTGTTGCCGACTTAATGAACAATCCTTTCCAGGTAACACCACTATCTTCTCTTGGAGTACCAAACCGGCCGCCGAGTTCACCGCGCGTGGGCAACTTTAATTTACCTTGCAGACTCTGAAATGCCCGCCCCACAAAAGCCGCATCTGCCACGCTATCTACGGCCTGTCCAGGCGGACGGATGCGATCAGGTACGAGGTTCTTAGTGCTGTCTTTGGATTTGTCTTTGGATTTATCAGGCGGTTTTCGCAGTAGCGCCTTGGCCAACTGATCCACCAGTCGTGTAAGACGATCTTCATCGCGCTTCAAGCGCCCTATTTCGCGGCGGTTTTTTGAGATGTCGGTGGCGATGCTGTTCAACACTTTTTTCCGCTGAAGTCGTTCGGCTTCAATTTTGGCGCGCGCCTCTTTTTGCTCGGCGGCATTGACGGCAAGTGCCTCTTTCTTTAAATTTGCGGCAGCTTCCAAATCCGCCAAATCTGCCAAGACCACTTTAAGGTTGGCAATTAATGTGGCGCGATTTTTGGATATATAACCCCCATATTGCAGATGACGCTCAACTACCGACATGTCCTGACCATCCAATACCAGGCGAAGCTGATCAGTATTGCCATGCATGTACTGGTGGCGAATCATGCGATCCAGCAAATCCTGCTGCTTGGCAACATCGACACGAGCAGCTTGAATGCGCTTTTGAGTGTCACTCAGCGCCGCCGATATTTTCTGTTGCTCTTGACCCAGCTGAACCAGGTTGCGATTTACCTCGCTAATCGCTTTTTCGCTGGTCTTGAGTTGATCAGCCACTTCAGTGCGCGATTCCTCGCTTTTCGATAAATTTTGTTTCAACTTATCAATGCGTTCACGCACCTCATTAAGGCGCTTCTTCTCGGCTTCAGCAGAATTTTTTTGCGCGGCCGCCTGCATCGTGAACGGCCCGCACAATGCCGCAATCACCAGCATCCACGAGGCTTTCCGGCCAAAACGCTGATATAAGCATTGGCCGTTTAGCCTCCGAAACACACGTGTTTTCAGACCGGGGACCCAGCGCATGCCCGAATACTCAATGGCCAGCCTTGCCCTGTGCCGCAACGGCGGCTTGCGCCCGCGCCACTTCGGCCTGATCGCCCAGATAGTAGCTGCGGATAGGCCTCAAATCATCCGTTAGCTCATAAACCAAGGGTACCGCGGTAGGAATATTGAGGCCGACGATATCGCTATCGGAGACATGATCCAAATGCTTAATAAGGGCGCGCAAGCTGTTGCCATGCGCCGCAATAATGACGTTCTTACCCGCTCGAATCTGCGGGGCAATTTCCATTTGCCAGTAGGGCACTACGCGCAGTACGGTATCTTTCAAACACTCTGTGCGCGGCAATTCTTCCGGCAGCAGACTTTGGTAGCGCAGGTCACGCGAAGGATGGCGTTCATCCGCCAGCTCTAGCGGCGGCGGCGGCACATCGTAGGAGCGGCGCCAAGCATGCACTTGGTCTTCGCCATACTTTGCCGCGGTTTCCGTTTTATTCAGCCCTTGCAGCGCGCCATAGTGACGTTCATTGAGCCGCCAGTGTTTGATGACGGGAATCCAGCGCCGATCCAACACCTCCTGCGTGAGCCACAGGGTACGAATCGCACGAGTCAACAGTGATGTAAAGCCAAGATCAAACTCTATCCCCGCCTGTTTCAGCAATTTACCGGCAAGTCTGGCCTCCTCGACACCCTTATCAGTCAAATCAACATCAACCCAGCCGGTAAAGCGGTTTTCCAGATTCCATTGGCTTTCGCCGTGACGCATTAAGACGAGCTTTTTCATAAAATTTAGAGGGTCAATTTAGGTTTGATTGGCAAATGATCGGACTAATTGGCTTGATTGTGGGCGATATGCCCAAACCTATCATGTCAAGCCAAGCAAGGCAAAGTGAGAAAGTGGGGCAGACACTGCATTTTCTCGGTAAAATGTCAGGTTTTCGTAATTTGATTTGTGCTTTTTTTGAATGATCGGACGTTTGTTGAGGTTGGGCAAATCTTGGTGTCAATGTCGCGGTTGCACCATCCCTATTTATAACATCACTTTCAACTATTGATTGTTACCCGCTACCGAGTCCCGATACACGCAACACTTAATAGAAATGTTAATGACATATGTCTGAATTTATTTCACAAAACTTCATGCTGGTAGCCCTCTTCTTGGCGAGCGGCACCATGTTGCTGTGGCCAACCATCTCCAACCTCGTCGGCGGTGCCAACGAGGTTGGTACGCTTGAGACCACGCGCATGATGAATAGTGGCAACGCACTGGTACTCGATATTCGCGATAATGGCGAATTCAACAGCGGCCGGATCCCGAAAGCCAAAAATATTCCTCTCGCTGAAATTACCAAGCGCATCGATGAAATTGCCAAGTTTAAAGACAAGCCGGTCATCGTCACCTGCGGCACCAATACCCGCGCTGCGGCAGCGGTTCGGGCATTGAAGGCAAACGGTTTTACCGATGTTTATGCCCTGCAAGGTGGGTTTGGTGCGTGGCAGCAAGCCAGTTTGCCGGTTGAGAAATAAAATCCAGAAGGATTAATACGAGCGTCACGATGCCCAAAATTACCATGTACTCCACCGCGGTTTGCCCGTTCTGTATCAATGCCGAGCGTTTGTTGAAATCCAAAGGCGTCGCGGAAATCGACAAGATTCGTATCGACCTCGACCCCGCCAAACGCGATGAGATGATGACCAAGACCGGACGGCGGACGGTGCCACAGATTTATATTGGTGATTATTTTGTGGGCGGCTTTGACGATCTGGCAGCGCTCGACCGGGCGGGTGGACTAGCACCACTCCTGGCAGGCGCGTAAAAAAGATTTTGAATTTGTTGTAAGAATCTGGAATTTAATTTGAAACACGTTTATTTATAGGGAAATTTGAAATGACCGATGTAGCCGCAACAACCGCCCCAGCTTCCGCCGAAACACAACCCACTTACGCTATCGAGAAAATCTATGTAAAGGATCTCTCGATCGAAGTGCCTAACGCACCGCAAATTTTCCTTGAGCGCGACGCGCCGCAGGTTGATGTGCAATTGCACCACGCTTCAAAAAGCGTCAGCGACGGTATTTATCAAACCGAATTAACCGTGACCGTCACTGCAAAAATCGGCGACAAAACGATGTTTCTGGTCGAGTGCTGCCAGGCCGGTATTTTCGCGATTCGCAACGTTCCTAACCAAGACATGGAACCTATCCTTGGCATTGGTAACCCGAATATTCTGTATCCCTATGCCCGCGAATCCATTTCGGATGCCATCGTGCGCGCTGGCTTCCCGCCCGTTCTGTTGAACCCAGTGAATTTCGAAGCACTGTTTCAGGCACAAAAAGAACAAGAAGCACAGCAAGCGGCAGCACCCGCTGTTACGCACTAAACAGCCTGACGCGCCGCACTTCATGACTATTCGTATGATGAAAAACGCCGCCACCATGGTGGCGGCGATTTGCTTTTTTAGCGCCACCTCTGAGGCGCAAACGCCTGTTAAGGCACCTCCTTCCTCACCCGCGTCGATGCCCGCTACGCAGTTCGCCTCGATAGGCGAGCGGCCTGCCATTGTTTTCGACGCGCCCTCTGCTAAAGCCCACAAAACCTTCATCCTCTCTCCTCGGCAACCCGCAGAGGTGCTGGTCAAGCTGGATAAATGGGTAAAAATTCGCACCGCCGATAATACAATTGGCTGGGTCGAAAGTGGCGCGCTCGACAACTCGCAACATACTCAAATTCACGTCAATATGGCCGATATCCGCGCTATGCCAAACCCCTCGTCAGCACTGGTGTTCGAGGCACAACGCGCGGTTATTTTGGAGGTTACAGGTACGGCCGTAGAAGGTTGGTTACCGGTGCGCCATCGCGATGGGCAGGCTGGCTTTGTTCGCAAAAACCAAGTCTGGGGTGAGTAATATGTGTTGCACCGGAGAGCTCATTATTATGTTTACCTCAACATGAAAATTGCCATCCTTGGTGCGGGCGCTTGGGGTACTGCACTGGGCATAACATTTGCGGCGCAGCACCAGGTCACTTTGTGGGGCCGCAATCGCGAGCAACTGCTTGCAGTAGCCAGCAGCCGCACCAACCCGCGCGCACTGCCGGGCATTACACTTCCGTCCTCGCTTGAAATTAGCACTGTAATGGCTGAGACATTGGCCGAGGCTGATATCGCCTTGATCGCCACCTCAACTGCCGGACTGTCGGCAACGGCTGAAGCTGTGCATGCATTGCGACCGCAGTTACCTATCATCTGGGCCTGCAAAGGATTCGAGAAGCAGAGCGGCAAATTGCCGCATGAAATTATCGGCGCGCTGTTGGGTAGCGATGCAAAATACGGCGTATTGTCCGGCCCCAGTTTCGCGTTGGAAGTAGCGAAAGGTTTGCCTGCCGCGCTCACATTGGCCTGCAATGATTTTGCTTTTGCTCAGGAAACAGCCGTCAAACTGAGTGGTAACGCGTTACGGGTTTATTCGAATGCAGATTTAATCGGCGTGGAATTGGGTGGCGCCCTCAAAAACGTCATGGCGATTGCTGCTGGTTTAAGCGACGGCATGCAACTTGGCATGAATGCTCGCGCCGCACTCATTACCCGCGGGCTGGCGGAAATGGTGCGCCTGGGCGTTGCCATGGGCGGCAAAGCCGAAACCTTCATGGGCCTGACAGGATTGGGCGATCTGATTTTGACGGCGACCGGCAGTCTCTCGCGCAATCGCAGTGTGGGTGTCGCGTTGGCGGAGGGTAAAACACTGGAGCAGATTTTGTTAGAACTCGGACATGTGGCAGAAGGCGTGAATTCTGCTCAGACCGCGCTGAAACTCGCGAAACAATACCATGTGAATATGCCCATCACCGAAGCCGTGTGCGCCCTGTTGTTCGATAGTGCTGACCCGCGCCATATCGTGAAACTGCTGATGTCACGAGAGGTGCGCGCTGAATAGCGCGCAAGGATCATTGGCGGCTGGCTGGTAGGGACTGCAGGTTACAATTTTGTAATACGCATAATTTACTCAGAGGGACGAGTAGTCACCCGCTGAAGGAGCATATGACCATGAAAAACAAAGGTTTTTCGCGATCACAAAGAATCGTACAAAATGTCTCCGGCATTGTGGCAATGGTGGGCATATATGCTTTTTAGTCCACACAAACCGATATGACAGACAGTTTTGCGATAGGAGTCTATTTGGCCTCATGCGCAGTTGTAATTTGGGCGCTACGCAGATATGTGAGGGGTCGCGTTAATTAGTTAGGGTAAATGGACCTACCCTCACAGCACTATTATTAACCCTGCACAAATTCATCGCTGCCTAAGAAGACATAACTAGCACCTAGGCTAGCTTAAATCTTTTTCTGTTGCGCGCCACATAGCCGTACAATCTGCAAAATTGTTTATTGCCTACCCACCGGAGAACCCTGATGCCCGAGAAGCCTGCTGCGAAAAGAGCTGTAAAACCTGCACTCAAGAAATCCGCCGCATCCAAAGCCCCCAAAACCAAACGCAGCGCCGAGCAACGCATTGAAAACGCGGCTGCGGTTCTGGCCACGATTTCAGCGTCGCAAAAGGCTGAAGTGCTAATTGAAGCGCTGCCTTATATTCAGCGTTTCTGGGATAAAAATATCGTCGTTAAATACGGCGGTAATGCGATGACCGATATTGCCTTGCAGGAAGATTTCGCGGAAGACATTACGCTGCTCAAGCTGATTGGCATGAACCCGGTGGTGGTGCACGGTGGCGGGCCGCAAATCAATAGTCTGCTGTCAAAAATTGGCAAGGAAGGCCAGTTCATCCAGGGCATGCGTGTCACCGATGACGAGACACTGGACGTGGTGGAAATGGTGCTCGGCGGTTTGGTCAATCAGGAAATTGTGACGTTGATCAACAAGGCGGGCGGCAAGGCGGTGGGCCTTACCGGCAAGGACGGCAACTTTATCCATGCCCGCAAACTGACCATCACCTCTAAAGAAGACAAGCGCAAAAAAATTGACATCGGCCTGGTGGGCGAGGTGGTCAAGATTGACACCGCGATTATTGACTTGCTCGATACTGAAGATTTCATTCCTGTCATCGCACCGCTGGGCGTGGATGAATATGGCACCGCCTACAACATCAACGCTGATGTGGTCGCGGGCAAAATCGCGATCGCGTTGCAGGCTGAAAAACTGATCCTGCTGACCAATACCAAAGGTGTACTCGATAAAAAGGGCAATATTCTCACTGGCCTCAACGCCACCATGGTGAGCGCGCTGATCGCCAACGGCACCATCTCCGGCGGCATGATGCCGAAAGTGGATTGCGCACTTGACGCAGTCAAGAATGGCGTAAAGACCGCCCACATCATCGATGGCCGTGTCTCGCATGCGCTGTTGCTGGAAGTGCTCACCAGTGAAGGTGTCGGCACCTTGATTCGGGGCGCTGCCGCCAATCGCGCGGGCCGCTAGCCCCAATCTAGCCATGACGGATACGGCGGGCAACAGTACAGGCAGCTGCCTGTGTGGCGGCATCACCTACCGTATCACCGGGCCTGTCGGCCCAATTGAAAATTGCCATTGCCAGATGTGCCGTAAAGCGCACGGCGCGGCGTTTTCCACCAACGGCGTGGTAGCCAGCGCTGATTTTGAATTAACCTCGGGCACTGAACTCATCACGACCTATGCCTCGTCTCCGCAGCGTCTAAAGTGTTTTTGCAGCCGCTGCGGCTCGCCACTGTTTATCCGGCGACTGAACGACGAAACAAATATCGTGATCACACTCGGCACCCTTGATAGCTATGCGGGCAGCGGTGCAAGCCGTCATGTGTTTGTGGATGCGAAAGCAGGATGGCATCACATAACGGACGATTTGCCGCAATATCGGTAACCGGTAACCCCACGGCGTCATAGTCACCGGATAGTAGTCTCGGCACAATGCCCTCACGTTCAACAACACGGAGAGGGAAATGAGCAAACCAGCATCAGTGGCAATCAAGGCGCAGCGGGAAACGGCATGGCGGAATCGGCTTGCGCGCTTTGCCGCAAACAAGCTAACGGTCGAGGCATTCTGTCGGCGCGAGGCGGTCCCGGTGGGAACCTTTTATGGATGGCAAGCGCGGCTTCGTACGCGCGATGGTAATGTCGGCGCTTTGCCACAGAGAGTGGTCGCCTTATCGCCATCACCATTCCTTGATCTCGGACCGGTCAATGGCCTGGCGTCACGCGCCACATCGCCAGTCCGCGATCACGCACCCCATCACGTGCAGTCCAGCCTCGACGTTCGCCTCGATCTGG